>JACQMO010000015.1 GCA_016203535.1 Candidatus Uhrbacteria bacterium | reverse complement strand
GACCGTGAGCCTGATCCGCGACGAGCTGCGCGAGCGCCTCCAGGAGCTGCGCCGCGCGCGGCATCCGAGAGACCGGGATCACGAACCCCGCGACGTCCTCGGTGATGTTTGTTTCTCCGAGGGTCAGCAGTTGTCCCAGCAAGGTCTCGGCGTCGCGGAGGCATCCGTCCGCATGCCGGACGATCGAGTCCACGACCGTCGGCGCGAGCGTCGCCCCCTCGCGGGCGGCGAGGTCACGGAGCCTTGCGGCGAGCGGTTCGGCGGGGATCCGCTTGAAGTCGTACCGCTGGCAGCGCGACTGTATGGTCAGCGGGATCTTGTGCAGCTCCGTCGTCGCGAACATGAAGATCGCGTACGTCGGTGGTTCTTCGAGCGTCTTCAGCATCGCGTTCCACGCGGCTCCCGTGAGCATATGCGCCTCGTCGAGAATGTAGAGCTTGTAGGGATTACTGACCGGCGTGAAGCGGACATGCTCCAAGATCGATTCCCGCACATGATCAACGCCGTTATGCGACGCGGCGTCAATCTCGATGATGTCGATCGATGATCCTTCCGCGTTGGAACGGCACCGGGCGCATGCGCCGCACGGTTCACCGTCGTCCGGACGTTCGCAATTCAGGGCTTTGGCAAGGACGCGCGCCGTGGTCGTTTTTCCGACGCCGCGGGGACCGGAAAACAGGTACGCGTGGGCGGTTTTTCCCGCGGCGACCTGTTTGCGCAGGGTCTCGGTGATGTTCGGCTGGCCCGTAATTTCCTTGAAGCGCGTCGGTCTGTGCGTGCGGCTGAGGGACATAGGAGCCCACCCTACTCCTTCTTTATCACGTTTTCAATCGCCGCCCACCGGGAAGGGGCGGATCGCGGGATCAAGACGACGGCGTCATCTCCCGGCTGCCCTTTGAAGTAAGACACGGACGCGGGCAGAACGCTGTACTTCTTTCCATCCGCCACCACCTTCCAGGACTGGGTGTTCTCGTCCCGAACGAGCATCCCGACGATGCGTTCGCGCTCGATCGGCCCGATTTGTTTGAACAAGAATCCTCCGCTCGGCTGGATCGTTAGTTTCAAAATGTCCCCCTCGACGAGTTTTGACTTCGATGCGTAATTCTGGGGGACGAGATACTGGTGGCCGTCCGAACCGACCATGTTTTGTCCGTCAAACACCCCTTCCACAATCCGGCCTCCGGATTGTGGGCCTAAAAATTCCCCCGTGGACGTCACTTGTTTTGTGACGAGATCATCAATCGAAGACGCGTCCGCCTCGCTCGAGAGGAGCCGTTCAAGCTGATTCAACTGCTCGCGGACGCTCGAGATGATTTTTTTCGACAACATCAACTTCGTCTCAACCGCGTTGATCGTCGCTTTGCTTTCTGTCCCATGCTCCGGCGCGATGTCCGTATCCGAAGACGGTTGTGCCGTTTTGTTTTTGGCCATGCCTTCTTTTTCCCCACCCACGTTGTTATCCACAGGTATGGTAACACAACCTTCCTGTGGTTGCGAGAAGATCACGCAATTGAATCAGACGCACGCTCGGCCGCGGCGGTCCGCTCCTGGATCTCCGCCTCAACCAACGCACGTTTCCTCCCGTATTTGTAGCGCGATAGTTCCCGAATCATCGCGGGGAGCTCCTTGTCCGGACCGGGAATCGCGCGATACGGCTTCATGTTGAACGGACGCGTCGCGGTGTTGTCGATCAGGATCTTCGCGTTGCATGTGAACGCTTCGACGTTGATCAGGTCGTATTGGCCGAACACCGGTGCGAATTCCTTTTCGAGGAATTCCGCGTCGTCCGGGCCGACGCGAAACGCCATCATGCTCCCCACGTTCCCGAAAATCGCGTCCCGGATGAGCGTATCCCCCTTCTGCGCGAGCTGTCCGATAAACTGGTGCGCAATCACGAGGTCCAACCCGTATTTCCGCGCTTCGGACAGGATGGCGGAGATGGAATCCGTCAGGAAATTCTGAAACTCGTCGATGTAGAGATAGAAATCTTTCCGTTTTTCCGGCTCCATGTCCGTCCGAGACAGCGCCGCCATGAGGATTTTTCCGACCAGCACCATCCCGATGAGGTACGCGTTGATGTCCCCGAGTTTTCCTTTGGAGAGGTTCAGAAGGAGGATTTTCCCCTCGTCCATGACCTGCCGCACGTTGAACGCGCTTTTCTGCTGTCCGATGATGGGCCGCATGACGTCGTTCGAGATGAAAGGCGTCAGCTTTGACGTGATGTACGGAACCATGTTTTGGAGGGACGCTTCACCGCCCGCTTTTTGCGCTTCTTTCGTCCAAAAATCCTTCACCACCTGTGTTTTGCATTTCGAAAGTTTGAGCGCGCGGAACTCTTCGTCCGCAAGGACGCGCGGAATCTCCATGAGCGTGCTTCCCGTTTCCGGATCGTCCATGATGAGGATCATCGCGTTGCGCATGTACTGCTCGAACATCGGGCCGCCGGTGGACTTCAAGTCGTACAGCTTGTCGAAGATCTTCAGCATCTCGTTGATGACGAAGGTCTTCTGCTCCGGATAGTTCGGATCGTATTCGAGCATGTTCAACCCGAGCGGCCGCTCCGTGTCGGCCGGGCTGAAATAGATCACGTCCTCCGCGCGTTCCCGCGGGACGAACGACAGCGCGTCATCGGCGAAGTCGCCGTGCGGGTCGATGACGCAGACGCCCCGGCCTTCCTCGATATCCTGTTTGACCATGCTCTTCATGAGCTCGGTTTTCCCGGATCCGGATTTCCCGATGATGTACGTGTGCCGTCGGCGGTCCTGCGGCTTCATCCGGATGACGTAGTCATGTCCGCGGTATTCCGAATGGCCGAGAACGATCCCCTCCGTCGGGAGATTCGTCGGCGGGAGCGCCCGACGGGCCAGGAGCCAGTTGATCTTCGGCGTTTCCGTCGATGGGAGCGGCATGTGGTAGAGCGATGCCAGTTCCTCGGAGTTCAGGACCATGGAATATCTCGTGTCGAAATGGCGGTAGATGAAATGACGGATGAGCACCGTCTGGAACCTCGGCGCGTTCTTCACGAACGAATTGCCGTACTCGTAGATGTTGTACTGGCCGTACGCGCCGAGGATGTCGTTCATGTGTCGCTGCGCGCGGTTCGGGTCCGCGCTCGAGACGACGATGCGGACGTTCACGTCCAAGCCGGCTTTCGCCGCCTTTTCTTCGAGACCCTTCACCATTTCCTCCTCGAGCGGGGTGAGGCGATACGGTTCTTGCGGTTTCCGTTCGGCGGGCTTCGTCGTCGCGAACCCTTTGAGTTCTTTGCCGACCGACGAGACGATCGTGCCGCCTTTCACGTCAGACAGTTTTTTCCCCTGCTGCATCGCCCGAGCGATCCGCAACCCTTCGCTCCGCCAGCTCGGCCGGGCGCTCCGGACGACGTATTGCACGGCCGCCCCGTCATCGCCCGTCACCTTCGACAGGGCGTTCGTGACGGAATTCAGCGGATCGGATTCGAGTTTCCGGTACGTCTTGATGGGGAATCCGCTCGACCGCCGGAGCATCAGATAGCTGCCGAAGACGATCCCGGTCGGCGAGAACAGGTTGTAGTCCGGGACCTCGTCGATCTGCGCGTGCGGGTACTGGGCGTGGACCTGTTCCTCGATGAACCCGCGATAGGCCGCGGGCGCCGCCGCGTAAAAGGAGATCTTGTCTTTGTGACTCACGATCTCGAATGCGAAGTGATCCTCGCGCCCGAACAGCCACGCGAGGGCGCCCCGCTCCGCCTTGAACGAACCGATCGTGGAAAAGATCGTTTCCATCACGGCGATCGTCTCTTGGATCCGTTGCTGGGACGTTCCGCCCTCGTCTTCTTTTTTTGTTTCCTTCGGGACGCGGATGAGGAGCACGACCATTCCGAACGCCCGCCGCGCCCGTCCGGATCGGTTGTACGCCCGCCGCACGAGAAACAGGACGACGGTCGCGACAAACGCGATGCCGACCAGGACGGAGATCAGCACCACGATCGGGTTCGCCAGAACCGAACCGACACTCAACGGGGCGGCGACGGCCGTCTCGTCAAACACGTCTACTTGGAAGAGCATCGCGATCATGGTCGTGTTTGGAGCTCCTCGCGCGTGGCTTCCGCGAGCTGGATCACGGTATCGGTCTTGATTTTCGCTTCCTGTTCCAGGAAAAAACGGTTGACCTTTGGAATCGTGAGCAGCCAGTCCCGGAGCAGGCGGAGCACGCGTCCGGCGTGGATTTTAAGACTCCGGACCATGGTCGCGATCTCCGTGGCCGCCTCCTCCCCTTTTTGCTTGAAGAGGGGACGCGCGGACTCCGGGAGGGTCACGTACAGCGTTCCGAGCCCTTCTTCCATGATTTTTTCCACATGGACGAGCGTTTCGTCTTTTACCGGCTTGCCGGTCTTTGCCGGTGACGGGGCGGCGGTTTGAGACGGAGCCGCGGCCGGAGCGGCCTCCGCGGCTTCTTCCAAAAACGTTTCTTTGGATTCCGGCGACTGCTCGAACGCACGCTCGTCCGCTTCGACGTTCGTCAGTTCCCGCGCAGCTTCCCCCGACGGAGGCCGTTCCGGTCTGATGAGGGATTGCTCGTTCGGCATACGTCCATTGTATCACAGGCGTGGTATCATTCGTCCGTGGTCAAGAAGAAAACCCCAAACATCAAGAGCGTCACCGTCGGGAATGTCGAGTGGGTCCATGTGACGAACCACGAACGGAAAAACATCGACGCCCTGCGGCGAGGATTTGACATCCATCCGATCGACCTGAAGGAGATCCTGCCTCCGCTCCAGCGTCCGAAGCTCGTCCCGCGGGAGGACTACTTGTTCATGATCCTCCTGTACCCGGTGTATGACCGAAAGACGGGCACCATTTTTTCGTCCGAAGTCGATTTCATCATCGGACGGGACCACCTGATTACGGTCAACGCGGACGCCCTGCCGCCGCTGGTCCGGTTGTTCGAGGCCGGATCGAGGTCGTCAAAGGACGAGGAACGAAAGAAAAAATTGTGCGGAATCGACGGCGTAAGCCACGTCCTCTACCTCATCCTGGACGATCTCCTGGAGGAGGTTTCGCCCATTCTCATCCACCTGTCCGAGGACATCGACAAGCTCGAACGGCGGATGTTCCAGGAATTCGAGAAGGGGCTCATAGAGGAACTCCTGCGCGTCAAAACGAACATCGTGAACGTCCGAAAGGCGCTTCAGGGCCATAAGTCGGTGATCCGCAACCTCATCCGTTACTCGGAAGGCCGTTTTCCCATCGGAGAGTTGGAGGTGTATTTCGAACGGCTGGTCGAACAGACGAAGGAGCTGTGGGACACGCTTGAGGTCCAGCGAGATACGATCAACGCCCTGCACGAAACAAACGCCTCGCTCATTGATTTCCGGATCAACGAGATCATGAAAACCCTCACGATTTTTGCGGTACTCGTTTTTCCCCTGACCCTGATCGCGGCCGTCTTCGGGATGAACGTCCAAAATATGCCGCTCGTCGGCCACCCGCAGGGGTTTTGGCTCATCCTCGGCCTAATGGCGCTCGGTGTTCTCGGGATGATCTGGTTTTTCCGGAAGATGAAGTGGCTTTAATCGGCCGGATGCGGACGTTGGCCGTCCGACGTATCTTCGACGTTCCATCCGAGCGACACCATCTCGTCGCGAAGCTGGTCTGATTCAGACCAGTTTTTCTGTTCGCGGGCGGATGCACGGGCGTCAAGGAGAGACCTGATGGCGTCCGGGACGGGAATCGGCTTGGCGATGATCCCCGAGAGGCCGAGACCAAGGATGTGGTCCATCATTCGGACCGTCTCCGCTTTTGCGGACGTCGGAACTTCGGAATCCACCGTTTTCCAGAGAACGGCCAAAGCTTGAGGTGTGTTCAGGTCGGCATGCAGCGCGGAGAAAAATTCGGCTTCCAAATCCGCGCAGCCCGTCTTCGGCTCGTCCCATCCTCGAACCGCGTGACGGAGTTTCGTGAGCGCCTGTTTCGCCGCGCTCAACGCCTCCCAGGTAAAATTCTGCTTTTGCCGGTAGTGCGCGCCGAGAAGGAAATACCTGTACGAAAGCGGATCGAACCCTTTTTTCTCCAGATCCTCGAGCGTGTACGTGTTTCCGAGGGATTTTGACATCTTCTGCCCGTCGACGAGCAGGAATTCGACGTGAAACCAGTATCGCGCGAGGGGCGCGCCATAAGCCGCGACGCTTTGCGCAATTTCATTCTCATGGTGGACCGAAATGTGATCAACGCCACCGGCATGGATGTCGAACGGCTGTCCGAGCTCCTTCCTCGACATGGCGGAGCATTCGATATGCCATCCGGGAAACCCGACGCCCCACGGGCTGTCCCATTCCATCTGACGTTTCGTCTGTATGTCATCCTGAGCGGAGTCGAAGGATCTTCCGTTTGGATGTGAAAATTTCCACAGGGCAAAATCCGTCGAGTTCCGTTTTTCGAGGTTCGTTATGACCCGCGCTCCCTCCTCCTTTTCCTCAAGCGGTTGGCCGGAGAACGATCCGTATTCTGGAAATTTCGACGTGTCAAAATAGACGCCGTCACTCGTCGTATACGTAAACCCTTTTCGCTCCAGCTCCTGGATCAGCGCGATCTGCTCCGGGATGTTGTCCGTCGCCTTCGGCATCCTCGTCGGCAACTCGATCCCCAGCCGCTTCAGGTCCACGAGAAACAGATCCGCAAACTCCCGCGCGATGTCCCACGCGGTTTTACCGGCGGAACGCGCGGCCTGTTCGACCTTGTCTACGCCTTCATCCACGTCCCCGACGAGATGTCCGACGTCCGTGATATTAACGACGTGCGTCACGCCGTATCCCTCGCGCTCAAGGACGCGCCGAAGGATGTCTTCAAAGACATACGCGCGAA
This sequence comes from Candidatus Uhrbacteria bacterium, assembly GCA_016203535.1. Taxonomy (GTDB): domain Bacteria; phylum Patescibacteriota; class Patescibacteriia; order 2-12-FULL-60-25; family 2-12-FULL-60-25; genus JAHJFW01. The sequence goes on along the minus strand of JACQMO010000015.1, from coordinate 128,410 downwards.
AATTGCCGATGTGCGCCCGCTGGTAAACGGTCGGCCCGCACGCGTACATCCCGATCCGCTTCGACGCGATCGGCTGGAACTCTTCAATTGTCCGGCTGGAAGTATTCCAAAGCTTCAACATGAACATCAGACTACCAGCAATCCCCTATAATTCACAACACACGATTCCATCTACGACGTTTGATGCATTTTTTCTTACTCCCGACATGAATTTACCGCTCGGACACTGGAACGTCCCCGCGCCTGACGCCACCGCCGTCGTTGCACAGGAGCTCGGGACGTTATTCGGAGCTTCGATATCGCTGTTTCCATAAAAACTGTAATTCCCATACCCGAGAATCCCGTATTTGCTTGTGCTGTTGTCAATCCCATACACGCCGTAGAGGGGGCCGCTTCCGTAGACGCCGATCAACTCCCCGTACGCCTGGAGCCCATACACGCCGGATGCAAGGTAGGCCGTCGTGTCGTTATTATCGTCGTACGCATTGATCGCTCCGGTTGGCGCGTGAGCCAGAATTCCATAATTAAAACCTGTAAAATGACCTCCGTATTGCCCCGCGTAGCCATATACGCCCGCTCCGACGCCGGCAACTTTCGTTCCGCCTGTCACCCCGGAGATGTTTCCGATCCCGATAACCCCATCCCCGTCACCGCTAAACGATCCTCCGACGGATCGTGATGCCGTCCCCGTACCTTTCACGCCGAGGTCCGTCCCCGAAAACACGGCACCGGTCTGTCCGTTGAGTCCGTAAACCGCCGTTCCGCTGCCGGGTGTGGCGGTTTTCGCATAGACGGGATAGTTCTCCGCTTGGAAATATCCGCCGATGTTGTTGCCTTGCGCCTGGATCGCAATTCCGCCGGGATTTTGCGACTGTGCAAGAAGCGCGTATCCGCCGGGGACGGCGATGTTGAGAAGTCCCGTCATGACATCCCCCGCCGTATCCACCCAGATATCTGACACCGGGCCTCCGCCGGATGGCCAGTCCGTAATACAGTTTGTCGGATTCCCGGCAACATCCTGATAACAAAACTCATACGCGGAGACGCGACCGACCGCGCCGTCGGAGTTATCTGTCTTGATGTCTCCGATGACGTTGAGTTTGAACTGTGAAAGCAACCCCGGATCCCAGTTTCCAAGATTCAAGGATGTTTTTCCGACGGCGTCGACCCGAAGCGCTTTTGAATTACTCATGAACAGATCGTCGCCAATCCGCGCGGCACCGGCGACATTGTATTCGGTTCCCGTTTGCTTCTTTGTCGCATCGCTTGCAGGGATATTCCACACAACACCCGGAACGTTTCCCATGGGTGGTGACTGCGAGGGTCCGACAAAGGCGGCGAAAGCGACCATGGGCAGAAACAACCCGCCGCAAATAGCCGCGACACGAAGAGACATCTTTTTCATACCGATAAAGTATACCACGGCAAATAAAAAAGGCCTTGCGTCAAACGCGAAGGCCGTAGGATCGCTCACTGGCAGTCGGCATGGGAGATCTTCACGTCTCCGGAACCGTCACCCACGAGGTAGTGGGTATTTGTCCCTTGAAGACGGAACATCGAACGGGGCGCGGACGTGCTGATTGCGGGCGAATTGCCCAGCGTGAAGCCGTCCATTCCGTCGGACAAGCCGACGACTCCGTTATTGTTCGCTCCCGGGGCGAGGAACATCGTCGCGTGCGGTCCGGACGTCACGGCCGAATAGCACACCGTTGCGCTCTTCGTGAACGGGTTCCATGCCGTCCCGTCCCATCGAAGAACCGACCCCTTGAACGTCCCGCTGTCGTCGCGGTATCCGCACAACACCACGTGACATGCATCCGTTCCGTGGACGCTTTGGATCGCTCCCGTTGGTCCCGCGAATTCGGATGGCTGCGAGACCGTCCAGACGCTCCCGTCGAAGTGGTACAGGACGCCATCGCCGTTGTCGCTCGCGTCGAAGACGACGCCCACCACCCAGAGCTCGTTTCCGTAACCCCAGATGTCGGCGGGCCAGGTTCGCGGCATGACCGACGGCAGCGCCATGTCCGTCCACGCGGAGCCGTTCCAGTGGAACACGACATTCTGCTTCTTGTTGGCGTCGTTCTCGTCGCCGTTATATCCGAGGATGTAGAGGTTGTTCGACCCCGTTCCCCAGATCGCCTGGTAGTGACCGCCGTAGATCCCGCTGACCGACGGCGTCCCCGCCACCTTCGACCAGGTCGTGCCGTTGTAGTGAAAAAGGATCCCGTCGTAGACACCGGTCGAACCGCGCCCGACGGCGTACACGTTGTTCGAGGCGAACCCCGTGATGTCGTACAGGATCTTCGAGTCCGGCACCCCCGACATTTCCGTCCAACCGGAGCCGGAGGAATACGCGATGCGGCCGACGGTATAGTCGCCGCCGACCACGAAGATGTCCGTGGCGGAGGATCCCCAAACGCCGTACAGGAGTGTGAACGTCCCCGGCGCCGATTCCTCGGTCCAGGATCCGCACGTGAAGGCAGAGCTGCTCGCCCACGTGGGGCATACTGCCCCGCCACCGCCTTGACCTCCGGATCCGCCTGCGCCGCCGGCTCCACCGGAGCCACCTACGCTGGCATCACCCGCCCCGCCGCCGGTTCCTCCGCTTCCGCCCGTATCCCCGGCGCCGCCTTGGCCGCCGGCGCCTCCGTTGGACGAGCCGCCCGAGCCGCCGGGACCCGCTTCGCACAGACATCCGTCAACGACGTCCGCGCCGGCATCCTGACTGCCGGCGCCTGCGCCCGAGGCACCCGATTCCGAGGAACCACCGCTGCCCGATCCGGCTCCACCGATGCCGGATTCGGAGCTTCCGGACGATCCCGTCTCCTCGACGGCGTGATCGTACCCGGCATCCTTGCAGGTCATCGGGCAGGATGTTGTTCCGGGACCCATGGATCCATCGTCACAGCTTGCGAAAATCACGAACGCATTGAGCGTCGTGACCGCGATCGCCACACGCGAGTTGCGTCCGTTCATGTCTCCTCCAAACGCCAGTGAGTTGTCAAAGGACCCATCACTTTTTTGAGGTAGTAATGGCGGTTCCATCGAACCAGAAATTCGGAGGTTTGTCAACTGAAATTGCCACCGGAATTTTTCCGATCCGCGATGCGCCCATGGTGTCGCGGGGGCTGTGGTATACTTATCGCAGCAATCATATGGAAATAAAATCCTACAGCCGTTACTTGCTGACCGTGCTCTGTGTCGCCGTCGTGATCACGACGCTCGTGCTTGTCGGGCTGAACGCATGGCTCACGCAACCGTCCGGTCTTTCGCTGAACGGTCTTGGGTTCAACCCGGACGCCGAGCGACAAGCGGGCTACAAAGAAGGCTACAACGCGGCGCGGGATCGTCTTTCCACCGCGGGTCTCTGTGCGCTTCCGGTCGAGTCCACCGTGCTGACGGGAAGCGTGATGGCCGTCGAGCAGGGTCTCGTCATCGTGGTCCAGGAAAGTTTGGACACGGACCCGCTCGCGGATGGGGTTCCGGACGAACGGGTGGTCCGAATCGGTCCTGAAACGAAAATCTTCATCCAAAAAGAAGCGTCGCCCGACGAACTCGCCGCGGCATCAGCAACTCCTGACACCGCGCCCATCCCGGTCGGCCGAACGGCCGCGAAGTGGACGGATATCCCGACCGAAGGAGGCAGGGTTCGGGTCAGCGCGAACGAGGATATTCGATTGAAGGAAGAATTTACCGCGAGAGAAATCGTGATCCTTCCGGTGTCGAGCTAGTCGGTTCGTCCATCCGGATCGTCGTGGTCGTCGCAAGGGGTTTGATGAAAACCTGACGCAGCAGCGGTTGTTTGATTCCGTCGCGGATATACTCCAACCGTTCTTGCGTGCGTTTGAGCTTCGCCTCCCGGAGCTCAAACCGTTTCCGCCGCTCTTCGTTCAACGTCTCGATTTTTCGTTGTACCCGCTCGCGGTGCTCGTCAAGCGTTTTTTTGAGCGCCTCCTTTTTTTGCTCATCCTTCACCTTCATTTCAAGCCGCTCAAGCGAGGCGCTGTACGCCTTTTCGAGCCGATCCACGCGCCGGTCGAGTTTTTCCTGCGTTTCCGTTTGAACGCGATCGAGCTGTTGTAAGGCCGTATCGAGCTGCCCCTCAAACCGTTTGACCTGCTCGGGGGAAACCGCGGCGTTCCGTCGCTCCATCACGCGCTGTTCGTTCAGTCGGCGCATCAGGTTCTTCACCTCCACCTCGGCCCGACGCTCCGGAGAACGCGCAAGCGCCGCATCCGCGCGCTCGATCGCTTCCCGAACGGGATAGAGCGGATGTTCCGGGACGACGTCTTCGGACGTGTATGCATACGCGCCCGTCCCCGCAAGCACCAATGACGCGCTCGTGAGCGATCCGGCCGCCAACTTCCAGGCGCGGAACGGCGTCCGAGCCGGGAGTTCCACGAGGATCCGTTTTTCCATCGCCGAAACGAACGCCGGCGGCGGGTCGGCGCGTTTTCCGATGCGTTTCAGTTTCCGTTCGATGATCCAGTTCAACATACCTTTGGGTTCTTCAATATCGTTCGCAGCCGCTTCAGCGTCCGGTGGGCTTGGACTCGCAACGCACCGGGCGACTTCCCCTCACGCTCCCCGATCTCTTCGTACGACCATCCTTCCAGGTGTTTCTCACGGAGCAGCCGGGCGTCCTCCGGAGGAAGCTCGTCCATCGCCCGGAGCAATTGCCGTTCGTCGTCATTCGTTGCCATCCGTTCTACCCAGTTGATTCCGTCGCCAAGGGTATTCGCGATTTCTTCCAGGTCGATCTGCGGACGCAATTTGGACATCGCGGTGATCAAGTGATTCCGGGCGATCGTGTAAATCCACGATGAGGTGCTCACGGACTCGTCGTAACGCTCAAACGCTTCCAACGCCTTCAGAAAGACGTCCTGGGTGAGGTCCTGCGCCAGCTCCGCGTTCCCGCCGACCCGGTAATACATAAACCTGTAAATGGGCGTGAGATGCTTGCGGTAGAATTGAGGGAATCGTGCCTTGTCCATGCCCCGTGAGTGTATACGATAATGCGGCCGATGCGTTACACCCCTTACAGCCCCGCGTTGCGCAGCTTTTCAAGCAATTCGCGTTGTTCACGGCTCATTTTCGTGTCGACGCGCGTCTGAATCGTGACAAAATGGTCTCCGCGGCCGCGTGATCGGAGGAACGGAACGCCCTTGCCCCGCAGCGTAAACACCGTGCCGCTTTGCGCGCCCGCGGGAATTTTCAGATCAACGTCCCCGTCAACGGTCGCGACGGCGATGCTCCCGCCAAGCGCGACCATGGAATACGGCGCCTGGACGACCGAGTGGATGTCGGAACCCTCGCGGGTGAAGGTTCTGTGCGGCCGAACGTGGATCCGCAAGAACAGATCTCCGGGATTGGCGCCGCGCCCCGGATGCTCCCCTTCCCCGGCAACACGGATCGTTTCTCCTTCCGAAATCCCGGCGGGGATGGCGATGCTGATTTCCTTGTGCCGCCGCTCGATGCCCAACCCTTTGCAGGTCGCACACAGCGTTTCGGGAACCTTCCCGCGCCCGTGGCATTCCGAGCACGTTTGCTGGATCTGCACATTTCCGAACATCGTTCGCTGTGTCTTCGTTACGCTCCCGTTTCCCCCGCAGTCCTTGCATGGGACCGCGCCGCTTCCTTTCGCCGCGCCGCTTCCTCCGCATTCCGTGCAGGCGTCGTGCTTGTACAGTTTGACCGTTTTTGTCGCGCCGAACACGGCTTCCTGGAACTCTAACGTCACATCCACGTGTATATCCTGCCCGCGCGAATGCCGCGCGCCGCGGCCGCCCCCGAATCCGAACATCCCGCCGAGAATATCGCCGAGATCCCCCATATCGTCCATGTTGATGTTGAAACCGCCCTGTTGGAATCCTCCAAATCCTCCGAAACCGCCCGTTCCCATCCCCCCCTGTTCGAAGGCGGCAGAACCGAAACGATCGTAGGTCGCGCGCTTCTCCGCATCCCCGAGCACCTGATACGCCTCATTGATATCCTTGAATTTCTGCTGGTCTCCCCCCTTGTCCGGATGGTGTTCGTGCGCCAAACGACGGAACGCCTTTTTCACGTCGTCTGCGGTTGCGCCCTTCGGGACGCCGAGAATGTCGTAGTAGTCCTTGGACATAGTTTTCAGACGGCCACCAACGCGCGAATCCGGTCCAGCGTCATCTCTTCCAATGAGGAAACGGCGAGCGCGGCGCCCGGAAGTTCTGCGACGTACCGCGTATCTTTCACGCCGACGACCACCAACCCCGCGCTCGCCGCGCTCCGGACGCCGTTCGGGGAATCTTCAAACGCGACGCACGAACCCGGCCGGCATCCGATGCGACGGGCGGCTTCGAGGTAAATGTCCGGAGCCGGCTTGCCGTTTTGTACTTCTGCCGTCACGACGATTTCCTTAAACATCTCCAGCCATCCGAGATTTCGTAAAATCTCTTCAGCGACGGAACGCTCGGCGCTCGTTGCGAGCGCGATGGGAACCCCCGCGGCATGGATTTCCCGAAGCAGCCGATCCGCCCCCGGTTTTGCTTCCGGCCCGTGTTCCCTGCGAATCTTTTCGTAATACACGTTCTTCACGCGATCGATCTCTTCCGCCGGCGCTTCGAGATCATATTCCTTTTTCAGCAGCTGCGACGCAACGACACCGGGCGTCCCCATGATGTTTTTCTGGAACGCCGGATCATACGTCTTCCCGAGATCATTGATCATCCCGCCGATCGCCTTGGTCCACAACATCTCGCTGTCGACGAGCGTCCCATCCAGATCAAACATCACGGCGTGAAGGGGCATGTTTGCTATTTTGGCTCGTCAGCCTTCGGCGCATCCCCCGCTGTCTCCGCACCCCCTTGCTCCGTGCTCCCTGCTTCCTGCTTCTCTTTCTCATACATCGCGGCCCCGACTTTCTGCGCGGCGGTCGCGAGTTCATCCGCCGCTTTTTTGATCGCCTCGACGTCTTCGCTGTCTTTGAGTGCGCGGAGCGCCGCGATTTTTTCCTCGACCGGCTTTTTATCGTCGGCCGAAACCTTGTCACCCGCGTCCTTCAGCATTTTTTCACTCGTGTACGCCATCGATTCGGCCATGTTGCGCGTTTCGACCAGTTCGTGACGTTTCTTGTCGTCCGCGGCGTGCATCTCCGCATCTTTCTTCATCTTCTCTACTTCGTCCTTCGACAAGTTCGTCGATGCGGTAATCGTGATCTGTTGCTCCTTCCCCGTGGCTTTGTCCTTTGCTTTCACCGACAGGATCCCGTTCGCATCGATGTCGAACGTCACCTCGACTTGCGGGACTCCGCGCGGAGCCGTCGGGATGCCGGAAAGGGTGAATCGTCCGAGCGAGCGGTTTCCTTCCGCCATCTCGCGCTCGCCTTGCAGAACGTGGATTTCCACGGACGTTTGGCCGTCGGCAGCGGTCGAGAAGATCTGCGACTTCGATGTCGGAACGGTCGTGTTACGTTCGATTAGCTTGGTCATGACGCCGCCAAGTGTTTCCAATCCGAAGGACAGCGGCGTGACGTCCAGAAGGAGAAGTTCACCCTTGATGTCGCCCTGCAAGTTCCCTGCCTGGACCGCAGCGCCGATCGCGACCACCTCGTCGGGGTTCACGGTCACGTTCGGTTTTTTTCCAAAAAACTTTTCCACCGTCTGCTGGACGAGCGGCATCCGGGTCATCCCTCCGACGAGGATGATTTCGTTGATGTCCGAGGTCTTCATCCCGGCGTCCGCGAGCGCCTTCTTGCAGGGCTCGAGGGTCTTCTCGACAAGCGGCGTCACCAATTCTTCCATCTTCGCTCGGGTGAGCTTCAGGAGGAGATGCTTCGGCCCGTTGGCGTCGCTCGTGATGAACGGTTGGTTGATTTCCGTTTCGACGGCGCTCGACAACTCGATCTTCGCCTTTTCTGCCGCCTCCTTGATCCGCTGGACCGCGAGCGAGTCTTTCGAGAGATCGATCCCCTCCTGCTTCCTGAATTCATCCACAACCCACCCGATGAGCAGCTGGTCAAAGTCGTCGCCACCCAGATGCGTGTCTCCGTTCGTGGCGCGCACCTCAACGGTGTTCTGATTCGTTGTCGCGTCGAATGCGATTTCAAGCACGGACACGTCAAACGTCCCGCCGCCGAGATCGTATACCGCGATCTTCTCATCCTTCTTCCGGTCAAACCCATAGGCAAGCGCCGCGGCCGTCGGTTCGTTGATGATGCGTTTCACCGTGAGCCCGGCGATTTCGCCCGCGCCCTTAGTCGCCTGCCGCTGGGAGTCGTCGAAATACGCCGGAACGGTGATCACGGCTTCCGTGATCTTCTCGCCGATGCGGGCTTCCGCGTCTGCCTTGAGTTTTTGGAGAACCATGGCGGAAATTTCTTCCGGCGCATATTCCTTTTCGTTCATCACCACGCGAACGCCGTCGCCTTTTTGCACCAATTTGTACGGCAGCCATTTGGTGTCGCGCTGGACTTCCGGATCATTCCAGCGGCGCCCGATGAGGCGTTTCACCGAAAACAGCGTGTTCGTGGGATTCACGACGGCCTGGCGCTTGGCGATCTGTCCGACAAGGCGTTCCCCCGTCTTCGCGGTCGCAACGACGGACGGGGTCGTGCGGTTTCCTTCCGCATTTTCAATCACTTTCGGCTGACCGCCTTCGACGACGGCCATGCAGGAGTTCGTGGTACCAAGATCGATTCCGAGAATTTTTGGCATAGAATTGATTACTGTTTTGAAATAATGACTTTTGCAGGTCGTAAAAGCTTACCATTGAGCGTCCAGCCTGGTTGGCTCACGCGGACGATGTGGCCCTCCGAATGCTCCGCGTTTTCTTCTTCCCCGACGGCTTCGTGGATCGCAGGATCGAACGGGCCCTCTGTCGGAACCAGCTCAAGACCGATGGACTGGAACGCCGTCTCCCAGAGCGAGCGCACGGCATGGACGCCGATGATCCAGTTTTTCAATTTCTTTTGGTCTTCTTCCGGCAGCTGCGAGACGTCCGGCGTGTGTGAGAGGGCGAGGTCGTACTGGTCGACGGCCGGCAGCAGTTCCGAGAGCAGCCGTTCATTTGCATACTTGGCGAACTCATGTTTCTCGCGTTCCGTCTCCTTTTTCAAATTCGCGTAATCGGCCTGTGCGCGTTTCCATCCAGCGAGATATTCCTCGCACTGCGCTTGGACTTGTTCGAGCGTCACGTTTTCTTCCATAGATTATTCGTCATCATTCATGAATTCTTTCGCCGTCCGTAGAAGCGCGAAGCCCTGCGGATAATTCATCCGTATGGGACCGAGGACCCCCAGAAGCGTTCCGTCGTTCAGCGTCAGGAGTACCGTTCCGCACACCTCTCCGAACGGACAATCGCTTCCAATAAGCGCGGTCGGCTCCTTGAACTCCCGCCGACGTACGGATTCGACCAGGTCATCCAGCCGGTCGAGCGTTTCTCCAAGCGTCCGCATGTGGTTCCAGTCACGGAATTCGGGTTGGGCAAACAGATGCGAAAGACCGGTTGCGAATGATTGCGCGTCCCGCGCGAGGATCACGGCGTCCTCGGCCAAATCCGCCATGATTTTCGCGAGCTGTCGGACGTCGTTCGACGATTCTTGCAATTCCTTCCGTTCCCGCTGACGCAGCGTCCGCTCCGCCATGAGCTCTGAAATATACAACCGATATCCCTTTTCGGTCGGCACGCGTCCGGACGAAGTGTGCGGCTGCATCAGGTATCCTTCATCTTCCAAAATCGCAAACCAATTACGGATCGTAGCCGGACTGATATCGAGATCATGTTCCTCAACAAGCGCCAGAGACCCGACCGGTTCACCGGTCGTAATGACGTCTTCGACGACGAGCCGTAGGAGCTCTTTCAGGGCGTCTCGCATACCAAAAAACCTTGGTTAGCACTATATACCAATGAGTGCTAATCGGGCAAGAGGCGGACGATCTTCCGAAACTGCTGACCCCGATCAAACTCGTTTGCGAACATACCGAAGCTGGCGCAGCCGGGAGAGAGGAGGATGATCTCCCCTTTTTTGGCATGCTCGCGGTGAAACTGGACAGCTTCCGTCATTGATTTAACGACCGTCCATGCGTATCGGGCTTTTTTGAACGCGCGCTCGATTTTTTTTCGCGCAGTCCCTTCGAACACGGAGCTGCAAACCTTTTTTCGTTTGAGAAGATTCGCGACGTCGTCAAACTCCAGCTTCTTATCCGCGCCGCCGAATAACAGGTGTATTCGCCTTGCTTCCTGCTTCTTGCTTCCTGCTTCTTGCGCCAGTATTGCCGCCATTGTCGCATCCGGCGTCGTTGCGGTCGTGTCGTTGATAAAGCGGATCCCGCGCTTTACGGCCACGGTCTCGAGGCGATCCGGCAGTCCTTTGAAATTCTTTATCGCGGACCGAATGCCGTTTTGCGTCGCTCCGGCCGCGCACGCGATGCGCGAAGCGGCGATAATGTTCATCTCATTGTGATGTCCCATGAGTTTCGACAGTTTTTTCGGAACCGGAAATTTCGATTTTTTGCTGAACAGAATCACCTGCCCCGGCGCTTCCTTGGCCCACCGACGACCGTACGCGTCGTCCGCATTCAACACGACGACGTCGTTTGGACGTTGGTGGCGAAAAATCTGCGCCTTCGCTTCCGCGTACTCTTCCATCCCCTCGTAGGTGTTCAAATGATCGCGCATCAGATTCGTGATGAGCGCATAGCGTGGAGAACGGCCGCGCGCCCCCGTCGTCTCAAGCTGCCAACTCGATAGTTCAAGGACGACGACGTCCGTCGGCCGAACCTTCGAAAGAAACGTGAGCGGCGATACGAGAATATTCCCTCCCAGCCATACACGCTTCCCGGAACGTTTCAGCATCTCTGCGACGAGCGCCGACGTGGTGCTTTTCCCTCTCGTTCCGGTCACGCCGATCACCGCACTGGGACATTCGGCCAAAAACAACGTGATGTCGGACTCAATCCGTTTGCCTAATTTGGACGCGAGGATCATTTCCCGCGAGCTCGGCCGAACGCGCGGATTCCGCAAGATGACGTCCGCCCAGCGGATGTCTTCGACGCGATGCCGCCCAAGGATGAATTGAATTCCCTTGAACCGCTTGAGCCTCGTTACGTTCGCCCCTAGGTCGTCGGCGGATTTTTGGTCGGTCACGCGGAGAACCGCGCCCTGACGTGCCAAAAAAAGAGCGGCGGAAATTCCGCTCCCCTTCGGATATTGCCCCAGTCCTAAAATCAGGACCTTTTTCCCCTTCCATCCCATGTCAGAGCTCCCCTTTCAGATGGCCGATGCGGATGATCGCGGCGGCGCGCCACATCTCGCCCGTCATCTTGATGTACTGGCCAAGCCCCCGCCAGAACCCGACTTTCTGCATCTTTCGGCGGATGGTCAACCCGGGAAGTTCGGTCGTGCTAATCTTCATGCGGCGTGCGCGGCAGACGTAATTCAGCGCGGTCTCGAGCATGAATCCGGACAGATATTTTTCCGGAATGCTCTCGAAGAGTTTTCGCGGCAGGGCGCGCTCGCCGCCGATCAGCGGAAGATATTTCGACAGTTTCATGATGAATTTGCCGCGGTCGCGGAGCCCGACGTTCATCGCCACTTCTCCTTCGAGAACTGGCTGAATAAGCGCCTTGAGGTGCTCGACCGTGAGTCCGTGCAGGTCCGCGTCGCAAAAAAAGAGAATCGGCGCGTCCGTATGGGAGACGCCGTGCATGATCGCTTTCCCTTTCCCGCGGTTGACAGGAAATTGATGGACCACCGACGCGCCGGCGGCACGCGCTCGATCAACGGTCCGGTCCACGGACCCGTCAGACACCACGATGACGTCCCGGAACAATCTCGATTCCACAAGTGTCGCAACAATAGGCCCGATGGTCGGTTCTTCGTTGTACGCGGCGACGATGGCAGCCACTGGCGGTCTGGAGTTCATGTCGTCTGGAACAATTGTTCGTATTCCTGCTCGGTGCGCGCGACGACGCGATCCCATGCGTAGAGTTTCTGCACGGCGTCACGTCCCCGCTCCCCGCGGAGCCGCACCATCACCGGATCCGATATCACCCATTGTAGGACCTCCTGGAGTTTTTTCACATTGCCAACGGGATACGCGACGCCCGAATGGTCAACAAGTTCGCGGTTCGCGGGGATGTCGCTCATAACGACAAGCCGCCCGTACGACAGCGCTTCGAGAATCGCGATGGACAATCCTTCCGAACGGGACGGATGGATCATGGCGTAACAATGCGCGATGAGCTGTTCGAGCTCCTCACCGGTCCGACGTCCCATGAGAATGACACGCGCATCGCTTGCGGCGAGTCGTTCCAGCTTGCTTTGGTATTCGATCGAGTCGTAACTCGCATCGCCGATCAGGAGGAGTTTCTTGTCGGTTTCCAGGTTTTTATAGGCCAAGATTGCGTCTTCGTAGGCCTTCACGGGGATCAGCCGACCGAGCGTGATGAGATACTGCTCCGGTTCGAGACCGATCTTCTTGAGGTGTTGGGTGCCCGGCAGGCGCTTCGGGACCTCGACGCCATTCGGGATGTACACGGCGTTCCGACGATACATCATCTCGCAGAACAAACGGATTTCGTGCGAAATGGCGATCGTGAGGTGCGGGAACCGGCAGGCAGCCCATTCCCCGAACGCAAGGTACATCCGCGCCGCCCATTTCCATTTCTCGTGGAACTGGTCACGGCCGTGGAAGGTGACAACGACCCTGCTCCTCCATTTGAAGAGTCGAGGAATCCACGCGAGGGTCGCTGGACCGACGGCGTGATAGTGGATGATGTCCACGTTTTGAAAAAGCACGTGGATGGTCGCGAGAAAAGTATGGACGATGGCGTCGAGATGTTTGCGTCGGATGGTAGGCAACGTGATCAGGTGGACGCCGGACCATGTGAATCTCCGCTTCGGGTTCGTATACGGACGGACGTAGACGCTCACGTTATGGCCCCGTTCGGCCAGACGGCGCGAAAGAATCTCTACATGACGCTCAATCCCGCCCCCAAGCGCCATGGAGGCAGGAATCCCCTTCGCACCGATCATGGCAATGCGCATCTTGATTCTTCTGCGGATTTTCGCTATCATCCTACCGCAATTGGGAGGTTTTTTCTAGCTTCACGTTCTCCTAGGGTCGGTATGGAGTACCATACCGACCCGTCGTCGCTCGGAAGTAGGGAAGCTGCTGCTTCCCTACTTCGCTCGCTCCTCCGGGTCGGTAGCTCAGTGGTAGAGCAGGGGCCTTTTAAGCCCAAGGTCGTGGGTTCGATCCCCACCCGACCCACCAAATAAAACCCCGCCTCGATGGCGGGGTTTTATTTGCCCACCAATTTCAGCCACCTCTCCGCAAGGGTGCTTCCGTTATCCACGGGAAGCGCCGCGCCGATCTTTTCAGCCAATAACCGTCTTGCTTCGGCATCCTCCAACAGTTGCTCGATCTGCTTCAGAAGCCGATCGGGGAACCCGTCTCCTTGCTGTACGACGGCGAACGGCAATCTCCGGACGTTTTGCTCCTGATGGCTCCTTGGGATCGGAACCAGGATCGTCGCTTTTTTTAGTGTGATCGCGTCCGTGATCCCGCCCATGCCGGCGCGGGACACGACGATATCCGCCGCGGCGTAGGCACGGAGCATCGCCGACTCGTCGAAAAAATCGGCGACGACGTATCCCGGCCGTTGCCGTCCCCCGCTTTTTCCCTTGCCGGTGAGATGAATCACCTGCGCGATGTTGAGTAAACGGCCGAGGATGCTTCCGACCGCGTCATTCACGGCTTTGGATCCCGTTCCGCCGCCGACGATGAAGACGACCGGGCGGGCGGGATCAAGACCGAACGAGCGTCCCGCTTCCTCCTTCGTCGGTATCGCAATGCCGGCAAATCGGGACGGGGTCGGCATCTGTTCGCTTTGAACCTTTTGAAACGGCGGGAAATCGTACCGGAAGGATGTCGTGACGGATTGGCACACTCGAGCGACGGCGATGTTTGAAAGGCCGGGTTCCGCGTCGAGCTGATGGATCGCGCATGGGATCCTGCGCAGCCGAGCGGCGCGGATGACCGGCACGGACGTGAACCCGCCGGCAGAGACGACGAGCGATGGACGTATCTCTGCAAGCATCTTCGCCGCCTTCCGTCTTGCGAAGAAGAACGCGAACGGCCAGGTGATCCACCGAATGCTCGGGTACCGTGGAATCTTCACGACCGGCAGCGAGAAGAACCGGATTCCTTCCTTTTCCACTTCGATACGTTCCGGGCCTTCCGGCGTTCCGACCCACGCGGCGCCGAGCTCCGGCCGCCGACGTTTCATCTCGCGCCAAACCGCGAGGAGCGGCGTGACCGGCCCCATCGTCCCCCCTCCGGTGAACAGGATCGTTTGCATATGACTTACGACCTTGAGTATTTCGAGACGGATGCGACAAGCCCGCAGCCGATGCAAAGCGCGATGAGCGCGGAGCTTCCGTAACTCACGAACGGCAGCGTGACGCCGGTAATCGGAAGGAGCCCCAGCATGGAGGCGATGTTCAGGACCGACTGGACGGCGATCCATCCGCCGACGCCGCTCGCAAGGTACGTTCCGAACTCATCCGGCGCCCTCGCGGCGATCCGAAAACAACGAACCACGAGTGCGGCAAGGATCAGAAGGAAAAACAGGACGGCGATAAACCCCAGCTCTTCCGCCATGATGGCGAAAATGGAATCGCCGGCCACTTCCGGAAGGTACAGGTACTTTTGCCGCGAATGGCCGTACCCGAGCCCGAAAAATCCGCCGGATCCGATCGCGAGATACGCCTGGTTGATGTGGTACCCGATCCCCTGCGGATCCAGTTCCGGGTGCAGGAATGTCATGAACCTCGCCGCACGGTACGGCGTGAGCTTCACGAGCGCTGCGACGAGCGCGACGGCCGCGATACTCAACCCCACGAACCAGGTGTATGGCGCGCCGGCCACGAAATACATGAGGAAAACCGTCCCAACGAGAACCATCGTGGTCCCCGTATTCGGTTGCGCGACCAGGAGAAACACCACGGCGCCGAGCGGAACGAGAAACGGGAAAAGCCCCCGCTCCAGCGTTTTCATATCTTGCGGCGGTTTCGCCGCCATCCATGCCGCGGCATACAACAGGAACAGCACCTTCACGAATTCCGACGGCTGAAACGCCAGACCGGCGATCGTCACCCAGCGAGAGGAACCGCCGACGTTCAACCCAAGTCCCGGAACATAGACGAGCACAAGCAGGACGATGCTCGCGATCAGGAACAGGCCGCCGAAACCGCGAAGCTTCCGGTAATCGAGGATCGCGCAGATCGCAAATGCCGCCGCCCCCGGCAGCAGTCCGAACACAAGCTGATGCTTGAAAAAATACAGGCTGTCGCCGAATTTCTGGTAGCCGAACGGCCCGCTCGCCGAAAGGAGCATAACCCCCCCGAACAGGAGAAGCCCCACGACGATCCACAGGAATGTTTTGTCGGCTCCTCCGTGTTTCATATTTCCGGGAAGCATCCTAGCTGCGGTCGACGAGCGCGATGACCGTGCCGATCCACGCCGCGACGAACGAGATAACCCAGAACCGCATCACGATCTTCGGTTCGCCCCATCCTATCGCCTCCAGGTGGTGATGGAGCGGCGAGCTCCTGAACAGCTTCTTCCCGCGCCGAAGCTTTTTCGACGCGACCTGCACGAGCACCGAACCGGATTCGACCACGAAGGGCAGCCCGATGAGCGGAAGGAGCAGCGGTTGGTTCGTGAGCATGGCCGTAACCCCAAGAAGCGTCCCGAGCGCCATGGCGCCGGTGTCCCCCATGAAAAACGCGGCCGGGGTGACGTTATGCCACACGAAGGCGAGCAGCGCCCCGAACACCGCGGCGCAGAGCGCGGCCAGGTCGAATTTTCCGGCGGAGAACGCGATGGCGCCGTAGGCGCCGAACGCGGCGAGCAGCGTCCCCCCGGCGAGGCCATCCAACCCGTCCGTCACGTTGACCGAGTGGGAGGTCGCCACCAGGACGAACGCGAAAAACGGGACGTACCACAACCCGAGCGGCACGTCGCCGACGAACGGCACATGGATGATGTCCCAGCTCAATTTCGTATAGAACCACCAGGCTGCGACCAAGGCGATGAACGTGTACGAAAGAAGACGGTGTCTGACGCGCAACCCCCCGCCCCGCGGTCCGATCCGCCGCACGTTCAGGTAATCATCGAGCAGCCCGACCACGGCGGCGGCGAAAAAGGCGCCGAGCGGCAGAAACGTCTGGCCCCGGGACAAGAAATTCAGTTCGCAGGCAGGTCGCACGCCGAGCACGGAACATCCAAACGCGAACGCCGCGACAACGATCCCGACCGTCGCCCAGATCACGACCCCGCCCATGGTCGGCGTACCGGCCTTTGCGGCGTGAAGGTTCGCCATCACCGGCGCCGCAGAGGCATCGCGGATGGATTTCCCCATCCGATATTTTTTCAGCAACCTGATAAATGACGGGGTCCACAAAATCGCGACAACGAAACAGATGGAGGCGATGAGCAGCAATGGAACTAACGCGTCAACGGACGTCAACATATCGTGTCAGGTATTCACGGAAACAAGGAAGAAAATGCCGACCGCCCAAAGGGCGGCGGTGGCGAACGCCGTCGCGAACAGCGTCCGGCTGGCGAGCGGATCCCGTCGGAACACGCCGACGGCGAACAGGATGTCGGCCGCGAGGAGGGCGAACGCGGAAGCGGGGAGGACAAACATCCACGGCCACGGGCGCACGTCGTCGATGCCGAGATAGACGTTGTAGTGGAGGGTGATCACGCCGGCCTGCCTCCCCTCCGGAACCAGCCGGATAAGGAGGAATGCGCTGAAGGCAACGAGGATCACCGCCGCGCCGATCACCATCACGCGGCTGAATGTATCCTGTGCCGCCCGCTGCGCCGAAAACTTCCATTCCACCCACTGCATGGACGTACTTTATGGCATTTTCACGCTTCTGAAAAGGCGAACGTGGCCGACGGACGGTTACGGGGCGTTAACCACTTCCGTCACCTCCGGAAACAGCTGCATGAGCGTGTCTTCAATTCCCGCTTTAAGCGTGAGATCGGACATCGGACATCCGACACAGGTCCCCAGCAGGCGGACGGAAACCTTCCCGGTGTCCATGTCCATGTCGATAAGTTCCACGTTCCCGGCGTGCATCGCCAACCCCTCCCGGAGGGTGTCCAGGACCCGTTCGATCTCCTGCATTAGTTCTTCTTTGGTTTTGGTTGCCATGGTTTCAGACTATCAAGCACCGGCGAACTTGACAAACGGAGCGATGTTCATTATCTTTTCCGCACATATCTAAACATCATGTTCACCGGTACGGGTACACGGATCACGGTTCACGATACCCTATCCCCATCATATGGCACATAAAAAAGCCGGAGGATCTACAAGTTACGGGCGCGATTCCCAAGGCCAACGCCTTGGCGTGAAGCTGTACGCGGGTGAATTCGCGCGGACTGGAAACATCCTTGTCCGGCAGCGCGGTTCGAAAATCCGAGCCGGAAAAAACGTCCGCATGGGGTCCGATGACACGATCTACGCCCTGCGCGACGGGATCGTTTCCTACACCGAGAAAAAAATCCGACGCTACACCGGCGCGCTGCGACCGGCGAAGTTCGCCCACGTCACCCCGCAGAAGTAACGTCCCTCGAGGGATGATCGCCGTCCGCCCGCAGCGGGCGGTGATTTTTTTGTGGCTGTGAATTACGGCGGCGGCTCGCGGTGAGATGAAGAGCTTTCGACAACAGACGGTCCAAATTCCGGTACCCGGAAACCGTGAGGGCCTGCTGGATCGGAAACCAAGCGGCTTCGGTGATCCCTTCCGTCCCGGGGAGCTCTTCCACGGCGTGCGCCGGAGCTTCAAACAAAAAGAGGAACACGGTCTTCGCGATCACCGTCTTGCTCCGGCGAAAACTGAAAATCGTCCGGCCGAGGGGCGCGACGAACTTCAGGTCCGTCAGTCCCGTTTCTTCGCGGATTTCGCGGACCGCCGTTTCCGCCAGGGTTTCCCCGAGTTCTTGATGGCCCTTCGGGAACGTCCATTTCCCGTACGGGTCCTTGATGAAAAAGAATTCCACCCGTCCGTTTCTGCGGCGGAAAATGATCCCGCCGGCGGACAGTTCGCGGCGAAAACGCGGGCTACTCTTTCTCCGTCGGCGCGGATGACGTGCTTGCGGTCCCGCCGAGGAGCTCGATGGCTTTGTCGAGTTGTGGGTCGCGTCCTGCATGATAGTCCTCTTCCGTTCGTTCGATCACGATATCCGGATCGATCCCGATTTCGTTAATAAACCGTCCGTTCGGCGTCAGCCATTCGGCCACCGTCACTTTCACGGCCGTCCCGTCGCGGAGCTCAGTGTAATCCTGGACCGACCCTTTGCCGAACGTCTTTTTTCCGATGAGCTTCGCCACCCCGTAATCCTGGAGCGCGCCGGCGACGATCTCCGAGGCGGACGCCGATCCTTCGTTCACGAGCACGACCGTCGGGATCCCGCGGAGCCGGCTTTTGCCGGTGCCGTGGAACTCGTCCACTTTCACGCCCTTCCGCCGCTCCGTGACGACGATCGCGTCCCCGACCCATTCCCCGGCCACGGCGGTCGCACGATCCAGAAACCCCCCGGGGTTGTTCCGCACGTCCAGAATGACCCCTTTCGCGCCTTTCGCGAGCGCCTCATCCGCCGCCTTCGCGAATTCCTCCGTGGTGTCCGAATTGAAGTGTGAAATCTCGATCACGGAGATGTTCCCGTCGGCGATCTTCGTCCGGACGCTCTTCACGACGATCGTATCGCGCACGATGGACACGTCGAACTTCGACGCGTCGCGCTTCTCCTTCCCCTTGTCGTCCTTCGTCACTTTCACCCGCCCGATCGTGAGGGTGACGGTCGTCCCTTTCTTCCCGCGGATGTGGAACACCGCTTCTTCGACGGTCATCCCCTCGGTCGAGGTGCCGTTGATGAACAGGATGGCGTCGCCAGGAAGAAGGCCCGCCCGGGCGGCGGGGCTTTCCGGAAGCGGCGCGATGATCTGCAGCTGCTCCTGCTTGATCCCGATTTCCGCCCCGATCCCCTCGAATTTTCCCTCGAGTGACTTGCTGAACTCTTCCGCCACGGCCGGTTCGAAGAACGTGGTGTACGGATCATCAAGCGATGACGTCAATCCGGACATGGCGCCATAGAGCATTTTCTGCTCGTCAAGCGGCTGCGTATAGAACTTTGTCTTGAGAAGGTCCCACAGTTCCCAAAACTGTTCGAAATCAACGGTCTGGAGCGCTCCGTCCGGAGGGCGGCTTCCAATCCCTCGGACGCGGACGGTTTGGACCGTCGAGGTTCCGGACGCGCCGTCGGTTCCCGGCGGTTTTCCCGCGGACCGCGCTCCGACGGCATACGATCCGATTCCCACGACAAGAAGGAGCAGAATCCAATACCGCGTCGCAAACGCGGAGCTCCGGTCGCTCGTGGTCATGGCGCTGATCGTATCCGTTTCGAAGGGCGCGGTCAAGGTGATGTATGCTGATGTATGCTACAGTGAAGCGCCAAAACGACGTACATGCGCTCTCCTCCGTTCCATCGTCGGATTTTGCCCTGGGTCTTCACGATCGCCTTCGTGGCGGCGGCGCCAGTGGTGGTTTTTTATACGTCCGGATACCGCTGGAACCCGAAAAAAGACAAGATCGAACGGAACGGAACGCTTATCGTCGACTCCACCCCTTCCCGCGCGAGCGTATTCCTGAACGGAAACGATACGGGAGAAAAAACGCCAATCACGCTCCAGAACGTGAGTCCCGGACAGTACGCCATCCGGGTCGCGAGGGAGGGATACCACCCATGGGAAAAACGACTGGAAGTGTTTCCGGAGCGGGTGACGTTCGCAAACGACATCCTCCTCTGGAACATCGCGACGCCGGAGCCCGTCGGGTTCGATGGCGTGACGAACATCGAGCCGTCGCCGAACGGCCGCGAGTTGGCGATGCTCCTGCCGGGCGCGAGTTCGTCGCAGCTGCTTCTCTGGCAACCGGGTCTTGAACGTCCGCGGACGGTGGATCTCCCTTCCGGCCATCTTGCGTCGGCGACGTTGCGGTGGTCGGACGATTCGCGCGCCCTGTTTGTGGAATCCGAACGCTCGGATCAAAACGGCTCATGGCTTCTTGACGTCCGCGGTGACGGGAATCCGCTCCCGGTTCCCTCGGGGACATACCGGTGGAACGGAAATGCGCTGGAGGGAGTGACGAGCTCGTCCATCATCTTCATCCAACCCCAAACCGGGACGGTGAGCCGCACGCCGCTTCCGCCGCTTGTCCGAGACCGCGCCGGGGAATTCACGATCCGAGCCGTCACGGGAACGGACGAGCTGGTCTTGTCGCGTGCCACGCGATCCACGACGGATTTCATCCTTCCGCCAGGCGCGTGGACGGTCCATGACGCGCGCGGCAAGCAGCTGTTCCTTCGCGATCGCACGTCATGGATGCGCGTTGACGCGGACGCTGATCCGCCAACCGGCTCTCGGCTCACGGGTGATTCCCTCCGGGCGCAACCCGAAAGCGGTCGCACCGTGTTCCTGTCGCTGTCTGACGGGGAAATCTGGCAGTGGGGTCCGACGGAGGAACCGGAACTCCTGTCGCGGGAAAGCAAACCGGTCCGGGAGGCCGTCTGGCACCCCGGCGGATTGCACATCATCGTCGCCTCGGAACGGGAGGTGTACGCCTTCGGGCTCGACATCCGCGACGGGCACCTTCGAACGCCCCTCGCGACGTTCGATTCGGTCGAAGACATCGCCCTTGTCGACGGCACGCTCTACGTCTCCGCGACGCGGGGCGGACGGGGCGGTCTCTGGAAACTCCCGATCGAATAAGATTCTACAGCTCCACCACGGCGTTGTCGCCCAGGATGAGTTTGGACGGCCCTGATCCCACGGAGTTCCGCGAGGTGATGCGGGCGTTCCGTCCGATGATCGAGCGGTCGACGGAAAAACCGCCCTCAAGCGTCGTCCCGTCCATCACGATACTGCGCTGGATCGCCGCGCCGCGAACCCGCGCGTTATCCCCGATGGACACGTGCGGACCGACGACGGCCTGCTCGATGTGACACCCTGTCCCGATCACGACGGGATCACGGATCGTCACGTCCTCGCCGATGACGGTCCCCTCGCCGATCCGAGTTTGAGACAACAGAAACGTATTCCCTTCGAGCAGCGCGTCCGGCGTCCCCGTATCCTTCCACCATCCCGTAATCTCTTCATGGCCGACCCGTCCGTGGGTGATGTACCAGGTGATCATGTCCGTGATCTCGTATTCCCCGCGCGGCGACGGCGAGATCGTCTTGAAGGCGTCGAAGTACCGCTCGTTGAAAAAATAGATGCCGGTGATCGCGAAGGGCGACGGCGGGGACGCGGGTTTTTCGATGGCGCGCTTGAGCGAGCCGTCCGGGTTGAATTCCGGCACGCCGAACCGCGAGGGGTCTTCCACGCGAGAGAGCGCGACCATGCAGTCGAACCCCTCGGCTTCGTACCGCTCGCGCATCTTCCGGATGCTCCCGGTCATGATGTTATCCCCCAGAAAAAAGACGAACGGCCCGCCCCGGAGATACGGCTCCGCATTCGCCACGGCATGCGCGATCCCCTTCGCCCCGCCCTGCTGTTCGACGTAGGAAATGGCCGCGTCCCACCGTCCGCCGTCCCCGAACGCCGCATGCATGATCCCGGTCTCTCCCGGGTTCACGTTGATGATGATGTCGCGGATGTCCGCCTCGACCAGCTTTTCGATGACGTATTCCAGCATCGGCCGGCCGGCAAGCGGAATCAAGTGCTTGTTGATGGAATGCGTGATGGGGCGCAATCGCGTGGATCGTCCGCCCGCTGCAATGAGCGCTTTCATGGCGATACCCTACCATCTCCCTCCGATCACCTACAACCTACGACCTACGTCCTATGCTTCAGCGATTTCCACCACGATTCGTTCGCACGATACCACGCGATCGTCTTCCGGATCCCGTGAAGGAAGGGGGTTTCTGGATACCATCCGAACGTCCGCTCGGCTTTCGTGTAATCGATGGCGTACCGGTAGTCGTGTCCGGGCCGATCCGTGACCGGCTGGATCATTTCCTTGCCGAACCCCATCTCGAACAGGAGGATCTCCGTCAGTTCCGCGTTCGAGCGTTCCGCCCGACCTCCGAACACGTACGTCTCCCCGGACTTCCCCTTCCGCAGGACGAGATCGATCCCCGCGCAATGGTCCTCGACGAAAATCCAGTCGCGGATGTTCATCCCGTTTCCGTAGAGCGGAACCTTCTTCCCTTCGAGAAGGTTCGTGATGAAGAGCGGGATGATCTTTTCCGGAAACGCGTACGGACCGTAATTGTTCGAACAGTTCGAAATCGTGACGGGCAGCTTATGCGTATGCCACGCCGCGCGGACGAGATGGTCGGACGCCGCCTTCGACGCGCTATAGGGGCTTCGCGGATCATAGCGGGTCTCCTCGTTGAACGCGCCGCGCGGGCCGAGGGATCCGAATACCTCGTCCGTGGAAATGTGATGAAACCGGACGTTCCCGGCCGCGCGGCAGGCATCGAGGAGCGTCTGGGTGCCGAGGACGTTCGTGCGCACGAATGCGGAGGCGTCGATAATCGACCGGTCCACGTGCGACTCCGCGGCGAAATGGACCACGGCGTCCGCGTCCTTCACGAGCGAATCGACGAGCTCCCGATCGGTGACGTCCCCGTTGACGAATCGGAACCGCGGGTCGCGCTCGAGCGGCTTCAGGTTTTCGAGATTGCCGGCATACGTCAGCGCGTCGAGGACCGTCACACGATCTTCCGGATGCTTCCGCAGCTCGTGATAGACGAAGTTTGTCCCGATGAACCCGGCGCCCCCGGTGACCAAGAGCTTCATATCTGGGCAATCTCAACACACGTCCGAAGCGATTTCAAGGCTCGGGCCTCGGCCAAACGGCGGTCGCGATCACGAGCGCGAGCACGATCGGAAGCAGATCAACCACGTCCACGAACGGGAGGACCGACCCGGGGATGACGTCCTCCGTGATCAGAAGGAGCGCGGAAAGAACGACGGACGCCGCGGTCAGATGGAACAGGAATGATGCGATGAACCGTTTCCAGGCCATATCAGCTTCGGATGCGCCGCCAGGCGTTACGGATTTCCTGGCGGACGATCTGCCACCACGCCTCCCAGGAAAGCGGGGGGCGCCGGTAGGTCAGCGAAATTTTTCGGATGTCAACGGCGCCGGCGCGGGCGGCGATCCCCGGCGCGGAAAGGACCGCCCGCAACCGATCATTCGTTCCGTCAAGCGAATACGAAAACCGCGCGGCGAACCACCCGTCGCCGAGCGCTTCCGGCCGCGAATACGCGGTGCGCACCCCGATGATCCCCTCGTTCTTCAGATCGCTTCCGTCCGTCACGCGTCTCGGTTTGGGTTCGAAAAACGCGGCCGGCGAGTATGCGAACCATCCGTCGCCGACGAACCGGATGTCCCCGAGCGGAGCGACAAGCGGAACCGGCTTCGCGGCGCTTCCGAAGCGGTCCAGTCGGAACGGCTCGTGCGTGCGCACCACCCGGACGGTCGCATCTCCCAACGCGACGGTCTGGAGTCCTTCCCGATGGAAGGTTTCCGCAACGACGTGCCGCGAGTTCGTCCAGACGCGCGCGGCGAAGGTCGTCGTCGCAAACCCGACCACGTCCCCGACGTTCAACCGCGGGCCGACGACCCATCTCCGGCTTGGCGTGCGAAGCGACCGGATGAACACGTCGTCATCCGCCTGAACGCTCACCCGATACACGCCGGGCCGCGCCTCCATCGAGATCCGATGTTCCGTCACCTTCCCCATCGCCTGCTCCCGACTGGCGTTCGTGGTGAATGCTTCCCGACGGATCTCCTCCTCCCCGCGGAACACGCGGAACGCCACGACGGTCGTCCCGCGCTTCCGGTTCACGTCCTGCAGGCCGAAACCCAACTCGAGCCGCCCGTCGGCCGGAACCACATACAGGTCATGCGCACCACGGAGCGAAACGGACGTTTCAACCGTTGGACCGGCTGGATCCATGAGAAGGGGCATGGTTGCCGAAGCGTCCCAGACGGCGAGTCCTGTCGGATCAGGGTCCTGAAGCCGGGAGGCGGACGTTCCCGTTCGGACGTACCCGCCGGGAACGTCCGTCCAATCGGCGTGTTGAAGACCTTCGAAATACATGGGTTCCAGGTCGAGATCCTTCCCGTCCGCGTCCCGCACCAGCCCGAATTCGATGAGCGGTTGGCGGACGGGCCTAAATTCGATCGCGACCTCGACGGAGGCATACGGCCCCGGGACGCGCGCGCTGAAATATGTGGGGTCGCCCGTGATGCGCTGCCCCTTCCATCCTTCGGGCTGAGCGCCCGGCGGCGTGACGCGCTCGGACGGCAAAAACGGATCGGCGAACGGGCTCTTCCCGTCCAGCTGCGACGTGACGACGAACTCGCCGCTCGGCGGGACGCGCTTCAAAAAAATCCACCCGAAAAAGACCCCCGCGGCGATCCAGGGAACGGCGAGAATCGGAACGGCGATGAATCGGGAAATCGTCATGGAACGACGGCGGAAACGCGGTAGAGCGTTTCATTGCCGGAGGTCAGGATCGGCGCAAGCGCCAGGCCGTCGTTCTCCCAGGAACGGATCCCCAGCGCGTCCTGCGTTCGGATAAAGAGCACCACGCTCTCGGGAAAGGCGGCCGCGGCGCGGCGGATTTCCGTCCGCGGCGGCAAGGGAGACGCCGCCTGGAACATCGGGAAAAAAATTTTGTCGCTCCGTTCGGAAAGCACGATGGCGTCCGACGGGAGCGCCCCTTCGGCGCGCCGACGGATTTCGTCATACCGCGCAAGTTCCACGCGATTCCGAATCAGCCCTTCGTCATCGCGCACGAACGCCGTCCAGATGCCGAACGTGGCCGCGAGCGCGATGAGCATGCCGGCGACCGGCGCGCCGACAGCCCCCCCGTGTTGTCGGATCCGGCCGACGAGCCATCCGAGCGCCAACGCCGCAATGGGGGCGGTCGGGACAAGGTAGCGCAGGAAGGAATTCCCGATGGAAACCTCATTCAGCCGGACGTGATCCTGATAGATGGCTTGGCCGTACACGAGGGAGAGGACGGCGATGGTCCAGAGTGAGATGCCGACGGGTCCTGTCACGGCCCACCCCCATCGTCCTCGACCTGTTGGTCTCCGGGCGCTGGGGGTCCCCCGTTCCGTGCCACCCGTCGCTGACGCTGAACCGACCATCGCTTGATGAATGTGAAGAAAATAAACGAAACCAAGAAGAACCGCCCAGGGCCAGAGGTAAACGAGGAGATACGAGCGGATATTCCACCAGACATTTCGGGGATGGAATCCGAACGGCCAGCTCTCAAACCAGGAACGCGACGCCGAACGGACGGCGGTTGCATCTCCCAAAAACACCGGATCGCGAAGCTGGTATCCGCTCACGAACCAACTGCCGTACGTCCTGAACCCGATGAAGGCGGCGACGCCGACGACGACAAAAAATGGAAGAAAAAAACGCAACAGATCACGGCGGCGATCTGCAAGCGTCGGGCGCGACGTTTCCGCCTGCAGCCGCGCCACGACGAGCCAGGGAAACACCCACGCCGCCTCCGTCGGACGGATCGCGAGCGCGATCCCGGCAAGCAACCCGCTCCCCATGAGCGCCGAGGGCGAGGACGTCCTCTGGATCATCCACACCGCCCACAGGGCAAGGCAGACGACCGCGAGATTCGGAAACAACCCGCGATTTGCATACAGGATAACCGTCGGAAACGTGAGCCAGGCGGTCACGGTCGCAAGCCGTCCCAATTTCCCCCACTCGCGCGAGAACAAGAGGAGCGGGATGACGGCTGACAGCACAAGCAACGGCGTCGCGAGCGCCATGCCCGCATCGCCGAACACGCGTGCGATTCCGGCCATGAGAATCGGCATCCCCAAAAACCCGACCGGGACGATCGCCTCGCGGTTGACCACGAAACTCCGCGGATGCAGCCAGGGGAATGATTCGAACGACGCGACCCGTTCGATCCGAAACGACGCGGTCGTCGCGGCACGCCGTGCGGCGACGGCGACCGCGGTTTCATCGGGACTGAGAAACACCTGCGTCCCGAGCGCTGGAAGAACGAAGAGCCCGATGCCGAAACAGACGATGGCGCTTCCAAGGGTGATTCTCATACGCGATCTGCGTATCCTAACACTCCTCCTGCCCTTCTGCTACACTCGTGGGATGCGAAATGTCCGGCATGTTTTGGCGTCCATATGCCTGATCACGGCGGGAACTGGTGGGGCATTTTTCCCGGCCTACGCCGCCACGCTCTCCGTCTCCGATCTCCCGCAGGGGTTCGATCCGAATTTCATTCTTTCGGATTCGGACATGTTCGACCCTGCCGCCTTTCCGTTTGACGCCATGGTTTCGTTTTTGCGCGCCAAAGGAACCCTCGCGACGCGGCAGATCGCGGACATCGACGGTAAACAGAAACCCGCGCCGGAAATCATTTGGCGCGTCGCGCAGTCCTACAAGGTCAATCCGAAGTATCTGATCGCGCTCCTGCAAAAGGAGCAATCGCTTGTCGAGAACCCGAATCCGTCGCCGTCCCAATTCGACTGGGCGGCGGGGTACGGCGTGTGCGACGCGTGCTCGAAGGACGACCCATCCATCCAGGAGTTCAAGGGGTTCGCGTCGCAGGTCGAATGGGCGGCGAAACAGCATCGCGAAAAATATCTGATCCAACTGCTGACGCGCGGACTCACCATCGGCGGACAGGGACTCGGAAAAACGGCGGTGATCGACGGGATCCCCGTGACGCCGACGAACCACGCGACCGCGATGCTCTACAGCTACACGCCGCACCTGCACGGAAACATCAACCTCTGGCGGATCTGGCAGCGCTGGTTCAAACCGTCGTTGCCCGACGGCGCGATCGTCCGATCCAACCAAACCCAAACGACCTACCTCATCCGATTCGGACAAAAGCGTCCGTTCGCCTCCCGCGCCGTCGTGTCGTCGATCACGGACGAGGAAAAAATCATCAACGTGGACGAAACATCACTTTCCGGCTATCCCGACGGAACAGCGATCAAATTTCCTCCGTATGCGCTGCTTCGGAACGGCGATGGGGAAATCTATCTCCTCACGCAGGACGTGAAACGGCACATCATCGGCATGGACGTTTTCCACACGCTGGGATTCAATGAGGATGAGATCAACGACGTTCCCGATGAAGACCTGGCCGGATATCCGGATGGTGACCCGATCACGCTGGCATCATCCTATCCGCAAGGCGTCTTACTGAAGACCGCGACCGCGCCCGGCGTGTGGTACGTCGAGGACGGGAAACGCCACGCGCTGGCGGACGCGGTGTTTCTCCGCCTCTACTTCCGCGGTCGGAAGATCAAAAACGTCTCCGTGGAAAAATTGGAATCGTTCGAGAGGGCGGAACCGTACCTCCTTCATGCCGGAGAACTCGTGAAAGCGCCGGACGAACCGACGGTATACGTCGTCGAAAACGGCGCACTGCGGCCGATCCCGTCCGAGGAGATATTTGAACGCGTCGGCTGGAAGTGGAAAAATGTGATCACGGTTCCGTCGAAGGTTCTCGCTCTCCATACGAAAGGCGATGCCTTTCATCCTTCGGTAACCGAACCGGCAACCCTGGCTACCAGCTACTAGCACCAAGCATCTCGCTATCCCTATGATCGTCTTCGCCGCCATCGTCCCCCATTCGCCGCTCCTGATCCCGTCCATCGGGAAGACGAATCGGGACAAACTCCAAGCCACCATCGCCGCGTGCCAGGAAATCGAGCAGGCCATCTATCTCGCCAAACCGGATTCGATTTGCATGATCGCGCCGCACGGCGTCAGGTATCCGGACGCATACAGCGTGAACCTCGCGAGCAAGTACGTCGGCAGCCTCAAGCAGTTCGGAGACTTCTCGACGACCGTGTCGGCCAAAAGCGACTATCTCCTCATCGACCGCCTCCAACGGAAATTGCGCGCCGAAGGGGTCCCGTTTACCCTCACTTCGAACGAGGAGCTGGATTACGGGTTTGCCGTCCCGCTGCTGCTCCTCACCGCGCATCTTCCGTCGTGGAAACTCATCCCCATTTCCCCGTCCATGCTCGATGGACGCGCGCATTTTGAGTTCGGCCAGCAGCTGAAACGCGTGCTCCACGCCGAATCGCAGCGGGTCGTGGTCATTGCGAGCGCGGATCTTTCCCATAAATTGTCTCCCGAATCCCCGACCGGATTTTCCCAAGAAGGCCCTGCGTTCGATGCCGCCGTTCGCGAAAGCGCGGCCTCAAACAAGCCGGAATCGCTCATGGCGCTGGATCCGGCGACCGTCGAAGGCGCGGCGCAATGCGCGTACCGGCCGATCTCGACGATACTCGGGCTCCTTGACGGGATGAACGTCACGTCGAAGGTCCTTTCGTACGAATCACCGTTCGGCGTGGGATATCTGACCGTGAGGTACGATCTTGTGTAAACAGGGCCTACGTGCCTATGCCCTTCATTTCCGTCGTTCCGAACATTCGGACGCCCTTGGGCGTCGATTGTTTTGATTATCGGATCGAAGACGGCGCGGACGTCCGGATCGGCGACGTGATCCCCGTGACGTTCCGCGGACGAAAAACGGCGGCGCTCGTGACGTCTGTCCATCCGGAAAGCGCGTTCGCGGAAAAGGCAAAAACCCTTTCGATCGGCCAACCGTCCGTCCGCCTGCCTCCGACCGTCGTTCCCCTGCTCCAACGCGCCGCGCTCCGGACGTTTTCGTCGCGCCCGACGGTGCTGCACTCCTGGCTGCGCACGGCGCCGGCACGCGCCGGAACCGTCACGATTCCATCCGTGCAGCGACAAGAGCCGACGTCGTCCGGCGACCGCGCGGAATTCGCCGTACACCGTTTTGAACGTCTGGTGCAGCATGCGCGCGCGTCCCGGGGACGCGTGCTTGTCCTGACACCCTGGCAGCGGCGGGCCGACGCGCTCGCGCGGGCTCTCTCGTCGGGCGTCCTTCACGCGGAGATTCCCATGGGCCGTGCTTGGCGTTCATGGACGGAATTCATCGCCCGACCTGACGGAATGCTTGTCGCGACCCGTCTCGGGGCATGGCTTGCCTGCGCCGCGGACGTCGTCATTATGGACGAACCGGAAAACGACGACTGGAAAGAGGACGAACGTTCGCCGCGCCTTGACGCGCGCTGGCTCATCGCCGCCGCGAACCTGTACCGTCCCGCCCTTCGCGTGATCCGCATCGGCACGACGCCGCTTCTCGCGGACACGCCGGATCTCGGCGCTATTACCGTCCCGGACGTCCGCGCGGACGTCACGGCCGTGACATGGGACCGGCGCGGCGTTTCTTCAATTGAAGGATTACAGGACCGGACGCTTGAACTGATTGGCGAGGCCGCCGGACGGCAACCGGTCGTGATCCTCCATCCGATCCGGGGAGACCGCCCGAGACTGCGCTGCCGGAATTGCGGCTGGCAAGCCGCCTGCCCGAACTGCGGGTTCACGCTTTCGCAGGTTGGAAATAGCGGCCAGTGCACCCGCTGCGGAACACGAGGCGACCTTCCGCTCCAATGTCCGTCGTGCGGCGGCGCCGAATTCTCCGGAGGCCGAGTGGGCCGGGACCGGTTGGCAACGCTTGTCCGCGGACGCTTCGGTTCTCATGTCGAGGTTCGGGACCTCTCGGACTGGAACGCGTTAGCCGTTCCTCGCGGAGCCCTCATTGTCGTCACCGACCTCACGCTGATCGGCGGGATATGCGAGGACATCCGACGGAAGGAGCGCCTTCTCATCGCCTGGCGTCGGCTCGCGGCGAGCGCGGTCTCCGCAAACGGACGTCTCGTCGCGCAAGGACCCGAGGATACGCTCGCCGAGGCGATGGGCTGGCTGACCGCGGCCGGGGTCCGCGCCTGCTGGAAATCGGAATGGAAAGACCGACAGACCTTCGGCTATCCGCCGGCGGGACGCCGCATCAAATTGATCTGTCCAGGCACGGAATCCATGAACGAACCGCTCGTGAAACAGCTGCGAGACGAAGCGCCTCAAGGGTGGGAGCTTTCCGGGCCGTTTCCCGTCGCCTTCCGCCCTCGGACGCGCGGAGATCGTTCCATCATCCATCTCCATCCGCCGGACACCGCGACGGAAGCGGACACCCAGTCGTTCTTGGAACCGTTTGCGAAGGACGTTATCATTGATCTTGACCCGATCGCATTTTTCAGCTAGATTACGCGGTCGTGTATGAAAACCCTCCCCGTCCTTACCCACCCGACGCCGTCGCTCCGCGAACGGTCTGTTGAGGTGGATCCCAAATCCATCGGCACGCCCGAATTCCAGGCGTTTCTTGAAGCGCTGACCGAGACCATGTTCGTCGAGGACGGCATCGGGATCGCATCGCCGCAGGTCGGGCGAAACATCCGCGTGTTCATCGTGAATCACGGCGGGATCGGCACGGCCTACATCAATCCGCTCATCACCAAAACGTCGGATGCGACCGTGATCGGAGAGGAAGGATGTTTGAGCGTGCCCGGCGTGTGGGGAATGGTGGAACGGGCGAAAAAAGTGACCGTCGAAGCGCTCGATCGGCATGCGCGAAAGGTGAAGCTCGAGTGCAAAGGTCTCGAGGCCGTCATTTTCCAGCATGAATTGGATCACCTCGATGGGATTCTTTTCATTGATAAAGTGAAAGAGTTTACGAAAGGGAAAGATAAACTTAAGGTGTAACCATGCACCGAATTGTTTTTTTCGGAACCTCGGATTTCGCAGTCCCTCATCTTGAGGCGCTGGTTCAGGACAGCCGATTCCATGTTGTGGCCGTCGTGACACAACCGGATAAACCGGTCGGCCGGCACGCGGAACTCACGCCGCCGCCGGTGAAGCGCGCCGCCGAACGGTACACACTGCCGACCTTCCAGCCCGAAAAACTTTCCGAACTGAATTCCATCCTCCCACCCGACCTCGATGTCGGCGTCGTTGTTTCATACGGAAAAATTCTCCCCCCGTGGCTGCTCGAACTTCCCGCGCGCGGATTCGTCAACGTCCACGCATCGCTCCTGCCGCGCTGGCGAGGTCCTTCACCGATCCACGCGGCGATCGCCGCTGGCGACACGCACACCGGAGTCACCGTGATGAAGCTCGATGAAGCAATGGATCACGGCCCCATCCTCGCGACGGACGGGACGAGTATCCTCGACACGGATACGGGCGGCTCGCTCCATGATCGGCTGGCCGGGATGGGCGCGACTCTACTCCCGAACATCCTCGATGGGTATCTTTCAGGCAAGACCGGGCCAACAACGCAAGATCACACAAAGGCGACGTACTGCAAGATCCTCACGCGCGAAAATGGAAAAATCGATTGGTTCAAGACGGCTCATGAAATCGAACGTCAGGTCCGGGCTTACGACCCCTGGCCAGGGTCGTGGACGGAGCTTAGCGGAAAAAGATTGAAAATTCTCGCGGTGAAAATCCGTCCGAACAATGCGTCGTTTTCCCCCGGACAACGGTTCGTGTGGAAAAAACGACCGACCGTCGGCTGCGGCCAAGGAACGACGGTCGAACTCGTCACGGTCCAGCCGGAAGGAAAAAAACCGATGAGCGGAGAAGAATTCATCCGCGGAAACAAGACGTGGTCAGAGTGACGCCGTTGTTTTTTTGGATTCCTTCGATTCTGACTGATAATCTCCGAGCATCTGCTCGATCTCGAAGAGAAGTTTTTTTCTTTGAGGCGCCTCCTTCTTTATCCGCTGATGGAGCTCGACAAGCTCATCTGGGTTAGCCATATCAATATTCGGCTCGATATTCTCTAACCGAACAAGATCCGTAAGCATATCCATTTTATACAAATAATCCGCGGCTCGGAAAATGATCTTCGGCTTCGCCTTGGCGAGAAAACGAATGACTTCCTCGTCTGACGCAATGAGTTCGATCTCCTTAACCGGCGCCTGAGATACAATTTTTGCTTCCTTCATGAAAATTGATCCGAAATCCGAAAAGTCAATCCGATCAATCCCTTTCAGCCCCTGGACAAGCGTCTGGAGTTGTTCCGTAGGGATGTAATGAGGAATTTCTTCCGTCGGCCCGGGAAGCATTTTCAAACTTTTCAGCGGCAACTTTTCAGGATTATCAGTCGAAACCCGTTTCTTCAGTAGATCCATAAGTGCGGGGGCGAGCTCGTTTTCCTGGGTTGTTGGGATATTCAAGTAATGGAGGTCCGTCTCGAACAACTCTTGGACACTTTCTTCCGGCCATCCTGTGAGATCCGGGAGCTGAACTTCAAAACTGTTCTCTTGCTTCAATCTTGGAACAAGCGCCTTTACTGCTTCAGGCGTCGGATTCACCAACCTCCGAGCATCCAGGATATACGTGAGGTTGGTGTCCCGTTCCAGTGTCGCGACAACTTCCGGCCCCTGCGGCCCTTCGTCAAGAATCTCCACCTCCATCGGTTCTTTCGCCGGCTGTTGGACGATTTCGGGTTTCACGCCCTGCAGTTCGGCTTGCTGGACGACGTACTCCGATCCGCGCAAATCTCCCTGGACGTCGATCCCGTCGTCGACGGGTTGGTCCGTCACGACAAGCAAATCCGGACTTTTTTGAATCTCTCCGGCTTTCGCCTGGACCGCAATCGGTTTTTCGGACACGATCCCCTGTTTCAGCAGGTCGAGCGATACGGTTTTCGTCCCCTCGGTCTCGCGCGCTCCTTCGAGCGTTGCGACGCCACCTTCCAGCATGAACGTCTGAAACGACGATCCGTCCTTCGAGCGGATCGTCAGTGCGGCAACTTCGTGCTGTTTCATCTTGTTGATCCCTATTTCATACCGCTGGCGTGCTTCGGGCGGAAGATTCCGAATAACCCCTTCGAGCACGATCGCCTCGGCTTTGGCGATCGCGACGCAGTTCCGTTTTCCGCTCTCGAAGTACTCAGCCACCGACGCCTGCCCCCAGTCGTAATTCGAGTCCACGCCGTACATCTCGCCAACGAACGACCGAAGTTCGTCCGGATCGATCTCCTCGCCCATCTCGCGTGAGTATCGCTCGATCCGTCCATGGGCCTCTTGTTTGGCGCGCTCCACTCTCTCCGGCGAAACGCCGTTCAGCCGTTCCAAATCCAGGTACAGTTCCTCAAAAGAGACCGGCTCGCCCTTTTCCATGCGCTCGCGCATGTCCTTCTTATACGAACTCACGACGTCAGCATCTACACGTTCTTCGCGCTTCGCCTTTCGATCTGCCGTTTCGAGCATGTTGTCGTATCCCTGCGGACGAAGGACGGTTTCCGGAACTTCGGCGCCGTGATCCTTCAACGAATCCATCAGTTCCTTTCCGTAGGGACTAAACGGGACGTGCAGCGCGGCCGAAATCAGGACCGTCTTGAGCAGCGGACTTTCTTTCATCCATTTGCCGACGGTCCCCGCGATCTCTGATCTCGTCTGCTGTTTTGCCCCCGCGGCTTCCTGTGCAAATTCCTCTTGCGCCTTTTCCGCCTCTGCCTTGAACGGCGCGGCGTCCTCGGAAGGAAGAAGTTCGGATGCGGCCGCAATGTCGAACCGTTCACGCCCCTGCGTGACAATCTCCTCGGCACGCGTATCGAGCGCCGACGTTCGATCTTCCAGGTTTACCAGCAATTCCGCACCGGCAGCCTCAGGGGATGATTCTCGTTCCACCGGCGTTTCGATCTTCGGAGAGGCCACGTGCTCAATCGTCGCCGACGCCGATGACGCGGTTTCCATCCCTTCAGGCGCCATATGCCTTTTTCAAACGTTCGCGGATCTTCTCGACCTCCTTCGCCTCGACGGCATGCGCGATCTCGCGGATACGTTCATGCTGCCGTCTCTCGATCGACGAAAGGGTCGAACGATACCTATCCGTGATCCGCTCGATGTCATCGAAAAAATCCTGAAACGCCATGAAAAAAGTATACGTCTATTCGCGCTTCGTGGCCACGATCCATCCTTCCGCCGCGAGCAGGAGTCCGAAGCCGAGCGGATGGTTCAGATATGGCGTGAAAACGTGGAGCGCGCCCAGTGAGACGATGGATGCAACGAATCCCGTGCGTACCCACCACGGCCCGTCGGATCTCCATGCACGTCGGACGATGGAACAGAGCAGCCAGAGCATCACCGGAATACCGAGAATCCCGAATTTGATCCAGTGCTCCAGCCAGCCCCACTCGAACGCGTAGGTGGTGTAGAGGCCATACGGATTTTTTGCGAGAATCCGAGGATCCTTCGAGTGATACGTGATGGTCGCGCCGAAGCCGGAACCAAGGATCGGCGCTTGTTTGATTTTGTAGATGACGGCGGGAAGAAGACTCCATCGCGTTTCAGCCGCCGCGTCCGAAACGGATCCGCGCGAACCGAACAGCGTCGCCAGCGATCCGACATCGACAGGCGGATACGGGAACGCGACGACCGCGAAAATTAGGCCGACAGCCGCGAAGAATCCGGCGCCGAATCTCCATCCCACGCTCCAAAATTGTGAGAAGGAGAACTTCGCCCGCCAGGCAAGCAATTTGAAGCAAGCGATGCCGCAGATGAACCCCACCCAGAAACTGCGGGAGAGACTGATGAGGAGGGAACCGGCGGAAGCGATAGGGATCACCCAAAATGACGGGTCCTGCCGCGGCCCACCCCCATCGTCCTCGACCTGCTGGTCTCCGGTCGCTGGGGGGCCCCCGTTCCGCGTCACCCGTTTGCTTCGTGCAACATACGCCGCCGCAAAGAGTAAAGCGAAGATCGCGTACACCTGCGATTGTATGAACACACGGAATAAATTTCCGGTCACGAGAGTAACCTCGCCGACGCCTGTTCGCCGAACCCAAAGATACAGCGGCTGCGAGAGCGATTTGATGCCGTGAGACCAGACATAAAGCAAGGTCAGAGTTTTGATGGGAACCCACAAAAGAGCTGCTATAGCCGCCTGTGTCGTGTAGTGCAAAAGATTTTTTGAGTCACGCCGAGCAATATTGAGAACCGGAAGCAGCAAAATAAGATATCCCCAGGCGTTGGCATCTTGAAAGAGAAACTGATTTTTTAGCCAGAAACCTCGAATGACCCCCCACATACATAACGCCGCCAA
The DNA here is from genome assembly GCA_016203535.1 of Candidatus Uhrbacteria bacterium. Taxonomy (GTDB): domain Bacteria; phylum Patescibacteriota; class Patescibacteriia; order 2-12-FULL-60-25; family 2-12-FULL-60-25; genus JAHJFW01. Next base: position 93,348 of record JACQMO010000015.1, on the reverse strand, counting down.
AGCGACCCACGGCTTGGAAATACCTCCAATTGTCGGACGTCGGACGTCCGACAATTGTCGGACGTATCGGCGGACGTCCGACGTCCGCCGATACAGCCAGCCGAGCAGAAAAGCGGCCGTTATCACGATCCGGAGGGAAATGCCACCATCCACCTCCCATCCATTCGGAATCTTGAGTAAAGCGCCTTTTGAGCCGATCATGAGTTCGACAAGCAGCATGGCGAGCGCGAACGATGGCCGACGAATCGCCGCCATGAAAACAGTCAGTCCAACCGCGACCGTGGCCACGGCACGCGGAACCGGATTGAACACCGTGGCAAGCGATACGAGCTCGAATAGCGCGATCCCGAGAACCCATGCGAGAACTATATTGGAAGAGACAATTCCAATAATTTTCGTCTCCAGCAATGCAGCCGGGCATACGAGAGAAATCAGCCAAGCCCGCCATCCCGGATGCCATTTCTTGAAATATTTTTTCAAACTATCGTTGAACATCGCCTGCTTTTTAGCTGACATGACCTGTGCAAATGATTGCCCGCCGTGGTGGATCACCGTGACGGACGGTTCATACCGCACCTCCCAGCCGCGCGCTTTCGCTTGTTTGCAAAAATCAACTTCTTCAAACCAGATGAAATAGCGTTCATCCAACCCGCCGATTTGCTCGAGAAGCTCGCGACGGATCAAAAAACAGGCGCCCATCACTTGCTCGCTTCCGTTGAAATACTTCCGGAAGAACCACGGCAAGACATGATGCAGTTTCAACAAAATCCCCATCTGATTCCAGACGTTGGGAAAACCGCGGACGCTCGGTTGATGTTTCCCGTCCGTTTCTACAAGCCGTGGCCCAAGTATCCCTGTCGGACGTCCGACGTCCGCCGAATGTCGGACGTCGGACGTCCGCCTATCTGTGGAGTCGGCGGCGTTGATGAAATGAAAAAGCGATCCAGGTGGACATTCGGTATCTGGATTTAAAAGCAATACGTACCGCGCGTTATACCCATCGATCCCCTGATTGCAGGCTTTCGCGAACCCTCGATTTTCTGGATTTATGATCACATGCCCATTTGCCCATTCGCTCATGAGCCCCTCGGCCTTTTTTGCGCTCTCGTCGGACGAAGCGTTATCTACAACCACGACGTCCCAATCCAATCCATCACACGCCTCGGGCAAAGATTTCAAACATCGCTCGAGAAGTCTCTCGACATTCCAGGAGACGATGACAATGCGGAAGTCTTTCATGAGATAGACGGTAGACGGTAGCTAAACTATTCGATGCTTCTGTCTTACAACACGTTCAGCTTCGCGATAATTCGCTATCTCTTTTGGCACAAAACCAAGCCGTTGCCAAGGGATCACATAGGCGATTCTCGGCAACCATTTGCTCATCCCCTGTCGCCGCGGCTCGATCCGATACAACTCACGGTCGATCCAAGTTCCCTTTGAGCCTCGCTCGGCCATCGTCAACCACAAATCCCAGTCCTGAAACTTGTGAAGTGTTTCATCGAATCCCGGAAACGCCTCGCGCCGGATCAGCGAGGACGTATGGATGAAATTCCGCCGCCGCAATTCCTCCGCGTCGAACGGCCGTCCGCGAAACCGTTTCGCTCCCCAGAAAAAGTTTGAATACGCAAATGCAGCGTCCGGATGCTCTGTGAGCGCACGAGCGAATGTTTCGAGCGCGTCCGGCACGAGTTCTGCATCGGCGTCCAAAAAAAGGAGATATTCCCCATGCGACTGTGCGGCCCCCAGATTCCTCGCGCGCGGAGCACCGCAATTTTTTTCCAACCGAATAAACGACAACGGCAACCGATTTGAAAAAGAAAAAATGATCGCGGCGGGTTGATCAACCGATCCATCGTCAACAACGATAACTTCTTGGGGTTTAACCGTTTGGGTCGCCAAACCCTCAAACGTGCGTCGTAAAACGTATGCATGATTAAAGCAGGGGATGATGACCGAAATAGGCGGCATGGACGGTGGACAGGAGCAATGATTTTACGGATTCAAAATCCGCTTCAGTTTCTCCCATCGGTCTTTCCATTGGAATTCCGACAGGACTCGGCGTCTTGCGTTCTCCCCCATTCCGCGGCGAAGCTCGCTGTCTTTTAGCAGTTTTTCGACGGATTCGGCAATCTCCTGGATGCTGTCCGGGTTCACCGCGAGACCGGTGTTCTCGTGCCTGACGGCCTCGACGGCTCCCCCGCTCCGGCCGGCCACGCTCGGAACTCCGGCCATTGCCGATTCAAGATAGACGATCCCGAACCCTTCGACGTCGTCTCCCTCATCCCGCGCCGGGAGGAGAAACACGTCCGCTGCCGCGTACCATCGTCGTTTCTCTTCATCCGTCGCATTTCGGATCCATGTGACAGACGCGCGACATTCCGCCGCCACCTTTTCAAGTCGTTCGCGATCCGGCCCGTCCCCGATCACGATGTACCGGACCGGACGACGCGTCTGGATCCGCGATATGGCGCGGAGAGAAAAGTCCAGCCCCTTCCGTGGAACAAGCCGCGAAACAGAAAGAACGACCGGCTCGTCCGTGTCGAGACCCAGTCCCCGCCGTGCGTCGATACGGGACGGATGCGGATCTCCCGACACGCCGGGGGTCACGACATGCACTGTTTCTTGAGGCACGAGAGACAACAATTCGCGTTTCGTCGCTTCGCTGTTCGCGACGAGCGCACGCGCCCTCGCGCAAATCCGTCGAACCAACCAGCGTTTCCATGGCGTGTTGGCCCGACGAACATCCGTCCCGTGGACGATGATGGCATACTCCGGACCCCCGATCATCCGTGAAATCCACGCGGCAGTACCAACCGGCAATATATGACTGACCAACACGATCGACCTGATGGACGTAATGGACTTCACCATCGGCCACCACCGGGGCCAGCTGCTTCGGAAAAATTTCTTGGCGTCGACGGCCTCGATCCCTCCTGCCGATGCCTCGACCAGCGATCTCAGATACGTCGCAATCCCGCCGATATCGGGCGGGTACTCAAGCGTCACGAGGACGATGGATGGATTACTCATGCAGCGGTTCGATGGACGGCTCCACGCGCCGCAACCGGCGAATTACCTTGAAGACGTCCTCGACCAAAACCAATTTGAGCACGAACGCCAGGAGCACGGCAACCGCGCCTCCGAAGACGATCGCGGCCTGAATATCCATACGATCGCCGATCATGCGCCATGCGACCCATGACAAACCGGCCGCGACGAACGCGCGTGCGGTGAGCCATACGAAACGGCGAACGCCGCCGACGAGTTCGCGCGTAAACCATACACCGATGGCGTAGAGTGCCCAGAAACTCACGACACCCGCCCATGCCGCGCCGAGCGGACCGTAGGCGGGAACAAGCACCGCGTTGGCCGCGATGTTTAACACCATCGTTGCCACCATCGCGGTCGTTTTCAGATGCGCGCGGTGCGAGGCATTCAGAAGCGATCCGATAGGGAAATCGAGAAAGATCGGGAGGAGCACCCAGGGCAAAACCGAAAATGCCGGAATCGCACCGACGAATTCCTGCCCGTAGAGCAACGGGATCAGCCTCGGGGACAGCGCGGAGAGTCCGGCTGACAACGGAAATCCGACGGCCGCCATGATGCGCAAGGATCCGAAAAAGGTGTTCCGCATTTCGGCTTCTCGTTTGGCGGCGAAGAGCGACGCGAGCGCCGGGTAGAGCGCAGCCGTGAACGTGAGCGGAAGAAACTGGAGCGCGTAGGTGAGCTTGTACGCGACGGCGTATACGCCGACCGCTGAGGATCCGTGAAATTGCTGCAGGAACAAACTGTCGACATAGGAATAGACTTTCACGGCGATGCCAGCGATGCCGAACGGCAACGCTTCCTTCGCGAGCCGTCGGAGGTCCGCGCGTCGCGGCCGTGAGATCGCGACCCGGAAACGCCGCGACTGCACCGCGCTCCATCCGACATTCCACACGCTGCCGACAAGCAGCGCGACGGCGAGACCCACGGGGCCATACCCGAGAAACGCCGCAGCGACGGAAGTTATCGCCGTGAGGATCTGGCCGATGAACATCCCGAACGCTTCGGGCCGGAGATTTTGTCGGCCGCGCATGGCGCCGTAGAGCGCAAGATGAAACGTGTCCGCGGTCATCACGAGACATGCGACGGCGACCGTCGCGAGCGTCTGGCGATCGGCGCCGAACAGGGCGGCGTAGAGCAGCGCGGCGGCGATGGCGAACGGTGCGAGCAAGAGTTTCGCGCGGAGCGCCGCGCCAAGGAGTCGCGGAGCGTCCTCGCGATTTCCGGCGAGCGAACGGATCACGACCGGCGTCATCCCGAGATCCATGAAAATCACGAAGATGGACGTGATGGAAACGCTATAAAAAAAGACGCCCGTCAGTTCCCGTCCAATCAGACGCGCGACGACGGTGAAGGCGATGAACGCGACGAGCTTTTGCGCCGCCGTAGCGACCATGAGCCAGACGGCATTTTTCGCGATCGTCGCTCCGGAGGACATGCGTAAAGGGTAGCAAAACGTGCGCATGTGCGCACGTTTTTGCTTCTTACCGCTTGCTCCACTGCGGACTGCGGCGGGCGCTTTTGCGGCCGAATTTCTTCCGCTCGCGCTTCCGCGGATCGCGGGTCAGGTATCCCAACTTCTTCAGCGCAACGCGGAACGTCGGGTTCAATTCCGTTAGCGCGCGGGCGACGGCGAGCCGGATGGCCTGCGCCTGACCGCGGATTCCGCCTCCGCTCACGAGAGCGCTCACGTCGAGCGTCGTCTCCTGCCCGACGGCCCGAAGCGGGCTTACCACGTCATCGCGGAGTTCGTACGTGGAGAAATATTTTTCCATCTCGCGCCCGTTCACCGTAATGATCCCCTTTCCGTTCTTGATCAGCCGAACGCGCGCAATGGAGGTCTTCCGGCGGCCGAGGGCCGGGATGAACGATCCGCCTTTCGCGTTTTCCGCCGCAGCCATGTTCTCGGACTCCGCAACGACCGTCACATCGCTTGCCGGAGCTTTCTTCGTTGTTTTCTTCGGCGCGGCCTTCGCGGCTTTCGGTTTGGCAGCGGTCTTTTTGGGTGTCGGAGTCATAGTTATTTCACGATAATCAATCGTTTGAGCCGTTCGGATTGCGTGCGGTTCTTCGGAAGCATGTACTTCACGGCATGCCGGAGAATCTCTCCGGGGTTCGTCTCTCGAAGCACGGAAACCGGCGTCGCCGTGATGCCGCCGGGTCGGTTTGAACTCCGAAAGTGCTTTTTCTGCTCCCACTTCTTTCCGGTGAAAACGATCTTCGCCGCGTTCATCACTTTGACGATATCTCCCGCGTCGATATGCGGAACCATGGTCGGCTTATGCTTCCCCATGAGCAGCTTCGCGATGTCCGTCGCCAGACGACCCACGACCTTCCCGGCCGCGTCGATCTCGTGGACCGTACGCTCCACCTTCGGCATCCCCCGTTTCTTGTTCCACGACATACGTATAGACAATAGACCGTAGACGGTAGACCGTAGCTAGTCTTTAATGAGTTGAAGCTGCGCGATGTCCGCGCCGTCGCCCTCCCGGCGTCCGAGCTTGATGATACGCGTATACCCGCCCGGCCGCGCCGCATACCGGGGTCCCAGTTCTTCCAGCACCTTGTTGACGGCGGACTCGACGGTCAGGACGCGCGCCAATTTCCGACGGGACGTGAGCGTTTTCTCGCGACCGGTCGTGATCAGTTTTTCCACCATCGACCGCACGGCCTTCGCCTTCGGAAGCGTGGTGTTCACGCGCTCATACAAAATCACCGACTGCGCCAGATTCCGGAGCATCGCGTCCCGCGGCCCTTTTTCGCGGCCGAACACCTTTCCCTTATTCCGATGCCTCATACGTCAGGTTATTCAGGAGCTGGAAGTGGTCGAGCAAAATCGCGACCGCCTGCGTGCAGGCGTCCAGCGGATCCACCGTCCCGTCCGTCTCGATGTGGAGCACGAGCTTGTCGTAGTCCGTCCGTTCGCCGACGCGCGTCGCCATCACTTTGTACGAGACGTTCAGCACCGGGCTGTAGAGCGCGTCAATCGCGATCGTGCCCAGTTCCAGTTTTTCCTTTGCGCGCTCCTCCGTGGACTTATAGCCGCGCCCGGGCCCCACGGTGATTTCCATTTCAAGCGATGCGGCCTTGTCGGTGAGGGTCGCGAGGACGAGATCCCCGTTCACGATCTCGACGTCCGCGTTCTTCGAAAAATCCTTGGCGGTGACCGCCTTCTCGCCCTTGACGGACAGGGTGAGCTTCACCGGCTCTTCCGCGTGGAGCTTCAGGCGGAGCGTCTTCAGGTTCAAAATAATTTCGAGCGCGTCCTCCTTCACGTGCGGAATGGTCGAAAATTCATGGTCGACCCCCTTGATCTTCACCGCCGTCACCGCCGCGCCGGGCAGCGAGGACAGCAACACGCGGCGCAGGGCGTTGCCGAGCGTCGTCCCGTACCCCTGTGTGCAGGGTTCGACCGTGAGGACCCCCTCATGCGGCCGCTCCCCTTTGGAGAAACGGATCTTAGACGGGAGAAGGATGGACTCCATAGGTGAAAAAGGCACCTTAGCGGGAATAAAATTCGATGATGAGCTTGGCGTCGAACGGCTGGAGCATATCCTGCGCCGCCGGCTGGCTGGTGACCTTCGCTTCCAGCGCGTCCGCATTCACGCTGATCCACGACGGCCCTTCTTTCTTTTGGAGATCGTCCGCGAGCGTCTTCCAAAGCCCCTTCTGCCGTTTCTGTTCGCGGATCTGGATGACGTCCCCCGACTTCACCATGTACGAGGCGATGTCTACCCTTTTGCCGTTGACCGAGACGTGGGCGTGGGACACGGCCTGGCGCGCCATCGGCCGGCTTTTCGCGAATCCGGCGCGGTACACGGCGTTGTCGAGCCGCATCTCCAAGAGGCGCATCAGGTTTTCGCCGGAATCCCCTTTCATGTTGAGCGCTTTCTTAAAGTAATTGCGGAACTGCTGCTCGTTCACACCGTACAAGCGCTTCGCCTTCTGCTTCTCGCGCAGCTGCTTCGCATAGTCCGTCTGGCGGCCGGACCCTTTCGGGCCATGGACCCCCGGCGGATACGGTCGGCGCTTCACGGCGCACTTTTCGCGTCCGCACAAGGACACGCCTTCGCGGCGGCACATTTTGCACGTGATCTTCAGGGTCTTCATATGGTTAGACGCGGCGCGGCCGGGGGGGACGGCATCCGTTATGTGGGATCGGCGTCACGTCCTTGATGGAAAGCACGCCGATATTCTGCGCGTGGAACGCTCGGATCGCCCCTTCGCGGCCCTGTCCGACGCCGGAAATGAACAGGCTCACTTCGCGCAGCCCGTACGCGGCGGCCTTTTCCACGGCGTTGCGAACCACAAGGGAGGCGGCATAGGGGGTCGCTTTCTTCGGACCCTTGAAGCCGGACGACCCGGCGCTCGACCAGCTCAACACATTCCCGTTCAGGTCCGTGAGCGTCACGATGGTGTTGTTGTACGTCGCCTGCACGTACGCCTTCCCGTGCGAGACCTGCTTTTGGGCTTTCGCGGCTTTCCGTCGCGGCTTTGCGGTTTTCGACGCCTTCTTCGCCGCTCCGGTTTCCGGGGCGGCGGGGGTCTCAACCGCCTGTTGCTGGGTGTCCAACTCCATATCCATCGTTTAGGTCTTTTCGAGTTTCCGTTTCCCGGATCCCATCGTGCGCCGGACATTGCCGCGGACGGTGCGGGAATTCGTCTTCGTCCGCTGCCCCCGGACCGGAAGGCTCTTGATGTGTCGCACGCCACGGTACGCCCCGATCTCCTTCAGGCGCTTGATGTTCCCCAAAACTTCGCGACGCAATTCCCCTTCGACGCGATGCTGCTTCTCCACGAGCTCGCGGATCTTGTTCGCCTGAGCGTCCGTGAGGTCCTTCACGCGGACCGTCGCCGGCACGCCGGACTCCGCGAGAATCTTCGTCGCGGTCGTCGTGCCGATGCCGTAGATGTACGTCAACGCGACATCAATGCGCTTTTGGGATGGGAGGGTGACGCCTGCGATGCGGGCCATAGGTGTTGGACAATTCAGCCGGGGGAATTGAGTTTGTGAACTCGCCTCATCCTTGCCGTTGTTTATGCTTAGGATTTTTCTTGCAAATCACCACCACGCGCCCCTTCCGGCGCACGACCTGGCAGTCGCGGCACATGGATTTGACAGAGGCGCGCACTTTCATAAGTGCGCTATAATCTATAGATAATACGCCCCTTTGTCAAATCATAGGGGGTCATTTCGACCTGAACCTCATCTCCGGGGGTAATCCGAATGCGGTTCATCCTCAATTTTCCTGATAAATGACACAAAATCGCGTGTCCGTTCTCCAAACGGACCTTGAACGTCGCCCCGGGCAAATTCTCTTCGACCACGCCTTTGACAACTAAAAAATCCTTCCCGGTTCCGTGGGCGGCTTCAGCCATATATTGCGTCGTTTTTTATCATTCCTTAGACGAAAGGTTACAGGAGAGACGGGTGTGCGTCAACAAAAAACGCCGAGGGGGGCGTCAGAAGAGATACGGCGTCAACGGTTCGACGATCGGTTTCGGCCGCGGACAGAAGATCATCCATCCCGGAGGAAGGAACGACGCCGAGATGGGTTCGCCGTGCTCGACGATGAGACGCCTGGCCTCGCCGTACGACCCCCGATCTGCGCGGATCGGGAAAATCGCGAGGAACTCCCCGGCGCGCGAGACGGCAAGCAGCTTGCCGGATTCGAGCGACGGGTGCCAAGCGAGACAGTCCGCCTGGTTGATCCGGACCGTCGGGATCTCGCTCTCCGGCTGCGGAACCGGCGCGATCGTGATGGTCGGCGTACATTCGACGAACGGTTTCGGCGCCGCGTCCGGCGGCCGAGGCGGCGCGAATGCGCAGCCCGACAGAAGCGCGTGTACGAGAACCGCGCGCGCAGCAAACGTGGACGTCATCCGTGCCTCCTCTCAATGAGCTCGGTCGTTGTACCGTGCGGCTCGACCGGTCGTCAATCCCGCGTTCCGGAAACCGTCGCTTTGATCCGCCGTACGCCCGCTGCGACCGCCTCTTCCTTCAGGATCGTGAACGACCCCAATTCGCCCGTATGCACGACGTGCGGCCCGCCGCAGATTTCCTTCGAAAAATCGTTCTTCTCATCCCCGATGAAGTACACTTTTATCTTCTCCCCGTACTTTTCTTCGAACAGGCCAATGGCGCCGCGTTCCTTCGCCTCTTCGACGGTCATTTCCTCAAACCGGACGGGCAAGTCCTGGCGGATCGCGTCGTTCACCATCCCTTCGACCTTCGCGAACTCCTCCGGCGTCAATTTCGACGGGTGCGAAAAGTCGAATCGCAGCCGTTCCGCCGTGATGTTGCTCCCCTTTTGCTCCACATGATCGCCCAGCACGTTCTTCAACGCGCGATGCAGCAGGTGCGTCGCCGTGTGCAGCCGCGTCGTTTCCGCGGAGTGGTCCGCTAGCCCGCCTTTGAACACGCCGGCGGCTCCACGTGACAGCTCCTGGTGTTTGCGGAATTCCTCGCGGAACGCGGCCACGTCAAGGTTTCCGCCGCGCTCGCCGATCAGCTCCTGGGTGAGCTCGAGCGGAAACCCGTAGGTCTGGAACAGGTCGAACGCTTCGGCGCCGGAAATGGTCCTGTCGCGGCTCATTTTTTCGAATTCCTTCAGACCGCGTTCGAGCGTTTTGCCGAACTTTTCCTCTTCCCGTTCGAGCTCCTCGATGATTCGGCCGCGGTTCGTTTCCAGCTCCCGGTACGCCTCTCCGTATTGGCCGATGATGACCGCGGCCACATCGGCGATGAACGTCCCTGGAATGCCCAGGCGGCGTCCCTCGCGGATGGCGCGTCGGAGCAGCCGTCGGACGATATACCCCTGCCCGACGTTCGACGGCGCGACCCCGCGAGGATCTCCGATAACGAACACGGCCGCGCGCAGGTGGTCGGCGATGATGCGAAGAGACGCGGTCGAAGCGGCGGGCGGGCCGGGAGGAATGAGACGCTGGATCGCGTCGGCGATCACCTTCATTTCCTGAATATCGAACACGGTCGGGACCCCTTGCATGACCGCGGCCATGCGCTCGAGCCCCATGCCGGTGTCCACGTTTTTTTGTTTCAACGGGACAAATTTCGTCCCGGAGCCGATCGAGGGGCTACCGACTTTCTCATACTCCATGAACACGTCGTTCCAGATCTCGACGAACCGCCCGCAGTCGCAGTTCGGGTGGCACGCCGGGCCGGAAACGGGATCGTGAGGCGTTCGCGTATCGAAAAACATCTCCGTGTCCGGGCCGCAGGGGCCGGTTTGCCCCGCCGGACCCCACCAATTCTGTTTTTTCGGGTAGGCGTAGATGCGGGGGCCGTTCGGTCCGTCCGCCGGCGCATCCGTTCCGACCGCGCCCTCTTCCGCCGCGATGCCCGCGACCTCGAATTGCGATTGCCAGATCCCGACGGACTCGTCGTCTTTCGGCGCATCCGCATCGCCCGCGAAGACGGTTACGAACAACCGCTCCGGATCGAGTCCGAGCCACCGCGGCGAGGTCAGGAACTCGAACGACCATCCGATCGCCTCCGGTTTGAAGTAGTCGCCGAGCGACCAATTGCCGAGCATCTCGAAAAACGTCAGGTGCCGGTTGTCGCCGACCTCGTCGATATCGTCCGTCCGCAGGCATTTTTGCGCGTTGGCGAGGCGCGTCCCCATCGGGTGCTTCTCTCCGATGAGATACGGGACAAGCGGATGCATCCCCGCGGTCGTGAACAGCACCGTGGGGTCGTTTTCCGGGACAAGCGACGCGGACGGGATGATGGCGTGCCCCTTCTCCCGGAAAAAATCCAGGAATGACTGCCGCAGTTGGTTCAGGGTCATGGAAACTCTGTTGGTCTATTCGCTCCGGACGACGCCGATCGCCTGTCGTTCGGCCTCATGGACGAGCTCGATCGGGGTCGTGCCCGATTTCGCGGGTCGGTTCAGCGCGTGACGCAATAACTCTGCCTGATTGACGAAAACTTTCAAGAGCGAAGGGTCGACGTGCGACTCCCCACCTTCGGGCATCCCGATGATGAGATACGCCTTGAGCCGCGTCCCCTGCCGATCCGACGGCACGACGAGGATTTCGCGCCCGTCCTCGGACCGCACCGCGGCGTGCGACCGGCCCGTCGCATGGATGCTGACCAGGTCCTTATTGGAAATCTTCACCGCCGTTTCGCCGTCCGCGGCATGGTGGACTTCGTATTCCGTCCGCAGTTTGTCCTGCTCGATGCACCGGAGGAACGCGGAACGCGCCCCGACGCTCGCGGCCGCGCTCGAGACGAGCGTGGTCAGGAGGTCCTTCGCCAGATGGTCGCTTTCCACGATGGAGAGCGACGTCTGGTTCGCAACGCGCTTCAGCACGTCGATCTGGCGGTTGATGGCGCCGATGTATTTGTAGGACTCCACGAGTTCCCGCTTCGCACGGTCGTATTCGTTCTTCGCGTCCTCGTGCTCTCGCTCATGCCGTTCCATGATGCGCTGGTAGGTTGAGAAGATGGAAAGTCCGACGATCCCGAACAAGAAGATCAGCACTTCTTCCACGTGGCGTTCCTCGATCCCGAACCAGTTGCTGCGGACGAGCGACGGTGAAAGCACCGCGAGCACGAAAAAAGCCAGGTAGACGAGGGAAATCCACTCAACCCGTATGGACCGCTCCGACATGGCGGGAGTGTACTACCCGATAACCCCGCCGCCAAGGCACTCCTTCCCCCGATAGATCACGGCGGATTGCCCGGCCGCGACCGCCTTCACTGGTGCGTCGAATTCGACATGGACGGTCCCTTTTTTCGTTCCCGGTGTCAGGACGGCGCGAACCGGCGGCTGCCGGTATCGGACCTGGACGTCTCCGCGGAGCGGCATCGTTGGCGCCGCGCCACGCGTCCACCGGAGGTCGTGCAGGACCGCCGAGGTTCGATAGAGCAACGGATGATCGTCGCTCGGCACGACGAGGAGTTCGTTGCGCTTCAGGTCTTTTCCGGCCACGTACCACGCTTTCCCGCCGCGGCTCACGCGGATTCCGGCGCGCTGACCGATCGTGTATTGGTCGAGGCCGTCGTGGCGGCCGAGCGGGTCTCCGTCCGGATTCACGATGCGGCCCGGACGCGACGGAATTTTTTTCCGCAAAAATTCCGCGAGATCTAATTTTCCCACGAAGCAGATCCCCTGGCTGTCCGGTTTCGCGGCAACGGGCAGTTTCCATTGTTTTGCCAGCGACCGGACCGCTGCTTTCCGGAGATGCCCGATGGGAAACAGGGTCTGTTTGAGCGCGTCCTGCGGGACCCGATACAAAAAGTACGACTGGTCCTTCTCCGGATCCGACCCGCGACGCAGATGCGCCACGCCGTCCGGATCCCGCCGGATCCTTGCGTAATGCCCCGTCGCGACGAAATCCATCCGGAGGTCCTTCGCCGCCTCGAAAAACAGACCGAACTTAATCATCTCGTTGCAGAGGACATCCGGGTTCGGCGTGCCGCCGGCTTCATAACAGGAAAAAAAATCCTTGAGCACGCGGCGGCGGTATTCCGTCTCAAAATCAAACGTCAGGACCGGGATTCCCAGCTGCGCCGCCACGCGGATGGCGTCCCGGCGCTCCCCGCGCCAGTTGCATTCTCCGGTCCAGAGATCCTTCGAGTCCGACCAGTTCTTGATGAACCCCCCGACCACGTTGAACCCCCGGCGTTTCAGGATCGCCGCCGTCACGCTGGAATCCACCCCGCCGGACATCCCGACAAGGACGGCGGGCTTGTTCCGTGGAGGGCTCATGAACGGGCGCGCTGACGTTCGCGGACTTCAAGCGCCGCGGCGGACGCGGGCTTGGTCTTCCGATTGGCGCGGACGGCGAGCTTGCCCTGCGCAAGCATACCGGCGGCGTCGTTCACGGCAAGTTGCCCGCACGCCGCGTCGATGTCCTCGCCGAACGAGATGCGGTGCGTCACCGGCATGCCGCGACGCTGCAGCCAGTGCATGAACCTCACACGCGCCTCGCGGTCCGTGGCATCGAACATGTCCGTGTCATGATACTTGATCAGGTTCACATGATAGAGCCGCTTGTTGTGGCCGAGCAGGTTCACGAGCGCTTCGGCCTCCTCCTTCGTATCGTTCACGCCCTTGAGCAGGAGGTATTCGAAAAACACTTTCCGGTTGGTCCGCTCGGCGTATTCGTCCACCGCCTCCATAAGCTTCCTGACCGGGAAGGCCTTGTTGACCGGCATGATGTCGCTCCGCGTCGCATCAATCGCGGAATGGAGCGAAATGGCGAGATTGATCTGGATGGGCTCTTTGGCGAGACGGCGGATGCCGGGGACGAGCCCGCAGGTCGAGATCGTAATGTGGCGCGCGCCGAGGCAGATGCCGTCGGGATCGTTCAGAATCCGCACCGCCTTCATGACCTCGTCGTAGTTGTTGAGCGGTTCCCCCATCCCCATGAACACCACGTTCGTCACATGAGCGGCTTTTCCCTTCAGCCGGCGGGAGAAATGCAGCACCTGGTCGACCATCTCCTCGGCCGTGAGGTTGCGCTTCCATCCCATGGTCCCGGTGGCGCAAAACGCGCAGGCCATGGCGCAGCCTATTTGCGATGAGATGCAAACCGTATTCCGTCCGCCTTCGTGGCGCATCAGCACGGCTTCGATTTTATTTCCACCCGCCTGCCGGCCGGGAAGGTCCGCGGTGGAGAACAACGTCTTCACGGTGTCGCCGCGGGAGCTTTCCACCGTCTGCACCGGCGTGAGACTCGACCACGGGACGCGTTCGGCCAGCTGCTCCCGAAGCGGTTTTGGAAACGGGGTCACCTCCGCCCAGGACCCGAGGAGCTCGACAAAAAACGCCCGTTTAGCCTGCGCCAAGCGGAAGGCGGGTTGGTTCAATTCGGCCAGCGTGTTGGCAAGGAGGTCGACGTTCATTGAGAGGACGTATACCCGTTCCAGGCCCATGTGGCAAGGGAGCGGGCGCTCTCGAATGACGATTCGCGCGTCTGCGATCCGAACACCACCACGAGGAGGTTTGGAAGCTTTTTGGCCGGATCGAGCGGTTTCAGGCGCACCGCGAGGTTGTACGCGGACTCGTATAAAAACCCGGTTTTCCCTCCGGTCACGAACACGTCGTCGTACGCCTCTGCGATCAGGAGGTCGTTCGTGCTTTTGAGCGTCTTCACCTCGCCGGTATTCCGGATCTTGAACCGGTAGGACGCGGTCGTCGCCGGACGTCGGATCGCGTCGACCGAAAACGCCGCGAGCGCCAGCTTAGCCATGTCGCGGGCGGTCGTGACGTTTTTCGGGCTGATGCCGGACGGGTCCACGAAATGCGTCTCCGCGAGCCCAAGCTTGGCCGCTTTCCGGTTCATCGCGCGCACAAACGCTGTCCGCCCGAGCGTGATCCGCGCGAGCGCCGTCGCGGCGTTGTTCGCGCTCGCGGTGATGCTCGAGTAAAGCATGTCACGGACGGACATCGTCGCGCCCGAGTTCACGCGCAGGCGTCCGCCGCCGACCTCGTCCTGTTTCTTGATGGAGACGATGGTGTTCCAGGACGGACGGTAATCCAGAAAGACGAGCGCGCCCATGAGCTTGGTGAGCGACGCCGCCGGCCAGGCGAGGTCTGCCTGATAGGCATAGAGGACCTTCTTCGTCCGTGCGTCCATCACGAGGGCGGCGGAAAACTCGCCGTCCCGGCGCGCGTATGTGGACGTCGCCGAGGGGACGTCGGGGGTGGACGTCGCCGCGAGCGTCTGCAGCGGAAAAAACAGCGCCGGCATGCAGAGAAGCAGGAGACGTCGCGGCATAAGTCTTGCGTCACCCCTGGATGGTTTCCTTGAGCCAGTCCGCAAGATTCGCAACCAGCTCCGGATGGGACTGGAGCATCGCGGTCCCGTGGCCGGCGTTTTTGAGCGGAACCATGGTCTTCCGTGTGGATGACGCGGCGTCCGACACGGCCTGCGCGGCTTCGAACGATTCCTGGTCGTCCCCTTCGGATGCCGCGATCCAGATCCCCTGATGGTCGAGCACCGACGCGGCGTCCGACACGGCGTTCGTTCCGTGGTAGTTGCTTCCGGGGGACAGGAGCGCCGCACCGGACATTTGGGGCTGTTCCAACAGGAGCTGCACGGCCAGGTTCGCGCCGATGGACGCGCCGCACGCGGAGATCCGGGTGGGTTCGAACCCGCGGCGGCGGATCCAGTCGAACGCCCCGATGGCGTCAAGGAGGGACGACTGGTGCTCCTCGTCCGAAAAGGTCGTGTAATCCAGCTTGCCGCTTTCGGAACTTTCGAGGCTCTCGCCGTGCCCGCGCAAATCGATGGCGAGCGAGGCGAGACCGCGGTCAGAAAGCGCCTGCTGGAAGGCCCTCCAGGACGTCCGATCGAGCGGCATCATGTGCAGCAAAACGACTGCACCGAAGGTGGTGGGCGCCGTGACCCAATCCCCGACGATCTCAACGCCGTCGGTCGTCTTAAAGGTGATGCGTTCAGCCATAGGGGAAGAAAAAAAGGAGTGAGAAGCTGAATTATTCAAACGTCACTCGTTGCCCGGGCGCGATGGGCTTGGGACCCGTCGTGACGTGGTTGACGGAACTCGCGGCCGGCTTGAACACCGTCGAACTGCGCGCGTCTTCCAATTTCTTCTTGTCCGTCTCGATTCGTTTCCCCTTGGCGCGTTCGAGTTCCGCAAGCAGGCTCACCGCGCGGGCCGGGCGCTCTGCCGCCGCGGTCGGCGGCGGCGATGGAGGCCCGGAAAATCGCTTCGCGTCTCCGACGATCCGCGGACGGTTTGGCGGACCCCCGCCGCGGCCGCGCCGGCCGGCCGGACGTCCCTTTCCCTCCATCATGGGCGCGAGCGCTTCCGCGTCCCGTTCATTCGTCGACCCGGCCGATTCGATCACGATCCCCTCCGCCGGTTTCCCGGACACGGATGCTTCGAAAGCGGACTTGAGCACGGTTTTTTTCACCTTCCGCTCCTCGCGCGCGAGCGGCAGGCATTCTGAACAGAACATCGGACGCGTCGGATCGAGCTGGACCGGCATTTCCCAGGTCTTCCCGCACCGCGAGCAGGTGTGCGAAAACATCGGTTTTTCTTTCTTCGACTTCGGCTTGACGAGCGCCTTCATCCGCTCCGGGCTGATCCGAAGGAATTCTTCCCCCTCCGGAGCCGTTGGCGTTCGTCCGGCCGCTGCGGTTTCCGCAACCCCAAGCTCTTCTCCGAGCTCGCGCTCTTCCGCCGTCCGGATGGACGGATACGTCAGTTCCTGTTCCGCGCCGGCGGTCTCCATTCCGCTCCAGCGCAGCACCTTCTCCTCGATGACCGCCCGCGGCTGCGCGTACCGTTCGCGGGACACCGCGATCACTTTCTGCTCGCTCCCCGTCCGGTTGCCGATGGGCGGAAGCGCGGTCGCGGAAAACGGCGCCGTCGCGACCCCATCCACCATGAGCTTGAGGTACATCTGGTACTTCGGAAGGTTCACCATGTCCTCCGGGGTGAACGTCGGCGTGAACTCGTTTTCCAAAAACACCGCGTCTTCGCCGCCGATCCGCATGACGATGATGGTTCCGACGTTGCCGAAAATCGCGTCGCGGACCAGCATGTCCCCTTTTGCCGTGAGCTGCCCGATGAACTGGTGGGCGATGATCAGGTTCAGCCGGTATTTTCGCGCTTCCGAGAGGATGCTCGCGAACGACTCGTTGGCAAAATTCTGGAACTCGTCGACGAAGAGGTAAAAATCCCTCCGTTCTTCCTCGTTCTTGATGTCCACGCGCTCCATGGCGGCGAGCTGGAGTTTCGTGATCACCATCCCGCCGAGCAGCCGCATGTTGTCCTCGCCGATCTTCCCTTTGGAAAGGTTGACGATGAAAATTTTACCTTCGTCCATGATCTGCCGCGGGTTGATGGTGGATTTCACCTGCGCGACGATGTTGCGGATGATGGACGCAGACAGGAACTGGCCGACCTTGTTCAGGATCGGGGCGATCGCTTCCGTGGCGTATTTTTCCGACCAGGACGCGAACTCCGTCACCCAGAAAGTCTTTACGATGGGATTTTGGATCTTCACCACGACCCGCTTGCGGTATTCCTGGTCCACGAGCAGACGGCTGATCCCGAGCAGCGTCGAGCCCGGGTAATCGAGGAGCGCCAGGACGCAGTTCAGCAAAATGTACTCCATGCGCGGACTCCACACGTCCGGCCAGATTTTTTTGAACACTCCCATGAGTCCGGAGGCGACAAGGTGCTTCTGTTCCTCGCGCTCGACCTCGAGGATGTTGAACCCGACGGGAAAATCCTGGTCCGCCGGGTTGAAGTACACCACGTCGTTGATCCGATGCGAGGGGATGTAATCGAGCAGCCGTTCGGCGGTGTCGCCGTGCGGGTCGATGAAACAAACGCCGTGCCCGGCCAGGATGTCCGACAGCACCATGTTTTCGAGGAGGGTCGTCTTTCCCATCCCGGTCTTCCCCATGACGTACATGTGCCGGCGACGGTCTTCCGTTTTGATGCCGAACCGACGGAATTGGTTCCGAAAATTCACCTGCGCGAACAGGCTGATTTCGTTTTCGTGGTCGTGGTTGTATGGGATGGGCATGGGGGAAGCGGTGGCTGGCAGGCTATTAGCTACCCGAACGGAAGGTTTATCGGCGGTTCGGAGCGCTTTGCTTCCGTGCGTTGGAGTTGCGGAGCCTTTGTTTGCACGGTGATGGGGAAATGCCACAAGCTCGCCAACTCCTCGATGCTCAAGTGGAACGCCGGGATGCCGACCCAGTTCGACCGCGCGCGATAGGCGCGCATGAGGCGCGTTTTGCGCTTACCGTTCCGCTGGTCCTTGAAAAACCACAACGTGCTGTTGACGCCCACGCGCTTGCTTTCCGGCTTGAGCGCCTGCATGTCGTTCGTGTTGAACTGCTTGATGCCGCCGACGAACGGACCGATGATGCGGGACTTCTTCATGACCTCCCGTTTCGCGACGTAGATAAACCGGATTTTGCACAGGAAGACGATCTTCGAAATCTTGTTCTCCACGGCTTCCAGAACTTTGCGCTCTCCCGGCGTGAGCTTCATGACGCGGCCGAAGGGGTCTTCCTGTTTTTTCGGCGGCGTCGGCGCCGGGATGACGCCCATCTCCTGGAGGAAACTTCCGATGAGCGTGAACGGATAGGTCAAGATCTGTTCGATGATCCCCTTCTTCACCTCGATCTTCTGGCCCGTGAATTTCTTGACGAACATCTCCCCCTTCTCGCGGAACGCCTTTTGGTCGATCGGCGTAATGACGATCTGGTACCACCCTTGTTCGCCCGGACCAAGCCGCGAAAGGTTCTCCAGGATCACCGCCATCGGATCTTTGAATTCTCCCGACACCTGGTCTTCGAACTCATGGTAGGTCCGGAGCGGATAAACGTCGGTTTTCTTCACCGGGATCATCTCCGTTCCGAACACGTCCCATTCGGGATCGGGATAGAGCGTCGGCGCCTGGAGGGTGTAATCCTCCACCTCCGCGATTTCCGCGTCGGGATACTGCGCGTAGATCGTCGCTTCGATGAGATCCCGCTGCGGACGGGTCGTGTAGACCATGAACCGCACGCGCCCTTCGATGGACACGATCTCCATGCTGATCTGGTCCTGCGTTTTCCCGTCGATCCATTTTTCCTTCCAGCTCGCCGGACTGTGCGCGCCGGCCAGGTGGGCGAAAATATTTTCCACGGCGCGCGGGGTCTGTTCCGTCATGCGCGGAATGGTAATCGCGAGAAGCATCCACTCCTTTTTCGATCCGAACACGATCTGGCGGAGATTCAGCCAGTACCGTGACAGCGCCCAGAAAAATGCGACGGTAAACGCGATCCACCCGCCGTTCAAAAACACAACCCACATCGCGGCGAACGGAGATTCGCCGGCGAGATCAAGAAACGACGTCCAGCCGATCAGGAATTGTTCCATGGCGTCGCCCGTATGATAGCACGAAAAAACCCGTAATGCCGCCTTTCGCTACGACCTACCGCCTACGACCTACGACCTCTTCCTACGGCTCCACGCATTCCACGTGACGAGCAGCGGAGAGGCGATGAAAATCGAAGAATAGGTTCCGGTCGCGATTCCGATGATGAGCGCAAGGGCGAAGTCCCGGATGGAAGCGCCGCCGAAAAAATACACCGCGACAAGGGAAAGCAGCGTCGTCATCGAGGTGTTGAAGGATCGGAGCATCGTCTGCTTGACCGACCGTTCCACAATGTCCTCGAACGTCCCGCTTCCGCGCTGGAGGTTTTCCCGCACGCGGTCGAGGACCACGATCGTGTCGTTGATCGAATATCCCATGATGGTGAGGATCGCAGCGATGAACGGCGTTCCGATCTCCACGTTCGCGTATTTCCCGAGGATGGCGAACGCCCCGATCGGCAGCATCACGTCATGGAACGCGGTGGCGATCGTGATGACGCCGTATTTCCAGGACTGGATCGGTGCGGATACTTTTCGGAACGACCAGGCGATGTACGCGAGGATGGAGAGAAAGATGATGACGAGCGCGGTGATGGACTTCTGGCGCAGCTCCTTTCCGATGGACGGGCCGATGGAGTTGAACTGGAGCTCGGTCGTCGTCGCAAACCGTTCGTTCAGGATCCGGACGACGTCCTGGTGCGTCTGCTCCTCCAACACTTTCAGCCGGAAATTCATGTCCGTGTCCCCGACGGGCTGGACCGTGATCGCGCCGAGATCGAGCGCGGCGAGCGCCTGTTCCGCCTCGACGGGAGACGGGCGCGCCGCCTCAAACCGGACCGACAGGAGCGAACCGCCCGTAAAGTCGATCCCCTGCTTCAACCCGAACGACGCGACGGCCGCGACGGATCCGGCGATGAGCAGACCGGAGAAGACATACCAAATTTTTCGCCAGGCGATGATGTTCATACGTGTTTTTCGTCATCCGAGCGACGCGTTCCTCCGGGGAACAGCCAGCCGTTCCGCTGGACCCATCCGAATCCGGACAGGGCTCGAAGAATCGTCCGCGTCGCGACGACCGCGGAGAACATGGACAACGTGACGCCGATCGCGAGCGTGAGCGCGAACCCCTTGATTACCGAGGACGTAAACCAATAGAGAACGGCGCACGAAATGAGCGTGGTCGCATTCCCGTCCCGGATGGAAGACCAGGCGCGTTTAAACGCCTCTTCCAGCGCCGTCCGGAGCGGCTTCCCGAGCCGAAGTTCTTCCTTCAGGCGTTCAAAGACGAGGACGTTGGCGTCCACCGCGATCCCGATGGACAAGATGAATCCCGCGATGCCCGACAGCGTCAGCGTTACCGGCACGAGTTTGAAGATCGCGAGGGACACGGCGACATACAGACCGAGCGTGATCACGGCCATGAGCCCCGGCAGCCGGTACAGCACCAACATGAAGAACGCGACGAAGAGAATGCCGTACAACGCGGCGCGGAGGGACGCGTCAATCGAATCCTGCCCGAGCGTGGGTCCGACGGTCTGTTGCGCGATCAGGTTGATCGGGACGGGCAGCGCGCCCGCGTTCAGCCGCTGGGCAAGGAGCTTCGCCTCCGCGATGCTGAAGCTGCCCGTGATCACGGCCGTGCCGCCGGGGATCTCGCTGTTCACGGTCGGGATGGAAATCGGCTGACCGTCCAGAAAGATCGCGACCGGCTTTCCGATGTTGCGCCGCGTGATGTCCGAAAAAAGCTTCGTGCCCTCGTCGTCGAACTGAAGCGTGACCTGGGCGGAGCCGCCGTACTGGTCGAAATCGAGTTGCGACCGCTTCAAGTTGCGTCCCGTGAGCTCTGTGTTTTTCCACGGATCCCTCGGCGGAAGGATGTCCGACTCCTGCAACTTCTTGAAAAATGCCGCGCGGACGCGGACGTCGCGGAGCGGCCGCTCGTCTTCCTTGAAAATCAGGTGATAGCCGAATTGCGTCTCGACGGTGTCCGAAATCTGGCCTTTTTGGAGTTTGAACGCGGGTTCTTCGAATTGCGTGACCATGACGCCCTGCCCGAACCAGCCGAGGTCGCCGCCGCTTTCGGAAGCGCCCGGCTCCTCGGAGTATTTCTTTGCGAGCTCGCGGAAGTTCTCCGGCGTCACCTGTTTTTTGAGGTCCTCGATGCGCGTCCGTGCCTGTTCTTTTGTGGAGGTGGAATTCCCCGCCACGGCTCCGGCAAAGGAAACAAGGAGGTGCGCGGCGTTGATTTCGCTCCCGGCGTCTTTCGTCTCTTCAACCTTCGCCACGATCTCGTAGGCGGGCGTCTCGATGATCGTCGGATGGACGGTCCCCGCCGCGTCACCCTTCACCTCGGCAAAGAGATCCGCGAACTCGGCGCTGTCCTTGATGAACCCGAGGTCGCCGCCGTTCGCCTTCGACGCGGCGTGGTCGGACGATTCGCGCGCAATGGCTTCGAGCGCATTCGCGTCCGCCGCCAGGCGCTTCAAAGCATCTTCGGCGCGCGTCTTCGCGGAGGCGTTCGTTTCGTCGATGTTTTTCCGTTCGTCGTCCGTCAGCTGGCGCGGCGGGTCCGTATTTTCTTCCTTAAACTCCAGGATGGGCGTTTCCCCGATGAGGTTGATCGCGAGGTTGATGTCGCGGATGCCGGCCAGCTCGACGGACACGCGCCATTCATCCCCGGCTTTCGCCGTCTGCACGAGCGGCTCGGACACGCCGAGCGTATTCACGCGGCGTTCGATCACGTCGCGGACGCCTTCAATGGCGCCGGTTTGATCCTCCGTCGGGATCTTGGAAATGTCGGCCGCGTATTCGAGGCGCGATCCGCCCTGGAGGTCAAGCCCGAGGACGAACGGCGCGTGTACGCTGGGAATCTTGGTACGGAACGTCGCGTTCGCCTGTGAGATCAGCCAGTTGAGCGGGGGCGGATACGAAACGGACGCCGCGGCCGCGGCGAGGACGAGGAGCCAGACGACGCGGCGATTGATGCTTTTACGGCTCATCCCGGCCCTCCCGAATGACGGTTTTGACATAGATCGCGGGAAGTCTATCGAAATCACCCGACTGCCGCAAGTGCTCGGCTAGGATTCATCCAGGATGATCCGTTGCTTGAATGCCCCGCGTTCTTCCGCTTTTTTCGCTTTGATGCGGTTGATTTCATCCCGGTCGAATCCTTTATACGCCTCGATCGCTTCGAGCACTTCCAAGATATCCGCGATCTCATCCATCTTCTCATCGGCGATTAATTCCCCGACCTCTTCGCGTAATTTCTCTTTTAGTTTCTCCCAATACTCGTCGTCGCCCGCGACATGCGTCACCGGCATCCCGCCCTTCTCGCGGATGACATCCGGAATCTTATCGCGGATCAGTTTGTTGTATTTCATAGATGATGTCGCGACGCCAATGCGAAATCGAAAAAATATCGCTCCAGAGCGTTTAGAGTAACGGTATACATCCCGCCGTCGGTCGCGGCATCGCAAAAAACTTCCCGCGCCCGCGCGATCTCTCGTCGCCTCAATCCCTTCCATCTCTTGTCCGCAAGCGTCAGATCAAACAACTCCAGCGCTCGGTCAAATGCTCCTTGAAAACGCGCGTCGTCTTTTCCCCTCCAGTTTTTCGTTCGTCCGACTTCGCTCCCAATGTTCCCAAGCTGCTCGGCAAGCGTGAGTTCATGCCAGCGACCCGTCGCTAGCTCCTGGTGAATTACCGTCATATCAATCACGCGAGACGAGTCCATCGATGATGGAACGTATGCGCTCTCGGAGCCCGGAATCTTCAACGCCACGCGAACGATTGCCTTGACTCGGACGGATATTGATCATCGAATCAAACTCGACGAAGGAATCATCCGAACGGTCGGGAAAAAGGTTAACCCCCCAAAGATTCCGTTGCTCGGAGCCGCGTTCCAGCAAATATGCCTCTTCGTCCGCATGCAGCTCGGCACCGATGGCCATGACCTTTTGTTCGAGGTCAACGACGGCTTTCACGAAATCGCCGAATTGGTTTTTCGCGATCGTCCGCAGTTCTTCACGCGTGACAGAAGCTTCTATTAGTTTCATAGGATGGAGATATGTAATCACGTTTGAAGAACCGGGATCAAAAGTTCACGCTGATGACGATCCGACATACCGAAATCTTGGCACGCGTTTCCCATCTAGCTCAACTTCCTCGATGAACATCCCCAGCGGACGGACGCGCCAGTCAAAATCATCGTAGAGCTTCTGATACACGACGAGTTCCTCAAAGGTTTCGCTATGCTTGGCAACACCTAGCACACGATACCTCTTGCCCTTGTAGTGCTCGTACTCGCCGGGTTTTGGCAGGTTATAATCCATGCTATTTCTCAAATTTTTTCCCAGAACGGAACGAAGTAACCACCTTCACAGCTTGCGACCCAGCGTCCAAAAGGCGCCCACAGCACGGCATAGTCGCAAATCGTTTTACCTTCTTGAATAGCGTTGTCCTTTGAACCGTAGGTGTCGAGAACTAAAGCATGCACCGAGCGATTATTCATCCACGGCGCCCAAGCGAGAGCTAGAAGACATATCATGCCAAGAACAATAAAAACTTTATTCATACTTTCGAAGGATGCCATGACTCCTATGCCCCGTGGCATTTCTTATATTTCTTCCCGCTCCCGCAATAACAATTGGCTAAGGTTTCTTCAAGTTCTCGTATTTCAGATTTCGATCCGAGTTCACGTAAAAAATACAGTCGATAATACTGATCGTCTTCCGAAGCATTCGCCTCTTGCGCGCGTTGATTTCTAGCGCGCGATTGCTCCAGTAACTCCTGCCATCGCTCAAATGATAACGATGGATCATTCATCTCTTTCTTGAATGCTTCTATCTGCGAACGCACATGATCAGGAATCAGAAGAGGGTCTCTCTCCATCATCTCATTGAACAGTCGATGATTTTCAAGCGATTTCTCAAAACCGAGTCTCTCAATCATAGATTGTATGGATTATGCCCCGTGGCATTTCTTGTATTTCTTTCCCGAGCCGCACGGACAGGGGTCGTTTCGGCCGATATTTTTGAATCGCGGATCACCGGATGTCGCCTGTTCCTGTCGCGCTGCCGCTACTTCCATCGTTTTCGCCGGGCCTTGGAATTGGAGCATCTTATTCGCGGCGCCGCGCTGCAATTCCTCTTCGGCGACCTGACGTGCGATCTGCACCTTGAAAATTCCGTGCGCCACCTGCTTGTCAATGAGCGCCAGTAATTCATGAAACAACCGGTACGCCTCGCGCTTGTACTCGACGAGTGGATCGCGCTGGCCATATCCCTGGAGCCCGATCGCCTTGCGCAAGTGGTCGATGGCGTCGAGATGTTCGATCCAGAGATCGTCGGTCGCGCGAAGCAGAAGCGCCTTTTCAATCTCCGCCATAAGCGACGAATCGCCGACGCTCCGTTCGATCTCCGCGTAGGCCTCGCGCGCGAGCGCACATCCGCGTTCGACGAGCGTGGTGCGGACCGCGGCGACGTCCTCTTTCCCGTCCAGCGTCATGCGCACGTGGGTGATGTGCGTCTCGATCTCCGCCGCATTCGGGAACATCGCGCGCCAAGTCTTCGTGATCTCGTCGATTTCCCACGCGGACGCATCTTCCGCCGCGGTGTGGAACACGACCGTCTGCTCGATCTCGCGTTCCACCGCCTCAAGCACCATTTTTTTGAGCGGCCGCTCCCCTTCCTCCGTGGGCGTCATCGCGAGCTCCAGAATATCCCGCCGTCGTTTGTAAATTACGCTGCGGTGCTTGTTCAGAACGTCATCATATTCGAGCAGGTGCTTCCGGATGTCGAAATTGTGTCCTTCCACCTTATGCTGGGCGGACTCGATCGCGCGGGAGAGAATGCTGTTTTCGATCGGCTCGTCGTCCGGGACGCGCAAAAACTCCATGCGCGCTTTCATCTTTTCCGATCCGAAAATCCGCATGAGATCGTCGTCCATGGACACGTAAAATTGCGTCGAACCCGGATCGCCCTGCCGTCCGGAACGTCCGCGCAGCTGATTGTCGATGCGGCGGCTCTCGTGGCGTTCGGTGCCGAGGACGTGAAGACCGCCCAGCGCGCGCACTTCTTCCGCTTCCTTCGGATCCGGCGGGTTTCCTCCCAAGATGATGTCAACGCCCCGGCCGGCCATGTTCGTCGCGACGGTCACCGCGCCCTTGCGTCCGGCCTGCGCGATAAATTCCCCTTCTTTCTCGTGGTTTTTCGCGTTGAGCAGGTTGAACGGGATCCCTTCCTGCCGGAGCAATTCGGCCAGCACCTCGTTCTTCTCGATGGAGACGGTGCCGACCAGCACTGGCTGGCCCTTCGCGTGCAGCGCCTTGATCTCTCGCGCCGCGGCCTTGAACTTCCCGATCTCGTTTTTGTACACGCGGTCCGGCATGTCGTGTCGTTGTGACGACTTGTTCGTGGGGATGGACAGCACTTCGAGCTTGTAAATCTTGTGGAACTCCTCGGCCTCGGTCGCCGCCGTTCCCGTCATGCCGGCAAGTTTCGTATACAGACGGAAATAATTCTGGAACGTGATCGTCGCCATCGTCACGGATTCGCGCTGGATGGGAACGCGTTCCTTCGCCTCGATCGCCTGGTGGAGCCCCTCGGAGTAGCGGCGTCCGACCATGAGCCGGCCGGTGAATTCGTCCACGATGATCACCTCGCCGTCCTTCACGACATAATCGCGGTCGAGCTTGAAAAGCGTGTGCGCGCGGAGCGCCTGTTCCAGATGATGGACCGTTTTCATCCCGCCCTGCACGTACAGGTTTTCCACGCCGAGCCACTGTTCAATTTTCGAGATGCCGGATTCCGTGAGGGTCGCGGCGCGCAGTTTCTCGTCCACGACGTAGTCCGTGGTTTCCTCGAGTTTCGGAACAAGCTCGGCGAACCGATAATAGAGCTGCGCCGGCTCTTCGGCCGGGGCGGAGATGATGAGCGGCGTCCGCGCTTCGTCAATCAGGATCGAGTCCACTTCGTCAACGATCGCGAAATGGAGTTCGCGCTGCACCATGCTCTCCGGGCGCGGCACCATGTTGTCGCGGAGGTAATCGAACCCGAATTCATTGTTCGTGCCGTACGTGATGTCCGCGCCATACGCCTCGTTGCGGCTCACCGGACGGAGGTAGTCCATGTCCACCCGGAACGCGCCCGTTTCGTCGCGGATCTCGTCATGCTTCGGTTCGCTCTTGAACGACGGGTCGTAGATGAATCCGCCTTCGTGCTGGATGCATCCGACCGTGAGACCAAGCGCATGGAATACCTGCCCCATCCATACGGTGTCGCGGCGCGCGAGGTAATCGTTCACCGTCACCAGATGCGCGCCCTTCCCCTCGAGCGCGTTCAGATACAGCGGCGCGACGGCCGTGAGCGTCTTCCCTTCTCCGGTGCGCATTTCCGCGATCCATCCGCGGTGCAACGCAATGCCGCCGATGAGCTGGACATCGTATTGCCTCTGGCCAAGCGCGCGTCGCGAGGCCTCGCGCGCCACGGCGAACGCCTCCGGAAGCAGATCATCCAGCGTTTCGTCGCGCGACAGGCGCTCTTTGAACTCCCCGGTCTTTGCGCGAAGCCCGTCCGGAGACAGCGTCTGGATCGATGGTTCCAGAGAGTTGATTTTGGCGACAATCGGCTCGATTTTCTTGATTTCCTTGACGTTGGGATCGCCGAATAATTTCCCGATAAGACTCATAGTTGTGCGCCCAATCGTACGCGCAAACCCCCAATTAATCAACCCGTACTCCTTTTCCTTTAAAGGGAGATAAAAGGACGGGTGACACGGCGGACGTCCTGAATCACGCGAGCCAGCGTGATGAAGGGCGTTCGTCGTGGCAGGACCCGTCCCACCATCCACGATCCTCTCTCGTTATCTCCCCTGCTCCCTCTCTTTGCGCTGCGCGAGCGTCTCGCGCAAATGGTCTTTCACTTTGTCGATCGCTTTGTACTGGTCTTCCGCCGTCCGTTCGACTTTGAGCAGATCCCCCGGAAGGTCCACGTTCGCCGAACAGGTATAAATGTCGCCCTTCAGGTGGTGGTTCGTCTCGAGCCCCACATGCACATCGATTTGCATGATTTTTGTCGCGTACTTCTCCAATGTAGAAAACTTCTCCTCAATGTATTGCCGGAGGGCGGGCGTAAGCTCCATCCCCGTCGCACGGATGTTGATCGTCATAGGATGGATCTACTATACCGAGATCGTTTTTTTCTGGCTACTTGCCTACGGCCTACCAGCCTATTAGCTGTACTTCATCCTCCAGCAGAATGCCAAGCTCGTCGCGGACCTTCATTTTCACGAACGACGAAAGCGCGAGGACGTCCTGCGCCCTCGCGCCGCCGCGGTTCACGAAAAAATTTCCGTGCACCGGACTGATCTGCGCCTGTCCGATACTCGTCCCTTTCAGTCCGAGACGGTCGATCAGCCAACCGGCCGGGATCCGTTTTTGGGTCAAAAACGTTTCGGGAATCCCGTCTCCATGCCGCTTCAGGATGTCGAGCGCGGAACCGTCCTGAAATTCATAATTCTTAAACAGACAACCCGCGCTAAAACTTCCTTGCGGCTGTGACGCCTTCCGCTTTTCCATCACCTCCGTCATCCGCGTCAGGGCCGTTTCGCGATTGCCGGGACGCAACAGGAGCGTTGTCTCAAGAAGGATGTACGGATCATGTTTGAACCGACTGTCTCGATACCCGAAACGACAGTCGGCATTCGAAAACGTTCGCCGTGAACCGTGAGCCGGGTCATACGTCTCCACGGCGGAGACGACGTCCTTCATCTCACCGCCGAAACATCCCGCGTTGCCATAGGTGGCGCCGCCGATCGTTCCCGGCACGCCGATCCCCCATTCGAACCCTTCAAGACCGGCTTCGGCTGCGGCGCGAGCGACGACGCCTGTCGGCGCGCCTGACGCGGCGATGACGCGTTCCCCCTCGATGCGCATCGAACGGTCGGCCGCCTGGATCACGACACCTTCGTATCCATCATCGGCGACAAGCAGATTCGATCCGCCGCCGAAGACGACGAACGGAATGTTCAGCCGCGCGGCTTCCCCGATGATCCGTAACAATTCCGCGTTGGACGGCGCGACGACATACAAACGCGCCGGCCCGCCGATCTTCACGGACGTGTGATTCGACATTAGCTCGTCGCGCTTCGCCGTTGGAACTATTTGAAGAAATGACGTAATGGCTTCTTCAGACAATTTATTCATACGGTTCACGGTACACGGCTCACGGCTTCACAACCTTCCTCACCTCGCCATCAATATCCCCCGCTCCCATGAAAATCACAACGTCCGTGGACTCGACGAGTTCCAGCGTCCGACGGACCGCCGCAGCGGGATCCGGCGCGTATTCGAGCGGACGTTTCACGCCGCGGTCAGCGTCGTGCCGCATGACCGCATCCACCAAGTCGCGCGACGAAATATGCTTGTCCGCATCCTCGTCGCGGCCGCTCACCTCGTAGATCTCGCAGAGGATGAGCGCTTCCGCGAGGTCGAACGACGTGACGAAATCAAGAAATAACGCCCGCGTCCGATTGCGGTGGTGCGGTTGGAAACACAGCACGATGCGGTCGTTCGGGAACGTTTCCTGCGCGGCCCGGAGCGTCGCGGCCACGGCGGTCGGATGATGTCCGTAATCGGAATAGACCGGAGCGCCACGGGTGGTCGCGAGATATTCGAACCGGCGCCAAATCCCGGAAAATCCGGATAACGCCGCCGCGATGTCCTCGTGCGTTGCCCCGAGCGATTGCGCCATGAGCGCGGCGCCGGCCGCATTCATCGCATTGAACGCGCCGGGGACCGAAATGGTGAACGTCATCGTTTCACTGCCGCGCGTCATGGTGACCGGTCTTGCCGCTTCCTGTTGCGCGCTCTCGACCTTCCACGCATGCTCCCCGGCCCCGAACGGGATGACGGTGATGCCGCGCGCGACAAGCGATTCCCGTTCCGTCTCGATGAGCCGCGCAAGCCGTTCGTCCGCCGTGTTGACGACGACGATCCCGCCGTCCTTCACCTGTCCGACGAGCTCATGAAATGCCTCCAACATCGCGTTGATCGTCGGAAAGGTGTCCGTGTGATCGAGCTCGAGGTTGTTCAGAATGACCGCGTGCGGACGAAATTCCAAAAAATGTTTGGCGTATTCGTCCCCTTCGACCACGAACAGATCCGATCGTCCGAGCCGAAGATTCCCGTCCGGAAACGACGGGACTTTGCTTCCGACAATCACGGTCGGGTCCTTCCCCGCTTTTTCAAGCATCAATCCCAGCATGGCGGTCGTCCTGCTTTTCCCGTGTGTTCCGGCGATAACGACGGTTTGGGCATCGGAAAACCACCGGCCCAAAAACGCGAAATTCGTCAGTTCCGGGATCTTCCGCTCGGCCGCGGCCATCCGCTCCTTGTTCGTGATCGGCGCGGCGGACGTGGTAATGACGAGCTCGCAACCCTCCGGAATATGTTCCGCCGCCTCGCCGATCTTG
Organism: Candidatus Uhrbacteria bacterium; assembly: GCA_016203535.1. Classification (GTDB taxonomy): domain Bacteria; phylum Patescibacteriota; class Patescibacteriia; order 2-12-FULL-60-25; family 2-12-FULL-60-25; genus JAHJFW01. The sequence continues at coordinate 63,953 of JACQMO010000015.1, read as the reverse complement.
ATGATCGCCCCGCGTTCCGCGAGCCGCGTCGTCTGTTCGTTCTCGGCGACATCGGAGCCGGACACCTTCACGCCGTTTGCGAGAAGAAGCTTGGCGACGGCGCTCATGTTGATCCCGCCGACGCCGATCAGGTGGACACGTTTGAGTTGTTTCAATTCCATGCGGCGTAGATTACGTGAAACGAACGGAAATGAAAAACCCGCACCACGTCCATGGACGCGATGCGGGGTGATTACGACGGAAAGAGCAGGTACTGGTTCGGACGGCGGCGGTCCACGCACCGGAGCGGCCGGGGGCGAATCCCGCCCTCCGGAAACGCGAATTGTTCTTGCTTCGCGCGCTTCGTGCGACGGCGCTGCGGTCGCCACGCGCGCATCGCGGGCGTGAGCGCGATGAGCGGCGTCTGTCGTTTGCCTCGCTTCAACGGGAACTGTAAGAGTTGTTTCAACGTGTAGTACGGAAGACCGTACTGCCCATCGTCACAGCCCGCTTCCCAGAGGCGAAGCCACGGAAGCGGAACCGCGGGAACCTTCGCCGCGCGCGGTGGCGCAACGAGAGACTTCCGGATCGCGTCCCGCGTCAGAAGCGCCGGCAACTCACGAAGCTCGACGGCTTTCGACCACTCGAACTCCGAGATGGCGATGAACCGCCCGAACGGAAGATGGCAGCGGTCCGCCGTGACGCGGAACCGAAACCTGTCCACCGCGCGTTGCCACGAGGACGACGGGATCACCGCCGTCATGGTCGCGCGTTTGAGGAGAAGTCCCTCATGGACGGACATGGGATCCGTCCCGTTATCCTCGGCCGCGTGCAACGCGTCCGCCCGACGGTTCCGGAACTCTTCCAGATCCACGATCCGGTACGCGCGCCGCTTCGGCGGCTTCGTCGGGATCGGCGGCCTCGGCTTCTTCCCTGCGGTGCGATCCAATTCCGCCTGATCACGCGCCGCTTCGGCTTTGCACTCCGCGAGCGTCCGCGTCGGCGGAAAAAACGACGTGCAGAGCGACTCCAGGATCGCGTCGCCGTATCGGGCATACATCTCCCGTCGCATGGCCGCGATATCCCACGAGATGCGCGGCTGCTCCCGGAGAAACATCAGGACGCGCAGCTCGACCGCGGCGTATCGGGTTCCTTCGAAGTACTTGTACGAAAACCGCTGACCTGCCTTCTTGAGCATCTCGACGCTCGACCAGTTGCCGCCGTTCGACGCGTAGAGCCGCGCCTGACGTTCGGTGTATGCCCCGAACGCCGTTGCGACGCGCACCTGATATTCGAGCTTGAACAGACATTGGCCGTCGTGGTCCTGCGGAAGCGTCCCTTTCACGCGCCCTTCGGCCATGAGCGTCAGAAACTTCGTGACGTCGATGACGACCCAGTTCTTCCTGGCGCGGTGTGTCGACCGCGTCGGTGCTGCGTTTTTGTAACGTGCCATTCTTCCTGTCTTTCTGCCCCGGGGACCAGCCCGAGACGCCGCGAAAATACGACATTTTTGCGTTTTTGTCAACACCCGCCTATCATTCCGGCCATGATCCATCATCTCCATTTGAAGGAAACCGACCCGGATGTCGCGCGATTGATCGACGAAGAAGATGAGCGACAGCGTACGGGGCTCGAGTTGATCCGCTCGGAAAACCACGCATCCGCCGCCGTGCTCGAAACGCTGGCAACCACCTGCGGCGATAAATACGCGGAAGGATATCCGGGACGCCGCTACTACGCGGGAAACGAAATCGTGGACAAGATCGAAAACCTCACGCGCGATCGGGCGAAAAAACTGTTCGGCGTGCCGTACGTGAACGTCGAACCGTATTCCGGAAGCCCGGCGAATCTCGCGGTGTATGTCGCGACGTGCAAACCGGGCGATACGATCATGGGGCTTGATCTCCCGAGCGGCGGACATTTGACGCACGGCTGGAAAGCGTCCGTCACGTCGCAATTCTGGAAAAGCGTCCCCTACCACACGGACGCTCATGGGTTGATCGACATGAACGACGTCGCGCGGCTCGCGCGCGAGCACAAGCCGAAACTAATCTGGTGCGGCGCGACCGCCATGCCGCGCGTGATTGATTTCGAGCCGTTCGCGCAAATCGCCGATGAGGTCGGCGCGTATCTCGTCGCGGATATTTCGCACATTTCCGGGCTTGTGGTGGGCGGACAACATCCGAGTCCCGTCCCGCACGTCCATCTCGTAACAACGACGACCCACAAAACGCTCCGAGGCCCGCGCGGCGCGATCATCATGGTGACGGAAAAAGGGTTGCAAAAAGATCCGGATCTCGCGGAGAAGGTGGATCGCGCGATCATCCCCGGCCTCCAGGGCGGGCCGCACATGAACACCATCGCCGCGATCGGCGTTGCGTTGCACGAGGCCGCGCAGCCGGCGTTCGCAGACTACGCCCGGCGCGTGGTGGAAAATGCCAAAGCGCTCGCTGACGCGCTCAAAAAACGCGGTTTCAAACTGGTGACGGACGGCACGGACAACCACCTCCTGCTCGTGGATCTCACGCCGAGCGGAGTCGGACGCGGCGTGTTCTTCCATCTCGCGCTGGAACGCATCGGTCTGTACGCGAACAAAAATACGGTTCCAAACGATCCCAGTTCCCCGTTTTATCCGAGCGGGCTTCGGCTCGGGACGCCGGCGGCCACGACGCGGGGGATGGGTCCGCAAGAAATGGAAACCGTCGCCGGCTGGATCGCCGACGTCAGAGACGCCATCTCCGATTATCAACTTCCCACCGAAAAAGAAGAGCGGGGCGCAACGCTCAAGCGATTCCGTGCGTTTCTTTCGACGGATGAACGGTTTGCTTCTCTGCGCAGCGACGTAGAGGCGTTCTGCCTAAGATTCCCGGTCGCCGCGCTCAAGAACGATTGACAGCCGACCGTCGTTTTTCCATACTCCCACGGCGATCCTTCAACTCTCGGAGGGAGGACATGGGAACACTCACCGAAGAAGAGCACTTCCTGTTGAAACAGGCGTTCGGCGCGACCTGGGAAGAACGCGGCCTGCCGCCGAACCCGATCAAACTGATCGGCAAGACCTTCGTCTTCCATGGCAAGGGCTACTCCCCGACCTTCGTCGCCGGGACCGTCACGAACATCTACTACTCCCTGACCGAGGGACTGATCCTCCAGACCAGTCTCACGGAGCTCACCACGGCGACGCACCCGCAGAGCTACTACCGCGTCCACGGGTTCGTCTGGAACTCACAGAGCGGCCAGTGGCAGCTCATCATGGATTCCCGGAGGCCGAATGCCGTACTCGAAGGGACACTTGCGTTCTACGACCCGTCCTGAAGTTCCATCGCCCCGCCGCACGGTCGGGGCGTTTTTCTTTTTCCGGTTTTCCGCTATCATCCGCGCCATGCAGCGCATCGACGGAAAATCGCTCGCCGCCGCGATCCGCGACAACGTGAAACGGGAAATGTCGACCCTCGGAATCCGGCCGACCTTGGCCGTGCTGTTGGTCGGCGAGGACCCGGCGTCGCATCTCTATGTCAACCTGAAGGAAAAGGCGGCGAACGAGGCGGGAATCGCGACGGACATCCGACGTCTCCCCGCGGACACGCCGGACGAAAAACTGAAATCCATCATCGCCTCATGGAACGCGGACGAGACGGTGGACGCGATCCTGGTCCAGCTTCCATTGCCGCCGGGCCATGACTCGGACGCGCTCGTCGCCGCGATGGACCCCCGGAAGGATGCAGACGGATTCCATCCGGAGAACATGCGCGCGACGCTCTCCGGCGTCGGAACGCTGTTTCCGCCCGTGCATGAAAGCATCCTGCGTTTGATCGGCGCGACCGATGTCGTGGTGAAAAGCGCGTCCGCAACGATCATCGCCAACTCGGACACGTTCGCCGAACCGTTGGCCCATCTGTTGCGCGCCGGCGGCGCGAACGTGGACATTTTTTCTCCGGACGATGTAAAACGCGATCGGGTCGCTGTCGCGGATATCGTGGTCGTCGCCGTCGGCCGTCCGAAATTTCTCGACCCATCGATGATCAAACCGGGCGCGTGCGTGATCGACGTCGGGACGAACCGCCTTCCGGATGGGGCGGTCGTCGGCGACGTTGACGCCGCCCGATTCGCCGACGTCCCGGGATGGCTCTCCCCCGTCCCCGGCGGCGTCGGGCCGCTCACCGTCGCGCTATTATTGAAAAACGTCTTGACACTGGCAAAGCGTCGCCGCGGACTCTAGAAATTTCTTTAAGACTCAACTCTCACTCCCTTCGACCGTCGTGTTTCTATTCCATATTTGCGCCAGCACGGGTGACGCGAAGGGAGGGCTCCCGCCGCGCCGCAGATGTACTCATCGAGCACGGCGGGATACCGCAGTGGCAGGACCCGTGGATGCGGGTAGAACGAAAACTGAACGACGGCCTTAATACGCCCCCTCGCCCAGATTCGATTCCGCATGCCGCCGCTTGCGCCGCCACACCGCAAAAAAAATCGCCACGAGTTCCACCGCGTACTGAATCAGAAGCTCCGGGGACACCGCCGCCCACGGGCCACGCGACGACAGGAGGATGCCGTAGATCAAATATCCGCCGACCGTGACGGTCAGCCACACGGCGACCAGCGCAAGCATATCCTGTCGGACCGGTATACGTTTCGCGACGGCCCACGATGCGAACACGAAGGCGACCGTGAACATCACGACCCACGTGAGCGCGCTCAACGCGAGCGGCGGGAAGGTCTCCGGAAGCACGAGCGTATACAGCACCAGGATCACGAGGATATCCGCGGTGAACTTCAGGAACGAAATGCCGAGATAACGGAGGATCATCGGGAGCATTATAGCGCAAACGACAACAACCGCTGCAGGATCGCGACCAGGAACAATCCCGCGGTGGCATATGGGACGAATTCCTTGAGGAAGAACCGCCTCCCGTTTTTCACGCGCCGCATGACCGCATGGGCCGCGAGGATGACCAGGAGCCCGTTCGTCGCGCTGAACAGCGCGCCGACGATTTCAATGATATTCAAAAAGTCTCTCGTGACGAGGAAGAGCAGCAGAAGCGGCGACCCCAACGCGACGGCCCAGCTTGCGAGCTTGGAAACGCCGACGTCCAACCGATAGATGGACTGGAGGTTGTACGCGCTCGTGATGAAGGACGTTGCGACGGCCAGGAACCCGAACAGCGGAACCGCCCACCACCACCCCGACGGAAGCAGCCGGGAGAACGCGGCCGGGTCGGACGAACCGCCCGGCGGCAACCCGAGCGCGATGAAGATTCCGAACAGCCAAGTGAAGACCGCCGCCGTAAGCGTCCCGACCGCCACGGCGCGTCTCGTTTCGGCGATCTTTCTCCCCGTGATCTCATGCGCTTCGGCAATGACCGTGAGCCCGAACATCGCGAAAATGAAGATGCCGATCGGCGCCAGGATGTGCCACGGGTCCGCCGTGAAGAATCGCGCGGCGTCCACGTGCGGAACGGCGGAAAGGATCAGGAGGGACATGACGGCGATGAGCAGCCACGTCAGGAAGGATTCGATTTTCGCGACGATCCGGAGCGCATAGAAAACCGTGACCGCGCCGCCGACCCAAAACAGGACCTGAAGCGTCAGAAGATCCGCGCCTGCTCCCGCGCCGTCGATCAGTTCCTTGATAAACATTCCGCCGAGCACCATGTAGGCGAGATTCGCGCCCACGAGCTGGAGCGTATTCATGGCGACGCCGACCCGTCCGGCCCACGGCCCCAAAATGGCGCCGATGTATCCTGGCAACCGGTGACGCCCCTCCACGGTCGCGATGACGTCCACGAAATACAGATGCGTGGCGAGGATAAGCAAGGCGATGATCCAGAAGATGACGCTCCCGAGCAGGATTCCGGCGCGGTCCATCATCGCCGGAACGCCGAACACCCCCGCGCCGATGATGGTCCCGATGACGGCAAGCGCCGCGCGGATGGTGGTCTTTCGGAGGGCGAACATATAAACAGTATATCAACGCCGGCGACGTCTTGCGACCTCCCCGTGGCTGGGATAATGTCCGCACATTCGTTATGACCTCCGGCGAGAAGCTCACCCCTCAAAATCTCGAAGCCGAGCAGTCGCTCCTGGGGTCGCTGCTATTAGACCAGGACGCCGTGATCAAGATTGGCGACCGCGTTGCCACGGAAGATTTCTATGCGGACAAGCATCGTCTGATCTACGAGGCGATCATGGAATTGTACCGCCGCCATGAACCCATCGACCTCCTTTCGCTCGCGAACCGTCTCGACGAAAAAAAGGATCTCGAGGGCATCGGCGGTCGCGCATACCTCATCCAGCTTTCGAACACCGTGCCGACCGCGAGCCATGTGGTTCACTACGCGGACATCGTCCAGAAAAAGGCCACACTCCGGCGGCTCCTGCGCGCGGCGTCGGACATCTCCGCACTCGGCTATGAACAGGCGGAAGACGTGGAATCCGTCCTCGACAACGCGGAACAAAAGTTGTTCAACGTCTCGCGGAAATTTCTGAAGTCCGGCTTCACGCACATCCACGACATTCTCGACACCGCATTCGAACGGATCGACGAAGTGCACCGCGAACGCGGAAAACTGCGCGGAATCTCGACCGGATATCCCGATCTCGACGGGATGCTCGGCGGGATGCAAAAAAGCGATCTGATCGTTTTGGCAGCGCGGCCGTCGTGCGGAAAAACGTCGCTCGCGCTCGATCTCGCGCGACACGCCGCGGTGAAGGAAAAAATTCCAGTGGGTCTTTTCTCGCTCGAAATGAGCAAGGATCAGCTCGTGGACCGGATGATCTGCGCCGAGGCCGGCGTGGATCTCTGGAAAATGCGCACCGGAAAACTCTCCGATGGCGGATCGCACGACGACTTCTCGCGGATCGGGCATGCCATCGGCGTGTTATCCGAAGCGCCGGTCTATATCGACGACTCAGCCAGCGCAAACATCATGGAAATCCGGACCAAAGCCCGTCGGCTCCAGATGGAACACGGGCTCGGGCTCGTCGTCGTGGACTACCTCCAGCTCATGGAATCGCGGAGCGCGGCGGCGGACAACCGCGTGCAGGAAGTGACCGAGATCACGCGCGGGCTCAAGGCGATCGCGCGCGAACTGAACATCCCAGTCCTCGCGCTGTCACAGCTCTCGCGTCAGGTGGAATTGCAGAAACCGGCGATCCCCCGCCTCGCGCATCTCCGCGAGTCGGGCTCCATCGAACAGGACGCGGATATCGTCTTGTTCATTTACCGGAAGGCGTCGGACAAGAACTACCGGACGGAAGACCTGTCTCCGGAAGAACGGAACCTTGCCGAACTCCATATCGCCAAACACCGCAACGGTCCGACGGGGATGGTCAAGCTTTTTTTCGACCAGGCGCGCGCCAGCTTCCGGACGCTCGCGAAACAGCCGGGAACGGGCCGGACACTGCCGCCTCCCGCAGCATCGCCCCAGCTCGGACAACCCCCGCCGGAAAGCTTCGATCCCAATACGCCCATCGTCGCGTCGAATCCGGCATAGGCAGGCAGGCCGGTAGGATGATAGGCTGGTAGCCATATGTTTAATAAATTGAAACAATTCAAGGATATCCGTGAGCGTGCGAAATCGCTTCAATCAACCCTGTCGCAGGAACGTACCGAGGGGTCGGCCGGCTGGGGCAAGGTGAAAGTGATCGTGGACGGGAACCAACGCGTCGTGTCCGTCGCGATCGAACCGGACATGATGCAGGACAAACAAAAACTCGAGGGACTCGTAAAAGACGCGACGAATGACGCGATGGAAAAGGTCCAGAAAATCCTGGCGACGAAGATGAAGGACCTCGGTGGGTTGGATCTGGCGCAGGAGATGCAGAGCATGATGAAGAAATGATTCCGCGAAACATCCAAAACGTCGCGGCGGAGTTTGACGGACTCCCCGGCATCGGCCCGCGCGCGGCGCTTCGCTTCGCCTACTGGCTGGCGGCCCAACCGAAAGAACGGCTGAAACGTTTCGCACAGGCGCTTCTCGGATTGTCCGAGGGGATTTCACGATGCAGAATCTGCGGAAACTGGTCGGAAGGGGAAACGTGCAGCATCTGTGCCGACACGTCGCGCGACCGGACAGTTCTGTGCGTCGTCGCCACGCCGCAAGACCTGAACGTCGTCGAGGGATCCGGCAGCCATACGGGTCTGTACCATGTCTTGGGCGATCTTCTCGATCCTATCGAAGGCCGCACGCCGGAAACCATCCGCCTTAAAGAACTATTCGTACGAATAGGCGAACAAGGCGCGGGGATAAAGGAAATCATCCTCGCATTCGATCCGGATGTGCGCGGCGATACGACGGCGCTCTACATCGCGCGGCAACTCGCCGGGACGAACGTTGCGATCACGCGTCTCGCCCGCGGCCTCCCGACCGGCGCCCAACTCGAATACGCCGACGGAGCGACCGTCGCGGAAGCGCTGGAGAACCGGAGAAAAACAGGGTAAACTCCTCAACTGAGGACATACATACTTGACAAATTAATAATTTTCATTTATAAGAAGACCGGTACCCTGAACCGAGGAGAACAATGCACCTTCAATTGAGGCAGTGTTGCACGATGAGAATGGCAATGCGCCTAGAAACCAAGCTAGTCTTCCAGACCGATGCTCCGCCCGACGCGCAACGAGGATTCACCGGATTGAAAATCGCGCATGAGATCCTCCTTCGTTTGGAGGTCCCGGGACTGCTCGTGGGCGGGTTAGCGCGTAAAGCATGGACAGGTGGCCACCGCGGGACGCTTTCGGGCCGCAAAGACGTTGACGTCATTGTACTGTCTCGTTTTTCGGAAAAACATCCATCACGATTCGAAGGGGGAATCGACTGGTGGATGACCGATGATCCTGATGTCGGCCCCACCAACGGCAATGGATGTGAGCTGATCTACACGGTGGAGATTCGGAACCCGCTTGCTCCAGGATTGCACCTCGCGGTACCGAATTTCCTTTGGGCTTGGCGACGGGAGGAATTATCCTTCTTCCGTAAAAGAAAGTTCGGACGAGACACGCGAACTCCCCGCATCCGTCCAGAGCCCCTTATCCTGGAGTATCCCCTCCCCCCCGAACGCTCCCTCGAATGGAGATTCATCGCCCGCGATCGCTGGCATTGAACACTTCTCTCTTCGTGGGATTTTTTTTGATAGAGATACATTGACAAACCGGAATTTTTCTGCCACCTTCCCCGTACGGGCTATGACGCCTGGTACATTTACAACTGAACCAACGAGGTACCAACATGGCGGTGTTAAGTCTGCGTAGTTCCCGCATTGGGAACCTCTGTCTGGAGGACGTCAAGAACATCGAACGGCAGTTCCCCGCGCTGACTCCTGACGGGGACCAATGCTGGGCTGTCGCCGGCGGTGGGGCAACGAAGTTCCTACTGGAGGCACGTAAAGCCGTAGGGTACGACTTCCAGGACGAAACGGTCGAGGACGTACGGCGGCATAAGGACCTGGACATCAGCGTCTTCCGCCCGGAAATGAGCAAGCTACGAATCGAACACCCACACGAAATTTTTCGTGCGGAGTTTTGGAAGACACCCAAGCGTTGCAATTATCGGAAAGAAAATCCGAACTACACTGGATTCTTCATCGAAATGCTGACGGACTGGTATTTCGGTTTTCCTCCGCCAATCTTGGAAGAAACCGTGAAGGTCTATCTTCCGGAGGCCGTGGTGTACACCCTGGTCCCGGAATACATCATCGCAAGCCGTTTGTTCGATATCAGCCCTCCTCGAGAAGGAATCGACGACGAGGACAGCCGACGGCTACAGGCGAAATTCTTCTTGAACGAGGAGCGGATCGTTCGAGCGGCCCAACGCAGCGTTTTCGGCTTCATGCCGGAAAGCTTACTGGTCGAGTTCATTCGTGAAAAAAAAGAGGATCTGATCTCCCAAACGATCATCGCGGAGGTCTGTAACCGTTTTCCGATGGTCTACGAAGCGCTACCAGTTACATCTCACATTGCACGATGCTTGCTGCTTTTCAGACCCGATGATCTGCGAAATCAACGCTTTACGCAAGCCATTAGACTGGCCGATGAGTTGCTCGATGGAAAACCATCCTGGAAAAACTCCTCCGCGCTTTACACGATGCTGATCATGCTAGTGTACGGTCAGAGTTATGGCCTTTCGCAAGCAATCAAGAAATCCGTCGGATCCCTCATGGAGATATACGCTGGACATGCGCATCATCGATACCTAGGGCAGGTGGCGCACCTATGCAAGGGTCTGATCGATTTAGAAGGCGAGCTCATCGCTCTCCGAATGGGCTATCTTTACAAGGAGTTGGCGGAACGGACCCTATCCGCCTTCTGTAAGACGGCCTTCCGTAACGTCCTGAGTGCAGGATTGGATGGAACGAACAAAAAACTCAAAGCATTGCGAGAACCACTGGATGCGTGGAAGGTCTTGGCGACGTTTACCAATCTTATCGGTTGGCGGAGCTGGACCAAACACAATGGAGTAACACCATGAGTGAACAGGCGATTTTTGCCTCCGACTTGCATGGAAACAAGTACGCCTATGACCGGCTGTTCTCCATGGCCGCCCAGGAGGGAATTCGAACCGTTATCCTGGGAGGCGATCTTACACCAAAATGGCCGATTCTCTCCTTCTCTGGCCAATCCTTAATCCCCCTGACGCCGAAGCATTTCCGGCCCGATGAAAACGGTCATACGTACGTCCGCTTCCTCGAAGAAATCGAGCTCTTGGTGAAGAAGAAGCATGAGGCTGAAAAGCATTTCGTCGGACTTGGAGGGTTCATCGTCCACACGGGGAAGTCGATGTCGTGGAAAAATTTGTTCAGTGAGCAGAAAATCCTCTGTCGGATCCTGGAAGGACCATCGGAGCGCACGGCGTCCATCGGGAAGGTGAGATTCATCATCTCAGATGAAGAATGGCGGTACTTCGAACATGCTCTGAACCGGGTAAAGATGAACCCTGGGATTGACAAGGAGACGATCCTGAAGGCGTTTCGAGCAAAAACCCTCTCCCTGGAGCATGAAAAAAGATTGGGCCTTGTCCGGACAGCACTTTGGCAGACGGCGAAGGAGCTGCTCCAGTGCGAACCGGCGGAGGTTCAACGATGCCTCGCCGGCCTGCAGGAGTTGTACACCAATACTCCCGAAGTCCGAGTTAGCACGGACAGCGTGAAATCATTCGCCTTGAGCGCGGCGCAGCTTCATCCCTTGAAAACCTGGGCAGATAAGGCACGCGAACTGCATCGGGCAATACAACCGCAAAAGAACTTCATCAAGTACTACCTGGCCTCGCGGATCAAAAAATTCAAGGAGGATGTTCCCGGTGGTCGGGTTCTCCTGATTCTAGGGAACGACGATGTCGTCGAGTGCAGAGAGTCCATTGAACGCCTCGAACATAAGGGGCTCATTACTTCCATCTCGGAAAGAACGGTCGAGTTGGGAAACGGCTTGAAAATCGCCGGGTACCCGTTCGTCCACATGGGAGAAGGTTTATTCTATCGTGGCTGGGATAAACCAGAGGAAGAAATCGAGGGAGAACTTTCCAAGCTCGAAACCGGTTCCGACCCGGAGAAGACGATTTTCGTCGTCCACACTCCTCCAGCGCAGACCCACCTCGACCAAAGCTTCAATGACAACCACTACGGCAGCCTCGGAATGCGTCGCTGGCTCGGAAAAAGCCGTAAGCACCTGGTGCTGTCCGGCCATATCCACGAGGCGCCCTTCCTGAACGGTGGTGTGTGGCGGGAAACCGTGGACGGCACCCTCTGCATGCAGCCCGGCGCTTGGCACGACCAGGGCCTGTGCGCCATCATCTTCGATCTTGAAAATCCGGGACAAGCTCACTGGATCCACAACGAGTAGAAGATCTCATATCAGCCCCGGTTCGACGGATCATCGAATCAGGGCTTTTTTTCTTACCATCAAAAAATCGCTGCTTATGCGATTTTTGTGATTTTTACGCTGGTAAAATGCTGGCGGTGACCGACACGCTTTTTGTACCGCACCTTCGGCTTATATTTCACGACGGAAATTTTCTTGGAGCGGCCCTGTTCCATCACTTCCGCGGAAACCTTTGCGGCAAGCTTCGGCGCGCCGATCTCGACCTTCGAACCGTCGTCCTCGGCCACGAGCAACACGTCGAACGAAACGGCGCCGCCCTTCTCGGCCGGAAGCTTCTCGATCTTCAACACGTCCCCTTCCTTCACGAGGTACTGCTTCCCTCCGGTTGCGATGACGGCAAACATAGTGCGGAGAGGATAAAGGAGATATAAAGAAATGTCAAAACCTTCACGAGAGGCCTAAATAGCGGGATACTTTAAGCACGGCGACGCTGCTTGCACCGTGTGAAATCTTCCCATCCATCACCATTTGTAATACCTCCGAAAAAGGGACCCGTTCAATGCTCAAAATTTCACTTGAATCAGATGCTGTTTTACCTTCGTGAAAACCTCGTGCAAGAAACATCCAGTTTGGTGAACGTATCACCGACGTAAACGGATCAAGACATCCGAGTGATACCCATTTCTCGGCGATGACACCCGCCTCTTCTTCGAGTTCACGCTTGGCGCAATCCAACGGATCCTCCCCTGCTTCCATACCTCCACTGATCAGCTCGATCGAAACACGGTTCACGGCATAACGAAATTCATGACTGAGTAATACGTTATTTTTCTCATCCATGGCAACGATCGTAACGCCGGGAATAATGTCGACGATGCCGAAGATGCCCGTACTCCCATCAGGCCTTTCAACGGAATCTTCCGATACATGAATCCACGGATTGCTATAAATTTCTCGAGTGCCCTTAATGGTAAATGGCCCACGTTTCGATGAATCCATATACACGCAGTTTGTCGAAAAACCGCATATACGTCAACCGTATTTAGAAAAAAACGCGGCCGATGGGCCACGTTCACGACGTCCGAAGCGAGCGTATCTTCGAGCGAAGCCGCCGTGCCTCACGGCGAACCTGTTTTGATAGATCGATATTTTTCGTCCGCATACGTTCATCGGACGCGGTGAGACGGGAATCCCGATGCCACTCGGGCGGGTAGATGAAGGGTGAGATTTCCCAAGCTGCTCCCGCTCGTTTCGACTTAAAAAATGGCTCCCCTGCATTCTCTGCAAGTCCGGCGAGCGTCTCCTCGATTTCAGTCAGGAGCTTTTGAGGCGTAAGGACCCCGTAAGGATTCCGTCGACCGGATAGTTCACCCGAAATACGCTGAAAAATTCTCAGCGCCGTTTCCAGCCGATCCCGATGGTTACGGAGGACGCGCTCCGGACGGCGAACCTTTGGCAGACTGTCCCCTATCTGCTGCTTCAGGTCTTCTGGTAGGCAGTTCCCCAAATCCGTGAAACGGGCGGGAAAATTGCACTCGGTGTCTTCGAGCCACGCGAGCCAGTCCTCTACATTCCAACTCGAGTTTTGGTCGGGTCGAAAACGAAAAATCCCGTACAAACGATCCTTGAAGGTCACCGCGTTCGAGAATTGAACCTCGTAGTCAAACCCCTGCTTGATCAGCACACCGGCGGGAACCGATGCCGTGAATTCTCGGCCCTTGTCATCTGACCAATGCGCTTCGAGCTTTGCCCGCCCATACCCGCTCTCCGTCTGGATCAGACGCTGATACGGGCCGAGAAGGGCGACGACGGCGTCGAGGTCATGGATTTCATAGTGGTAGACGTCCAGGAAGCCCCAATGCATGCCTACAACATCGTCCTCGCCGTACACCCATTGAATTTTTTTGATGACGCCCTTTCGCAGCAGCGTCGCCATATCACGCTCGCTGATCAGCGTGTTCGGGCGAGCGAAGTTTGCCCAACCCATGTCGCGTGATCGCTTTGATTCGCCACCCATGTGATGTTCTCCCCTTGTTGAAAGTACAAGGTGAGATATACGCCAAAAAACTTGACCCGTCAAGAATCAACGCGAACCTTGACGAATCTCCCTTTTTCAGCTATACACGACGCAGTCCTTTGACCCTGAAGGAGATCCGTAGTGCCATATTCGATCAGTTCCAAAGTGCAAGAAACCATCGACCGCATCAAGGAGGAGGCGTACGCCAAGGCGAAAGCCAAGGAAGACGACGACATCGCGAGCGGCAAGAAGCTGTTCGACGGACCGCAGGCCGCCATGCTCTCGTGGCCGTCCCTCTCTTCGCTCGAAGACACCGCCGTCCCGGACGAGGAGCGATTCTACTGGTGGCATGAGGACACGGTGATCGTGGGTACCGAACAAAAATTACGCTGTGTCCGCGCAGACTCCATGCGGTTCTCACGAGGAGAGACAACGTACTTCTCGGCTCGACGTTTCTGGGATGCGTTCGCGCTCATTCGCGCCCTCCTCCTCGAAGATGGGGCAACGGTGGAGGATTTCCTCCGGCTGGGTCCGACGCTCTTGCCGTGGACGTTCGGGATCCTCACCCTCGCCCGCCGCTGGGACGCGAACGGCGAGTCGCATGTGCTCGTGGGTATCCGCTCGAAGGAGCTCGCCGGCCGTCACGTCGGAACCGTGAGCTTCCCGGGCGGACTCGTAAAACCCGGCGAGACCATCGAACAAGCCGCACGCCGTCAGATGAAGGAGGAATGCGGCATCGAGCTTACCGGGATGTGTCCCGGCTACGCCATCGGCCATCATCCGAATGCGGGAAGCACGACCTTCGTCAGTGTTGCCGACGCGGCTTCCTCGGGAGACGTAACCGACTCGTTCGAATGGAAGGGTGGAAAAGCGCTCTGGGCGCCCGTGGCGTCGGTCCTGAAAGCGATCGAGGGCGACACGACCGCCATGGTGGACGTCTTCCGCAAGGCCGGACACGACGTGAACGAAGGCGCGCCCATCGCACCGGACGCCGCCGACCCCGCGCGGATCCTCCTGAAGTACGTCTACCCCGCGTAGACCTCAACGCTCCGACGCAACGGCTACCCGCCGAGCTCGGAGCTTTTTCTTTTTAGCAAAATCAGTCATCATCGAATCGCGTATGCAACCCCACATCCGAAAAGCCGTGATCCCCGTGGCCGGATATGGCACGCGATTCCTGCCGCTCACGAAGACGATTCCGAAAGAGCTCGTGCCGGTGTTGGATAAGCCGATTATTCAATACGTCGTGGAAGAGGCGCTCGCCTCGGGGATCGAGGAAATTCTGCTCGTGACGAATGAGACGAAGCGTTCGCTTCAAGAATACCTGTCGGACATTCCGGAACTGAAACCTCATCTTCGTTTCATGACCCAAATCGGACCATATGGCAGCGCCACGCCCATCTTGAACGCGAAGAGTTTCATCGGCGATGAACCGTTCGCCGTCCTTCTCGGGGATGAGTTGTTTGTCGCGGAAGTTCCCCGGATCCGCCAACTCATCAACGCATTTGAAAAAACAGGTGACCCGATGCTCGGCGTCATCCGAACGGATGATGCGGGCACGAAGCGATACGGAATCGTGGATCCGCGTTCGCCGAAAACGGATCAGACGTTTCGCGTGTTTGATTTCTCCGAAAAGCCTGGTCCGGAACGCGCGCCGTCGCGCCTCGCCTCGATCGGTGCCTATATTCTTACTCCCGACATCTTTGATGCGATCAACCGAATCGGCCCTGCGGCGAACGGAGAATTTCAGCTCACGGATGCGTTTCGTCTTCTGATGGCCGACCGCCCCTTCTACGGATGTCAGCTCGACGGCGACTATTTCGACGTCGGAACCAAGCTCGGCTGGCTCGAAGCGAACATCGCCATGGCCTTGCGGTCGGAAGAACTCGGCAAAGAAGCGGTGGAATTCATGAAAGGGATGTTGTCCAAATAAAAAACCCATCAACATGTCCCGATCGGGACAATCTGATGGGTTTTTTATCACCAACGATTCGCAGAAATTACCTTGGTAAAATAACGCGCGTGCCGGGACGCAGATCCATCGCGGCGGCGCGGCCGGCCGGAAACTCCAGAACCTCATCTGCCGCGTGCGTCGGAATGTGCGTGACGGGAATGGCGCCGTTCGAGGGCGGCGGAAGCGTGACGACATCCACGACGATCCCGTTGTCGAGCCACACGATATCGATCGGAAAAGTCATGTCCTTCATCCAGAACGGATAGATACCGGACGCGCCGAAGACGAATCGCATCCCGTCAAACGGCGCGAGGGAGGCGCGGCCGGAAAGTCCCTGCCGCCGCAGCGCATCGGTGTCGGCAACATCGAATGTCAGCGCCGTAAGATCAACGACCGTCCGTGACGGCAATGGCGCGGATGCGCCGCGCGCGATGATGAAAAGTCCGATCAGCAGGATGACCAAAAAAACACCCACCAAAGCACGAGCATGGAACGCAGGATGTTGCCGTGCGGAAGAACGAGTCATACGCGGCGGCGGTTCATGACCCAAGATAGGAGACCAGTCAGGACGACGAGGGATCCTACGAGAAATAATTTTCCGCGCGTCTGAAGGGTAAGCGCCGCGACGCCGGCGGCGAACGACGCGGCCCAGAGGAGAACGACGGCCGTACGATGAGAAATTCCCGCATCGAGAAGACGGAAGTGAAGATGCGTCGCATCCCCCTTCCATGGCGGGAGGCCGCGCCGCAGACGACCGACGACCACGAAGACGGCATCTGCCAGCGGAATCGCGAGAACGGAGAGGGCGATGGCAACCTTCGCGCTCGAAACGATCGCGAGAAACCCGAGCGAAAAACCGGCCATGGTACTCCCCGCTTCCCCTAAAAATTGCTTGGCCGGATGCGCGTTCCTCGGTAAAAATCCCATGAACGAACCGCCGACCGCTGCGGCGAGCGCGGCAACGCCCGGTTGGAAGTACGCGATCGAGAGCGTCAGCGCACCGACCATGGACGAACCGATGACCGCAATCCCGGCGACGAGGCCGTCGAGACCATCGAGAAGTTTTGTCGCATACGTCGCGAACAAAAGCCACAAAAGGGTAAGCAGATCCGCGGGAAGGGAAAGCGAGGAGGATTTCCACCACACGAGCGAAAACCCGTTCGGGCCGGACAAGCTGGTCACCTGAACGATGCCCGTCCCACTCACGATCACGGCAACGGCGGCAAGGATCGGGAATATCAGTTGCCGGAGCGCGGGCTGCGGCCGGAGATCGTCAAGCGCGCCGCCGATGACGAGAATCACGAGCGCTACGGCGAACCCGATGAGTTGGCGCGGAGAAATTCCGGGCAATAATCCGAGCCGCGAACCTGCGGCCATGGCGATGAGCAGCGCACACACAATACCGGCGCCGCCGAGAAGCGGAATCGGTTCCGCATGGATTTTCCGTCCGCCCGTGGGCTTGTCGATTGCGCCAAAACGTACCGCATGATGAGCGGAAACAAATGAAAAAACATACGACAACCCGGCGGATGACGCGGCAACGATGCCGGACGCCAATAACGCAATGTCACGTGGCATACGTCCAGCTTACCCCTTTTCCACCTTGAGTGTCCCGTCGGCTTGCAACCGGACGCGATCGCCGCGACCGACGGCTTGTCGGAGCAGAAGGTCCGCCAAACCGTTTTCCACCTTGTCCTGTATCACGCGCCGGAGCGGACGAGCTCCGAACAGCGGATCGAACCCGTCGCGGGCGAGCTGTTCCACGGCGGTGTCTTCCGCAGTGAACGTGATCGCCTTTTCCTCCAGCCGTTTGGCGATGGCGTTGATTTGGAGCCAGGCGATTTGCGCCACTTCATCCTGCGTGAGCGGCTTGAACAGGATGATCCCATCGAATCGGTTGAGGAACTCCGGACGGAAAAGACCCTTCAACTCCCGTTCGATGAGCGCGGTCTTGATCGTCGCGAGCGGCGTGCCCTTCGTCGTTTCTTCCTGGATGAACGACGTCCCGGCGTTCGACGTCATGATGACCATGGCGTTCGTAAAATCCACGGTTCGGCCGACGCCATCGGTCAGCCGGCCGTCGTCCATGACTTGCAGGAACAGGTTCAAGATGTCCGGATTCGCTTTTTCGATTTCGTCGAGCAGGATGAGCGAGAACGGATTGTGTCGAACGGCTTCGGTGAGCAGTCCGCCGCGCTGGTCGCCGGGCGCGCCGATGAGCCGCGTGACGGACGAACGGTCCTGGTATTCCGACATGTCCTGGCGGATCATGAGCTTCTCGTCGCCGAAATATTCGGCCGCGAGCGACTTTGCGAGTTCGGTCTTTCCGACGCCGGTCGGGCCGAGGAACAAAAAGTTCGCGATCGGCCGCTTCCCTTCACGCAATTCCGCTCGGGCCCGTCGGAGCGACTGCGCCACCGCCGTGACCGCCTCGTGCTGGCCGATGAGCCGCGCGTGCAGATGGTCTTCGAGGGACAAAAGTTTTTCGGTTTCATGGGCGCCGACGGCTTCGACCGGGATCCGCGTCTTCTCCTGCACGACCGTGGCGACGTCCTCGGCCGTGACGAACGTCCGCTCGCCGCGTGCTTTTCGCGCACGGACCGCGGCCTCGCGCAGGATGTTCAACGCATTTTCCGGCGACGCGATCTCGTGGATGTAGCGCAGCGCGAGGGCGACGGTTTTTTCCAGCGCCGCGTACGAGCAGAACACCTTCTGCCCCACTTCGATGCGGCCGCTTTTCGCCATGAGTACGCGGAGCGCATCGTCCGCCTCGAGCGGCGGGACGTCCACTCGAATGAGTTTCGTTCCGAGCGTGCGGCGTTCGAGGTGGCTGGTCCACGCGTCCGGCGTCGTCGTCGCGATGGTGATGAAATAGCCCTTTTGGAGTTCGGACGCGAACATCTCGGCCAAATCCATCGGGCCGCCGCCACCGAATCCCGTAAGCGCCTCAATTCCCTCGGCGACGAGAATGATATTTCCGGACACGCCGACCTCTTGCAGCATCGCGAACAGGCGTTCAGCCGCGAGCGATGGGTCGCCGGCGGCCACGAGTTGCGCCAGGTTGATGGAGACGAGCCGGCGGTCGAACAATTCCGGAGGCACGTCTTCTTCGACCATCCGCCGCGCGAGCTCGTCCACCAATGCGGTTTTTCCTACGCCGGTTTCCCCGACCAGAACAACCGACCGGCGTCCGCTTTCAATCCCCTGCAGCATCAGCTCATACACGCGTGCCCGGCCAACGAGCGGTGACAACTGACCGGCGCGCGCGGCAAGCGTGAGGTCCTGGCTGTATCTGTCAAGAAGCGGCGCCTGAAGTGCGGTCATCGCGCGGTTCATGCCGGATTTCGGCTTGAGTGCAGCTAACGCCACGAACCGCTGGTGGTCTTCCCGAAGCTGCTCCTGAAGCCGGATCCATTCGGCAACACGCTGGACGTGGAGCGGCGGGAATCCCAACCGGTCGAACAATTCCTGCAGTTTCGGGCTGTCCTTAAACGATTGGAGGAGCAACTCCATCGGCCCGACATACTGCCGGCGTTCGGAGCGCGCATCGGCATACGCGAGCGCGAGCGTCCGTTTCAGTTCGCGGGAGAGCGCGATCGGCGGGTTGCCGCCGGGCAATTCCGCCACGAGGAATTTTGCGAGCGGTTCCTTCACCTTGTCGAAATCCATGGCAAGCCGCGCGCGGAAAATTCCTCCGGACGAACTCGTCAGCGCGGCGGCGAATAACACTTCCGGACGAATTTCCGTGCGGCGCAAATCCTTGGAAATGGTGTAGGAGGTTTCTAAAATTTCCCTCGCGTCGCGTGAAAAAAACGGGCCGACGTCGAACCGGTGCGCGGCGCGGGACGGCGCGGCCGCGTCATAGGCCGCGAGGCGTCCCTTGGAAAGCTTCCATGTCGGAAGCGGTTTTTCCTCGCGGGAATATTCGATCAGCCGGAAAACCAGGAAGCAATCAAGAAGAATCCCGGCCCAAAACAACGTGAGCGTCCAATGGCCGTCCGTCCAAAATGCCGCTCGTAATGCGACGTTCAATTCGTCCTGCGTCATGATGCGCCAGATGAGCGGGATGGCGCTCCCCAATCCGAGCGAGAAGAGAAGGACGTGGAACGCCTGCGTCACGGTTCGCCGCATCTTGCGAAGAAAAATCGTTCCCTCGTCGACGGGCTCGCTCCAGACGAGAAACCCGTCCGGCGATGCGACGCCGATCCCCGCGCCGCCGCACATCTTGCAGGTTTGCGAGGCGCGCGGATCACCGCCGCAGGACGCGCAGACAATCGCAACAGGCTGGAGCGTGTCCGGCATATTCACGATGGACGGCGCCACGCGCCGAGAAAAAGAAAAATCAGCGCGACGGCGGGCAGCGCCAGCCAGATGGCGAGGCCGATGACATAGATCAGCGCTTCGACGAGGAGGGCGATGCTGCGGCCGATGAGAATCACCGTGCGCATAAACACGCTGATGAGACGGCCGTAGATATCGTATTGCCCGTACATCGGAACGAAAAAATTCTTGATCCAGATTTTCAATCCGTACTGCCGGGAACGTTCGCGCAGCCAACGAATCAGGAGCGACGCCACGCGCGCGAGCCCTTTGGTATACCACCACACCGGAAACCAGAAGATGCTCCCGACGAGATCCAAAAAGACATAACGCGCAATCAAGGTCGCATGAGCGGACATGCGGCGATTATAACACAAAAATCCCCCCATACGCGCGAGGGGGATTCTCATCTTGTAACGTGAATCGTCTATCCTTTCACTCTGACGTTACACGATACACGTTAGACGTTACACGATGTGTCAGCGTGCCAATGCGTAGGCGTTCGCCGCGGGATTCACGAACTCGATTCGTTCGGCCGGCTGGAACCCCAAGGATTTGGCCCGATCCGTCAGCGCTTGGACCGAGGAAAGTGTTGCGAGCTTATCCTCGAGCCGCATCACTTCGGCATTGACCGTTTCGATTTTTTTCTCAACGTCGCGAAGCTGAAACCCCCGTGCGGCGGCTTTGTTCACCTGGATGATGTAGGCGAGGGTCAGTGCCACGGTGACGGAAATCAGCAACGCGTTCCAGCCAGCCATCCCGTGCGGGAGGCGGCGTCCGATCGGCTGCGGAAGGCCGAAACGTTCATGTGGTCTGGTCATGGCAAGGGAAAAACTGCGGGACATACGTTGTTTGTTTTGGTGTTTGTTGCTTTGTAAGGTCTGTCATTCCAGCGGAAGCTGGAATCCAGATGCTTTCTGGATCCCGGATCACGTCCGGGATGACACGCGTTCCGCCACCCGGAGCTTCGCACTCCGGCTTCGCGGATTCGATTCGATTTCTTGCTGGGAAGGGACAAGGGGCTTTTTCGTGATTCGCGTAAGGTCCGTTGCCTCGCGGAATGCCTGTTTCACGATACGATCTTCGAGGGAATGAAAGGAAATCACCGCGATCCGCCCCCCGGGTTTGAGCACCGATCGTGCGCCATCGATCGCTTCGCGCAGCGCATTCAATTCGTCGTTCACCGCGATGCGAAGCGCTTGGAAGGTCCGCGTGGCCGGATGGATCCTGCCGCGCTCGTAGGATCTGGGGACGGCGGAGCGGATGACACTTGCAAGATCGAACGTGCCGATGAGCCGCGCGTGTTGCCGCGCTCGGACGATGGCGTCGGCGATCTTCCGGGCGTACCGCTCTTCGCCATACATCCGGATGATTTCCTCAAGCTCATCGCGGCTCCAGCCGTTCACGATTTCCGCGGCCGTGAGCCCATCCTCGTTCGCGGACGGGCCGAGGCGCATGTCGAGCGGGCCGTTCACCGTGAAGGAGAGTCCTTTCCCCGGATCCGCCAGTTCGTCGGAGGAAAACCCGAGGTCGAACAGGATCCCGTCGCAATGATCGAATCCGTTCTCGCGTGCAACCCGCGCGATGTTCCGAAAATTCGCTTCGACCCCTTTCCAGCGTCCGCCGAATGCCCGAAACCGTTCTCCGGCTCGTTTCAGCGCCGCGGGATCGACATCGAGCGAGAGAACGCTGCCGCCTGGCGCAGACGCTTCGAGCAATGCTTCGGTGTGCGTTCCGGCTCCGAGCGTCGCATCGACGTAGCGGCCGTTTGCGTGCGGCCGCAAATGCTCGATGACTTCCTCCGTCATCACCGCGATGTGGACGCCGTTGCTCATATGAGTGACCCGAGCCGTTCGGCGATGTCGGCACTGTCGCGTTCGGTCTTCACCGCGTAGTCGCGCCAGGTCTCTTCGCTCCAGATTTCAATCCGGTCGTAGAGCCCGGTCACGGCAACGTCTTTCGCGATGCCCGCATACTCACGCAGATATTCCGGGACGGTGATGCGTCCCGACTTGTCCACCTCCGCTTCCATGGCTCCGGCGAGCATGAGACGGGCGAATGCCCGCGTGTCCGCCTGGCTCAAGGGAAGCGCGGCGAGTTTTTGCGCAAGAGTCGCCCACGCCTCTTTTGGATAGAGGAAGAGCGAGCGATCCAATCCGCGCGTGACGACAGCTCCGGCCGCGAGCGCGGCGCGAAACTTGATCGGCACTGCGAGCCGACCTTTTTCATCAAGCGTGTGATGAAACTCACCGATGAACATAGTCTGAAGCGAAACCCAGCACGTGCGTTTGCTGTGCCGCTATCCGGTGAAGGCGGCAATGAGCGGCTATCACCTCCCTCGGGCTACACAGCAGACGTACGTGCTGGGCAATCTTTGTTTCCCACCTTTCCCCACTGATTCCCATTCTATGCCACCAAATAACCCCGGTCAACCATTTTTCCCCATACAAAAATCCGCTCGGTTGAGCGGCAAAACTGTTCTTTTTCTGTTCCAATGTGGATAATGATTCATCCAACCTGGCACCAAAGTACCAGGTACCTAGGTACCTGGTACCAAGAATTGACATGAATGATTTTTTCTGGCAGCGGTATATATACGGGCCGGTGGCTCGGTGCTGACCCAAGCTTGGTATCTTGGGATCAAGGGGTTCGACTCCCCTCGCCGGCTCGTTAAAACAAATCACTTCCACATATTTGACAAGATACGAATAACTTCATATCATTTTCTTAGATACCAAGCTTGGGACCAGCATCGAGTTGATCCAAACAAAACCCTCGCCAATCGGCGCGGGTTTTTGATTATTCCACCGTGACGCTTTTCGCGAGGTTTCGCGGCTTGTCCGGATCAATACCTTAGGTATCTGGTACCTTCCGTATATCAGGTGTCTTTAGAGACTCCGAAAAAATAGGCACCTAGTACCACGTACTGGTACCAGGTAAAATTCAAACTTTGTTGCTTCCGACTATTCTTTTTCCCACTTATCCGAAACTTTTTTATTTGTATTTTCGATCACGGTTCTTGTAATCTCGTAAATACTTAGTGCTGCAATAAGTGAAAATGAGTATTGAAAAGCATCTAGTTTAATACTCGTCCATGTGACGATAAGAAACAGAACCAAATAGAATTCAAGTTTTGCATAAGGGCTTTCCTTTAACTCTTTTCTAAAAAAACTTCTAATCAAATGGTTCATATTACCCAACTAATATTAATGCGACCCTTAGGAATAATAACAAATTATAGCATTTTTTGAGTACATAGCAGCATCAACCTTTCGACATTCCCGTCGTCGCAGCAGGTCAACTGGCGAGTTTATTAAACGAATGAGCGGATGATTGAACGATAATGTAAAAAATGGCACCTTGAACCTAGACACCCTGCATCATCCGTTTGCTGCGGAGTTTACGATGATACTTGATCGCGAAGCGGTGCGCTTCGTCGCGCAAGGCGACAAGCATGTTTTTGTGACGCTCGCAGACCGCGCAGATTTCGAGGTTATTCGGATCACAGATGAGCTCGTCTTTTTTCCGCGTCGGGCCTTTCGCGAGACCGACGACTGGGATGCCGAGCTCCAGTTCGCGGATCACCTGCGTCGCCGCGTTCACTTGCGGCCATCCGCCGTCCACCAAAATCAAATCCGGATGTCGCCACCGGTTGCGAAACCGCCGCATGAGCGTTTCGCGCATGCTTGCGACGTCATTCGGTCCGGTCACGGACTTGATGCGGAACTTCCGGTATTCCTGCTTCGCGGCGGCGCCATTCTCGAAAACAACCATGGACGCGACCGATGACGTGCCGGAGATATTCGAAATGTCGTAGCCCTCCACGCGACCGAAGATGTGCACCGTCGTCTCCCCTTCCCGGACCTTATCCACGTCGTCATCCTCGCGTTTCAGCACGGCGATGTCCTGGATGTGCTTCAAAAAGAAAATTTTATTCCGCAACGCCGCGGCATCTTCAAACCGCTTCTCTTTGGCCGCGATCTTCATCTCTTTTTTATATGCTCGGAGGATCGCGTCTTTTTTTCCATCGAAAAAGCGGATCAGATCGCGGATGATCTTCGCGTAGTCCTGCTTTGAAATCGCCCCGATGCACACGCCGGGACACTGCTTAAGATGGACATAGAAGCACGCGCGTTTTTGTCCCGGTTCGCACGTAGACCACGGGAACGCCTTGCGGACAAGATCCAATGCGGCGCGGAGGGCGCGCGGCGAGGTGTACGGGCCGAAGATCGCCTTGTACTTCTTCCGTGCGTCGTCGCCGAGTTCCGTGCCGCGAATGAACAGCGGCTTTGGAAAATCCTCTTTCGTGATGACAAGATATAAAAAACTCTTATTGTCCTTCGATAGGATGTTGTAGTGCGGGAAATAATATTTAATGAGGTTCGCCTCGAGGATGAGCGCCTCGATCACCGTCGGCTTCTCGATGTAGTCGATCTCGCGGATTTCGCCAACCATTTTCTCGATCCGTGCGTCATGTGGCCGCTGGAAATAGGACATGACCCGCCGCTTAAGGGAGGTCGCCTTGCCAACATAGATCACCTTCCCGGCCGCGTTCTTCATAAGATACACGCCCGGACGGTCAGGCAATTCGCCATTTTTGATGTTGATGTCTGCTGGCAATTTCATGGTGCGCCCATTGTCTACGGTCTCCCGTCTATTGTCTATCCGGCCATTTCGTGATTTTCTAGCCCAGCCCTTTCAACATCGCGAGGTGAATCATGGAATCTTCTCCAGAACTTCCCCCGGGGGACGTCTGGGACGACGAATCACGGACTCCATACGACGCGGCGGTCGAGCGGCTGCTCAAGCAGGGCTTGGATGAGGGAACCGCGTCCGCCCTCGGACGATCGCACGTCTTCGATCAACTGACGGTCCAGCAAGTCATCGAGCGGCTCGAGCACATGTTTCGGAGCATGCCGCGCGACCAGGTCGAGCGCATCCTCCGGGCAAATCCAAACAACATTCTGCGGCCGGTGGCCCGCGTTGACGGCCGTTTGAACTGGCTGGTGCTGGAGCTGGGAATCCCGCTCCAAGAAGCGCAGGAGATCCTCGAGCAGTGCTTCGCGATCCTGGAGCTCTCGGACTCGGATTTCCATTTCAAGTGCCGGACACTCGCGCGACTCATCCCGAACGCGGAGGAGCGGCTCGTCTTCCTGCTCGTGTACCCGCAGTACTTCCTGATTCCGTTCCTCCAGCTCTCGCACAAGTCCGCGCTCCAATTCGTGGAACGTGCTCCGGGGAAAATTTGGGATGCGCTGACCGCGAGCCATAACGGGCAAGCCGTCGAACTCGAAGCGTATCCGCTTCCGGCACGACCCCCTCGACGGAGGTGGAGCGATGAACAGCGCGACCGCCGCGAGCCGCGGTCTCGTCCGCCCTCGGATCTGGAAGCGGAAACGCCACCTCCTCCGGCGCCGGATCCGAGAGAGGCCGTCGTTCCGGATGCGCTGGCCAAACTCGCGTGCAAGGAAGCCGGCTTGGAGGAACCGCCGCGCGTGATCCCGCCGCCCCCGTCGGATGCCGGTGGGCCGACGGAGGCAACATCCATTGAATCAGAACCGCCTCCGCCGTCGCTGCACCAAGCTCCGCTTGGCGAACTGCCGGTCTGCCGGATCCCCATGCCGCACGTGACGCCGGTTCGAGCGCTCTCCGAAATCTCGGAAGATCGCGCCTTCTATGCGCGGAGCGTCGTCGCGTTCCTCACGCATACATGGAATCTGGGTCTCAACTGGGACATCGCGCGGCCGTACGTCATGTACCGGCCGTGGATGACGGACCCGAACTTGAACGTCCTCCGCGTGTTGGAAACCCTGGTCGCTGCTGGAATCCGCGGCGATGCACTCTGGAAGGCGCTGAAACACGAACCGTTCTTCGCGCTCGGATACGACGAGCTCGAGCATGTCATGGTCGAACTGCGGCGCAATCGGAACTTCCCGCTGCCGGACGACATCCGCGATCTGGCGATCCCGCGTCGGATGTTCAACCGGCGGATGCTCGATCTCTCACAGCGGAAGATCTCCCCGCAGAACCCGCTCTACAAAAAGGCGATCTACGCCAATACCCAGCAGGAATTCCACGACCTGCTCGATTCCTCCTCCCCCTCGAAACGATGACGACGGGGGATTTTTTATTACAACACTTTTTTCAAAAATCCCCCGGTCGCGCTTTTCGGATTTTTCGCGATCTCCTCCGGCGTCCCCTGCGCCACGACAAACCCTCCTTTGTCGCCGCCCTCCGGACCCATGTCGATGATCCAATCCGCGTTCTTGATGACGTCCAAGTTGTGTTCGATCACGACGACCGTGTTTCCGCGCGCGACCAACCGTTGGAGCACCTCCAACAGTTTTCGAACATCGTCGAAGTGCAAACCGGTTGTCGGCTCGTCCAGGAGATAGAACGTACGGCCGGTATCCCGCCGCGCAAGTTCGGTGGCGAGTTTGACGCGCTGGGCTTCGCCGCCGGAGAGCGTGGTCGCGGCCTGTCCAAGCTCGATATATCCCAGGCCGACTTCCTGCAAAATCTTCGTCCGATCGCGGATCGGCGGGATGTCTTTGAAAAACGCATTTGCCTCCTCGACCGTCATCCCGAGAACGTCGGCGATGTTCTTTTCGCGGTACGTCACTTCCAGCGTTTCGCGGTCGAACCGTTTCCCTTTGCACACGTCGCATGCCACGTAGACCGTGGGCAAAAAATGCATCTCAATGGCGATCTGCCCGTTTCCCTCGCAGTGTTCGCAGCGCCCGCCGGGCACGTTGAAGGAAAAGCGACCGACCTTGTACCCGCGCATTCGCGCTTCCGGCGTGAGTGAGAACAGGTCGCGCACGTGATTCCAGATGCCGGTGTAGGTCGCGGGGTTCGAGCGCGGCGTGCGGCCAATCGGCGACTGATCAACGTCCACGATTTTGTCCAGCCAGTCGATCCCCTCGATCCCGCCGTGCTTCCCGGGCGTCACGGTCGAGCCATGAAGTTTTTTTGCCATGGCGCGATAGAGGATGTCGATGAGCAGCGTGGATTTTCCCGAACCGGAAACGCCGGTCACGCACACGAACCGCTTGAGCGGAATCTTCACCGTAATGTTTTTCAGATTGTTCTCCGATGCCTTTTTGACCGTGATGATTTCTTTCGCGGATGGCCGGCGCTTTTTCGGATATGGAATTTCCCTGTCCCCGCGCAGATATTCGCACGTGAGACTTTGTTCGTTCTGGAGAATTTTCGGCATGGGACCGGCCGCGACGATTTCTCCGCCGTGCTTTCCCGCGCCCGGCCCGATGTCCACCAGATAATCGGCGGCCGCGATGGTGTCATGGTCATGTTCCACGACGATGATAGTGTTTCCCGCGTCGCGCAGTTTTTCGAGCGTCTCGACCAGCTTGGTGTTGTCGCGCGGATGGAGTCCGATCGTCGGTTCATCCAGGACGTACAACGCGCCGACGAGCCGCGAGCCGATCTGGGACGCGAGACGGATCCGTTGTGCTTCACCGCCGGAAAGCGACCCGGCCATCCGGTTCAAGGTGAGATAATGAAGACCGACGTCCAGCATGAACTGGAGGCGCGCCAGGATTTCCTTCAGAATCGGCGCGGCGATTTTTGCTTCGGTGGCGTTCAAGTCGAGCGAGGAGAAAAACGCGTGCGCTGCGCCGATGTCGATGCCGGTGGTCTCCACGATATTTTTTTCGCCGATATTCACGAAGAGCGCTTCTTTGCGGAGGCGGTTTCCGCCGCACGCTTCGCATGGTTCCTCGGAGAATAGAAATTTCGTCCCAAGCCCGTTGCACGCCGGGCACGCGCCGTACGGCGAATTGAACGAGAACAGCCGCGGTTCGATCTCCGGAAACGCGAATTCGTGCTTCGGGCAGGCGAAGCGAGCGGACATGAGGTGTTCCGAACCGTCGTCGAGGACGGCGATCACCGTGTCATCCGCGCGGTCGAGCGCAGCTTCGATCGCTTCGGCCAACCGACTCTGCAACTGCTTGTTCCCTTCGACCGGCCACGCGAGCGGAATCCGATCGACGACGAGCTCGATCGTGTGCTGCTGGTACCGTCCGAGCGGCACGCGGTTCCGGAGCGAATACCATTTGCCGTCGAGGCGGACTTCGAGAAATCCCTTCTCATACAAATCCTGAAGGAGTTGGTGATACTCCCCTTTCCGACCCCGGACGATCGGCGCGAGGATGATGATCTCGTCCCCTTCGTTCTTTTTCCGCTTCTTGATCTCCGCCGGAATGGAATGGATCTCCGCCGTCCGCTTCATCACCGCATCCACCATCTCTTCAACCGTCATCTTTCGGATCGGCTTTCCGTCGATGGGACAGTGCGGATGGCCGATGCGCGCATAGAGCACGCGGAGGTAGTCGTAAATTTCCGTGATCGTCGCGACGGTAGAGCGCGGGTTCGCGCTGTGCGCTTTCTGGTCGATGGAAATGGCCGGTGAGAGTCCTTCGATTTCGTCCACGTCCGGCTTGTCCATCTGCCCAAGGAATTGCCGCGCGTACGCCGAAAGCGATTCGACGTAACGCCGCTGGCCTTCGGCGAAAATCGTATCGAACGCCAAACTGGACTTGCCCGATCCGGACAAGCCCGTGAATACGATCATCTTATTGCGCGGAATCTCGAGCGAAATGTTTTTCAAATTATGCTCGCGCGCGCCCTTGATGGTGATTTTATCTTGCATGGGAATATCCAAATTGCCCGGGGAAACCCGTCACATGAGACAGGTCCGGGCGGCTGGCGGAGGGAAGATAACAAAAAAGCCCCGCTGCGTAAAGCGTGGGGGCGTCAGGAGTGGCGATACTTCTCCGGGTCCATGAGCTGGATGCTCGCGACGCCGTCGTCGCTGATCGTGAGAGCGCCGAACACGTCGATCCAGGCGTTCAATCCGAGCCGGTCTCCGGTCGGGTTCGTCCCCGGGACCACGTTCGTCGGCGTCGCGAATCCGACGAGCTCCCACCGCTCGAGCGGGAGAATCGGCGGTTCATGGTTGACGTAGCACCGCCAGCGGCTGTCTTTCCCCGCGCGGATGTTCATGGCGTTGCCCGCGATCCGGATCCAGGCGGGCGAAAATGTTCGAGGCATACGAATTCCTCCGCCCGGAGACTATGCGTTCGCGAAGGCGTTGTCAATTTCCTGTGCTATCCTTTTTCCATGTTCGGTCTCACTCGCGAGGAAATGACAACGCTCAAAAAATTGAATACGCCGCGAAAAATCCAGGATTTTTTGGAGAACCTGCCGATCAACTTCGAGCCGGAGGGAGATACCTGCCTGTCGCCGCGACGGGTGTTGCGCGAGCGGCGGGCGCACTGCATCGAAGGCGCCATGCTTGCGGCGCTCGCGCTTCGGCTCCAAGGGGAACGGCCGCTCGTGCTCGATCTCACCTCCGCGCCGCACGACCACGATCATGTCGTTGCGGTTTTCAAACAGCACGGCCACTGGGGCGCGATTTCAAAAACGAACCACGCAGTGCTCCGCTATCGCGAGCCGGTCTACCGCACGATCCGCGAACTCGTCTTATCCTACTTCCATGAGTACACTGACAATCACGGCAAAAAAACGCTGCGGTCGTATGCGCTTCCCGTGGATCTTTCGCGGTTCGACGCGCGCGGCTGGATGACGTCGGAAGAAGACGTGTGGTACGTGCCGGAATATCTCTGCGACGTCCGACACTATCCTCTCCTCACGCGGAACCAACGCGCGACGCTTCGCCACGCGGATCCGCTCGAACAGGACGCGGGTTCCCTGACGCAGTGGAAAAAATCAACGACGCGAGCGGGCGGCAAGAAAAAGATCTGACACGTTCGCACCGGTCACGCCCGTGAGGATGTGACCGCCAGCACGTTTGAAAAACGCGTAGGAATCGTTGCGATTCAGAAACGCGGCGGGGTTCAGCCGAAGCCGTTTCGCGCGCTCGCGGATCCGCGCGTCAACAAACGCGCCTGCCGCCGGAGAATTATCAACTCCGTCCGAGGCGAGCGACGCGACGAGCCCGTCATCGGAAATCGAGGCGAGCGCGCTAAGAGCGACTTCCTGATTCCGGCCGCCCTTCCCCTTCCCCTTGACCGTCACGGTCGTCTCTCCACCGGCAATCACCATCTCCCCCGGTTGCGGAATTCCGGCTAACAGACGTCCGACCTCGCGCGCTTCTCCCGAAAGACTCTGGGAATACTTCCGAACAGAATATCCGAGCCGCTTCGCTTCGCGGGACATCGCATCAAGCGCCTGCACGTTGCTCACGATGATGTGATTCGTCACGCGCTGGAAATATTTCGGATCCTTCGGTGTTTCAAGGAGTTCGCAGTTCGGCAAACGACAGGCCCTCGCGAGATCATATTTCGCCATGATGCGTGCCGCATCCTTTTTCGTCGTGAGGTCCATCACGGTCGGACCGGACGCGATCATGCCGGGGTCGTCGCCGGGAACGTCGGAAAACAGCAGGCCGACGACGGTCGCGGGATAGACCATTTTTGCAAATTGTCCGCCCTGGATTTCGGACAGATGCTTCCGGACGGTGTTGATCTCCTGGATCGTCGCTCCGTTCCGCATGAGCATCTTCGTGAGCAGGACGAGCTGGTTGCATTTCAATTCATACGGCCAGCAGAGCAGGGCGGATCCGCCGCCCGAAATGACGGCAATCACGAGATCGTGTTCCTCAACGTGTTTCAGAATGCCGATGATTTCACCGGTCGCGCGCATGTTTTCGAGAGACGGGAAGGGGTGCGTTCCCGCGAGACTTTTCAAACGTTTCAGCCGGACGGTTTTGACATCCAGGATCACGCCGGTCGTAATGCGATCCCCGAGGATCCGCTCAAGTTCCTGCCCCGCGTCCGCTGCCGCCTTGCCGATCCCGATGACATAGATATGATCAAACGCGCGAAGATCGAACGTTTTTCCCGAAATCGTAAATCGGTTCCCGACGCGTTTGACGTTCGCGGCGACGACACTGCGCGTATCAATGGCCCGGAGTCCCGCATCGAGTACGCGAAGCGCGTCGCGGCGGAGTTTGGTCGTTGCAAGCGTACGGGTATTTTTAATCATATCTTGATGCACGACATCGTAGCATGGAGAAAATACTCACGGGAGCAACCCCCGTTGACGCACGGCACTTTTTCTGCAATGATCCCGCGGCACCTTTCACACCAATGGAGGTTTTCAGGTGAAACCCAACGGTCAAACGATCCTCGAACAGCTCGAACCTCTTTCCCCGCTCGACCTCAAGGCCTGCGCCACCGTGAGCGACATCGTCAACGGGATGATGCAGTGCTCCTTCGGCGCGCGCATGCTCGGCGAAGTTGCCGAGACACTGACCGAATGGGCCATCGAGAACCGGCGCGTCGAGATCATCTGCGACGCGCGGCCCGATGACCAGATCTGGAATTTCTTCGCCCGCATCCGGAAGTTTGCCCCGTCGTTCCACCCGACCTACGCGACCCATTTCATCGAGTCGGGCGTCATGGCGGGCAACGGTCTCATCGTCGGCCCGATCCCCGGTTATCTCGAACAGGAGATCAGCCGCCGGATCGAGCGCAAGATCTTCGTGAACAGCCACTTCCAGTGCACGCCGGGGCAGGTGCGCGACGGGCACTTCCCCGACGTAGTGTTCTCGGACCCGAGTCTCATCATCCCGATCCTCTTTCATGTCTTGAGAGAGAGCGTGCGCGGCGAATACTCGTCGGTCGGGGACCTGATGACGTCGCTCGAGATCTGCACGGGCGTCGGCAAAGAGGTCGTGCACGGCGCGCACACGCTTACGAAGATGCTCCGCGATCCGGAGTGCACGGTGATGCTCACGCTCTCGGGCGCCATGACCATCGCGAAGATGCAGCTCCTGGTCGCCGACCTCATCGAGACCGGCCGCGTGAAGTACGTCGCCGCGACCGGCGCGCTCATGGCGCACGGCCTCGTCGAGGGCTCCGGCTGCCGACACTACAAGTACGACCCGCAGTTCAGTGACGAGTCGCTCGCGGCGGAAGGGCTGAACCGCGTGACCGACACCATCGAGCCGGAAACAAACTTCGACCACATCGAAAAGATCGTGGCCGAAGTGCTCGACGGGTACGACGGCCGCGAGGACATCTGCTCCAGCCGGTTCCACCGGGACCTCGGCGCGTATCTCGAAAAGAACTTTCCGGGCGAACGCGCCATCCTCTCGGCCGCCTACCGGCAGCGCGTTCCGGTCGTCACTCCGGCGTTCACCGATTCGGAGCTCGCGAACGACGTGTTCGTGCACAACGTACGCCGGGTGCGCGAGGGGCGGGCGCCGGTCGTGTTCAACCAGGAACGCGACACGGCGGTCCTGTTCGACCTCGCGACCTCGGCGAAGCGGCTCGGGATCTTCACGATCGGCGGCGGCGTCCCGCGCAACAACACGCAGAACGTCGCGCCGCTCATCGAAATCTACAACGCGCGCCTCGGCGAACAGCAACCGGCCGGTCGCTTCTTCTACGCCTGCCGCGTGGATCCGGCGCCGATGTCGCTCGGCCATCTCTCCGGCTGCACCTACCGCGAAGGCGGGACCTGGCGCAAATTCGACTTCGACGGCCAGTTCGCCGAGGTCCATTGCGACGCGACCATCGCCTGGCCGTTCATGCAAAAGTTCGCGCTCGAAAAACTCGAGCGCGGCTGACCTCCGTCGTCCTTCACACCGCACGCCATCATGGGTGCGGTTTTTTGATAATTGAGCAATTTGATTTTTGTTAGGATAGGGGTTACAATATATATGCTTGAAGTTCGATTTATGACGTATTCGTTATTAAAAAAAGCGAAGGCGGGCTCATTACGAAGAGGTGGTATGTCGATCCCACGTATCGCAAAAATGCTGGGAATGGCAAAAAGTACCATTTCGCTTTGGGTATCTGCCGTCCCTCTTCCACCAGAGAT
The DNA here is from genome assembly GCA_016203535.1 of Candidatus Uhrbacteria bacterium. GTDB lineage: Bacteria > Patescibacteriota > Patescibacteriia > 2-12-FULL-60-25 > 2-12-FULL-60-25 > JAHJFW01. The sequence goes on along the minus strand of JACQMO010000015.1, from coordinate 31,001 downwards.
ACGTCAACAATTAGGCAACAACTCTATGACCGGAAGGGAAAAAGGTCGCCGACTTATGGAGATTGAACGGAAACGAAAACAAATCGAACGTGAAGTGGAAGCACGAAGAATAGTGAAGAAGCAACTGATACGTTCGGATATTTTGTACTGGAAGCATGTAGCATCACTATTATTTTGGTGCGAAGGAGGAAAGAGGGGTTTATCAAGCGTGGTTTTTGCGAATTCTGATCCTGAACTAATCTGCGCGTTTCTTTTCGCACTACGAAAGGGCTTCGAATTGCAGGAAGAGAAATTTCGAGGCGTTATGCACCTACATGAATATCATGATGAAAAAGCCCAGCGCATTTTTTGGTCATGTGTATCAAATATTCCAGCGTCGCAATTTACGAAATCGTACCGCAAACCCCATACGAAAAAACGAACACGAGAAAATTATCAGGGCTGTCTTTCGGTACGATATCACGATGCCAATCTTGCTCGAATGCTCGATGCGCTGTATCATGCCTTCGCACAAAAAATCACGGGGGCTTGGTGAAGTGGCTATCATGCTTCTCTCCAAAAGAAGCGTCGTAGGTTCGATTCCTACAGCCCCTGCCAGCATCAAAAGTCGTCGAAAGACGGCTTTTGTGTTACGTTCTGAAGAGATTTTTCTTTATAAACACCATCCTATGAAAACAGTAAAATGTGACCTGTGTGAAGCGACGGCGGAAGGTGAAACGTTTGAAGCGTGGATGGAAGCGTTGAAACCTCATTACGCTACGGCCCATGCCGAATTGATGAAAAATTCTGGTCACACACAGGAGGATATGGAAAAATGGATGACTGAAAACAGAGCAAGATTTGAAGCAGCCTAACAAAATCTTCTGAAAAAAAGTTTCTCTTTTGAATCTGCGGTGGTTGTGTATCCGGGCATGCCGGCGTGGAGGTTTGCGTATATTCCACAAGAACTGTCTGCAGAGATCAAGAAAAAAATTTCTGCTGTAAAAAAAGGCTGGGCTTCTCTTCCGGTAACAGCAAAGCTCGGCGTATCTACCTGGAAGTCCTCCATTTTCCCTGACTCAAAATCTTCGACCTACGTATTGCCGCTTAAGCTCCAATTGCGAAAAAAAGAAAAAATAAATGATGGAGATACGGTGCGAATCACCGTTCGTTTACGCGTGTAGGTGATTGGGAGTTGCGACCATGATTGTCGGAAGAGAATCCCGCTGATACTGTAGAAACCTATGAAAAATCCCATCCTGAAATTCGCGGGACTCAACGCGTTGGGGACGGCGCTCTATGTGGCGCTTGTCGCATCACTTGTTTTCTATGCTCCTCATATTTTTGGGCCGGAGGAAAAGGATACGGTTCTGATTCCAATTGCCATGCTGCTGCTGTTTGTCCTCTCTGCATCCGTTACAAGCTTATTGGTCCTTGGTCGACCCGTCCTTTGGTATCTCGATGGCAAGAAAAAAGACGCTGTCTCGCTATTACTGGCAACATTAGGATTCTTATTTCTGATCACGTTTTTTGCCTTTTTGAAACTGGCGCTGTTTGCGAGATAATACATCCAAAAAACGGTCTCCATGTCGTGCTCATCTTTCACCGCGATTCGAAAAGGCGTCATGGCAACGATCGTTGTCGTGTGTTTTCTTCTGTTGACGAATCCGGCGAACACGAACGCGGCAATGGATGGGGCGCTGGTAAAAACCGCACAGAGTTCTTCCGTTTATTATCTCTGGGGCGGCAAACGATATGCGTTTCCGAACGAAAAGATTTTCTTCAGCTGGTATCCTGACTTTTCCAGCGTCACGATCGTTTCTTCAACCGAATTGTCGGGAGCTGTCCTCTCGGCAAACGTTCCGTACAAGCCGGGTCGGCGTCTGATAAAAATAACCAGCAGCCCGACGGTCTACGCCGTGGGCGGATGCGCCGTCCTCCATCCGCTTGGATCGGAGTCCGTCGCACAAGATCTTTTCGGTGTTGAATGGAATACGCTGGTTGATGATTTGCCCGATTCTTTCTTCTCAAATTACACCGTTGGCGCCCCGATCCAGACACCGAGCGATTTCATTCCCGACGCCGCGACGCAACGGATCATTGATGCATTTTGCGCCACGCAAAAGATTCCCGATCTCGGCGTGAATGCGAGCCTGCACGGGAAGCGATTTTTTGAAGATTCGATCTATTGGAATCAGGATATTTCCCAATCGCCGGTGGATCCCGATTCCAGCGCGCTTATTGCAAAAATCGGGATGAACGACCCGATCAACTTATTGGGCGCGTCTCTTCTGAAACAAGGCAAACGGACCGGCATCGGATACGTCGTGGTTGGCGCATCGCAACCCTTCGTCCCCGTGACCAACAATCTGTATAAGGTGTTGAATGATTTTACCTCCGCCCCTGTTCCTCCGAACGTTCCCATCGAAGATGCCAACACCGACCGCCATGCGATCGTCTTTGATCGTGACAATGAAAAATTGTATGAATTTTGGAAAATGACGACGACGGATGGCGGGCAACATTGGACCGCGGGAACGAACGTCCTCTGGGTCACGACCGCGTATGTGGATCGTCCGGATGCGATCGGATCGGCGGATGCCGCAGGTCTCCCCATTCTCCCCGGCCTCGTTCGGTACGATGAAGTCGTCGAGCAGAAAGCGATCAACCATGCGCTCCGATTCTTGATCAGGGACACGAGCGCGTACTATGTCTACCCCGCGACAAAAGGAGAGCGGCATTCTTCCGCGCCGGATCCGTATGACCCCGCGTTGCCGCCCATGGGCATGCGCGTCCGGTTGAAAGCGACGGTTGACATTTCCTCTCAACCCCAGGAAATCCAAATCGTGCTTACCGCCCTGAAAAAATACGGCATGATCCTCGCCGATCACACCGATGGCTTGGACTGGTCTCTCATCGCCACGAAAGACGAACGGTGGGATGCCACGGTCATCAGCACGATCAGTCAAAGCGGCATCAGCGGAAAAGATTTTGAGGTGGTTCAAATGGGACCGAGAAAGACGTATGGCACGCCGCCGGAATAAAAAACCTCCGCAGCAGATGCGAAGGCAAGATCACGCCGAGTCGGAGACGTGCGACGCGAGGAGACGGTCTTTCGCTTTCCAGTCGTGTTCGAGCCAGTGTTGGTCGGCGCGCACTTCGTCGGGGGTCACGACGCGGACGGCGATGGAGAGAGACTTCCCGTAGAAGTCCGCGGCCTGGAAGATGGTTTTTCCACGCGATCCGTCGGCGACCGGCGGCGTCCACTGGAGCGTGACCGTCACGATGGGCGCGTCCGGGAGCGAGGTTCGGAGCAGCGTGAAGCCGGTTTTTTTCGGCGGAAGCACGTGACGGAACTCCGCGGTCGCGTTCGCCTTCGAAAACCGTGTCCCCTCGGGAAAAAGGATGACCGCCGCGTGATCCTCGCGCAGGATGCGCGCGCAGCGCTCGATCGCTTCGACATCCGCGGGATTCTTCTGGCGGGACACGAACGCGCACCCGATCCGCTGTGCGATCCACCCGATGACCGGGACGTTCCGAAGCGGTTGTTTCATGATCCATCGGACGTTCGTCTGGCCGAGCTGTTTCATGAGCCAGGCGATCACCGCGATGTCCAGCGTGCTTTGATGGTTCGCGATGACGATGCATGCCCGTTCCCACACGAGTTCGCGCTTCCCATCTACGACGATTTCGACGTCGAGTCGAAGCAGCCGCACAACGAGGAAGAACACGATGGACCCCCACCAATGGGCGCACGTCGCGACGCGCGACCGGATCGTCTGCTCCGAATCACGAAGCAGCCAGCCGTCAAGACGGATCGCGCACACCATCGGCCAGCACAGAAGGCCGTAGATACAGATGAACACCGCGAGAGAAAGCGCGATGGCGACGTTTTCTCGAATTCTCACAACGACCTCCTTTCCGTGCCTTTGATTGTCAAGGCGAGGCCACGCTATCCCCTTTTTCTGAAAGAGACAAGGGATGAGCTATACTCGATCCATGGTGACCGCACGGAGCCGCATCCCTCGAAACGTCCTCGTCGTCGCGTTTGTCGCGCTCGCATCGGGGTTCGGGCAGGACCTCATAACGCCGATCCTTCCGGGATTTCTCGCGCTTCTCGGGGTCAGCCGCGCCGGAATCGGTGTGATCGACGGGCTCCTCCAGGGCCTCACAAGCGTGTTTCGTTTCGTGTCCGGCGTCCTGTCCGACCGATTCAAAAATAGGAAAGGATTCGTGTTTTTCGGATACGCGCTTTCCTCCGTCTCGCGGCCGTTGCTCGCACTCACCAGTTCGTTTTGGCCCGTCGCCGCGCTCCGCGGGCTCGATGGCGCCGGAAAAGGAATGAAGGACGCGCCGCGCGACGCGCTCGTCGCCGACAGCGCATCGGAACAGATCCGCGGTCGCGCGTTCGGATTCCATCGGCTGGTGGACACGGCCGGTTCCGTCTTCGGGCCGCTCCTGGCCGGAGCGCTCCTCATCGCCCTCGGCACATCGCTCGACACGTACCGTCTCATCTTCGGACTCGCGGTCATTCCCGGCATGATCGCACTCCTTCTGATCTGGCTCGGGATCCGCGAACCCGCACGGACGGAATCGCGCGGCGCGGAAAAAGCAAAAACCCCCTTCCCCTGGCAATTCTGGACGTTCACGATCGGGACCGCGATCGCCATGCTCACGAAAATCAACGATTCGCTGTTCCTGCTCCGCGCATCCGACACGGGAATCCCGCTCGCATGGATTCCCCTGCTCTTCGCCGGATTCACGCTCCTTTACGCGGTGATCTCCTACCCCATCGGCATTTGGAGCGACCGCGTCGGAAAACTCCCGTTTATCGCGGCAGGATGGCTGGTCCTCGCGGTGGTCGAACTGTCCTTCGCGTTCCAACCGTCGCTTCCCGCATCGCTCGGACTCTTCGCGCTGTTCGGCCTGTTCTACGCGCTCACCGAAGGATCCGGCCGCGCATTCATCGCGGACCTCGTTCCGCAAGCATCACGCGGGAGCGCCTACGCCATCTTCCACAGCATCGTCGGATTCTGCGTCATTCTCGGCGGATACGGCCTTGGACGGATCTGGGATGTCGCATCACCGTCCGTTGCGTTCGGAATCGCGGCGGTCGGATCATTTGTCGGTTCCGCGGTCTTTCTTGTCATCCACTGCATCCCACGACGAACGTAAAACGCGGGGAAAGGGTTTTTCTGCTATAGTCTCCCCATGTGTTTCTCCGCATCCGCCAGCTTCCTCGTGAGCGGCGGCGTTGCGGCGGTCGGGGTCGCATCGGTCCACAACGCGAAACCGGGTTCCCGTCTTTTCGCGATCATCCCTTTTTTCTTCGCCATCCAACAACTGCTTGAAGGACTCCAGTGGCTAGCCGTCAAGCCGAGCCCATGGAGCCTCCTGCTCGGGTATGCGTTCCTTTTTTTCGCGTTTCTCTTGTGGCCGGTCTACCTCCCGATCGCCGTCCACCAGTTGGAACGGAATAAACGGCGCAAACGCATCCTCCGGTGGTTCATCGCCGCCGGCGGCCTCGTCACCCTCACGCTCCTCGCGATTCTCCTGACCCAACCACTCGCGGTCCGCGTACTCCCGCAGGGCATCGACTACCACATCCGCATCCCCTTTCTCTGGGCGGGTCCGCTCCTCTATGCAGCCGTCACGTGCGGTTCCTGTTTCGTCTCGACCCAACAGTACCTCCGATGGTTCGGGATCGCGCTGGCCGGATCCGCCGCCGTCACCTGGATCGTCTTCGGGCACACCTTCGTGTCCGTCTGGTGTTTCGCGGCCGCGGTCTTGAGCACCATGATCTACTTTTTTTACCGAAAAAGGCGTACGCTCCTCCCATGAACAACACGACGCAGCTCCCCCCCGGATTTTACGGCCTTGGAATCGCACCGAAACTCCTGGAAATCCTCGATCGCCTCAAATTCAAAGTCCCGACGCCGATCCAGCTCAAATCCATCCCCATCGCCATCGAAGGGAAGGACATGATGGGGATCGCGCAGACCGGCACCGGAAAAACGCTCGCCTACGGCATCCCGCTCATCCAGCGCCTCGCGCAGACGGGCGGAATGGGGCTCATCGTGCTCCCGACGCGCGAACTCGCGCTCCAAGTGGACGAGACGTTCCAAAAAATCGGGAAACCGATCGGGCTTCGCACCGCCGTGCTGATCGGCGGCGCGTCCATGCACAACCAACTCCAAGAATTGCGGAAAAGGCCGCACGTCCTGATCGTGACTCCCGGACGGATGATCGACCATCTTGAACAGAAAACCGTCCGCCTCGACGGCGTGAAGGTCCTGGTCCTGGACGAGGCGGACCGCATGCTTGACATGGGGTTCGAGCCGCAGATCAAACGCATCTTCCAGCACCTCCCGTCGGAACGGCAGACCATGCTCTTCTCCGCGACCATGCCGACGGAAATCGTCCGCATCGCCCAGTCGTTCATGAAACTTCCGGTGCGAGTGGAAATCGCGCGAGCCGGAACCGCGGCGGAGAAGGTCGCACAGGAAGTCTTTTTCGTGAACAAGGAAGACAAACTCCGGCTGCTCCAGAAAATGCTGGACGAATATCGCGGAACGGTGCTGGTATTTTCACGGACGAAACATGGTGCGAAACGGATCGCGCGCGCGGTAAAACAGATGGGACACTCGTCCGCCGAAATCCATTCGGACCGCTCGCTCGCCCAGCGGCGCGACGCGCTCGACGGGTTCAAAAAAGGGAAATACCGCGTGCTGGTCGCGACCGACATCGCGGCGCGCGGGATCGACGTCACGGGCATCGAGCTGGTCGTGAACTTCGACCTGCCGGACCACACCGAGGAATACGTCCACCGCATCGGCCGGACCGGACGCGCCGGACAGAGCGGCCATGCGATCTCCTTCGCGACTCCGGACCAACGCCGCGACGTGCGCGATATCGAACGGCTGACCCGGACCATGCTCCCGGTATCGAAACTTCCGGAACTCCCTGCACACCTCCAGCCGGCTTCGCTCCGAAACTACACGGGCGCCCCGGCCGGGGAACCCCGACGGCCGGAGCGGGGTCCACGTCGCCCCCGCGGAGGACGTCGTCCGTTCGGCCGGAGCCACCGCCGTCCGATGGTGTATTGAGATTCTATGCGCCCGTTCGTGAGGGTCGCCCTCGCCGCAGCCGCCCTCCTGCTCTTTGGCGCCGGCTGCCAAACCTCGCGCGCATTCCCGACACAGCCGACGGGGACGCTCCGCGGCGTTTCGCTCTCGCCGAAAAGTTTTTCCCCGGAAGATTTTGAAACGTTTTTTCGTGACGCCTCGGACGCGGGATCCGCCGTGACCTGGGCCGGCGATTGGATCGAGCTCGCGGCGCCAACGGGCGCGCCCGTCGTCGTCGCGGAACTCGCCAAACCGAAAAAATATACGCCCGTCATCATCGCCCAGGTGTTCGACCAGGATACGGGCAACCTGCGTCGTCCGCTGACTCCACACGCACGCAAGACCCACGTGGCGCAGGCCGAGTCTTTTGCAAAAAAATACCACCCGCCGTTCTTCGGTCTGGGCATCGAGGTAAATATGCTCGCCGAACGGTCGCCGGACGCGTTCGACCAGTTCGTAGCGCTGTTTGACGAGGCCGCTGACGCCATCAAACGCGCGTCCCCGGAGACGCGGATCTTTCCCGTTCTCCAACTCGAGCGGCTGAAGGGACTGCGCGGCGGGTTGTTCGGCGGAAAAAACGATGAAACGAAAAACGACTGGGCGCTCCTCGAAAAATTTCCCAAAGCCGATCTGATCGCCTTCACGAGTTACCCCGGAATCATCTACAAGGATCCGGACGACATCCCCGACGACTATTACCAGGAGATCCGAAAGCGCACGGACCGGCCCATCGCCTTCACGGAGCTGGGATGGTCCGCTGCCGCCTCCCCTGCCGGTTGGGAAAGCAGCGAAGAAGAGCAGACACGGTTCGTCTCGCGATTCCGGAAGCTCACGGCCGGGTTCGATCCGCAGCTCGAAATCTGGAGCTTTTTGTACGACCAACCGTTGCCGGAACCGTTCACGAACATGGGCCTGCGTCGGGCGGACGGAAGCGCGCGGCCCGCGCTGGAGGAGTGGAAAAAGTGATATACTCCCGTCATGCCTCCACGATCCAAGATGGAACGCGCGGCGTACGTCCGCAATTTCATTTTCGGCGTTGAAGACAGTCTCGTATCAACCGTTGGACTCGTGTCCGGCGTCGCGATCGCCGGCGTCGACCGTCCGACGATTTTTTTGACCGGGATGGTGCTCATCGTCGTCGAAGCGCTTTCGATGGGCGTGGGCAGCCTGCTTGCCGAATCATCTGCGGAGGAATTCATCTTCCGCCGCGGCCGGTCGCTCCGGCTGCCGCTCACGGGCGCCGGCATCATGCTGGTCTCATACTTTCTTGCGGGTTTCATCCCCCTCGGGCCCTACCTTCTTGCAGATGTCCAACAGGCGTTCATCCTCTCGATCTGCAATTCGCTTGCCGCACTGTTCCTCCTCGGCGCCTTGAGCGCGAGGTACTTCGGCGCGGATATCCTGAAAAACGGCGCTCGCATGCTCCTCCTCGGAGGGCTTGCCGTTGCCGCCGGGACGTTCGTCGGCGCGCTGATCAATTAACCGACGGCCTATTTTTTGCTGACGTACTTCCAGAGCGCGACGATCCCGAGGATCATCAGCACCCAGAGCAGGATGACGGTGATCCCGCCGATCCCGCTCCCGAAGCCCATCATGCTGTAGTATCCCATCATGGGAACCAGTATACCACACGCGGATTCGAACCGATCTTGACGCGGAGATTTTTTTCTCGTACGCTACCGGCCCACCGACCAAAGGAGATACCTGTGTCCGAACCGAAAAACGAACCCGAGGCCGAGTGGCCCGAACGCGAACCTTCGCCCTTTCCGCTCCGGCGGCTCATTCCGCTCCTGATCGTCATCGTGTCGCTCGTGGACTCCTACGAAATCCTGACGGGCACCGTCGATCTCAACAAGCACATCCCGTTCCTGTACCCCGTGGTTCTCACGGTCATCTACCGGATGCTCGTTTTGACCGAACGGATCACCCGCCGGATGCGCCCGATGGAGCGGACCCGCGTCCTGCTCCGCACACGGCGCGACTCCTTCACGAACCCGCGCAACCTGCCCGCCTCACGGGCCGAAAACGACATCGGCTGACGGAGACTCCAAGCTCGCTTCCATCGGAACGGGCTCTTTTTTTTATTGACCCATAACTCTGCTATACTGGAAACCATTGTGCAACATTAGATATGCCTACATACGACTACTCGAAGGCGATAGAAATCGCGCCGGATGTGTATTGGCTGGGATTTTATGACCCGGTGGCGAATTTCCATTGCCATCCGTATCTGATTAAAGTGGGAGATGAAGGCATCTTGATAGATCCGGGTTCGCTCCCGCATTTTCCGATCGTGGCAAAAAAAGCCACGTCGGTTATTAAGCCCCGTAAAATAAAGTACATCATCGCACACCATCAGGATCCGGATCTTGCCGCGAACATTCCCGTGTTTGAAAAAATTATCCACAGTAAGGATCTGCGGGTGATCACGACCGAACGTGCATCGTTTTTGACGAGCTACTATGGATTTGAAGCGCCGTACAGATTCGTTGAAGAAGGGCCTCTGCAATTCAACGGACGCACATTCCAGTTCATTACGACTCCGTACCTGCACGCGCCGGGCGCGTTCGTCACGTACGATCCCGCCAATAAAGTGCTCTTTTCGTCGGATGTTTTCGGCAGTTTTTATGAAAATTGGAGTCTCTATGCGGGAGATGCGTATCCGAAAGCCATGGAACGCTTTCATTCCACATACATGCCGCCGGGCGACGTTCTGAAAAACCAGATGGGCGTTTTCGAAAAACTGCAATTGGACCTCATCGCTCCTCAACACGGATCGCTGATCGAAAAAACAGCCATCGGACCGAACATCGACGCGTTGAAAAAAATCAGAACCGGACAGTATCTCAAAAAAAGATTATATGCTGGCTCCGTTGTCAGAAACGACATTAAATGAAATCGTCAAAAAATACGAACGGGATAGCTTCATCCAACTGATTTCAGCATACATCGACGAATTGAATGCGCTTCAACAGGAAAACGAAAATTGGCACAATCAAAAACAGTTCATCTCCATGCTGACGCACCAGCTCGCGACGCCGGTCACGTCGCTTGCGTGGACGCTTGAAAATGCGAATCCTACAACCACCGACGAAGAAACCCTGGACGGTCTTCGGGAAAAAACCAAAAACCTGTCCGACGTCATAAGGGATCTGACCTATTTATTGAACATAGAGCAGTCCGGGACCAGCATCAAAACCGAATTTCCAATCCTCGAACTCGTCAAAGAAATACTGAAAACCACCAAGGAAAAAACCAAGAAGAAAAACATACGCATTTCATGCAGGCCAACAAGGAAGACAAAGGTACTTGGAAACCCTGACGAGATCAAATTCGCGCTTTTGGCCATGATCGACAACGCAATCACCTACAATAAACCGGGCGGTGAAGTGTCCATCTCGTTACGAAAAAATAAAAAAACGGTGACACTGCGTGTAAAAGACACCGGGTACGGCATACCGAAAAAAGAACAGAACGGCGTCTTCACCAAATTTTTTCGCGCTTCCAACGCATCGCTCGGAAAAAATGAAGGGAGCGGCGTCGGTTTGTTTATCGCCAAGCAGATAGCGGAATCTCATGGCTGTAAAATCGGTTTTTCAAGCGTTGAAAATAGAGGTTCGATCTTCTGGCTGAGATGCCCAAGCGTCAGTTGATGTACGTCGCACGAAATGAAACGCCTCGAAGGAATTTGAGGGCGCCGCCCGATCATCGCTGATCACGCAGTCCGCTCCGGATGGAAGCGGTAATACATCGCCTTGCCGAGCTCGACCAAAACGATATAGCCGGCGAGAAACGCGACGACCATGAGGAGGATGTTCGGAGGCAAAGGGACGAGACCGAACGATCTCCCCGCGCCGGTCCACAAGAGTGCGAACGTCAGCGCGACGACCCCGACGGATGAAACAACCAACGGGGCGCTCGGCGCTTCTGCCGCGGAGAGACGACGCGAACGCAAAAGGAAAATCACGACGATCTCGGTGAGGAGCGACACCACGAACCACCCGCTTTGGAACACCGCGACGTCCGCGTGGACGACGAAAAACAGAAACAAGAACGCCGAATAGTCGATCGCGCTTGAGATGGCGCCGAAGAAATACATGAAATGGGAGATGCGCGGGATCTCCCATTTTTTCGGCTGCTTCAGTTCATCGTCCGACACCCGATCCGTGGAAATGCTCAAGAGCGGCGCGTCGCTCAACAGGTTCAGAAGGAGGATCTGGGCCGGCAGGAGCGGGATGAACGGGAGCAGGAGCGACGCCCCGACGAGGGAGATCACGTTCCCGAAATTCGAGCTCATCGTGGCGTAGACGTACGTCCGCGTGTTCACGAACGTGCGGCGGCCTTCCCGCACGCCATCGGCCAACACGGACAGCTTTTTCTTGAGCAGGATGACGCTGGCCGCCTCTTTCGCCACATCCGCGGCGCTCTCGAAGGAAATACCGACGTCCGCCGCGCGGAGGGCGGGCGCATCGTTCACGCCGTCGCCCATGAACCCGACGCGATGTCCGGCCTGTTTCAACGCCTGGATGATCCGGAGTTTGTGCGCCGGCGTGATGCGCGCGAAGACATTCGTGCGCGTGACGGCCGCGGCAAGCGCCGAATCATCCATCCGTTCGAGTTCGTCCCCGGTCATGATGCCCCGGATGTCGAACCCGATTTGTTCAGCAACATGCCGGGTCGCCCGTTCGGTGTCGCCGGTGAGCACGAGCACCCGCGTGTTCAGCGCGGCGAGGGATTCCAGCGCGGGCTTTGCGGTGAGTTTCGGCGCGTCGCTCAACCGGATGAACCCAACCAGTTCCAAGTCCCGTTCGTCCGAGGCGGCATACCGTTCTTTCACCCCGATCGCGCGCGTCGCGACGGCGACCAACCGATGTCCTTCTTCCTCGGATCGCTCGGCATCCCGCCGGATCCGATCACGAGCTTCCGAGGTGAGCGAACGGGAATCGTGAGCCGTGGAATGCGTCGTGCATGCGGCGAGCACCTCGGACACGGCCCCCTTCACGATCATGGTCCGGTCGGCGGAGCCGTGGTGGCCGATGACGCAGCTCATCCGCCGGCGTTCAAACTCGAACGGGATGCTGTCGATGACGGACGCCCGCGCGACGGCTGGCGCCACGTTCCGCATACGGAGCGCGTCGCTGATCGCTCCGTCGATGGGATTCCCCGGCCGGCCGTTCGGCCCGTTCTGGAGGCAATGCAGCGCGTAGGAAAGCGGTCGGTCGGAAGACGCCCCGTCGGAATCCACGGACCCGCGGACGCGGAGTTTCCCCACGGTCAGGGTTCCGGTCTTATCCGTGCAAAAGACGTCGACGTTGCCCAAATCCTCGATCGCGCTCAACCGTTTCACCAGCACCAGTTTCCGGCTCATGGCGTCCGCGCCGCGGGAAAGATTCACGGTCACGATCACGGGGAGCAGCTCCGGGGAAATCCCAACGGCGAGCGCGAGTGAAAACAGCAGCGCGTCCGTCCATGTTCCGTGGATCACCCCGAGGATGACGGTCAGGAGCGCGGCGATCACGAGGGTCAAGATGAGCAGGAAATTTCCGAACTGGCGGATCCCTTTCTGGAACGCCGTCTCTTCCGTCCGGACAGACAGGAGCGTGCCGATCTTCCCGGCTTCGGTATCCGCTCCGACCGCGACCACGACCCCCGTTCCGGTTCCCGAAACGACATGCGTACCGGCGAACGCCATGTTGGCGAGATCTTGCGGCAGGGCGGACTCCCGCGGAATGGGAGCGATTCCTTTCGGGACCGGAAGGGATTCACCGGTGAGCAGCGACTCGTCCATCTCCAGATCTTCCGCGCGGAGAATCCGGAGGTCGGCCGGAACGACGGACCCGAACGCGAGCTCCACGATGTCCCCGAGGACGAGCGACTCGGCGGGGACGGTCTTCGGTTTCCCGTCACGGATGACGGTCGCCTTGCGGGAAAATTTTTTCCGGAGCCGACGCAGCGCCGCCTCGCTGCGATGTTCCTGGACGAACCCAAGGATCCCGCCGACCAACACGAGCAGGAGAATGATGGCGGTCTGCGTCCCCTCTCCCAGATAGAGCGAGACGGCGGACGCGGCGATCAGAATCAGCACGAGCGGGCTTTTGAACTGACGGGCGAGGATAGCGAAGGCGGTCGGCGGACATTCGGCGGAAATTACGTTCGTCGGCCCCGTTTCCGCGCGCCGTGTCGCTTCTGTTGATGACAGTCCGTTCGGTGACGACTCGAGCACGTCAAAAATATCGCGTTCGTCCTTCATCCAGGGAGCGCGGATTATCGAGGTCTCCATCCCCCCATCATACCGTTTTTCGCCCAATTTCTCCCGTCCGGATTGACCCGAAGCGTTTTCGTCGGTATGGTGTGACGTAATTCACCCCGCCGTATGCCTCCCCGATCCGTCGCCCGACCGTCAGATTGGCGGGATCTTCGATTCGGGATCGAGATCGAATTCATCAACGCGCGGCGCGGCGATATCGAGCTCCTCCCCGGGTGGGAATTCCACACGGAAGATTCCTTATACGATGATCGCGGGCAGGCCGTCCCCACGTACGATGAGGATTCGCTCCTCGGGGGTGAAATCGTTTCCCCTCCGCTCGGATGGGACGACATCCGACAGATCGAAATCATGCTGCGACGCATCCGCGCCGCGGGCGGGAAAGCCAACTGGTCTTGTTCCACGCATATCCACGTCGAGATCGCCCCGTGGGGGGAAGCCGTTTTGGGAAAATTCATCGACGCGGCCTATCGCTCCGAACACGCCCTGCGCGGACTCGTGCAGACGCCGCCGCACCGGATCATCTATACCCCGCCGACGACGCTCGCGATCAAACAAGCCTTCCATGCCGCGACGTCAAGCGCGGCGCGGCGGCGCGCGCTGATCTACGGCCCGCTCCCCTATTCCTGGCGCGGCGGGATTAATCTCCAATCGTTTTGGAAACACGGAACCGTCGAATATCGGTTGGCGAACGGCAGTTTGGTTTTTCGCCAGGTCGAACGGGCCATCCGGCTTTTCATGGCGTTCACTGCCGCCGTGCTCGCCGGAAAACGGACCGCCGAGACGTCGGCGGCGCTCGCCGACCAGCTTGGGATTCCGACGAGGGGTTATCCTCCGCGTCGGTCCGCGCCGCGATGGTGGTGGCGGCAAATCCGGTATCAGTACGTCCCCCGCGAGCGATCCCTGCTCTTCCTGTTTCCCGAGCTGCGGGAACAGTTCGACCGCTGGCTCTTCCTGACGGAAGACAAATTACGCAGCTCCGTGGACATCCGCGTCCAATATCTCTTCAATCCACCCTCGCTCACCATGCGCGTGGTTGCCCCGTCGTCGCTCCGAAAAACCATCGCGGCTGCGGACGTTCCGAAATCGCAATGGCGAACCATCCGACGCCATCTGCTCCGCATCGGAGAAACGGAGACCATCGAACTCCGGCCCTCCATGGCGTCGTTCGTCCGCCGCCTCAACCGCTTGGCGTGAGCGGCCGTCCCGTGTAGAATGTGGCCGATATGACCGCGTTCATCGCCGCCCTTCTCGCCGGGATCGTCATCAGCGCGATTTCCTTCACCGGACTCGCCGGCCTGCTCCTCTCCCGCGATCGGCTCTCGAAGTTCCTCATGGCCACGGTCGCGTTCGCGGCGGGCGGACTGCTCGGCGGCGCGTTTTTCCACCTCCTGCCGGAATCGCTGGACGCCGGCGGACCAACCTTCCCGATGGCGCTCGCGGGGCTCATCGTGTTCTTTCTCCTGGACTCCTTCATCTGGGCGTACCACTGCCATGCGGGCCATCGGCTGCACGGGGACGGCCACACGCATTGCCCGCCTATCAAATCCGCGGGCGTGCTGAACCTGATCGGCGACGGCGTCCATAATTTCACGGACGGGGTGATCGTCGCGTCGTCGTTTCTCGTGAGCATCCCGCTCGGCATCGCGACAAGCATCGCCGTTGCCCTGCATGAAATCCCTCAAGAATTGAGCGACTTCGGCATCCTCGTCCATTCCGGATTCACGACCAAAAAAGCGCTTGTTCTGAATTTTGTCACCGCTCTCGCCGCGATCATTGGGATCATCGCCGTGTTCGTGGCGCAAACGCGCGTGGCCGCGCTCACGACCTACACCATCCCGTTCGCGGCCGGAGGGTTCATCTACATCGCCTGCACCAATCTCCTCTCGGAAATGCGGGAGGAGAAGCGGCTCGGGAAACGCCTCGTCGAGATGTTCTTCTTCCTTCTCGGACTCGCGTTCCTGTGGGCGTCGAAAACATGGCTCGGCGAATAACCCCGCGCTATCATGTCCGATATGAATGAGACAGAGCCACGGACGGAAACCGCGACATTCGCGGCCGGTTGTTTTTGGGGGGTCGAAGAATTGTTCCGCAAAACCGACGGCGTCATCTCCACGATGGTCGGGTACACGGGCGGGCAGACAGAGAACCCGACATACGAATCCGTGTGCAGCGACCGGACCGGCCACGCCGAAGCGGTCCAGGTGACCTACGACCCTTCCAAAATTTCCTACGAAAAACTGCTCGATTTCTTCTGGGGGAACCATAATCCGACGACGCCGAACCGCCAGGGGCCGGATGTCGGATCGCAATACAGGTCGGCAATTTTTTACCACACGCCGGAACAGGAACGGCTTGCTCTGGCGTCGAAGGACGCGCTTGAAGCATCCGGCAAATACCATTCCCGGATCGTGACCGAAATCGTACCGGCGGGGACATTCTATCCGGCCGAAGACTACCATCAGCAATATCTCGCCAAGCGCGGGCTTGGGACCTGCCATGTCTAACGGTATGAACGCTCGATTCGCCGTCGGAATGCTCCTCGTCGTCACACTTGGTGGCGCGGGATGCGCCAACACGCAACCGTCCAACCAGTCGCGCGAAACATGGAAAAACTGGACGAATGACAAGACCGGCCTGAAACTCGTCAACCTCGCGACAATCCAGCGGGGAAGCTCCGTCGTGTTTACCGACGGGGACACCGGGCGAAAGTTCAAGAGCGTCATGACGCCGACCTTCACGGACAACAACGGAAAATATCTCGGACAAAAACCGGGCGAATCCATCGAGGTCCAGTTGGGCGTCGGCGGGACGATCAAGGAAGACCACGACCTGTTCGGGAAGATCGAACGGTTATCCCAATTCGACGACGGGAACATCGGAGACTGGTCCGCGACCGCGGCCTATGACGCCTGGTCGAAACGGTGGGTGGTCCGCGCGGCGTATCCGGATCCCGGAGACACGAGCGCGTACAGCGTGATCGAATGTTTGAGCGTCACGGATTCCGAAAAAGACTTTTGGGATGCCTGCCGGACCATGATCGAGCGGGCCGAACTGTCTCTCTCCACGGTTCCCGCGCCGAAATAATCGGCTCCGGTGACTACCGAAAAAATTCAAGCAGCATCCGGACGCTCGGCGCGTCCGCGATGCGCAGGCGCTGCAGTATCGGAAGGGCGGCCGCGACCTTGGATGCGATCATGCTTGTAACATCCTCGAGGATATGTCGGCGGTGAGCGAACTCACGGAGTTCCTGAACGCGCTCCTCCCCGATCCGCCCGGACGCTTTCCATTCCAGAAGCAACCGTTCGCGTTCTCCCGCCTCCATCGCGTCGAGGATCAACCGGAGGACGATCGTCATTTTCCCGCGCGCGATGTCGCCCCCGCCTGCTTCGGCGCGACGCTTTTCCCCGCGGAACTCGATGAGGTCGTCATGGAACTGGTACGCGACCCCGAGGTCTCGCGCGGCGGACTCGATGTCCATGACGCGGGCGGCGTCCGTTCCGTCGAGGATATCCGCGATCATGAGCGGCAGCCGGAACGAATATGCCGCTGTCTTATAGCAATAGAATTGCTCCAAATCTTTGCGCGTCCATGCTGTCTGCGTGACGTACTCGCGGAGTTGTCCGGCGATGGTTTCTTCCGTCACGTCCGTCGCGAGACGGCAAACCGCGAGCGCCGTGGCCGGATTCGGCGACGATGCGGCGAATAGCCGGAACGCCTCGTTCGACACATGATCTCCCACGGCCAATGCCACCCCCGTCCCCCAAGCGTCGCCGAATCGCATGGCCACGGCCCGATGGAGGGTGGGCTGGTCACGGCGCAGGTCGTCGCCGTCCATGATGTCGTCGTGGATCAGGAAATACTGGTGCAGCAGCTCGACGCCGACGGCGGCGTGGCCGGCGTCTTCCGTGTCCGCACCCCAGGCGTCCGCCGCGTCGAGGAGGAGCTGCGGACGGAGTCGCTTCCCGCCTCCGAGGCAGAACGTTTTTCCTTCCGCGAATCCCGTGATGTCTTCACGAAAGAGCGCTTCGACCGCGTTGCGGTATCGTTCTTCGAAGGTCATTCCGGCACCGTATCCCATCGCCCGCGCCGAGACAATGGTATACTGTCGCCATGACTTCGCACCGTCACGCGAACGCATGGGTCGTGTCCGTCAACATGGGGTACGGACACGAGCGTGCGGCGTATGCGCTGAAAGATCTCGCGCGCGGCGGCATCATCACCGCGAACGACTATCCGGGCATTCCGGACGGAGACAAGCGTCTTTGGGTCGAAAGCCGCCGGATTTACGAATTGCTGTCGCGGGTCAAGCCGATTCCGCTTATCGGCGACCCGTTGTTTTCGCTGATCGACAAGACGCAACGTATCGCGCCGTTTTACCCGCGCCGCGACCTTTCGCAGCCGTCCTCGCAGGTCAGGCAGACGTATTTCATGATCGAGAAACTCGGACTCGGAAAACATCTCATCGAAAAACTTTCCAAAAAACCCCTGCCGCTTATCTGCACGTTTTTCATCCCGGCGTTCGCGGCTGAAACGTACGGGTATCCCGGCGAAATCTATCTCGTCATCTGCGACGCGGACATAAGCCGCGCGTGGGTGGCGAAAGACCCGAAAAAAAGCCGGATCAAATACTTCGCGCCGAACGGACGGGTCGTCGAACGCCTGAAGCTCTATGGGATCAAACCGGAAAATATTTTTCTCACTGGCTTTCCGCTGCCGAAGGAGGTCATCGGCGGTCCCGAGGGGGTGATCATCAAGAAGGACCTGATCACGCGGATCTGCAACCTGGACCCGAACGGAATTTTCCGTCAGAAGTACCAGCGCACGCTCGATGCGGAACTCGGTCCGGGCACCTGCCCCATGGGTGACGGGCATCGTCCGATCACGCTTGTGTTCTCGGTCGGAGGCGCGGGCGCGCAGAAAAAACTGGGGGTCGACATGGTGCGGAGTCTCAAACACCGGATCCAGACGGGCCGGATCATCGTGCGGCTTGCCGCGGGCACGAAAACGGACGTCGCCGATTACTTCACGACGCAAATCAAGCAACTCGGGTTGAAGCGGTGTCTGGGGAAGGGCATCCACGTCGATTCGGAGCCGGACCGCACGACGTATTTCCATCGGTTTACCAAACGACTGCGGACGACCGACATCCTGTGGACGAAGCCGAGCGAAATGTCCTTTTATTCCGGCGTCGGTCTTCCCATCATCATGGCGCCCTCCATCGGATCGCAGGAAGCGTTCAACCGGATCTGGCTAAAAACGGTCAACGCGGGCGTGACGCAGGGCGACCCGCGATACACGGACGAATGGCTGTTCGATTGGATCAACAGCGGCGGGTTGGCGCGGATGGCGTGGAACGGCTACATCGAAGCGCCGACGCACGGGTCGTATCGGATCGAAAGCATCATTACAGGCGAAAAAATCGAACTGGAGAAACTGCCGATGATCGTATAACATGGTGAACGGGTCCTGCCACGATTCGCGCCTTTCGGACCGAGGACTATCGGTCCGAGAAGACGCTCACCGTGTCACCCGTTATTCTTTTTTATGTCTCTCATCGGCAGTTTCATTCTAGGAATAGTACAGGGGGCAACGGAATTTCTTCCGGTGTCGTCATCCGGACATCTCATCCTGGCGCGGGATTGGCTCGGGTTGAATACCGCCACGGGACTCACCTACGACGCGATTCTCCAGCTCGCGACCGTTCTGGCTGTGATCCTGTATTTCAGAACGGATGTGCTTCAGCTCGCCCGCGATCTGCTCTTGAGCGTCTCCGGCCGCGCGAGCGAAGTCCCGCGGGAACGGCGGAACCTCCTGCTCGCGCTCGTCGCGGGGACCATCCCCGCCGTGGCCGTCGGCATCCTGCTCGAGGACGTCATGGAAACCACATTTCGCAGCGTCACGCTTGTCGCGGTAACACTTGTTCTCGGCGGCGTTCTCATGGTGGTTGCGGAACAGAGGCTCACCGCTCACGGCTCACCGCTCACGGTCCCCAAGGGATGGTGGATCGGATGGTTCCAAACGCTCGCCCTCGTCCCGGGAGTGTCCCGTTCCGGAGCGACGATCTCCGGCGGATTACTCCTCGGACTCACGCGCGAGGCGGCCACGCGGTTCAGCTTCTTACTTTCCATCCCCGTCATCGCCGGTTCCGGACTGAAAAAACTGACGGACGTCCTGCTTGCACCCGCCGTCCCGTTTGACTGGACGTCCATCGGCATCGGCTTCCTGACCGCTTTTCTGGTCGGCCTCGGCGCAATCCATTTCCTCCTTCGCTATCTCAAACGCCACACGCTCTACGCGTTCGTGTGGTACCGATTCGCCCTTGCCGCCCTGGTCGTGCTTGTCAGCGGCCGCGGCTGATCGTTATTTTTTCTTCATGTTGCAGCAGTCCGGGTGCAGCAGATGGAACGCGCAGGAGGCGAGGAACCCGTAAACGAAGCTCAATACCATTCCCCACAGGATGCTCGACGCGTCATATCCCTCGAATCCGGGGAAGATAAGCTTCAAGCTCAACACGTGGAACTGATCGACCATCGGATCGGTGATCGTGAGCCGCCACAAGAGGCAGACGATAAAAAACAGCACGGCGATCAGCCCGATGGCCGCCGCGTGCGCGAATGGAGGCGTATTTTTCATAACGTGCGAAAAATAATTAAGTGCATTGTGGATAAGTATAGCATAAAAAAATTGAAGATGCTCCAGTGCCAACTCGAGGTGAAGTTGAGAATTGGCGGACGTCGGACGTCCGAATTTACAAAATCCCCAATTCATGGGGATTTTGTAATGGTAGCGCCAAGGGGAGTCGAACCCCTCTTACGTGGATGAGAACCACGTGTCCTAGCCGATAGACGATGGCGCCTTACTGCCATTCCTCGGTCTGTCTCACCAATAATTCTTTTGCTCGCAATGGCTCCGCCATGAGTTCTTTGGTGATTTTTTCCATCCGCGCGCCTTGCGATCCTTTAATCAACACGACGTCTCCTTCGTGCAATCGCTCCTGGATGAACCGTCCGGCTTCCACGCTTGAAGGAAAAACAAAAATGGAACCTTCGGGCATCCCGGCGTCTTTCGCGCCGTCGGCAATTGCGTGCGCGAGTGTACCACTTGCGACGAGCATGTCAATCCCAAGTTCGGCGACTGCGCGTCCCAGATCGCGATGTGCATCGTCCGCGAGCGCACCGAGTTCGAGCATGTCGCCGAGCGCCGCAATTCGTTTCGCGCCGTCCCGCCGCGGAAACTTCGCGAGGTCGCGTACGGCGGAGAGCGCGGCGAGCGGAGAGGAATTATAGCTGTCATCGAGGAGCGTTGTCCGCTTGATCCCTGTGATGAGCCGCGTTCTCCCCGGCATCCCACGATACGCCTTCAGTTGTTCCGCGGAATCATGAAAATCGATGTCCAAGGCGTGGACCACGGCCAATGCCGCGGCGGCGGCGAGCGCGTGCGGTTTCCCGAACACCCCGCGGAGACGGAGACGCGCACCCAACCCCAGGGCGATGATATGTACCTCCAAACCGGACGCCTCCGGATCCTGTTCATCCACCACGACTTCCGAGGAAAGCAATCGGACGTCGGACGTCGGAGATTCTCCAAATGTGACGACTGTCGCGTCCGTCATCTCCTTCCCCTTCATCACTTCCGCGTCGTCGGCGTTCAGGATGGCGACGCCGTCCTCCGTCAACGTCCGGATGATCGCGAGTTCTTCGTCCGCGACCGCCTCCACGCTCCCGAAAAATTCCGTGTGTTCCGGCGCAATCGCGGTGAGCACCGCGACGTCCGGATGGGCGATCCCGATGAGATACGCAAGGTCGCCGGGATGGTCCGTACCGAATTCCAGGACGAGCGACGACGCATTGATGCGCTTCGCCCCGAGAGCGGTGAGCGCCGCGCGCACGAGCAAACGGATCCACGCGACGGGCGATCTTCCAGGCGCCGGCGTCCGGAATGCCGTGAGCGGAATCCCGAGTTCGTTGTTGTAATTTTTCGGCGATACCAGCGCGCGGGACGTGGGATCATACGCGCCGCCCGCCACCGCGATCGCCTCTTTCGTTGACGACTTTCCGACGGACCCGGCAACGGCAACAACGCGAGGCCGTTCGCGCAAAATCGCCGCGCGGGCGCAGGTTCCGAGAAATCGCTGCAGTAATTTTTTCATAGTTCCCCGTCATTCCGGATCCCAGCTCATTATCCTAGATCGCCGTTCCCGTGGTGGCAACCGGCGGAGGCGATACCGGAGGCGGGACATCCTTCACCGGCCGCTCCGGCGGTACTTGCAGGTACGTCAGGAGAAATTTCGCCATTTGCCCGAAAAGCGGAGCGGCCGATGATTCGGCCCATTGCACGTCGCGCGGATGGTCGATCTTCACGAGCATCGCGAACTTCGGGTCGCTCGCCGGCGCATACCCCGCAAACGAGCCGATCGTTTCGTCTTCCTCGTATCCGGCCCCGTCCTTTTTTGCGACCTGGGCCGTCCCCGTTTTTCCGGCCACCCAATATCCCGGAACGCCCGCGCGACGGCCATGCCCGTTCTCGACCACGGCCACGAGCATCCCGGAAATAAGCCGCGACGTCCGCGCGCCAATCGGCCGGGAGACCTCTACCGGCTTCGTCTTTTCCCGCGACCCGTCCGGATGGATGATCTCCGCCACGATGTACGGCTTCATCAACCGACCGCCGTTGCCGAGTGCCGCATATCCCGCGAGGATCTGGAGCGGTGTCACCGTAATCCCCTGCCCATACGACGCGGTGGCGGCAAAAATGCTCCCCTTCTTCGCGAGCGACGAGATGTTGCCCTTCCCCTCCGGCGTGATTTCGATACCGGTTTTCGTACCGAATCCGAACGACTCGACGTACGACCGGAAGACGTCTTTCCCGATCTGCCGTTCCGCAAAAATGGTCGCCGTGTTGAGCGACGCCTCGAGCGCTTGCGTCATGGTCTGCACGCCGTTCGCCTTCCCGTCCGAATTGCGGATCGTATGCCCGTCAATCTCCTCCGATCCCGTGTCCGTGTACGTGGTCTTCGGTGAGATCTTTTCCGCGTCGATGGCCGCGGCCATAGTGAACGGCTTGAACACCGACCCCGGTTCGTACGCGCTGAACAGGACGGGATTGTTCAAGACCGAGAGATCCTTCACTTTCCCGTACTCGGCCGGCTCGAAATCGGGAAAGGAACACATGGCGAGGATCGCGCCGGTCGCGGGGTCCATCACGACGATGGATCCGCCGTCGGCCCCGTGCCGCTCGACCGCGCCCTTGATCCGCGTGCACGCCTCATACTGGATGGCGCGGTCGATCGTGAGCACGATGTCCGACCCGTCTACGGCGTTCTGGATCTTGCTGTCGCCGATCGCAAGCCGCCGTCCGCCCGCGTCCTTTTCCGCGACGAGCGACCCGGGACGGCCCGCGAGCAACTCCTGGAACCCGCCCTCGACCCCGTATTTCCCGACCAGCGCATTCTGCTCGTCCATGGCGACGAACCCGATGAGCTGGCCGCTCACGGACGTTTCGGGATACAGGCGGGCGACGGTGCGGAGATATCCGATCCCCTCGAGCGATTTCTGTTTGAGCTGGTCCACGAGATCCGACGGCGCCTGGCGCACGAGAAGTTCATACGGATCGTCCGCTTTCGTCAGACGAGCCACGAGGTCCACGTCCGGCATCTGGAGGATCGGCGCGAGCTCGTGGGCCACGGCGACGGGATCCTTCATGTATTTCGGCGCCGCGTATACGGTCCACGCCTCGCGGTTCGCGGCGAGCGGATAGAGCCGTTCGTCCGTCCGGTCGCGGACGAAAATCCGCCCGCGTTTCGGCAGCAATTTTTCTTCCAGATCGTGCTGGTCGCTCGCAAAGGCGGCGAACGTTTCGTGTTCAAGAATCTGGAACTGGACCAGTCGGCCGACGACCGCAAGAAGCGGCAGGAGAAGCAGCCACGAAAGCACGCGCAGCCGGGTCTCGGATTCGGGACGCCTCGTGAGGCCTGAAAACGGATACCGCGGGGCGGTCATAGTCAGAAATCCTTCTTCCGTCGCAATTCTTCCATGTATTTCGACCAGAGGTCCACCTCTTCTTCATTGATAAAGCGGCTCGGGGCGGTGGGAAACGACGACGTGCCGCTCACGCCGTCTTCCAGGAGCGCCGACGGACCGGACGTGGCGCTGGACGGCAACGCCTTGAGCGCGCGGGGCGCAAAGGTCGTTTGCGGACCCCCGAGGATCGCGTCGGTGGCATCCGTCGTCGTCTCTGGAATACGGATCGTGACCGCTTGTCCGATCCCCTTCAGTTCGAGCGTGAATCGGACGCGGCGGATCTCCGTTCCCTCCCGGTCGCGCATCGTCCAGTCCCCCTCGAGCGCCACGGGCTGCCGCGTGTCGCGGTTGACGGTCAGGGCATAGGATCCCTTGGCCAGATCCCGGCTTGCGAGAGTGATCCATGCGATTTCATCCGGCGTCGGGTTGTCCCCCTGCCACGTTTCGAACCAAGAGAGGAGAAACGCGCGCAGTTCGTCCTGACGCAACGTGAACGGGATGCGCGCCAGACGGAATCCCGACCCCGCGGATTGCTGCCAGGTCCCGGTCGGTCGGGCCAACGGAGCGAACGCCTGGAGGACGGGGCGCAGATCCTTGTCCGATCCATGGGCGATGAGGTACCCGACGCTCCGACGGTCCAAAAACGGGTCGCGTAAAATCGAAATGAACCGTTCGCCAAGGGGATCCCCGCCCAGGGACGCATACCGTTGCCGCCAATCCGTCGTCACGTTGCGCGGCCGGAGCGCGAATCTGTCCTGCTCGACGATCAGGTCCGCGATTTCTTCCGGTCCGAGCAATCCGGGATGGAGCTGAAGCACGCCGATCGTGCGCGGACGCGGGAGTTCCCGGAGGTCCGCGCCACCGGAAAAACCGACCCCGGTCGTTACGCGCGACGCGACATCGGTCCATGACACGTCGGCTACGACCTGCCGCGCGGTTTTTACGGAGAGCAACGCGCGCATCCCGTCGCGAAGCGCTTTTTCCGGGGTGTCGCGGAGCAACCACCATGCCGCTCCTACCGCCGCGAGCGACAAAAATCCAATAAATCCGAGCGCAGCCCGTTTCATGCGGGAATCATATCAGATTTCCTTTTATTTCCCGAACCGGCGTTGCCGCGCCGCAAACGCTTCCAATGCCGTATCCAATTCCGCTTCGTCAAACGCGGGCCAATGCTTGTCGCACCAATACAGCTCGCTGTACGCGCTCTCCCACGTCAAAAATCCGGAGGTGCGCTCCTCGCCGGACGTGCGGATGATGAGGTCGGGCGTCGGCATCTCCGGCCAATACATCCGGGCCGTGAGCGATGCTTCGGTCACCTCCTCCGGTATGAGGCCGTCACGGATCGCGGCGCGGCAGGCGTCCACGATTTCCAGACGCCCCCCGTAGTTGGTGCAAATGACGAAGGTTGCGCGGGTATTGTCTTTGGTCGTCTCCTCCGCGGCGGAAATGGCGCGCAACACCGACGACCGAAGCCCGTCTCGACGGCCGATCACCCGAAGGCGGACGTTTTTCTCCTGGAACGTCTTCAGATCCACGGTCAACGCGCGTTCGAGCAAGTCCATCAAAAATCCGACCTCTTCCTCGGCGCGCTTCCAGTTCTCGGTTGAAAAGGCAAACACGGTGAGAATCTTGATCCCGCGGTCCAAACACCAATCACCGACCTGCTTCAGACGGTCGTAGCCGGCCAGGTGTCCTTGCACGGATGGGAGGTTCTGTTCTTTGGCCCAACGGCGGTTGCCGTCCATGATAATGGCCAGATGTTCAAGGGGAGCCGTCGGCATGAAGGTAGCGAAAGGTGATAGGAATCATAAAAAAAACCGGACGCTCGGTCAAGCGCGTCCGTCCCCCTCATTAGCGAGGAGACGCCTCGGGCGACTCCGTACAGACGGAATTCAGGCACCGTTCGGCGAGTTCGTCGCAGAGTTTCAGCTGCGCTTCGTCGTATTTGGCGGCGGCTTTGCAGTTCCGTTGGTCGCGGACGCACTGTTCGCGGCAGGCGGCGAGCGGCAGGCGGCGGAGCGCGGCCGGGTCCGGCGTTTTTCCCGTACAGGCGGCAAGGAGACAGCGGCTGTTCTCCACCCGGCAATTTTGCAGCTTCGTCGTGTCGGTTCCGGCCTCCTTGATGCAGCCGCCCAACGCCGTCGCGCATCGGTCTTCGCAGGAAATCCCGGTAGTGGTCTTCGGGCGGCAACGGTTCAGACAGTCGTTCGCGGAAAGCCGACAGCGGTCAAGCGGCGGAAGGCCTGTCGTCGGAGGGGGCGCGGTCGTTGTCGCGGGAGCCGTCGGGATTCCGGCGATCCCGGCAGACGGGGCGGGCGTCGGGAGTGTGATGATCCGGAGGAGATCCGGGGAAATGCCGCCTCGCTGGACGGAGAGCGACTGCTGTTCCTGTAAACAGGCGGCGAGCTGGTTCCGGCAGGACTGCAAACATTCCGGGACTCCCGCGCCGGTTTCTTGCGTCGGGGCGGCTGCCGGTTTCGGCGCGGCGAGTTCCGCGCGAAGGGCGCGGATGTCCTCCCGAAGTCCGGTGATATCTTTACCGAGCGCGGTAAGCGCCGTGATCAAATCCTTGATCGAGCTTCCGGTTTCCGAGATCGTTTGACCCTGCACCGCTCCGGCAAACATCGGCACGCTCACAAGCAGGAGCATGGCGATGGCGGCGGCATTGATCACCTGCCGGAACGGTCTAGGCGTCGCCGGGATAGGCGTGTGCGGCGGACGGCGGCGTTTTGGCATACGTCCGTAGTGTATCATGCGAACGGTGAAATAAATAAAAAAGGACCTGCATTCGATGGCACGTCCTTGAGTTCAGACCCTTGACGTCTGTTTCCGTCGAAGGAACGATTTCCCGTATCCGACGTCCGTGTTGATGGGAACCCGTTCCGCGCAGAGCGGGCATTCGGATTCCTCCCAGGCATCGAGCGTGACGTTCACGAGCGCAAACAGCGCGGGGACTTCGCCGAGATCCTGTTTCGTTATCCCTCCGCGGTTGCACAACGCGCCGACTCCAACGACGTCGCCGCCGATGCTCCGGACCTCCCGGACGACGCCTTTTGCCGACGCGCCGGTCGTCAGGACATCCTCCACGACGAGGACGCGCTTTCCGGAAATGAGCCGGTCGTATCCGCGCCTGATGGAGAACAGACCGACGCCGGCATCGCTCTTTTCCGCGTAGACGCCGAATACGGTATTCCCGAACATCTGGGAAAGATGGAATGCCGTCCACTGCGAGAGGATCACGCCGCCGATGGCCGGCGCGATCACCGCATCCACGCGATCACCCGCAAACCGTTCGGCGATCACGCGACAGAGTCGAGACGTCAGCACGGGGTACGGATACACCGCATCCTTGTTGACGTAGGCGGACCCGTGCTTGCCAGAGGCGTAGACGAGGTGGCTGTCACGGATCACCGCTCCGACCGTTGCCAGGGCCTGCAGCACTTCCCGTTCATCCATGAGACACCTCCTCCGTGCGTGCGAGACACTGCCGGATCGCGTCTCGCAGTTTGATCGTCTCGCGGCGCGCGGCGTCCGCGAAGTCCGGACCGTTCGAGGCGAAGATGATGCCGCGCGAGGAGTTGATGATCATCCCGCGCCCGCGGCTGTCCTTGCCCGCCGCGACCGTCGCTTCGAGGTCACCTCCTTGCGCCCCGATTCCCGGAATGAGGATCGGCATGCCGCCGACGATCTTTCGGACGTCTTCGAGTTCTTCGGGATACGTCGCGCCGACGACGAGCGCGCAATTCCGATTCGCGTTCCATTCGCGGGAGACGCGGTAGGCGACGTGCTGGTAGAGCGGCAGCTTGTTCGAGACCCAACATGCATCCGGATCGCGGTTCGGGGATTCCATCGCCAGGCCCCATTTCATCGCGTCCTCATACGTCGGTTCGACCGACAGGTCCTGGAATTCCCCGGCGCCCGGGTTGGACGTGCGACAGAGAACGATGATCCCTTTCTCTTTGTTGTCCAGGAACGGTTTCAATGCCTCACCGCCCAAATAGGGACTCACGGTGATCGCATCGGCATGAAAGCCCCAAACTTCCCCGAATGCCGATCGCGCGTACCCATGATTCGTCGAACCGATGTCCCCCCGTTTGGCATCCAGAATAATCGGAACGCCCGGGGCGATCTTGTTGATGTGCGAGACGGTGTTGCGGAGCGCCTTCGCCCCGAGATCCCCATACGCTTCGTAGAACGCGATGTTCGGTTTATAGACGCAGGCAAGATCCCTCGTGGCATCTACGATCGCCACGTTGAAAGCGAGTATCGCATCAAGAGGATTCTCTTTGCCAATGGCGTCAGGAAGTTTCATGAACTCGCTGTCGAGCCCGACGCAGACGAAGTTGCCTTTTGCCCACTGGGCTTCCAGCAGTTCACGGAAATTTCGGTTTGACACTCTTGCCTCCTGTGTGAATGAACCCTTCCTTCGAATACCCTGTCGGGCTAGTGGGACTCGAACCCACGGCCTGTCCGATGGCCATCGGACCGCGCCTCCTTTATTGATCAGTGCTGTGTCGGGCTAGTGGGACTCGAACCCACGGCCTCTTCGTCCCGAACGAAGCGCGCTACCAACTGCGCTATAGCCCGACACAGCACTCATGCATATAGCCCGACACGGTATTCCAAGAAGTGCCGAAAAGATACCAAAACTCCCTTGAAACGGCAAGGATCGGAGGGTACAGTACGCGGACTATGCGATGGAGCGGCTTGCTTTTCACGGTCGGTTTCGGTATGTGTACGTTTCTTCTGCCTCTCGCCGTCGGCGCCCAGACGACAACGACGGCCGCGACGACGACCGCTCCGACGACGTTGCCGGCAACCTCGACGCGGACCGAACGGACGTTCCAGAACTACTCCGCGGACGACACGTACGAACGTGCGATCGTACGCGACGTGCGGAGCGCGACCGAAGCGACGCCGGACGGAGGGACGCTCAAACAGGCGTACAGCGTCGAATTCCTCTCCGGACCGCTGCGTGGTCAAACAAAAATCCTTTCGAGCGACGTCATCTCGAATCCCTACCAGCTCGAACCGCGGCCGGGCGACCGCGTCGTCATCCTCCTCCAGCCGAATCCGGAGGGCGGCGAGCCGCTCGCCTACATCGAAGGGTTCGACCGGCTCGGGGCGATTCTCTGGCTCGTCGCGCTGTTCGTCCTGACGCTCGTTCTGCTGTCCGGCTGGCAAGGCGTGAAAACGGCCTTCTCCATCCTCCTGTCCGTCGCGCTCATCGGCTGGATCCTCATCCCGGCGTTCCTGCGCGGCGTGAATCCGGTTCCCATCGCCATCTTCCTCGCCGTCGTGCTCACCACGATCACGTCCGTCCTCTCCATGGGATGGAACAAGAAGGCGTGGGTCACGATCGTCGGGACGCTCGGAGGCGTGCTCGTGGCATACATCATTTCCGTCATCTTCGGAGACTGGGCGCATCTGGGAGGGATGTCGTCCGATGAAGATCGGCTGTTTTTCGAAAAAAATCCGTTGCTCAATCCGCAGGGACTTCTCTTTTCCGGGATCATCATCGCCGCGATGGGCGTCGTCGAGGACGTCGCCGTCTCCATCTCCTCCGGCGTGCTCGAGGTGCAGCGCGCCAATTCCCACGCAACGCTCAAGGCACTGTTCCGATCCGGCATGATCATCGGCCGCGACCATATGAGCGCGCTCGCGAACACCCTGATCTTCGCATACGTCGGCGCGTCCCTTTCCACCCTCCTCCTCTATACCCAATACGGCGGCTCGTGGCTGAAGTTCCTGAACTTCGACGTCGTGGCGGATGAAATCGTCCGCTCGCTATCGGGAAGCATCGGCCTCGTCTTTACCGTCCCGATCACGGCGCTCCTCGCGGCGCTCGCTTGTATCAAACTCCCCCGTCCCCCTGCTTCCTAGTTCCCTAACTGTTTCAGAATCTCGCGCAAATTAAGACCGGCCCCTTCGATCGATTCCTCGGCCGGCAGGAGAAACTGCCAGATCACGTAGAGGGCGAGCGCGATGATGCTTCCGACGACAATAAGCGCAACGACCGAAGTTTTCACCCGGGTCTTCGTGACGGTCTTTACCGGCGGATCGTGGCGTTTCCGATGGTTCGTCATGGAAGCGGTTTCGGAGAGTATACCGTGGTCCAGGGGAAGGGCGGGTCGTACGCCGCCAGCTTCCCCGCGTACGCCACGAGCCAATCCTTGAGCAACGCAGTCGCGCGGACGTCCTCTTCATTGTACGAGATAATGTCGTCTAGAAGCTTCCGTTTCCGCGTCTTTAAAAACCGTTCATACACATCGATGGACTGGCTCCCTCCTTTCACGCTCCCCTTCCACCGGAACCCGAGGAATGGCGCGATGGTTTTCAACCCGTAAAAATAGATGGGGAACACGACGCTCGACGACGTGAGCGTCCGGAGATCGATCATGGCGTCGCGGAATCTCTCCAGCGCGGGGCTCCCGCCGTGACGCTTCTCCATCACCCCAAGCCGCGTTTTTTCAAACGCGCCGAAATGGTAGACCGTGAACTCCTCCGGAAGTCCGCCGATCCAGTCGAGGAAGCGCCGCCACATCCCCGCCTCCTCCCCTAGCGACTCGGCGACGAACGAGGCGTACCGGTCGCCGGCCGGTTCGCGGATGAGGAACCCGTACAGGTAATCCATGTCGTTCGGCAGGTCGCTCTCGATGTCGAAGTGGATCTCGAGGCCCCGCGACGGCAGGACGACCGGTTCGCGGACGAAAACGCGGCGATGCAGGAGCGACTGCGCCTGCAATTTGCACACCTCAAGGCCGTGGAGCCGGAGGCCGGGCGCGGCGCCGTCCAGGGCGAACGGGTCCATCCCCGCCGCGTCGTCCAAGGTGCGGATCCCGATCCCGCGGAGCGCGCGGAGCTTGCGGACGTCCACGTTGTAGAGCAGCGCGATGTCGTTCTGGAAGGTGGCCAGACGCTCACAGGCCGCGCCCCACGGGCCCGTGTCGAAGCAGTCCTTGCGAAGCACCGGATCCGGCCGCTCGCCCGCGCGGATCCGTTCGAGCTCGACCACCGTCTCCTCGAATTCCCGGAGCATGTCCGCAGCGACGAAGTCCATCCGTTCCCCGTCGCTGTTCAGAATGGCGGGACGCGCCGGGAAACGTCCCTGAACCCTCTCGAGGAGCGAAGCATAAAACGTGAGCTGGAGTTTCTGGTATTTCTGAAGTTCGTGCGAGGACTTTACGTCCACCGGCACGTAATGCCATGCGCCAAAAGAGGACGCCCCCTCCTGCCGCTCAAGCAAATCCGGCCGACCGGTCCAGTCGCCGTGCAGAAGCGTCCCCTGATAGATGAGCGGAACGCCCTCGCGCATGGCGGCGAGCGTCGTCTGGAAATCCTTCTCCGGATGCGTCGTCGTCCGGATTTTTTTCGCCCTCACACCCTTGAACAGCTTCCGGACGACCTTGGCTTCATGCTTCAGGCCGTCTTCAAGCCGTTTTTTCTCGGCGTCCGTCATCTTCCGCTTCAGTTTCTTTTCCGCCGCCGTGGCAAAGCGTTCGAAATACGGCCAGTGCGGACATTTGGTCAGCCGGTAAAAATCCGTGGCCGTCAAAAAATCTTTTTTCATGCGTCGCCGTTCTCCTCCTGCGTCGCGGCCTGGTGGGGCAG
>JACQMO010000010.1 GCA_016203535.1 Candidatus Uhrbacteria bacterium | reverse complement strand
CGGCCCACCCCCACGGTACTCGATCTGCTGATCTGCGTGCCGTGGGGGTCCCCCGTTCCGCGTCACCCGTGCTGACGCATCTCCCACCTTCCCTCATGGTTGGGGAAGCAAGCAAAAAAGGGACGCCGCATGTATGCTATAGTTGTGTTGCTTTTTATGATGAAGTCCAAATGTTCCCATCTTTCTTTGATCGTTCTTGTTTCACTCCTCGCCGGAGTTTTGGGCGGCGCCTTGGGAAGCGCCGTTTCGCCCGCGTTCCGGTTATCTTTCGTCCCGTCCGCGACGTCCGGAACATCCGCAGTCCTCACCCCTCCGTCCCCGGTGCCGGCGAATGGCTTTGCCACGGCAGAGGACGACCAGTTGATCGCCGTCCTCGATCGGGTGCTCCCGGCGGTCGTTTCCATTGCCGCCACGATTGACGCGTCGAAGCTTCCCTCGCGCCGCTCCGTCAATCCGTTTTTCGGGGAGGAATTTCCGTTGGGCGAATCCGAGCCCGCGCCGGAAGGACGGCAGAAAATCGGAGGCGGTTCCGGTTTTTTAGTGTCCGCCGGAGGCCTCATCGTGACCAAT
Source organism: Candidatus Uhrbacteria bacterium (assembly GCA_016203535.1). Classification (GTDB taxonomy): domain Bacteria; phylum Patescibacteriota; class Patescibacteriia; order 2-12-FULL-60-25; family 2-12-FULL-60-25; genus JAHJFW01. Next base: position 34,312 of record JACQMO010000010.1, on the reverse strand, counting down.
CGCCATGTCGTGGAAGATCCGAACGCCCAATACGAAGTGCTCCTCCGGAACGGGACATCGCTTTCGGCAACCGTGCTCGCGCGCGACCCGGTTCTTGACCTCGCAATCCTCGATATCGAAGGGGACAACTATCCGTATCTGACCTTCGCGGATTCCGACGCTTTGAAAACCGGACAGACCGTGGTCGCGATCGGCAACGCGTTGGACGAATTCCGCAACACCGTCACGAAGGGAATCGTGTCCGGACTCAACCGACGCATCATCGCCGAGAACGATTTCGACGGGGAGCTTATCGAAGAAGCCATCCAGACCGACGCCGCAATCAACCGCGGGAATTCCGGCGGGCCGCTCATCGACTTGCAGGGCCGCGTCGTCGGCGTGAACACCGCGGTGTCCTTCGCCGGCCAACTCCTCGGATTCGCCCTTCCGTCCAACCTCGTAAAGCGCGACGTCGAGCAGGTCCAGAAGCTCGGACGTATCGCGCGGCCCTTTCTCGGCATCCGGTATCTCATCATCACGGACGACCTCGTGAAGAAAAACAATCTGCCCGTGGATCACGGCGTGCTCATTTCTCGCGGCGCGGAGCCGTCCGACCTCGCGGTGATCCCGGGTTCTCCGGCGGACAAGGAGGGGATTTCCGAGAATGACATCATTTTGTCGCTCGACGGGACGCCGATCAACGATGAGCACAGTTTGAGTTCGTTGATCAGCCGGCATATTCCTGGCGACACAGTGGCGCTTCGGATCCTCCGCCGCGGCGAGGAAAAAGATGTGCGCGTCACGCTGGATGAATTTAAACCTCAAAAATAGTTCCTGATCTATGAAACGCACGAAAATCGTCTGCACCATCGGCCCCGTTTCCCGTGATCCGTCGACCCTCTATCGGCTGGGACGCGCGGGCATGGACGTGGCGCGGCTCAACTTTTCGCACGGGACCCATGAAGACCATGCGCGCATCGTGAAAAATTTGGCCCTGGCCGGCAAACGCCTGGGGCAACCGTTCGGGATCCTCCAGGATCTGCAAGGCCCGAAAATTCGCGTCGGGGATCTTCCGAAAGAGGGCGTGAAACTGGTCGCCGGAAAGCGCGCGGTATTCGCCACGGGATCCGACCTCTTGTCCGGCGACATTCCCGTCACGCTCCAGACGCTTCATCAGGACGTGAAGAAAGGGGAGCGGATTCTCTTGGATGACGGATTGTTGGAAGTAACAATCGAACGCGTCGAAGGCCGCCGGATCTTCACGGAGGTGGTCCAGGGAGGAACGCTCACCTCCCATAAAGGGTTTAATCTGCCGGGCACGAAGCTCCGGATGCCCGCGCTGTCGGAGAAGGATCGTGCCGACGCCGTGTTCGGCACGACGCTCGGCGTGGATTTCGTCGCGCTCTCCTTCGTCCGTTCGCCGCAGGACGTGAAGGACTTGCGTCAGCTTCTGGATCGGCGCGGCCCGGCCGGGAAACGGATCCGCATCGCCGTCAAGATCGAAAAACAGGAAGCGGTGGACCGGTTCGCAGAAATTTTACCGCTCGTGGACGTCGTGATGGTCGCGCGAGGGGATTTGGGAATCGAAACGCCAGCCGCGAGCGTCCCGGTCGTCCAGAAACAGATCATTGCGGCATGCCGCGAACACGCCGTCCCCGTGATCGTTGCGACGCAGATGCTGGATTCCATGATCAAAAACCCGCGCCCCACGCGCGCGGAAGTTTCCGATGTCGCGAATGCGGTGATCGATCACGCCGATGCCGTGATGCTTTCCGGAGAGAGCGCGACCGGCGCGCATCCGGTCGAGGCGGTGAAGATCATGTCAGACACCATCGCCGCCACCGAGGCGTCGCGATTCGACGATCTTCAGGCGGTGGATCTCACCGCGCCGCGCGACGTGCCGGAAGTGATCGGCGCGACCGTGCGCGTGATCGTCGAAGCGCTCGGCGGTGCGCCCGTCGTCATCGCCACGGCAACGGGACGCACGGCGCAAGAAGTCAGTTCATTCCGGCCCGAAGCGCCGATTTTTGCCTGGACGTTCGACCCCCACGTGCAGCGCCTTCTGCGTCTTGCATGGGGCGTGGAACCGCGTCTCCTCCCACGCAAAAAGACGCCCGAACTCATGGCGAAAGCGGCGATCGAACATCTCAAAAAAGAACGCAAGCTGAAACACGGCCAACGCGTAGTCATCGTGACCGGCTCCCCCTCCGGCAAACCCGGCACGGCGAACAAGATTGAGATTGTGAAAATTTAAACCTCCGTCTTCGCGATTTTTAAAATCAAATTCCACTGCGGCTCGGTCACCGGCTGAACGGACAGACGCGATTGCGTCGCGAGCGGCATGACGTTCAGGAGATACGTGTTTTTTATTTCTTCGAGACTCACCGGACGCATGAGCGGCTTCACGGCTTCGATATCCACGACGAGCCATTTTGCCTCTGAACTCGTGGGATCCGGGTATGCGGCTTTCGTGACTCGCGCCACGCCCATGATCATTTTTTCTTCGCCGCTGTGATAGATAAACACGAGATCGCCCTCGGCCATCTCTTTCAAAGCGTTCCGCGCCTGGTAATTGCGGACGCCTTCCCACATCGTCTTTTTGTCCTGTTCAAGCCGTTCCCACGAATAGACTTCCGGCTCGGTTTTGAGCAGCCAATAGGCCATAGATATTCTTGAAGATACAGTAACACGGCGAGTTTTCCTGTAAACCTCGGATGCTTGCGGTTCAAAAAAAAGCGTGATAACCTCCTGCCACGTTTGAAGTTTGGGTGCGTGGTGTAGCCCGGTTAACACGCCCCGATGGCCATCGGGGAGATCGAGGGTTCGAATCCCTTCGCACGCTCAACGAGAAAAGAAGAACTCACGCCTGGGTGCGTGGTGTAGCCCGGTTAACACGTCTCCCTGTCACGGAGAAGATCGAGGGTTCGAATCCCTTCGCACCCGCCAGCAATAAGCCCCGCCTTGAGCGGGGTTTGTTGCTGGCGGGCAGTGAGATTCCCTTTTGTTTGTGCTACCCTTTCGCTGAACGATCGATCAGTCCTATGCACGCAACCCGATTTCTTCGCTCGGGATACCGCACCGTCGTGAAGCCGATACTCTTCCGCCATGATCCGGAGGAGGTGCATGAACGCATGGTCAGGGTCGGTGTTTTTCTCGGCCGCCATCCGACCGCCAGAGCATTGACGTCGGCGATGTTTGCGTATCGGCATCCCGCGCTTGAGCAGGAGATTCTCGGCATTCGGTTCCGGAATCCCGTGGGACTTGCGGCGGGATTCGATAAGAACGCGCAGTTGGTGAACATCCTGCCGTCCGTGGGGTTTGGTTTTGAAGAGATCGGCTCTGTGACCGGCGAACCGTGCCCTGGAAACCCCAAACCGCGCGTGTGGCGCCTTCCGCAATCCAAGGCGCTCTTGGTATACTACGGCCTGATGAATGACGGCTGCATCGCGGCCGCGAAACGTTTGCAAGGAAAAAAATTCATTTTTCCAATCGGCACAAGCATCGCGAAAACGAACAGCCCCCACACTCTCTCCCTGGAGGCGGGGATCGCTGATTACGTGAAGGCGGCTCGAACACTCGCGGATATCGGCGACTATTTGACCGTGAATATCAGCTGTCCGAATGCCTACGGAGGAGAACCGTTCACCGATCCAATGCGTTTTGATGCGCTCATGGCCGCGTTGGACGAGGTTCAGACACAGAAGCCGGTGTTCATTAAACTCCCGGCGGAGATCACCGTTGAACACATGGATGCGTTGCTCGATATTGCCGGGCGCCATCGTATCCACGGGTGGATTCCATCGAATTTAGTCAAGGACAGGAACAACCCGCATCTCGCACCGTCGGAAATCCAAGGGAAAGATCATGGCGGGATCAGCGGCGTTCCCGTCCGCGAGCCCTCGAATGAAATAATTTCCCACATCTATCGCCGCGCCGGGAAACGCTATCTCATCATCGGATGCGGAGGCATTTTTTCCGCGGAGGACGCCTATGAGAAAATCATCCGAGGCGCGTCGTTGGTTCAATTGATCACCGGGATGATTTTTGAGGGGCCGCAACTCATCGGAGAGATCAATCGGGGGGTGACGGCCCTTCTCCGTCGAGACGGTTTTTCTCACATCTCACAGGCGATCGGATCCAAATATGCGAACGAACCGATCGACTCCCCCCTGCCGTAGACGTTACTGGACCGGACTTCCGAGGCGATAATTGATGAAAAACGTGTCCGGGACATCTTTGACGAAGCCGGCCCATCCCTCGCCGTAGAGTTCCTTCGCGCGATCCTCATTTTCAATCCACCGGAGCGTCCCGAGGACGTCCGAGACGAGATACACTTTCGGATCCGTCTGAATCTTGACGAGCGTTCCCGGCTTCATCGTGACGTTCGAGACCAGCCGGTAGGCCGCGAGTTGTTCCACCGGAACGGTCAGGACGCCGGAAAAATCGCCGAACCAGGAATGGTACGTCGCGTCGTTCGGAAACACGGACCGCGTGCCGTCGGCGTGCAGACAATAGACCGTGCTTGTGTCCGCGATCTTCGCGAGCAGGACACAGCTCAGATTCCCCGCCTGGAAAAACGCCGTCGGCACGTGGTAGCGGTCGAAATCCGCGTGCGTGGTGTACAGGTCATGGACGTTCTCGCCGAACGTATCGAGCCAGGTCAGGATCGCGCGGATGTCCACGAGTTCGTAATCCACGACCTCCTCCACGCCGTCCACCTGCCGGAGGAGGATCCGCGTCGCGATGCCGATGAGGTTGTTCGCGGCGTCGAGTCCCGCGCCGCCGGAAGCCCCGGGGGAAATCACCGCGTCCGTCTTTACGATGCCGCTTTCGAGCCCCTTGATCGTTCCTTCGGTCGCGAGCTGCGTGCCTTTGTTGCTCGAAGGGAACGCGAGGATCGCAAGCGGATCGCCGACCGCCGAAAATTCGTCCGTTTTCAAGAACGGGAATGACGGCAGTTTTTGCGCCTGCTTCGCCTTGCCGATTTTCAGGACGGCAAAGTCCTTGTTGTGCTCTTCATCGAACACGTACCGGTCGAATTTCGCCTCGTAAAAGATCGTGGGCTTCAGGGTCAGATCATTCATGAACCCCACGTCGCACGCGTCGGGGATGAGCGTGTTCAGGTTGAGAAGAATGTGCGCATTCGTGAGCACATATCCTTTTTCCGCATTCACCACGACGCCCGACCCCTGCCGGTTCCCGCAGCGGACTTGCGCGACGGCCTGATGGACGGGGAAGGGACGTTCGGCCGCCAGGGCCGCCGCCGGATTCAAAAAAAAGCCCGATAGCGCGATGAGGGAAAGCCCGTTCAAAACGATTTTTTTCATTTAACCTATGTTATCATGCCTCAAATATGCCAACCATTTTTTCGAAAATCATCGCCGGTGAGATTCCGTGCCACAAGGTCTGGGAAGACGACTGGTCTTTCGCGTTCCTCGACATCCGTCCGATCCAACCCGGACACACGCTCCTCGTGACGAAACGCGAGATCGATTCGCCGTTCGATCTTCCGGAGGATGAATTCTGTTCGTATCTCGCGGCCGCGAAGAATCTCATCGAACCGATCCGCCGGGCGATGGGTAGCGCGAAAGTCGCGCTCGTGATCGAGGGACTGGAAGTTCCGCACGCGCACATCAAGCTCGTGCCGATTTCGGCTCCGGGCGACTTGGCGCAATCGAACGCGCGGGACGCGATGCCGGAAGAACTCGCGGCGGTCGCCGAACGGATCAGGAAAGAGATTCAAACAACCGGTTGATCTTCGACGCCAAAATAAAGTCGTTGTTCGAAAGTCCCTTGACGGCGTGGGTCGAGAGCTCGAATTTCACCTTGTTCCACCACCAGTGGATGTCCGGATGGTGCCCTTCGGATTCGGCGATCTCGCCCACGCGGTTCACGAACGCGAGCGCTTCTTTGAAATCCTTCAGGGTGAATTCGCGCGAAATGCTCTTTGCGTCCGGCGCGAGCTCCCATTGGTTCACTTCCGCGGCGAGCTTGATCGCCTCGTCCCGCATCATCGGCGGGATCCCTCCCTCACACGGGACGCAATGTTGCTGTTCGAGTGGGGTCGTATCCATAGTCAATCAATGATATCCTATTCCGGTAACTCAAAGCGAATGCGGCAGGCCCTGCCGCCACAAACCTATGAAACGCCCCCACGCCTTTTCCTCATTCGCCAATCACGTTTCGAGCCAGCTTACGTTTCTCGGAATCGGTTTGATCCTTTGGGCCATCCTCTTCATCATCTGGCCAGCGAGTTTCGTCTATCTCGTCAGCGTCTTTTTCCTGATCTTCGGCGTCCAAAGCGTCTGGTACGCGATGAAGATTCGTGCAGCGAAAAAGGAGATGGAGGCGACGCTCGAGAAATTTTTGGGATAAGAAAAACCCCGCACCATGTCCGTGGACGTGATGCGGGGTCGGTTGAGAACGAAGGTGCGAGTTGCCCTTACTGCGGGATGACCACCCGGCACTCGGTCACGCTGTAGCACTCCGGATTCCCGTCCGGGGTGAACTTCGCGATCGGGTGGTGGGCCTCCGAGCAGTCGACGTAGGGGCCGCTGCCCGGCGCGTCCGCCCACGCGGTTTTCCAGCAGTCCGGCGTGCCGGACTTCTTGCCGCCGGAAGCTTCGGCCACCTTGGCGAGAAGCTCCGGCGTGACCGGCTGTCCCTTCGGTGCGTCCGCTACGGGTGCGGCGGGCGTGCCGAGGAACTGCTTCGCCACGGCCGTGCCGATGATGGCGAGGAGGACGACGGCAGCGACCGCGATCGGCCAGGCGTTTCGCTTGGCGACCGCGACCGCGCGCTCGAACGCGCGCCTTGCCGCACCCGTGCGACCGACCGGGGGTTGCGCGGGCGGCGGCAGGGGAGCGAAGTCGGGGGTCGCTGGCATCTTCGTCGTCGGATCGGGTTTCGCCGCCGGCTCCGCGTTCGGTTCGGCCGCCTGTTCGGGCGGCGGAACGTCGGTCGGAGGCGGCGACAGGTCGATCTTCTCACCCGTCTTGACGTTGAAGATCGAGTCGGACGCGCGTTCGGGGGGCGCGCTGTCGCCGGTCCTCTGTTTCTTCGCCTCTTCCATTTCTGCCTCGATTTCCCCCACCAGGTTGGCGGGGAGGTGCTTGCTGCGGGGTTGGGATCTGGGAGCCAACGATGGCGTGAGAACATCCTCCGTCACGATGATCTCCGGCTCGTCGGCGGTGGGCGAGGGCCGGCCGCCCTCACGCGCGATCGTGCGGATCCCCATTTCCGAGTCCGGCGCCGGCCGCTTTTTGAGCGGCGGTTTCGGTCTCGGAAGCGGGTTCGGGTTCGGTTGCTTGATGATGACGGATGGCGTCGGCGCCGATGACGGCCCGATGGCCGGCGTCGCATGCGCCAGGGCGGTCGGGTCGGTCACGCTGGCCTGTTCCACCGGAATCAGGATGGACGGCGGCGACGCCTCGTCCGGTCCGGCCTTGAAAAGACTCGTTTCCTCGTCTTCCCCCGACGGCGTCGTCGGATGGCCATTCGGCGTCGTGGGCATCTGGGACGGGGACTTCCCGGCCAGATTCACCGCCTCGATCGACGGTTCGTCCGGCGGCAGCTTGTCCGTGTCGATCGGCTTCTTCGTCGGGAACTCCGACGCCTCGGCCGCCTGCGGCTTCTCGGCGCGGACGAGCGCGAAGACCGGCTTCTCCGCCGGCGCTTCCGGCTCTGCCGCCGTCGGGAGTCCGCGATCCGCGCTCGCCTTGACTTCGAGCCGCGAGGACAGCGCTTCGTCCTGTGACACCGGAGTTTCCTCCGGAGCCGGAGATGCGACGGCCGCCTTCACCTCCGCATCCTCGTTCGTCACCGTGGGCGCGTCGTCCGGCTTCACCGAGGGCGTTTCCGCCTTCTGCTTGTCCTTCAGAAGCTCCACCGCGAGGTCGATGATGGTATCCACGAGCACCCGGAGATCTCCCTCGAACTTGTCCTCCTCCGCGAGCAACCGGTGGAGGAGGGCTTCGATGTCCGCCGTGCTCAAGTTGGCCTTGAGGTGGTCGGGTTTGGTCCCCTCGACGCTCGGGGGCATGGTCGCCCCGGCGACGGTCAGGATCTGGGTGAGGAGCTCGTGTTGCTGGTCGCTCGAGAGGATCACTCCTCCCGTCTCTTCCGCGTCTTTGTGAGCCGAGGTTGTCATGACGTCCTTTCTCCCGGATTCGGGATGTGATGTTGGTCTGTCGAAGGGCGTTTCCGAACTTCCTCCCGGGTGAGCGTATCCCACCGCGGGCGAAAACGGAATGAGAAAATATAGCAAAAAACAGGCGTTTTGTCAAGGCGTGTTCTTGTGCCGTTTCCGCGCAGTCCGTATGCTATCCGGTACAACCCACGCGGTATGTCGAGGCCAAAACCCGTCGTTCTCATCGTTCTGGACGGTTTCGGTATTGCCCCGACGGCGGAGGGGAATGCCGTCCGGTCGGCGAAGATGCCGGTGTTCCAAAAGCTGGTCGAATCCTATCCCGCCATGACGGTCCGGGCGTCCGCCGAAGCCGTGGGTCTTTCGTGGGGCGAGATGGGAAACTCGGAAGTCGGACACCTGACGATCGGCGCGGGCCGCATTTTTTACCAAAGTTACCCCCGCATTTCGATTTCCATCGAGAACGGGGAATTTTTCGAACATCCGACCCTGCTCGCCGCGGTGAACCACGCGAAGTCGAAGAAAAGCACGCTGCACTTGATGGGCCTCGTTTCTCCGGGCGCGGTCCATGCCGCGGACGAGCATCTCTATGCGCTGCTCGATTTGTGTCAGCGTCAGAAGTTCGACCGCGTCGCCGTCCATGCCTTCCTCGACGGCCGCGACACGATTTTCAACAGCGGCGTGGGGTTTATCCGATCGCTCGAACAGAAGATGTCGGATCTCGGCGTCGGGAAGGTCGCGACGCTTGCCGGGCGTTTTTTCGCGATGGACCGCGACAACCGGTGGGATCGAGTCCAAAAAACGTACGACGCGATCGCGCTCGGAAAGGCCGATGCGACCGCGACGTCCGCCGTGGATGCCATCACGGCCTCGTACGCGCAGTCGGTCTATGACGAAGAGTTCATCCCGACCGTCATCCAGAAGGGCGGCAAGCCCGTCGCCACGGTGAACGAGAACGACGCCTGCATTTTCTTCAACTTCCGGCCGGACCGTTCGCGCGAGCTCACGAAAGCGTTCGTGCTGCCGAATTTCGACAAGTTCCCGCGGTCGTTCATCCCGAACCTTTTTTTCGCCACCTTTACGGAGTATGAAAAGGACCTTCCGGTGCAGGTCGCGTATCCGCCGCAGCTCATCGACACCTGTCTCGCGCGGGTGATTTCGGACGCCGGGCTCAAGCAGCTCCACATCGCGGAAACGGAAAAGTATGCGCACGTGACGTTTTTCCTGAACGGGATGCGCGAGGAGGAATTTCCAGGAGAGGACCGGGTCATCATCCCGAGCCCGCGGGTGTCAACGTATGACAAAGCGCCGGAAATGGCGGCGATGCAGATCGCCGAGAAGGTCGTGCAGGAGATTGCCAAGGGGACGTATGATTTCATCGCGCTCAATTTTGCGAATCCGGACATGGTGGGCCACACGGGAAATGAACCGGCGACCGTCACCGCCTGCGAGACCGTGGACAAGGCGATCGGGCAGATCGTGGATGCCGCCCTCGCGGTGGGGGGCACGGTGGTGATCACGGCGGACCACGGGAATGCGGAGGAGGTAAAGAACCTCACCACCGGAGAGATCGACAAAGAGCATTCGACCAACCCCGTTCCGTTTCTCGTGGTCGGGAAGAGTTATGAGGGGCTCAAGGCGCCGACGGGCGACGTCATCGGCGGGGATCTCGCGCTCACGCCGCCGGTCGGGATGCTCGCGGACGTCGCGCCGACCATCCTGAACATGATGGAGCTTCCGATTCCGGAGGACATGACGGGGAGGCCGCTCATGTGAGCGGGAACCGCGAGCCGTGAACAGAGAGCCGTGAGACGTATGACACCGACACCTGAAATCGCCGCGAAGGTCGTTATGATCCTTGGTAAGCGGTATCCCCAAAAAGGGGATATGGATTTAGGAACCGCAGAAGACACCTTGTTGGGCGTCCTGATGAGTGCGCGGACGACGGACGTGCAGGTGCTCCGCGTTTTTCCTGCCTTTCGGAAGCGGTTTCCGACATGGGAATCGCTCGCAAGAGCGTCGGTTGCGGAGATTGCGGCACGGATCAATACCATCGGCCTGTACCGTTCGAAAGCAAAGGCGATCAAGGGGCTCGCGCAGAACATCCTGAAGGAGTTCCGAGGGAAGGTGCCGCGCACCATGGACGAATTGACGTCGCTTCCCGGCGTCGGACGGAAGACGGCGAGCTGTGTGCTATCGTATGCGTTCGGCATCCCGGCGATCGCGGTGGATACGCATGTCTTCCGCATCATCCGCCGGCTGGGCTGGTCACGCGCGAACAATCCTGAAAAAATGGAGAAGGACCTTCGCACGCTCATCCCCCAAAAAAACTGGAACGACGTGAACCGCTCTATGGTCCGCTTCGGCCGCGACATCTGCGTCGCGCGGACTCCGCAATGCTGGCGCTGCCCGGTCGCGAAGTGGTGCGCGTATGAACGGAAGACCCCGAAACCATGACGACGGAAGCTCAATTTGTTTCATTGATCCAGCAGGCGGTGCTGGAATCACCGTTCGCGGTTGCGGCCGTGGTGTTCGGGGCGCGCTGGCTTATATTTGCCTTCGCGGCGATCGCCGCGGGCTTTCTCCTCATCCCGCAAAAGACCTATCGCCACGGCGCGATCGAGATCGGATGGTCGCTGCTTACGGCGCTCGCGCTGACGGCATTCATCGCCGCGTTTGTGCTGCGCGGGCGGCCCGTTCAGCTTCCGTTCGATGCGGCGTACCCGATCCGGTCCCTCATCCCGAAGCCGCTCACCTCCGCGTTTCCGTCCGGGCATACGGCCACGGCGATCGCGATGGCCTGCGCCGTCTTTTTCACCAACCGGAAATTGGGACTCATCGCCCTCCTACTCGCCGTGCTCGTCGCTGTCAGCCGCATCGCCGCCGGGGTCCACTATCCGACGGACGTCCTGGGAGGGATCGCGGTGGGAGTCGCGTCGTTCGCGTTCGTCCGTTTCGGCCATGAACAACTTCGGACGCGCGACATCGAGCGCGCGGCGCGGAGGAACACCCACGCATGAAGGCGCTCTTTTGGTTTGGCGGGATCCTTTTTCTCGCCGCGACGATCGGAGTCGTCCGAGCGCTTCCCGAAGTCTATGTTCGCGTACCGCTTCCGGACGCACCGCGTGTTCGCATCGAGATCCCGCCCGGCGCTTCAGTCTCCTCGATCGCCGACCGGCTGCGGGAGGCGAAACTTATCTCTTCGCCGTTGTTGTATCGAATCTACGCACAGGTGGATCCGGCGGCAGCCACCCCACGGGCAGGCGAGTACCATCTCCGAATCGGGTTGAACTACCGCGATCTCGCGCGGCTTCTGGCGCGCGGTCCGGAGCGTGAGGAGGCGACGGTCCGGATTCTCGAAGGGTGGACGATCGCTGATGTCATGACGGAACTTGGGAAGGCGGGGGTCGACGCACGGCCGAGCGACTTTTTGGCGGAACGGTTCGCGTCCGAATTTCCTTTTTTGAACGCGCTGCCTCCGAAGACGACCCTCGAAGGGTATCTGTTTCCGGACACTTACCGTGTCTGGAAGGACGAACTTCCCGACGGATTGTTCCGCAAGCAGTTGGCGGAATTCCAGGAAAAAACCGCGGACATGCCGGCGAAGCTTCAGGCGCAGAAACGATCGCTCTCCGAGCTCGTAACGCTCGCGTCCATCGTCGAGAAAGAAGCGCGCCATGACGAGGATCGGCCGACCATCGCGGGAATTTTCATGAATCGACTTTCGATCGGCATGGCGCTCCAGTCGGACGCCACGTTGAACTACGTGCTCCAGACCGGCCGAAGCCGACTGACGCTCGACGAGGTGAAGAACGAGTCTCCGTATAACACCTATGCCCATACCGGCTTGCCGCCGGGCCCCATCGCCAATCCCGGGCTCGCTTCGCTTCGCGCCGCGCTCGATCCGAAAGACACTCCGTATTTCTATTTCCTTACCGACGAAACGGGCAAGGCGTATTACGCGCGGACCCTCGAAGAACACGCCGCAAATCGGAGGAAGGCGTTTGGCTCATAAGAACGGCGTGGTAAGGGGGCTTGACAAAAACCCCATTTTCTGGTTAACTCATTCCTTCTCCAAGCGCTCGGCGCTGGGGATGGACAATAACCAGACTGGAGGCCAATCGATGGCGAAAAAAAGTCGCCGTGAACGAAAGTTGGAGCGAGCGCGCCGCTGTCATACGAAGGAGCGGCTGGCCGCGAAATGCGCGTTGAACGAGCGCCACGCAGCTCCGGATCTCGCGATTCCGGACCCGCCCAAGAGCGATGTTCGTTTGATCATGAGGGCCGTGGAGGTCCGACGGTCGCCGCTCGAACGCGCGGTCGAGGCCGACGAAGACCGGGCGATCGACCGACTCCTCCGGCGGCTCGTGAACGAAGGGGTCATCGAGCCGGAAGGGCTGGAGGCCTTGGCATACTGGACCACGCTCGACCAGTTCGTCGCCTCGCGGTCCCAGCGATGGACGCCGACCGCCCGGGATCGTCTGAACAGCTTGCGGCTTTGGCACGGGAACAACCAGCCGACCGAGTTCGGTCGCGAGCTATGGCAGCGGTTCCGCCTGCGGATGCGCCGCGAAGGCGCGCTCTCGCGGATCCTCGAAGGCCGGATCATCGGATCACCGGCAACGGCCGCCAGACGCCGCGCCGCGTAAGTCAAAAGACGTAGGAGGGTTCGTGCCCGTCGGGATGTCCTCGGCGGGCTTTTTGTTATTTTTTTCGCAGGTCGATATGACAATATGCGTCAGCACGGGTGACGCGGAACGGGGGACCCCCACGGCACGCAGATCAGCAGATCGAGTACCGTGGGGGTGGGCCGCGGCAGGACCCGTGGGAGGACATTGCGGTTGGTTCCCGCCAACATCTCGTGTAACCTTTCCGCCATGCGACAGATCGATTACACCCGCGAGCTGAACCAGGAACAGCTCGACGTAGTCCTGCAAGGCGACGGTCCGTGCCTGGTTTTAGCGGGCGCCGGTTCCGGCAAGACGCGCACCATCATGTATCGCGTGGCGCATCTCATCGAGCGCGGCGAGGATCCGTCGTCCATCCTGCTCCTCACTTTCACCATCAAGGCGGCGCGCGAGATGCGCGAACGCGTGGGCGCGCTCCTCGGCGGAGACGCGGGCGGCGTGTGGGCCGGGACGTTCCATTCCATCGCGCACCGCATTCTCCGAAGGGCCGCGTCATCCGCGGGCTATGCGCCGACGTTCACCATCCTGGATCAAGAAGACAGCCGTTTGCTCATGAAGGCCGTGATGAAAGAGGCGAAATACGACGTGACCAGCCGCCGCTTTCCGTCGCCGGCCGTGCTTCAGGACATCATTTCCTTTACGCGCAACACGCTCCGGAACATTCCCGACGTGCTCGGCGAGCGGTATCCCCAGCATGAGCCGCTCTCGTCCGAAATCGAGGAACTCGCGCGTCTCTACGCGGAGCGGAAACGCGCGGCCCAGGCGATGGATTTCGACGATCTGCTTCACAACTGGCTTCTGCTTCTCGCGCATCCGGAGATCGGTATGGCACTCCGAGAAAAATTTCAGCACATCCTCGTCGACGAATATCAGGATACGAACGCGCTCCAGGCGCGGATCGTCCGCGGCCTCGCCGAAGGGCACGGCAACGCGCTCGTCGTGGGCGATGACGCGCAATCCATTTACGCGTTTCGCGGCGCCGACATTCAGAATATTTTGCGTTTCCCGAAGGAATGGCCGGACGCCAAGATGTTCAAACTGCTCACCAATTACCGTTCAACCCCCGAGATCCTGGATGTTGCGAACGACTCCCTGCGCCAGAACGTGGAGCAGTTCCAGAAGGAACTCATCGGGATCGCGGCGCGGGGATCGAAGCCCGTGCTCGTTCCGCTCGGCACCGCGCATCAGGAGGCGCGCTTCATCGCGGACAAGATTTTGAAATTGCGTTCCGAAGGAGCGGCGTTGCGCGGCATGGCCGTGCTGTTCCGTTCATCCGCGCATTCGCATCTGCTTGAAATGGAACTCGTGAAACGGGACATCCCGTATGATTACCGCGGCGGCGTCCGTTTCTTCGGCCGGGCGCACATCAAGGACACGCTCGCGTGCCTGCGCATCATTCAGAACGTGAAGGACGAGCCGGCGTGGTTACGTCTCCTGAATTTGCAACAGGGGATCGGACCGGCCACGGCGTCGCGTCTCATCGCGCAGGCGCGCACGGCCGAGGCGCTTGATGATGTGATGGAGGATGGGTTCGTCGCCGGCGTTTCGGAACGATGCCGCGAGGGATGGCAGAGTTGTCTCGCGACGCTCCGCGCGGCGCGTGCCGAGAACGGGCCGGCAAAAATGGTTCGTGCCATCGCCGGTTCGGCGTATGCGGCGTATCTCGAGCACGAATATCCGGACTGGCGCGATCGTCTGGACGACCTCGAACAACTGGCTATGTTCGCCGAGGGCTATCAGGACGCGGACGCATTTTTGGGCGAGGTCGCGCTCTTCGACGATGCGGTCGGGCGGGCTGCGGCCGGCGGAGCTCCCACCGATGAGAAAATGGTCCTCTCGACCGTGCATCAGGCCAAGGGACTCGAATGGGACACGGTGTTCATCATGCATCTCATGGACGGTTGTTTTCCCAGCCGCTATGCCGAAGACGACGAAAGCCAGATGGAAGAAGAGCGGCGGTTATTTTACGTGGCCGTGACCCGCGCGCGTCGGCGGCTGTATTTGACCTACTCGGCTACGCGCGCCGGCGACGGATTATCCTTCATGCCGCCGTCGCTTTTCGTGCAGGAGTTGCCGCCGCATCTCATGGAGCGGATGGAAATCCGAGAAGGGTTCGGCGGCGGAATGCCCGCGCGACGGGAATCCCGCTGGAGCGGAGATGGAGACAGTTTTTATCAGGAAGAGTCGATTCGCGTGGATAGGTACGGCAGCACACCACGAGAGCGGACAAGCACGACCACGGTTTTCAAGTCGACGATGTCGGTAAAAAAACTCCCTCCACGATAAAAATGCCATTCTCCGATTTCATCGGGGGATGACAATTTTATGTATTTACGCTACCGTCGGGGCTCATGAGAACCGCGACATGCCGCCTGCCGGGACAGCCGGACCACGCCTGCGAGCTCATAGCCGAAGCGCTCGTGGATGAATACCTGCGCCGCGATCCTGCTTCTCGCATTCGGCTCACCGTGACCGGCGGTCGGGGATTATTATTCGTTGCAGGCGACGTGCTCTCAAGCGCGGATTTTGACGTATCTGCATGCGTGAAGCGCGCCGCAGGGTCGCTCGGCGTCGCGGATGAGCTGGAGCCGTTCATCTCCCTAGAGCCGGTGACTCCCGAACGGGTTGCGTCCGCGCGGCTTGCGTGCGACGCACCGGTCACGGTGACGGGGTATGCCACGAACGAGACGCCGGAACAGCTTCCGGCCACGGCCGCGCTCGCGCGACAGATCGCAAAACGGCTAAACGACAAGCGTCTGCGAGACCCGGACTGGTTCTGGCTGGGTCCGGACGCCGAAATTACGGTCATGGCGGACGTCGGACGTCCGCCATATGTGATCATCCGCATTGAACATGGAAATGAACCATTGTCCGACGTCCGACGTCGGACAGTCTCGGAACTCGATCCGTTCGTCGGAGGCGCGAAGCTCGACATCAATCCGACGGGTGTATGCGAACGCCGCGGTCTCGCGGCGGCCACGGGATCTTCCGATGCCACAATCTCACCGTACGGCTCGCTCGTCCCGCATATGCCATCCATCGCCGGCCGTGATCCGTTTTCCGCCGAAAAAGCCGGCACGTGGCTCGCGCGCGCCGCGGCGCGGAAACTTGTAAAACACGGCGCTCGCGCGGCGCTCGTTCAAGCGTCGTATTTGCCGGGCGAAATGCGGCCCGCGCAGGTTCGGGCTAAGGATGAACGCGGCCGCGATTGCGCGTCACTCCTTGGCGCGGATGACCTTCATCTCGAACGAATGAAAGAATGGCTCCGACCCGGACTGAATTTCGACGCGGCGATGTGGGGGTTTTCCGGGGAGGCGGGGATGCCGTGGGAAGAGTAGGTGCGCAACGGGTCCCCCGTTCCGTGTCACCCGTTGCGTTTTTGTTTAAAGAGATATGGTATGCTGGCATTCGATTATGCCTAAAAAACTCACCCATCAAGGCGCCGCGATCACCTCCGCCAAACAATTCCACAAGACGGTGGAGGCGCTGGAAGCCGAACGGAAACAGCGAATGGGCAAGCCGCTGCGTATCCTCGGCATTTCCTGCTCGACCACGAATACGGACGATCCGAAAGAGCGACTTCCTGCTTCCGAGAAAATCCTCCAGGACGCGCTCCACCGCTCCAAGACCTATCATGGCTGCCAGACTCGGCTTATCAAGTTGCGTGACCTGAATTTTCGGCACTGCGAGGCGAATTATTCCATCAAGAGCGAGTACTGCACCTGGCCGTGCTGGATTCAACAGCGCTATCCGGATGACGGCATGGGGATCGTCTATGACTCGCTTGTCGAATGGTGCGACGCGTTTATTCTCGCGACGCCGCTCCGTTGGGGCAGCGCATCCTCGCTCTACTATCAGATGGCGCAGCGCCTCAACTGTCTCGAAAACCAGCACGCGCTCTACGGCCGGGACTTGGTCGGGGAGAAGGCCGCGGGGTTCATCATCACCGGCGGCCAGGACGGGATTCAGCACGTGGCCGGAGAAATGTTCAGCTTCTGGTCGCAGCAGGGATTCCTCTTCGGCAAGCGCGCATTCGTCGGATGGACGGCCGGCGGATGGCTGAACGAAGACATGGAAAAAACACCGGAGCGGCTGAAACGAGACGCCGAAGAGATCGAACACGCCGTGGCTGAAATGGTGGACAACCTTGTCAGGACGAAGCGCGCGTTGAATACTTTGCCCGGCGCCGTTGTTCAGGACGAACGGCCGAAGGGTACGTATACGGCTAAGTCAAAAGTGAAAAGTCAAAAGCCAAAGGTTTAATGAGAGTGAATATGACGACACGGATCCTTCTTCCATCTTTTTTTGTTCTCGCCGTGTTCGGTGCGGGGTGCGCGTCGACGCCGCCGGCTCCTGAAAAACTCGACACGGTTATTCCCGTGGCGACGCCCCCCGCAACCCCGCCGCCGGCTCCTCCCGCTCCGGAAACGGTCACTTCAACTGAACCTCAAGCATCAACCACCACTGCTATGACAAACGAACCTCTCGCATTCCCTGGCGTCCTGCCGAAAGCGGAAACCGCAAATAAAGTCGCCCGTCTCAAAACTTCCAAAGGCGACATCATGTTCGAGATGCTTCCGGAGGAAGGCCCGAACGCTGCGTCCAACTTCATCTATCTGGCGAAGCGGAAATATTACGACGGCCTGACGTTCCATCGCGTTATCGAAGGGTTCATGGCGCAGGGTGGCGACCCGACAGGCACCGGACGCGGCGGTCCCGGCTACCAGTTCGCGGACGATCCGGTGAAGCTCCCGTACACACAGGGGATCGTCGCGATGGCGAATGCCGGTCCGGACACGAACGGCTCGCAATTCTTCATCATGAAGGAGGATTACCCGCTTGATCCGAACTACTCGATTTTTGGGCGCGTGATTTCCGGACAGGACGTGGTCACGAACCTCCGCGTCGGAGACGTCATGACCACCGTGACGATAGAAGACAAACAATAAAAAATACGGTACGCTGATCCGCATGAAACGGATGCAGGTTCTTCTTACGGCTGCGATTGTGAGCGTGGCATTGTTTGGATACGCCAGCCGCGGCGCGATCCGCGACGCCGTGGATGCCTTGAACGCACCCAAGCTCCCGCCGGCGCGCGCCTACGTTCCTTCGATCGCACCCGGCGAAGCGGTCGTCCCTTCCGCGCCGTCGCCGGTCGAGGGCGGCGTTTCCGCATCCGAGAATTACGTCCTCGAAACCAATCCGGTCGCGAAGCAAAAGGAAACGGATCCGTTGGCGTTCGCCGGCACACTCCCGACGGAACTGAATCTGGACGTGCCATTCACGTCGCAGGCGCCGCACGCGAATTGGGATCTTCCCTATCAGGAAGCGTGCGAGGAAGCGTCGTCCCTCATGGTGGACGCGTTTTACGACGGAAAAACCGGCGTCATTCCTCCGGACCGCGCGGATGATGACATCACGAAGCTCGTGGCATGGGAGGAAGAGACGTTCGGGTATTACGAAGACACGACGGCTGAAGAAACGGCGCGCATGCTTCGGGAATATTTCGGATACCGGAACGTGTTGGTGAAGCCGTTTGCGACCGCCGACGACATCAAACGGGTGATCGCGAACGGGTATCCGGTGATCATCCCGGCAGCCGGGAAGCTTCTCGGCAACCCGAATTTCCGGAACGGCGGACCGGACTATCACATGCTCGTCATCCGCGGATATACCCCGACGCACTTCATCACAAACGATCCCGGCACACGTAAAGGCAGGGGATATACCTATACCTTCGACACGATCCTGAATGCGACGCATGACTGGACGGGATCGAAAGCCACCGTCAAGACGGGCGCGCGCGTCATGATCGTCGTGATCCCATGACGAATCTTCTTTTTCCCGCCGCCGGCGCCGGCGTTTCCGCCGGGGCGATCTTGCTGTTCTTTTCCTACATCGCGCCGTATCTCGGCGCCGGAAATTTTATCCGCGATCTCGAGCGGCCGCGCGTGTTCGGCAAGCCCGTCAGCCGTCGAGAGGCATATCTCCTCGGGGTGTTCAGCCATCTGTTCATCTCCGCGCTCGCGGGGATCGGATACGGCGTCCTTGTCGTCCTTGGTCTCGTGTCCGGATTCCACCTGCTTCCGCTGCTCGGATGGTCGCTCGTGCTCACGCTCGTTTCCGGCGGCATCCTGCTTCCGCTCGAAGGCCACGGCCTGTTCGGCACCAAGGAGGATGCGTGGTTTCCCGTGGACCTCGTTCTCTCAAACGTGTTGTGGGCCGTCCTGTTTTGGTGGCTCATCCGCGTATGGTTTACCGTCGCGCCCTAGCCGCGCTCGTCGCTGTCCCGGTGTTGTCGGTCGTGATCTCCGGCGTCGGGATCGTCGCGGCATTCCGCATCCTTGCGTCCGCCGGCGCGTCGGTATCGGACGGCCCGGGCGCGGCGACGAATTCGTTTCCGGTTTCTCCCCCGCGGAACGCACCGGTGACGGTGTTCGTCGTCGGCGACGTGATGCTCGATCGCACCGTCGCGACGCGGATCCGCAAGGCGAACGACGCCCTGTATCCGTTCCGCCGCATCATGGAGGAGCCTTTGTTCCGGTCCGCGCATGCGCGTCTCATGAACCTCGAAGGGCCGGTTACCGCCGTCCGGCGCGCGCCGGAAAAGTCGATCGACTTCGCATTTGCTCCGGAATCCGTTTCGTCGCTCCGTGCGGCTGGATTCGATGCCGCGTCCCAGGCGAACAACCACGCGTGGGACCAGGGACGGATCGGCGCGGCGGAATCGCGCGACCGTCTCCGCCAGTCCGGGATCGTCGCGTTCGGCGATGAGGTCGAAGAGGGCGCCGTGTCCCTCGCCATCATGCGCTTGAACGGCCGCTCCGTCGCGCTCGTGGGGTTCAACACGGTGACGGGCGCGTTTGATGAAACAGGAGCGATGAAGGCCATGGACGCGGCGCGCGCCGCCGATCTGGTCCTCGCGTTCATGCATTGGGGCGAAGAATACCGCGACCGGCCGACGCCGGATCAGCAGAAACGCGCGATGTGGCTCATCGACCATGGGGCGGACGCGGTCATCGGCGCCCACCCGCATTGGACGCAGGGGGTCGGCCTGTATCGCGGGAAGCCGATCCTCTACTCGCTTGGGAATTTCGTGTTCGACCAGGATTGGTCGGAAGAAACGCGGGAAGGGCTCGCGGCGCTCCTCACGTTTTCGGACCGCGACGTCGCGATCGATTTGTTGCCGGTCCGGATCGACCAAAGCCAGCCACGCCTCCTCGAGGGCGCATCACGGGACGCGCGTCTGCGCAGGTTGTCTTCGCTTTCCGATCCATCGCTCACAAATCAGATCCTGAACGGAAAAATCATTCTTCCAGTCAACTGACTCTCCCATGCGCATCCTCCTCGTGTCAGAATTCGTCGAAACCGTAAACCTCCTCCTGAAGGAGGCGTTCACCGGCGAGTCGGTCGCGGTCGAGGGTGAAGTGTCCGGCTATCGCGTTTCGCAGGGGCAGTGGGTGAGTTTCGATTTGAAGGACGACAAAGCGCTCGTGAATGTGTTCCTGCCGGTCTGGAATTTGCGCGTCCCCATCGAGGATGGATTCCGTGTTCGGGTGTTCGGCGTTCCGCGCGTGTATCCGAAATACGGGAAGTTTTCGCTTTCCGCCGAGCGGATCGAACTTGCCGGGGAAGGCGCGCTCAAGAAAGCGCTCGCTCTGTTGCGCGCGCGGCTGGAACAGGAGGGGCTGTTCGATCCATCACGCAAACGGCCGCTCCCGCGGTTTCCGGAACGGATCGCACTCGTCGCATCGCGGGAGAGCGCGGCATACGGGGATTTCATCCGCGTGCTGGGTGAACGGTGGGGCGGACTTCAGATCGATCTTTCCCATGTCCTTGTGCAGGGAGAGCGCGCGCCCGACGACATCGTCCGCGCCATCGAACAGGCGAATGCCGGAGGAGACGCGTACGACGTGTTGGTGCTTACGCGCGGCGGCGGTTCGCTTGAGGAGCTCATGGCGTTCAACGATGAACGGGTCGTGCACGCAATCCACGCGTCGCGCATTCCGACGCTCGTCGCGATCGGACATGAGCGGGATCTGACGCTTGCCGAAGAAGCCGCCGACGTCCGCGGCTCGACGCCGACGGATTGCGCGCGGCGCCTCGTGCCGGACCGCCGCGACATCCTCTATGAGCTGTCGACGGTTTCCGGCGGGATCGAACAAGCGCTGCGCCGACAGCTCGATGACGGACGGAGTATTTTGGAACGGGTATTCGTTTCGCCGACGTTGTGGCTACGCGCGCTTCGCGAGCGCCTTGAAGCCCAGATGCGTCTCATGGCATCATTCAACCCTCACGCCGTCCTGTCCCGCGGCTATGCGATGATCCGGGATGATCGGGGGCATGGCATCGGGACCATTTCGGAATTCGTGCCAGGCCGGCAGGTTACGATCGTCGTGCGTGACGGGGAAGCTGATTCAACCATTCTATGCCGAAGAAAGACACCAAAAAAGTAGACGTCGCGAAAGGGTTTCAAGAACTCGAGGAGATCGCCGCGTGGTTTGAGCAGGGGAACGGCGACCTCGACCAGGGGCTTGCGAAGTTCGAGCGCGCGATGACCCTCGCCGAGACGCTGAAGAATCGCTTGGACGAGGCGGAGAACACGATTAAGGAAATCAAGAAGAGAATCCACGAAGAATAAAAAAAACGCCTGCGGCACATACCTCCTGAACAGCGCTCCGGGCCGCTAGGCCAAGTCTTACTGTTCATCCGGCATGCACCGCAGGCGTTTACAGTTTTCTACTGTACGACGATCGTCCCCTTCATGTTCGGATGCGGGGTGCAATGGAACGGGTAGCTCCCCGGCGCGAGCGAGGACGTGTCCACGGTTGCGGATTGGTTCGATGAGATGATCCCCGTATCGAACGCGCCGCCGTCAGCCGTTGCGGAGTGGCCCACGCCATCCTTGTTCGTGAACGTCACCTTGTCGCCTTTTTTCACCGTGATGGTCGCAGGTCCGAAGGAAAAGTTCTGGATCGCCGCCGCAACGGTCTTGGCTTCCATCTTCACCTCGACGTCAACCTTGACCTCGGTTGTTTCATCCTCTTTCTTTTCCATCACCTCGGCGGCTTCGGCCCCTTCGAAACGCATCATGACGATGTTGCCTTGTCCGTCCTTGATCGGCGCGTCATCGGCCGAATTGTACGCGCCGTCGCCGTTGTCCGCATGGAGCATCGCCCAGTAATAGATGTTCGGCTTCACCACGGTTTTCACCTCGACGTTCACGGATTCGCCGGCTGGCAGGAGAACGCTGTTCGCAAGGATGGCGCCGGGCCCTCCGTTCGTCTCACCGTGGACGACGACGTATCCCGGCTTTTCCAGCATGACGCTTGAAACGGTGATCTTGTCGCCGACCTTCTGGTCTTCATCGAGCGCGATCGCATTTTTGCCTTCGAGCGCCACGGCCGCGGTATCACCCTCGGCGGACGGAGGGGCCACGGGCGGCGTGGTTGTCGGCGGTCTCGGAGGGACGGACGGCGGCGGGGCGAGCGGGCATCCGGCTCCGACAATCGCCAGAAGCGCCAGGAGGGAAAACGTGTTGTTCATAGGAGAGACATTAGGTTTAGGAATCCAGTATATCTCCATCCCTTGACGGGGGACAACGCATCCGGTAGTCTGCCGTCAACATCCTGGTCCAAAGACAGCAGGCGCTCCGCCAAAGGGGCTTAATATCCTGCCGAGGAGCACAGAGAAAACCGTTCGGTTTTCTTTACGCCCTCACTGACCTGAGGGTGTTGTTATAAAGGTCGAAATAGCCAATTAACCTCGTTGCTATGCCAAAAACACGTGAACAGAAATTGAATACGATCGAGCTCCTCACGCGGGAGTTCAAGAAGGCGAAATCCGTCGTGTTCGCCAACTATCAGGGACTGAAGGTGGCGAAAGCCGACGAGTTGCGCAAGAAGATGCGCGAAGCGAACGTCGACTACGTGGTCACGAAGAAAACGCTTCTGTCGAAGGCCGCGAAAGACGCGGGCGTCGAGATTGACGCCAAGGCCCTGCCGGGGATGATCGGCGTCGCGTTCGGTCTGGAAGACGAGATCGCGCCGGCCAAAGTCCTTGGAGACATGGCGAAGACGACGCCGCTCCAGCTGGTCGGCGGGATTTTCGAAGGCGCGCCGGTCGGGCAGGAGAAGGTCGTCGCGCTGTCCAAGCTGCCGTCGAAGAAGGAGCTTCTCGGCCAGGTGGTCGGCACCATGTACGCCCCGGTCTCCGCATTCGTCCGTGCAGTAGAAGCGATCCGAAAACAGAAAGAAAACGCTGTGGTGTAACGGGTCCTGCCACAGCTCGCGTCTTTCGTCATGCTGGCTCGCATGACTCAAGACGTTCGCCGCGTCACCCGTTAATTACGAAAATAATATACCGTATATGAGCGATGAAACGAAGGTGGTCGAGGTGCCGGAGAAGTTCAAAGATCTAGTGTCCTCGGTCGAAAAATTGTCCGTGCTGGACCTCGCGGAACTCGTGAAGGTCCTTGAAGAGAAGTTCGGCGTGTCCGCCGCCGCCCCGGTCATGATGGCCGCCGCCGGTGGCGCTGCGGGTGGCGCCGCCGCGGAAGAAAAGTCCTCCTTCACCGTGGAGCTCACGGAAGCAGGGGGCAACAAGATCGGCGTGATCAAGGTCGTCCGCGAGATCACGGGCCTTGGACTCAAGGAAGCCAAGGATATCGTGGATGCCGCGCCGAAAGTCGTGAAGGAAGACGTCGCGAAAGCCGAAGCCGAAGAGATGAAGAAGAAGATCGAAGAGGCCGGCGGGAAAGCGACGCTCAAATAACAAGGAAGAACGGGTCCTGCCAGGGCTCGCGCCTTTCGTCCCGACTGCTGTCGAGACGAGAAGACGCTCGCCCTGTCACCCGTTCTTTTTTATTATTCGCTTCGCTTGCTAAGGAAGAGAAACAAGAAGCAGACGCGTTCCGTCGATCACGAGCAATTTCTTTTCCGCCTCGTTGCCGTCCAGATCGCGCGGTCCGGTAAATTCCTTTGATGTAAGCTGTGCCTTGAGCGTCCCGTCCTTGTTGAAGATCACGATGCGTTTCCCGGCGGGATCCGCAATGGCGAGCCGGGTGGCGTCTGCGTTGGTCCAGATCGCGGACGCCGCGCGAAGCGGCGGATCGATGGCGACGAGGCCGAACGCCTCCTGTCCGCCCGACAGGAACCGCGCCACGGTGGCATCCGGCTTCAGCACGTAGACGTTGCTGTCGATGGCCAGCCCGACCGCTCCCGCGAGATCCGTGGTCGCCGCCTTGATGTATGGCTGTTCGCTCCCGAACCCCCCGGCCGTTCCCTGGGCGCGCCAGACCTGCCCGTTCGGCCCGTCAAGCGAATAAGCGCGGCCGCCGTAGACGATCACGTCCGTCGTGCTTGACGCGCGCGGCTGCGACGAGAGCGTCGTCACCGAATCGGTTTGCAAGTCCACCGCGACCATCGCGCCGTTCGACGTGGCGAATACGACGGATTTTTGGCCGAGCGATCCGGCGATGACGGTTCCCGCGCCGGACGGGAGCGGGATGCGTTTCGTCGTCTTGTTTGCAGTATCGATTTTCAGGACGGTTTTGTCCGCGTTGTCCACGGCGTATCCGACCCCCGCGGCAAGGACGGGCGCGACCAGCGCTCCGTCCGGCGCACCGGCGAGCGCCGTCAGCTCGACCGGTTCGACGGCCTGGGTTTTTCGCAGTCGCTCCTTCAGCCGCTCCAGGTCCGTCTTGAGCGCTTCGATCTTTTCATTCCGTTGGGGCGTTTTCGTGTCCAATCCGGCCAGAAGTCCCTCCGCCGCGTCGATGTATTTTTTCGCCCGCGTGTCGTTGGCATAGACCAGATCGGACTCCGCGCGATCGCGGTTGTCCCGGGCTTGGTCGTACGTCACGGTCCACGCCGCCTCTTCCCGCGCGAGCCGTTGGTTGTTCCGCCAGATTCCCGCGCCGACGGCCACGGCAAGCAGGACGGCCGCGCCCGCGAGAAGGATCCGCTTGTGTTTTTTTGTGAACACGCTCCCGTGCCCCGCGTTCATCCCGCGGAGACTCGCCATGAGCGCGATGTCCTTTGACCGGTACCGTTTGACCGTTCCTCGGAGCGAAGCGAGCAGGCCGAAAAAACCGGCCATGACGCGCCGTTCGTTCGTTTGTTCCGACGCCGTCGCCGCCGGTGAAAAGACAGGGGAGAGGTGTTGGGTCGCGTCCTTTTCGGCATCGCGGAGTTTCTGGATCGAGGCGGTGCTCTTTTCCACGTCGTCCGCCGCCGGCGCCTGTTTCGGAGAGGGGACTTCCAGCGCGCAACAGGCCACGATCGCCGCCACGAAGTCATCCGGAATCCCGTGCTGCTCCAGATCTTGCTTGATGTCCAGCGCGGCCGATACCGGCGGCATCGTCGTGAGCCGTTCCTTGATCCGAAGTTCGTTCCGGAGCCTTTCGAGGTTGAGCGTTCCGGCCATGAGGATGTCACCCGGTTTCATGTCCCCGCAGATCAGCGCGGCGAACGGCTTTTTGGGGTCCACTTCGGCCGGCTGCTCGAGCGAACCGAACAGGTCGAAGGTGCGGTAGGTCCCGTCATCCTGTTTCTGCAGGAACAGATTCATGAGCCGCCCGCGCCCGGTGAGGCAGATGTGGTCCTGCGACAGCTCCATGATGAACAGGTTTACGCGGTTCCAGGAGAGCGGCGTCGGCTCGCCTTCGAGGAATCCCGCGACTGCCTCGTTGATCCGCTGGATCAGCTTTTCAAACCGGGCGACCGGATCCGTCTCCACGGCGGCGATCAGGTGGCGCGCCTGCTCGGCCGACTCATTGATCACATCCAGGAGTCGTTCGTACGCGTACACCGTTGAAGATATCTCCGCGAGGATCAGGAGCGAGGCGCCTTTTTTCTTCTGCCCGGCGCTTTCATATCGAAAAATTCCGATGATTTTTTCATCGGTCGGACTCTTGGCCACCTCAATCTCCGCGATGCGGAATTGCTGCTCAACCATGGGGTTTTTCCTTTTCAGCCCCTCTATCCTAAGTCATTCCGAAAGAAGTTTGCAGCCCCTTGTCAAGAGTGTTGGCACGAGGCAGGATATGGGGGCCGCTATGCTTGAACACCTATTTGGGTCAAAAACCCGGGCGAAGCTTCTGACGTTGTTCGTCCACCATCCGGCAAAAGCGTTTTTCGTGCGCGAACTGACCCGCCTGATCGAGACCCAGATCAACGCCGTCCGTCGTGAATTGGAGAACCTGGTCGAGCTCGGTCTCGTGAATGCGGCCGATGCCCCGGCAACAGGAACCAAGCATCCCGGACTCAAACGGAAATATTACAAGATGAACGAGGGGTTCCCGCTCATCGCGGAGGTCCGGACGCTGATCACGAAGGCGCACGTGCTCATGGAACGACGGCTGGACCGGGAAATCACCACGCTCGGAGACGTGCAGTACGCCGCGCTCCTCGGCGCCTTCATCGGACGGACCGGTTCACCAGTGGATCTTTTCCTTGTCGGGACGATCGACCAGAAGCAGGCGCGCAAGCTCGTCGACCAGCTGGAAAAGGAAATGGGATTTGAGATCAATTTCACCTGCATGCCGCTCCAGGATTTCAATTACCGGAAGGAGATCACGGACCGGTTCCTGTATTCCATCCTTGAAGCGCCGAAAAGCGTGCTCATCAACAAGATCGATTAAGCGCGACGGTGTATGTGGTTGTTCATTGATACGTCGGAGTCGGGAAACGTGCGGATCGCGGAGCTCGGCGGAGGACGCGCCCGGACGAGCCGCGCGGCCGGCCGCAGCGGAACATTGCTCCCCCTGATCGCGCGGCGAATCGGAACGGCGGGATGTCGACGTCTCACGGGGATCGCGGTCGTCGCGGGGCCCGGTTCGTTTTCCGCCGTGCGCGGCGGCGTGCTCGTCGCCAATCTTCTCGCGCGGTTTCTCTCCATCCCACTGGTCGGCGTGATGCGGGACGAGGCTGCAGACCTCCGTTCGCTTGCGCGACGGCTCGATGCGGGGGAGATCGATCCGGCATCGTACGTCGCTCCGCTCTACGACACCGAACCGAACATCACCATGGCCCGTCCCGCGTGAGGCGGGACGCACGCCCCATGACGGAAAAAAGCTGGAAATTCCGCGCGCTGGAAATTCTTCCCGGCGCCCTCGTCTGGACGACGCTCATCGCCTCCGTCGTCTTGTCGTTCATCCGCCCGCTCTGGGTGGTGTATTTCGTCATCGTGTTCGACCTGTACTGGCTGTTCCGCGTGACCTATTTCATCCCCTTCATCATCGCGTCATGGTTCCGGTTCCGCCGGGATTCGCGGAAAAACTGGCAGGCCGCCGCCGAAACAACGTCCGGCTACGACCGTGTCCGGCATCTCATTTTCCTCCCGACGTATAAGGAAGAGATCGGCGTCATCCGCGGCACGCTCCAAACCCTCCTTGCGTCCGCGTATCCCGCCGACCGGATGATGGTCGTGCTCGCGGGGGAGGAACGCGACGCGGAACGGTTCGCCGCCGTCGCCTCGGCGCTGGAAAACGAATTCGGCCAGAAATTTTTTCGGTTCTGGACCACACTCCATCCGAAAGACCTGCCGGAGGAGATTCCCGGAAAAGGGTCGAACCTGAACTATTCCGGCCGCACCATCCTGCCGAAGATCGATGAGCTCGGAATCCCGTATGCCGACGTGATCGTCTCGAGCTTCGACGTGGATACCATCATCCATCCGCACTATTTTTCCTGCCTCACGCGGCTGTACCTCACGGTGCCGCATCCGACGCGCGCGTCGTACCAGCCCGTCGCGCTCTACAACAACAACCTGTGGGAATCCCCGGCAGCGGTGCGCGTCGCCATGTACGGCACGACCTTCTGGCTGTTCGGCGAGCTGTCGCGGCCCGAGGGCGCCATGACGTTCTCGTCGCACTCGATGAGTCTGCAGATGCTCGTGGACGTCGGATTTTGGCAGAAGGACATCGTGAGCGAGGATTCGCGGATCTTCCTGCAGGCGCTCATCGCGTACCATGGCGAATACCGCGTCGTCCCGATGTACCTGCCCGTTTCCATGGACACGGTCATGACCGGAAATTATTGGCAGGCGCTCGTCGCGCTCTACAAACAGATCCGCCGCTGGGCGTGGGGCGTGGAAAATTTTCCGTTCATGGCGCGCGCGTTCATGCGGGACCCATCCATGCCGTTCGGCGTGAAGTTCAGCTTCCTCTGGAAACAGCTCGAAGGGATGTACACTTGGGCGACCGCGCCGATGCTTATTTTCATCCTCGGCCGCCTGCCGTTCTGGGTCGCGCCGGAACGGTTCCGCGAGTTCGCGATTTTCCAGAACACGCCGTTCACGCTCCAGTGGCTCATGCGCCTCGCCATGGTCGGCGTGTTCATCTCGGCCGCGCTCTCGCTCACGCTCCTGCCTCGCCGTCCGAGCCATGTGCCGGTGCACCGCGCGTTCATCGTTACGCTCTTGCAGTGGCTTCTTCTGCCGATCACCTTCGTCCTGTTCGGCGCGGTCCCGGCCATCGACGCGCAGACGCGGCTCATGTTGGGGAAACGATTAGGGTTTAACGTATCGCCGAAGAGGAAGATAGTCGAGTAGATATGGATGAAGCCAAACGTCTCGTCGTAAATATCGTCACATGGAACTCGCGGTGGTACCTGCCGGGATTGTTCGCGTCGCTCGACGACCAGGAGACGCGCGAGTTCACGGTGACGGTCGTGGACAATGCGTCGAACGACGGGACGCCGACGTGGCTCCAGGAACAGCGGCCCGACGCGGTGCTGCTCCGCAACGCTCGCAACCAGGGGTTCGCCCGCGCACACAATCAGGCCATCACCCTCGCCCTCTCGCGATGGGAGCATCAGGACCTGGACCGGCGATACGTGCTCGTAGCGAATCCGGATCTGGAATTTTCACCCGGCGCGCTCCGCATTCTCACGGCATATATGGAGGCGCATCCGTCCGTCGGCTCCTGCGGACCGAAACTTCTCCGCGCCTTCGTGAATGCGGACATCGATCCGGAAACGGCGGAAGCGACGCGGTCCGACCAGATCGATTCCATGGGGCTCTGCATTTTCAAATCCCGACGCGTCGTCGACCGTGGAGCGGGGGAGATCGACCGCGGACAATACGACGACGCGCCTGAGGTGTTCGGGTTGAGCGGGGCGTGCGTGCTCTATCGCGCCTCCGCGCTCCTCGCCGCGAAGACGGGGGAGGAGTTTTTCGACGAGGATTTTTTCGCATATAAAGAAGACGTGGATCTCGCGTGGCGCCTCCGGTCGCTCGGGTTTGATGCGCACGTCGTCCCGAACGCGGTCGTGTGGCATTACCGCCGCGTTCCGTCCTCCCAGGATCGCAGCTGGCTCGGAGCGCTCCAGGCGCGCCGGTTCCGTTCGCCGTTCGTGAATTTCCTCTCCACGCGCAATCACGGCTGGACGATCGTGAAAAACGACCGGCTCGCGAATTTGATGCTCCACCTGTCGTGGTGGCTCCCGTACGAAATCGCGAAAGCGGTCGCCGGACTCTTCTCTTTTTCACAGTTGAAAGGCCAGGCCACGTCGTTCATCGGGTTTCCGAAGATGATCGCAAAACGATTTAAACTTCGACCGGCGATAAAAACCTCCGACGTCGATATCCGAAAGTGGTTTATATGAAAGTTTCTCCACTTTTGGCTTTTCACTTTTGACTTTTGACTTCCCCATGAAAGTTTCCTTCGTCACCGTCTGCTACCGCACACCCGGCCTCATCCGCCAGCTGCTCAAGGGCGTCGAAGCGGCGCAGATCCCGTTCCCGTTCGAATTTTTTTTGGTGGACAATGCCGCTGGCGACGGCACGGGCGACATGGTGCGCGAACGGTTCCCGTGGGTGACGGTGATCGACGCGCCGGGCAACGTCGGGTTCGGAGCCGGAAATAACATCGCGTTCCGCCGCGCCGCCGGAGAGTACGTCATGCTGCTCAACCCCGACCTCACCGTATTTGCGGGAGAATTGGAAAAGCTCGTCGCGTTCGGGGACGCGAACCCTTCCTACGGACTCATCGGCCCGCGACTTCTCCATCCTGACCGGACGCTTCAGCGGACGTTCCACCGGTTCCCGCACGCGCTCATCCCGCTCGCCCGCCGCACGTCGATCGGACGCACGCCGTGGGGCCGACGCGCGGTCGAACAGTACCTCATGCTCGACGCGGATCCGTCGCTCGTGCAGGACGTGGACGGCCTTTTCGGCGCGGCCATCCTCATCCGACGGAAGGCGCTCGACGACATCGGGCATTTCGACGAACGGTTTTTCATGTACTTCGAAGACACGGACCTCTGTCGGCGCGCGTGGTCGTCCGGCTGGAAGGTGTGTTATGCGCCGGTCGCAGAATTCGTCCACTACCACCAGCGCGAAAGCGAGGTGAAGCGGTTCTGGCAGGTGTTCCTGAACCCGCTCGCGCGCGCCCACATCAAGAGCGGATTCCTCTACTTCCTGAAATACCGCGGGGAGAAACATCCGAGGACGTGCTAAACTTATCCCACACATGCCGAACGACACCCCGAATTTTCTGATCTGTCCGGCGTTTCCGGAATTGCCGCCGTCTTCTTCTCCGTCGCAGGAAAAACCGAACACGCCGATTCCCGCCGAACCGCGCCACCGACACGTCGCGCGATGGATCGCGTTGGGCGCCGCGCTCCTTCTCGTTCTCATGTTGATTCCGCCCGGCATTTCTCTCACGAGGGCATGGAACGCCGGACGGACGGCGGAGCGTTCCATTTCGGCGGCGCGCGAGAAGCTCCTGACGCAGGACGTGGAGGGTGCGAAAACCGATCTCGATGCCGCGCGCGCATCGCTTCTCTCTTTCCGCGATGAACTCCAGAAACTCGGGTCGCTCCGCGACCTGCCGGCGCTCGGACTCCAAATCCGCGCGCTCGAAGATGCCGCCTCCGCCGGATCGCAAACCCTCTACAGCGCCGCGGACATCCTCGACATCGCAGTCGTGATTCTGGACGCGCTCCGGAGCGGCGCCGAGACGAGCGGGGGACTTCAAGCCGGCATCGCGCCGACGCGCCGGTTTGAAGATTTATCCAAAGAGGAAAAACGCGAGCTGCTCCAAAAATTTTCCAACGAACTTCCGCGTCTCCGTCTCGCGCGCGACAAGATGGACCTTGCGCTGACCCTATGGAGCCGCGTGCCGCAGGACGGTCTCGCGTCTCCGATCCAAACGGCGCTTCGTCCGCTCGCAGAGGCGATTCCCGTCATGAAAAAAGCGCTGGACGAAGCCGTCCCTCTTCTCGAGGCGCTGCTCCCGATGTCCGGCTATCCCGAACCGCGGCGGTATCTCGTGGCGCTCCAGAACGCGGACGAAATTCGGCCGTCCGGCGGATTCATCGGGACGATCGGAACAATGACATGGGACGCCGGGGAGCTTTCGGAATTCGCATTTACGGACGTGTACAACATCGATAACCCGGTATCTGCCTTCTGGAAGGAAACCCCGCCGGAGCCGCTCGCGCGCTATCTCGGCGCCGCGAACTGGTTCCTGCGCGACGCCAACTGGTCTCCGGATTTTCCGACGTCGGCCGAACGGGTCCTTGATTTCTATGTCCGCGAAGCCGAGCTCCAGCTCCATGCGCCGCTCCCGCATCGTCCGACGACCTTCATCGCCTTCGAACCCGGATTTTTCCGGGAGCTTCTCGCGTTCACCGGGCCGATCGTGGTGGACGGAAAAACCTTCACGTCCGACAATTTTTTCGAGCAGCTCGAATTCGCCGTGGAAGTCGGGTTCCATCAGGAGGGAATACCGGTCGAACAGCGCAAGGAGATCATCGGGAAGCTCGGCCAGGAGCTCGTGAAGAAGTTGTTTGCCCTGCCGTCCGCGCGCTGGCCGGAGGTGTTGGACGTCGCGACGCAGGCGCTTGAACGCAAGCAGATCATGGCGTATTCACACGACGCGGATCTCCAGCCGGTCCTCGAATCGCGCGGGTGGTCGGCGCGCGCAAAACCGACGGACGGAGATTTCCTGTGGGTCGTGGATGCCAACCTCGCCGCTCTCAAGACCGACGGCGCGATGAAAAAAGAAATTCGATATGAACTCGACGCGACCGATCCGGCCGGTCCAAAGGCGACGGTCACGCTCCGCTACACCAACACGGCAAAAGGATTCGGCGACTATCGGTACACGCGCTACCGCACGTATACGCGCGTCTACGTCCCCGAAGGGAGCGAACTGATTTCGTCCGACGGCGCCATGAAGGACGACCTGAATAAAACCGGCGGGAAATTTATTTCAGGCACGGTCGATGTGTTTAAGGAATTGGGGAAAACTGTCTACGGCGCGTTCTGGTCCGTCGAGCCGGGAAAAACGGGCGAGTTAAAATTTACCTACCGCCTCCCCCCTACGGTCAACGGTCAACGGTCAACGATCTACCACCTCGACTGGCCCAAACAGCCCGGCGTTGACAACGCGACCTTGACGCTCGACCTCTCTTTCGATAAGAAGCTTGAGTCCGCGACGCCTTCCGAAGATTCCAAAAAGTGGGGAGACGCCCGGTATGAATACACAACGGATTCATTAACCGACCGCACGTTCGAGATTTCATTCTGATTCTCTCTTCAGTCATTCCGACCGAAGCGGAGGAACCCCACATTTGTCATCCCAGCGCAGGCTGGGATCCATTTCCTCGAAATATAGAATACGCTCGAATGACGGCTCGTTTGGCTTTATTGACTTGACGGACTTGATAGACTTTTGACTTTCCATCCATGTTCGCAAAAAAAGTCGGCATCGATTTGGGCACGACCACGGTGTTGGTGTACATCCCGAAGAAGGGGATCATCATCAATGAGCCGTCGGTGGTGGCGATTTCGCTTGCCGACAAGCGCGTCCTTGCCGTGGGGAAAGAAGCCAAAGAGATGCTCGGTCGGACGCCGGATACGATCGTCGCGCGGCGTCCGCTGAAAGACGGCGTCATCGCCGACTATCGTACGACCGAAGCGATGCTTCGCTATTTTTTGAACAAGGCGCTCGGAGGCATGCGCTTTTTCCGGCCGGAAGTGATGGTCGCCGTTCCCGGCGGAATCACCTCGACGGAACGGCGCGCAGTGATCGACGCGACGATCAGCGCCGGCGCTCGTGCCGCGTACATCATTAAGGAACCGGTCGTGGCGGCGATTGGCGCGGACATCCCGATCGGAAGTGCCAGTGGCCACATGATCATAGACATCGGCGGCGGGACCAGCGAAATCGCCGTGATTTCACTGGGCGGGATCGTCGCGTCGGATTCCGTCCGGATCGGTGGGAATAAATTGGATGTCGCCATCCAGGAGCATGTCCGTCGAAAGTACGGCCTAGCGATCGGCGAGCGCACGTCAGAGGATATCAAAATCCGCATCGGCTCGGCGTTATATTTGGAAAAGAAATTGGAGATGCAAGTGAAAGGCCGCGACATGATCAGCGGCCTCCCGCGCGTGATCACCGTGACAAGCGACGACGTGACCGACGCTGTGCAACACGAATTGCAGGGGATCGTCGAAAAGATCAAAGAGGTCCTCCACGCCACCCCGCCGGAACTTTCCGCTGACGTGATGGAAAAAGGCATGGTCCTCTCCGGCGGTTCATCGCAGCTTCGGAATTTGGATCGCTTATTTGCCGACGCCACCGGCGTCCCCGCCTTCGTCGCCGACGACCCCCAACTCTGCGTCGCCAAGGGTACAGGGATCGCGTTGGAGAATTTGGAATCGTACAAACGATCGATTTTTAGTTCGTAATCGCCTTGTCATTACCGTCACCACCATGTCATTCCCCGGCTTGACCGGGGAAACAGATTCTTCCCTCATTCCGAGAAGTAGCTACAAAGCAATCTTTTAAGCCCATCATTTGTGCGAATGCGGGAAATTCAGATCGTTTCTATTGATTTTTTCCAAAAAAAGGAGCAATGTGAGGTTATATATGCAAAGAAAAAATTTTTCAGACGAACAAGTCAAAGAAATTGAACGTCTAGTGAACCAACAATTTGATCAGCATTGTACGGAAATACGAATAGAAAAAGAGAGACCTACAAAAGCTTGGCTGGTTATAGAGGATAGTAGACATGAACAAGAGTGGACATTCTATAACATAAGGACAAATACCTGTGATCCTCTTGAGGACTTTAGAATCTCTTTTTTACCAGATGACGATGTAGAAAGGGCGGTAATGAAAATAGTTTTTGAGTTGAATCAAAAGAGAGACCCTCGTTTAATATGCATATCCCAAAGTAGTTGAGAATCGAAAAAGCATTAAAGGTTTACGTTGAGGATTTGATCAGAAATCCATGGCAAGAAAAATAAACTACGACAACTGGTCAAGAGAGGAGCTGATAAAAGAGCTTCGCCGTATCAAGGAAACGAAATACGGCCTTGTTTGGCATAGGGATTTGCCGGAAGAAAAAATTGATATTCTCATCAATCCTGACGCTCGCACGCCCAATGAGATGTTCCCGAACGAAATGGCGGGCAAGCCGTTTCCGATTTTGAAGGAATCCAAAAGCAAAGAGGTAAATGGCGATAAAGGCAAGCTGGTAAATTT
>JACQMO010000009.1 GCA_016203535.1 Candidatus Uhrbacteria bacterium | reverse complement strand
TCGGCGCGGCGTTCCTCACCATCCTGCCGGAATCCCTGCGGTTCCTGGATGTCCCGATCGCGCTCACGGGCCATGTCCAGCAGGCGCTTATCGGCATCGCCATCCTCGCGGTCATGCGGCTCCGGCCGACCGGCATCGTCGGGAGGTATGAACTGTAACGGATGGACGCTATGACGAACGGCGCATCGCTCGAAATCCGCAACCTGACAAAACGGTTTGGCGGCGTCGCGGCGATCGACGACCTGTCCTTCGACGTTCCCCAGGGGAAAACCGTCGGGATCATCGGCCCGAACGGCGCCGGGAAATCCACGCTCCTCGCGCTGCTGTCCGGTTTGCTTCAGCCCGATGCCGGAACCATCCGAATTGACGGCTCACCGCTCACCGCTCACCGCTCACGGAACACAGCCCACGCCTTCGCCCGTCATGGCGTCCGGCGAACGTTCCAGGACAGCCGACTCATTCCGCAAGCGCCCGTATCCGAGCATCTTGAACTTGCCGCTCCGGCACCGGCCTGGCCGACGATCTTCTCCGCCCTGTTCCGACGCGGCGCGCTTCAGGATGTCCGGCGTCGATTCCACGAACGCGCCCGAAGCGTCCTGTCCGGCATGGATCTTCAAGGGACGTTCACGCGTTCCGGCCGCGACCTCTCCTACGGCCAGTCGAAACTCGTCGAGCTTGCGCGTGTCGAGCTCGCGAGAAGCCGGATCCTGCTTCTCGACGAACCGTTTTCCGGACTCGCTCCGGCCATGCGCGGCACGATGACGGACATGATCCGCGGACTCGCGGCCGAAGGACGAACCATCCTGCTTGTCGAACACAACCTTCCGCTCATCCAGGATTTGTGCGATCGCGTCCTCGTGCTCGCGGCCGGGCGGCGGCTGGCGTTCGGATCCTATGCGGACATCTCATCGAATCCGGACGTGATCGACGCGTACGTGGGACACTAGGAGCACATACCAAAAAGGCATGAATACCGAACTCCTGAACATTCGCAATCTGACGTTTCGGTACCGGCAGCAACCGGTGTTGGATGATCTTTCGCTGACCGTGAAGTCCGGCGAACTCCTCGTCCTCATGGGACCGAACGGCGCGGGAAAATCAACGATCCTCAAGCTCGTCGCCGGATTGCTTGCTCCCGAACACGGCACGTTTCTCTGGAACGGAGCGGCGTTCGTTCCGCGGCCGGAAGACTTACCCGGCCGCGGGATCTCGTACGTGATGCAAGGGAGCCGCGTGTTCCCATCGCTCTCCGTAGAAGACAACATTCGGCTGGGCGGATGTTTCCTGGCGCGCGAAGCCCGATGGGAGCGTTTGGAGACTGCGCTCGACCTGTTTCCCGAACTTCGGCCCCTCCTCACGCGTCCGGCGGGATCCCTTTCCGGCGGTGAACAGCAGATGTGCGCCCTGGCACGCGCCCTCATGACCGAACCGAAGCTCCTCCTCCTCGATGAACCGACCGTCGGTCTCGCACCGCGTCTCGTGGAACAGACCTTCCAACGCATCCTGGAAATCCGGGAGCGTCTTGGCGCGGCGGTCGTGATCGTCGAGCACAACCTCAAAACGCTCCTGTCCATCGCGGACCGCGGACTCATTCTCACGGACGGGAACATCCTCTTCGAGGGGTCGGGCGACGAGCTCCGCGCCAACCGTATCGTCGAACAAACCTTTTTCGGGGTCGGGATCAAGTGATCCGCCGCGACGTCCATGGTATGATGGCCGCTGACATGGCCAAACGCCGGCTTCTTGGATTACGAAAACAACTGTTCGTGTTGGGCGTTTTGGGAGTTTTGCCGTTTGCGCTCCTGCTGATCGCCCACGACATGGAGGAACGCACGCTCGCCAGTCACAACGCCGAACAACATGCGGTCCACCTATCCTTAATCGGCGTGACGGGCCAGACGCTCCAAATAAAAAATTCGGAACAGATTCTTAAGGCGCTCTCGGTCGTCCCGGATATTTGGAACGTCGAAAAATGCAATTCGCTCATGAGCGAACTCCTCGCCCAAAACCCTCGTTTTGCGAATTTCGGGGTGATTGGTCCGGACGGAAACCTTGTCTGCAGCGGAATCCCCTTCACCTCGCCGGTCAGTGGCGCTGATCGATTGTATTTCAAAAAGGCGATTGAAATGCGCGGGTTCGCGATCGGCGAATACCAGATCGGCCGCATCACGGGGAAACCGACGGTCAATTTCGGATTTCCAGTCTATAGACCGGACGGGACGCTCCGCGGCGTCGTGTTCGCGGCGCTGAACCTTCTCTGGTTGAACCGCGTATTCGAAGGCATCCACCTCCCGCCGGATACGGAGGTGTTCATCTTCGACCGAACGGGTACGATTCTCGCGCATCATCCGAACCCGGATGCGTGGATCGGGAACAGGTACGAGAGCGCGGAGATCATCCAATTCATCACCCGCGCCGGACGCGAGGGCACGGCGATGGCGCCAGGAATCGACGGGATCGACCGGTTATTCGCATTTTCTCCGCTCCCGACCGCGTTCGGCGCCGAGGAAACCTATGTGGCTGTCGGCCTTTCAAGCGCCGTCGCTTCCGCGGAAGCCAATCACATCCTTCGGCGCGACATCTTCATCATCGCGCTCGCGGTGATGACGTTGATCCTGTTCGGGTGGGTCGCGATGGAACGCGTGATCCTCCGCCGGCTCCAGGCCATTATTGATGCGTCCAAACGGTTCGCGCGCGGGGATTTTTCCGGCCGCGTTCCTACCGTGATGAAGGACGAAATCGGCGACCTTGGGATCGCGTTCAATAAAATGGCGGGGCAGTTGGAAGGACTCTATGCCCATCTGGAAGAACGCGTCGCGGAGAAGACGCGCCAGCTGACGCAAAAAGTGACGGAAATCGAAGAAGAACGCCGGCTCCTTGAAGCGCTCCTGAATAATCTCCCGGTCGCGGTCATCGTGGCTAAGGCGCCGAGCGGCCAACTGATGATCACGAATAATCTCGGGCGCGGGCTCTTGCGGCTTGACGGAAAAAAAATCGGAAGTCTGAAAGAATACGGGTTTCTCCGGGAGGACGGGACCCCCGTTCCGGAACGCGAAAATCCGATCGCGGACACGCTCCTCCGAGGAGAAACGCGCATCAACCAAACGGGGATGTTCTTCATGGATCGAAACGGTCGGATGATCGCGCTCCGCGTCTCTTCCGCGGCGGTGAATAGCCGCGACCAGGTCAAAACGGTCGTGGTGGTCCTTGATGACATGACGAAAGAGCTTGCAATCGATAAAGCGAAAAGCGAATTCGTCTCGCTCGCCTCGCACCAGCTGCGGACGCCGCTCACGGCGACGAATTGGTTCTGTGAGATGCTGCTAGCGGAAGATGGTGGACGGCTCACCAAGGGACAAAAGGATCTTGTCTCTCATCTCTATGAGAGCAATCGACGCATGGTGGAGCTGGTCAACTCGCTCCTGAACGTCTCGCGTATCGAGTCCGGAAAATTTTCCATCGAGCCGGAGGACATCAACCTCCGTCAGGTCGTTAAGGATCTGCTGTCGGAACTGGAACAGCACGTGAACGAAAAAGGGCAGTTCGTGGATATGGATTTCGACGGAGCGACAACGTATCGTGGCGACCAGAAACTCATACGGATCGTTCTGGAAAACTACCTGTTAAACGCGATCCGCTACACGCCGCGCGGCGGGCATATCACGGTGAAGGTTTCCGTTTCCCCCCAAGGCGTCCGTTTCGAGGTCAAGGATACGGGGATCGGGATTCCAAAAGATGAGCAGTCCATGATCTTCACGAAGCTGTTCCGCGGCAGCAACGTCCGCAAAATCGAAACCGAGGGAAGCGGTTTGGGGCTGTATATCGTCAAACTGCTCGTCGAGCAGGTCGGGGGAGCGGTCGGGTTTGAATCGACGGAAGGCAAGGGATCCACGTTCTCTGCGACACTTCCGATCTCGGGGATGAAAAAACGCGCCGGGGAAAAAAGGTTGACATAACAAACCCGCCATCTGGCGGGTTTGTTATGTGGTGGGCAGGCAAGGATTCGAACCTTGGAAGGCGTATGCCAGCAGATTTACAGTCTGCCCCCGTTGACCGCTTGGGTACCTGCCCGTGGAGCCGTTGACCGGGATTGAACCGGTGACCTTCTCCTTCGCTTACACCTCTTCTTCCTTGGACGCCTATGGAAGAGGACTAGACTGTATCTTCCCCGATGGACATCGGGACCCTTGTCAGTCGTTCGGGCGTTTTTAACGCCACGGTCTGAACCCGGCGCGGGCCTTGAACCGTTATTCGGGATTCGCGGCGAAATTACTTTCGTCGTGGGCAGGAGTCATGCGACCCACCATGGAGATGCTCTACCAGCTGAGCTACAACGGCATGAATTGTGCATTTTCAAGGTTCAACAACGGATTGCGCCCACCATCTCTACAAGAACGTCTCGCAGTTTCTTGTTGTGGTAGTAGAGTGTCGCCACACCGTACTGGCTCTTTTTTCTATAGGTTCCAATTGACCCGGATATTGTGATCGTCGGTTTTGTAAACTGACTGCGCGGGACGCTCAACTGCCGACACCAAAAATCCGTGGCGGTATTTGTATCAATATCGGTGAATAATTGCAAACTGAAACGAAAGTCTTTTTTCTCGACCCCGAATAACCTGATCAAAAAATCCATGAAGGTACGGATCAACCGAGGATCCGTATTCCCCAATCGCACAGACCCTGTACAAGCTTTTGTTCCTTCCCCCAATAGAGACCCAAACCAATACCGAATAATTTCGCTTCTTTTAGAGTCTGCGGACCAATAAAATGAAAAGGATCACCATCGGGATTACATTTGAGATACACGGCATCACTGATCGAACGAGTCCGTATCCCATGCTTCTTGACCCAATATGCTACG
This sequence comes from Candidatus Uhrbacteria bacterium, assembly GCA_016203535.1. Taxonomy (GTDB): domain Bacteria; phylum Patescibacteriota; class Patescibacteriia; order 2-12-FULL-60-25; family 2-12-FULL-60-25; genus JAHJFW01. The sequence goes on along the minus strand of JACQMO010000009.1, from coordinate 32,790 downwards.
CGATTCAAGGAACATCCAAAAGCGTTCGCGATATCCTGCTGTGATCTTCCTTGCTGGAGATAGAGCAGCTCAAGCTTTTTCTTTGTGATCATTCCAAAAGAATATCCCTTTGGGGGTGATTGGTAAAGCTGTTAACATTTCAGTAGCAGCTCTCCTACTTCGTCTCTTTATGGGGCGTGTGTTTCTTGCAATGCAAACAATGCTTCTTCAGCTCCAAGCGCGACTTGATCGTCTTCTTGTTCTTGGTGCTGAAGTAGTTGACGCGCTTGCACTCGGTGCATTCGAGCTTGATGAGTGTTTCTTGGGACATACGTTTCAAGAGGGAGGTGATTGGGTGAGCCTGAGGCCGGATTTGAACCGGCGACCGCCTGTTTACAAAACAGGTGCTCTACCGCTGAGCTACTCAGGCGTAGGAGCGTGCACAGGATAACCGTCTCATGGCATCCCGTCAATCCGCTCCTTGAACGACTGCGCTTTCTGCCGGTCCTCCGATCGGAGGCGGAACCGCTCGTACCGCTTCTCCGCTTCCCCGCGGTCGCCCATGCGGACGGCTGTTTCCAGGGTCAGTTCGAGGTACTTCAAGGATTTCGGTTCGAGTTCGGTCGCCCGCCGCGCGAACGGCCAGGCCTTATCCGGCGCCTGCCGGTCGAGATAGAAGGAGGCCAGCGCCGCATGGCGGTTGGCCGCGCGCGGCCGGAGCTCCGCCGCCTTGCGGTACATTTCCTCGGCGCGCGCAGGGTCGCCGGCGGCTTCCGCGATTTCCCCGAGCCCCGCATATGAGGCGTCGTCCGCCTCGGACATGCGGAGAAGAAATTCGTAGGTCTCCTGCGCCTGCGGGTACATTTTTTGTTTCACATACATCGCCGCGAGCCCCCGATACGCCTCGGTGTTCCGCTTGTCCATGCTCAACACCTCAAGATACTTCCGTTCGGCGTCTCCCCACTTAAGGTCGCGCGCCAACGACTTGGCTTCCTCGATCAACACCTTCAGCCGTTTGTCCAGCGAAACGTTCGGTTCGGATCCCGGCGCCTTCGCCTTCGCATACAACCGGTCGAGCTGGAGCAGCTTGAGGTAGGCGCCATGGAACGCCTTCTTCGCGGCAACGCTCGCATGTTGTCCGGACAGTTTCAGCGGCGTCAGGAGTCCGTCCTTGATCCGTTCGAATCGCTGCGCCACGAGCTCGTCCCGCTTTTTCCGAACCCGTTCTTCCTTGATCGAATCCGGATCGAGGAGCCGGATCTCCTTCCAATGCTTCCCGATCACGACCGCCAGGACCGCGAACGAGACTGCGGCCAGCGCGAGCAGCACCCAGACGATGGCGGACATAGAATCCCGGCGCTATGCCGGAATGGCGGCCCGACACAGCAGCGCGAAATTCCGCGGGTCGAGCGACGCGCCGCCGACCAGCGCCCCGTCGATCCCCGTCGTCGTCAGAAACTCTCCGATGTTGCGGAGATCGACCGACCCGCCGTACACAATCCGGACATGGTCCGCGGCGGCGCCGAATTTTTTCTTCAGGACGCCGCGGAGATTGCCATGCATGTCCTTGGCATGTTGCGGCGTGCACGGACGACCGGTCCCGATCGCCCAGACCGGCTCGTACGCGACGACCGGCACGGCGCGGCCGTCTCCCTTCAGCCCGGCGACCGCGGCGGTAAGCTGCGCGCGCACGATCTTGTCCTGCTCTCCCTTTCGACGCTGCGTCTCCGTCTCCCCCACGCAGATTACCGGCGAGATCCCCGCCTTCTGCAATACCGCGGCTTTTTTCGCGACCATCTCGTCCGTTTCGCCCAGGTTGATGCGCCGTTCGCTGTGGCCCACCAGGCAGTACGCGCAGGAAAACTCCGACAGCATCACCGGCGCGATCTCCCCCGTGAATGCGCCCTCATTCGCCCAGAACGCGTCCTGCGCCGCAAGCGCCGGGATGGAGGCGCGCCCGAGCGACGCGCGGACGGCGGCGAGCGACACGAACGGCGCCGCGACCGCGACATCCAGGTCTTTCGGAAGGCGTTCCCGACGGAACGCCCGAACCCACGCGCCCGCCTTCAGCGGACCGTAATGCATCTTCCAATTCGCGATGATGAGTTTTTTCATAGGGTTATGTCTGTCGAAGCATCCGGCGGATCGGGGCGGCGTCCGGGAAGGGGCCGATCACCGCAGCGGCGAGATGCGACGGATCGAACAGTTTCTTCGCGACGCGCTGGACATCCCTGGCGGTCACCTTCTCCAGCCGTTTCATTTTCTCGTCCGGCGTTTCGACCTGCCCCAAAAACGTCCACTGGCGCCCGTACCACTCCGCCTGCGTCGCCGAATCCTCGAACGCGAGCATCGTCTTCCCGCGGACGTGGTCCTTGGCGCGGCGGATCTCTTCCGGCGCCGGCGGCCGTCGAACGGCCTTCTTCAACTCACCCAGGATCGCCCCGACCGCTTCGGGGAAACGCTTTTTCTCGAGTCCGGCGGTCACCGAAAACACGCCGGTGTCTTCGAGCGATTCGTGCGACGCCCGGATGGAATAGCACAGGCCGCGCCGTTCGCGGATCTCGATGAAGAGACGCGACGACATGCTGCCGCCGAGGATCGTGGCGAGGAGCGAGGCCGCCGGCGCGTCGTCATGGGAAAGATGGAGCCCGTGGAACGCAAGGCCGAGCTGCACCTGTTCGGTGTTCTTGGTTTGGAGGGCGACGGGCAACCCCAGGTCCGCGGGCGGGCAGAACCGGGCGAACGCGTCGTCCGCGCCGGCGCGACGGGGACGGACGCTCCCGAACGTCTGATGGAGGAGCGACGACGTCCCGGCCGGGATCTTTCCCGCGATGACGACCGTGATGCGCGACGGGTGATAGTAGGAATCGCGGTACGTGATGAGCTGTTCGCGCGTGACCGACCGGATCACCTCGCGCGGTCCGGCGATGTTCCAGCCGAGCGTGGAATCCGGGAAGAGCGCGCCTTCGAGGAGATCCTCCAGATGCATGCGCGGATTGTCCTCGTACATGTTGATCTCCTCGACGATCACCCCGCGCTCGCGGTCGATTTCCTTGGGATCGTACAGCGAGTGGAACAGCATGTCGTGCAGCATGTCGATCGCAAGCGGCGTTTGCTCGGCGGCGATCTTGATGTAGTACGCCGTGAGGTCCTTACCGGTAAACGCGTTGTACTCCGCGCCGTACCGGTCGATGGTCTGTGTGAGGATTTGGGTCGTGGGCCGTCGCGTCGTCCCCTTGAACATCAGGTGTTCGATGAAATGAGACGCCCCGTTGATGGGCCGCGTTTCGTAGCGGGAACCGACGCGCACCATGACGAAGATCGTCATGGAGGTCGCGCCTTTTTGCGGGACCAGGATTGTCGTGAGGCCGTTTCCAAGCGTGCGAACGAGCGGACGTTTCATACGGAAAGTTTTTCCATGACCCACGCGGGGACATCCGCGAGCGGCACGCGCGACTGGGACATGCCGTCGCGGTCGCGGACGGTCACGGTCTTGTCCTCGGTCGTCTGATGGTCGATGGTGAAACACCACGGCGTGCCGATCTCGTCCTGCCGCCGGTAACGCTTGCCGATGGAACCCGATTCGTCCTCCTCGGCGACGATCCCGCGGCGATGGAGGTTCGTCGCCAGTTCGCGCGCAATCTCCGGCAGGCCGTCCTTCTTCGTGAGCGGCAGAATCGCGGCCTTGACCGGCGCGAGGCGCGGCGGGAGCCGCAGCACAAGCCGCGCCTCATCGTCTTCCTTGTCCGCCGTCGGCGCGCGGTCCTCGTCCAGATGTTCGCAGAGCACCGCGAGAACGCTCCGGGTGAGCCCCCACGTCGGTTCGATCACGTACGGGAGCACCCGCTCATTCGTTTCCGGATCGAGGATGCGCAAATCTTGCTTTGAACATTCCTGGTGGCGCGACAAATCATAGTCCGTGCGGTTCGCGAGTCCTCCAAGCTCTTTCATGCCGAACGGGAAAAGGTATTCCGGATCGATCGAGCGGGCGGAGTAGAACGCGCGTTCCGCATCCGGGATCTCGCGGTACTGGACGTTCGCGTCCGAAAGCCGGAGCACGTCGCGCACCCACGCCTTATATGCATCCAGCCACATGTCAAACGCGCGCGGCGCGTCCTCGGGCTTCACGAAATATTCGATCTCCATCTGCTCGAACTCGCGCAGACGAAAAATGAAATTGCCCGGCGTGATCTCGTTCCGGAACGCGCGGCCGACCTGCGCGATGCCGAACGGCAACCGCTTCCGCATCGTGTCGCGGATGTTCGCCCAAGCCGTGAACATGCCGGCCGCGGTCTCCGGCCGGAGGTACGCCAGGTTCGACGCCTCTTCCTTCGGGCCGATGAACGTCTTCAGCATCAGGTTGAAATGCATCACGTCCGTGAGCCCGCCGCCGCATTCGGGACAACGGATGTCCCTCAGATTCGCGGGACGTTCCTTGTCATATCCCGGCTCGGCCTGCGAGGCCTCGAGCAGATGGTCGGCGCGGAACCGCTTGTGGCAGGCCTTGCACTCGACGAGCGGGTCGGAAAAATTCTGGACATGCCCGGACGCCTCCCAGATCCGTGAGTGCTGGATGATCGGCGTATCCACGCCGACGACGTCCTCGCGTCCGCGGACGAACCGATCCCACCACGCGTCACGGATGTTGTTCTTGAGTTCCACGCCGTACGGGCCGAAATCCCACGCGTTCGCGAATCCGCCGTAAATCTCGGAATCGGGATACACGAATCCCCGCCGCTTACAGAGCGCCACGAGCACGTCCATCTTCCGTTCGGCAGGAATGGGCATAGTCAGGAATTCGTCATATGGTCATGACGTCTTTTTCCTTCTCCGCCGCCATTGCTTCGATGCGCCCGTTGTATTCGGTTACGACGTTATCCAACGAATCCTGCAGGCGGAATTTTTCGTCCTCGGAAATCCGCTTGGCTTCCATGTCGGCGGAGATCGTCTCACGGACGTTCTCTCGGATTTTCCGGATCCCGATGCGCGCCTGCTCGGCCTTCTGGTGCACGATCTTCACGATGGTTTTTCGGTTTTCCTCGGTGAGCGGCGGCAGATTGAGCCGGATCACCGTCCCGGCGGTCACGGGGTTCACGCCGATGCCCGCCGCCTGGATCGCTTTTTCAATCTCTTTCACGAGCGTCTTGTCCCACGGTTCGATCTGGATCGTCTTCGCGTCCGGCACGCTGATCGACGCGACGCCCTTCAGTTCCATGGCCGAACCGTACGCGTCGACGAGCAGGTGCTCCACCATCGACGCATGCGCGCGTCCGGAACGGATGTTGTGCAATTCTTTTCCAAAATGATCGATCGTCTGCTCGAATTCCGGCTTGGCGATCTCGATGGGATTTGCCATAAAAGGTACGTAAAATCTTGCCAGTTTTCGGCGCGGTCGTCAAACGGGAAGAGGGCGCCCGCTTACTTTTTCTCCGGCGGCTGGGTTCCCAGATAGATCACGTCTCCGTTTTTGGGATCGACGAGCAGGGTCGAACCGATTTTGGACGTCGGGAGCTTCTTCGCGGTCCACGTTTTCCCCCCGTCCGCCGAGAGGATGAGCGTCGCCGGGCCGGTATAGATGAGTTTTGCGCTGTCCGTCGGATCCACGGCCAAGGCCGTGATCTTCACCGTCCCCGGCGGGGACGTAAGCGGCAGGGCGCTCCACGTCTCTCCCTGGTCTTCGGAACGGATGATGCCGAATTTCGACACGACGAACAGGATGTTTGAATTGCGCGGATCAAGCGCGATCTGGACCACGCGGCGCGCTTCGCGGAACTCGTCGCCGAATTGTTTCTTGATCTGCAGCCAGGTGTTCCCGCCGTCGAGCGTCTTCAGGATCCCCTCCCCGTTCGTCCCGACGTACAGGAGCCGCGAGTCGCGCGGATCCATGATCATGGACGACACGCCGACCCCGTCGATCCGTTTCACGACCTGCCATGAAATCCCGGCGTCCGTCGATTTGAGGACGTCGCCGTCGGACGTTCCGGCGTAGAGGATCGTCGGATTGAACCAGTCCACGACGAGCTGCGTGAACTGCTTGCTGGTTTGCGGGTCGAAAAAAATCTGGTTCCAGTCGCGCGTGCAGGTTTCCGTCTTGAAAATCTTGTTTGCCATTGCGGCGTAGACCGTACACTTGTTTTTTGAATCCACCGCCACGGCGTTTACGCGGCCCTGCGGCAGCGCGCGAGAAATCTGCCAGGACTCCCCCGCGTCGAGCGAGAACGCCAACCCGTGTTCCGCCGTCGCCGCGTAGATCGCATTCGCGTCCTGCGGATCGAACGCCATCGCGACGACGGAAAAATTCGACGCGTCCGCCGTCACTTTCGGTCCGGTTACGAGCGCGCGTTTGTTGACCCACGCCAGTCCGCGATCCTTCGTCTTCCAGACGCCGCCGTCGGGTCCGGTCGCCTTCGGCTGGCTGGGGCCGAAGCAGCCCTGACCGAGGAACACGAGGGCGGCGAGCGGAAAAAGAACGCGTGTCACGATGCTGTTCATATGGAACGTAGTATACCTCATCCGAGAAAAATAGATGGGACGGGGGGAGAAATCGGCGTGGGAAAAAGGCTCCGGAACGGATCATCCGATCCGAGCCGAACGGCCGCCGCCTCAAGAGGCAGCCGCGGCGAAAGCGGCCCACCGACGAATCGACGCGCCGTCACGACCGCCTGGCCGGCGACGAGCGCCGTCCTCGGGTCCTCGGCCAACGCGACGCGGAATGTTTCCCCCCAGTCCTCGCACGTGGCCGCCCATTCCTCCGTCGGATCCGCGGCGGCGTCACAGCGCTTGGCAAGCATTTCTATGAGTTCCATGCGTGTCCCGACGGACGGCGCGCCCAAAAACGCCGTCGCGGCTGCCGCGACGTCGGGGCGGGGGACGTGCCTGCCGCGCGCAACGAACGGGACGTTCATGAGGCGGCTCAGCACGGTCGCCGGAAACGCTCCGAGGTCTTCCGCGACAAACAGAAACACCGCGCCGGCCGGCGGCTCTTCCAGGATTTTCAGGAGCGCGCTCATCCCCTCCTCCCGCAACCGGTCGGCCTGCGGGGCGAACAGGATCTGCCGCGGCGCGAGAGACGGGCGGGCGGACAGGCGGATTCGCGCTTTCCGCACCGCGTCCACCGAGATACCGACCTTCCCTTCCTCGGGCTCGAGGATGACGGCGTCCGGATGAAGTCGGAGATCAACGTCTCCCGACACGCCGAGCAGCGCGCGGACGAACCGTTCCGCGGCAATGAACTTTTCACTGCGACGCGGCCCGATGAACAAATATCCGGTTCCGGGATTCACCGCCCACCGGTCTAGCAGATCATCCAACATGCCGAACATCCTAACATAAAAAAATCCCTTGTCCGAAGACAAGGGAGTGAGGGTCATGGCTCGAATCCGTACCCGAGCGTGGCGGTGAAGCTGCTGTCCGCGCGGGTGAACAGCTCGCCGGTCTGCGGGCCCTGGAACCGCGTGGCCTCGACGGCCGCTCGGATCCCGCCGCAGAGCGCATTCGGGCGGTACTTCCTCCAGCAGTACTTCGGCTGGAGGAACCCGCCGTAGGAGTCCGTGTCCTTCCGGTCGCCGTCGAACCGGAGCTCCATGATCGGACCGAACGCGAGATGCAGATCCGCGACGATCTGCGCCTGCGCTCCGGCCGTCGCCCAGACGGCGAAGAGCTTGTTGCCCAGGTCGTCGGCTCCGGCATAGCCGGCACCCGCGCCGAAGAGCAGACCCCACCGATCGGTGAGCGTCGGAAGGACCGCGATCTCCGCGCCCGTGGCCCAGAGGACCTGGTCGTAGGGCGTGAGCGAGTGGACGTTCCCGATCGCGGAAAGCTCGAGCCAGATCGGCCCGCGCGGCTTCGAGGCGGTATCGACGGACACGGGCGGGATCAACTTCTCCTGTTCGAGCGCCGCGACGCGACTTTCGACGGATTGCAGAACGGACAACTGCTTCTCGATCGCCGCGAGACGCGCGTTGAGGCGCGCGAGCTCGGCCGCGATCGGATCCTGCTCCACCGCGGGAGGCGGTGGCTCCGGAACCGGAGGCGGCTCCGGGGTCGGTTCCGGCTCGCCTTTCAGCACCGGCGAGAGGGGCGGCATGGGTTCGTCCGTCCGGCCCTGCGGGACTCCGCTCTCCTGAAGCGCCTTGATGCGCGCCTGGATGTCGCGAAGCATGGCGTACATGTCGGCCGAGGACTTGCAGCTCTTGCTGCCGTCCTCGTCCGAATAGACGAACTCTCCCGGCTTGCACCGCGGATCCGGCTTGGGCACAGACGGCTTCGGCGGCGGTGCCGCATACGGATCTTCCAGCGGCGGTGCCGCGTGTCGCGTCGGCCGCTTCGGCGCTTCCGGCGGCGCATCGACGCATCGGGTGACGCACTCGGGCGGATCGCCCTGGTTACACGTCACCTTCTTGATCTTCCCCGGTGAACACACCTGGGCATTGGCGGTCCCGGCGGCTGCCGAGACGACGCCGACCACCAGAATCAATACGATCCATGATCTCGGCATGCGTGTCGTCCTTCTACGAGGGTTGAGGGTGAAAGGGGCTGCCTCGATCTAGCAGGAAAAAGGGAGAAATGTCAAGGGATACTGGGTGGGACGGGGCCTGCCGGGGCTCGCGCCTTTCGGACCGATGGAAGTCGGTCCGAGAAGACACTCGCCCCGTCACCCGTCCTCTTCTATATATTTTGGATAGAAAAAAGTAATAAAAAGAGCCCTGGCAGATCCGGTGAAGGAAATGCCAGGGCTGCGGAGCGCTCGTAGTCGGCGACGGACTACGGGCAGTCGATGCTGGCGACGCGGGCGTTGTAGGTGCAGGCGAAGCCGTCCGACCCGTTGTCCACCAACGAGTAGTTCTGGCTGACCCCGCCGGCCTTCACGGTCGTGAGACCGACGTTCTTCCCGTTCCCGCTCCAGGAGCACTGGTCGAACGACCAGTACTTTCCGTCGAGCGAAAGCGTGAAGAGCACCTCGGCCTCGCGCGCCTGGATCGTGCACGACCAGACGTTCAGGCTCGGATCCTTGGCGAGGATGCAGAGGGCGTGGGCCTTGTCCCAACCGCCTCCCGAGCTTCCGTCGGCCTTCGTGTAGGTGCCGTTCACCCACATGTCGGCTCCGGAGCCGGGCTCCCAGCTGACGTTGTCGCTTGCGTCCGGCTGCCAGCTGATGGTCACGCTGCACGACGTGACCGAGCCCCCGCCCGTGCTACCGCCCGAACCTGAGCTGCCGCCGGAACCGGACGTTCCGCCCGAGCTGGACGACCCACCCGAACCCGCACTGCCACCCGAACCGGAGGATCCGGTCTTGCACTCCGAGTCCTTGGAGTCGACCTTGCCGTCGCAGTCGTTGTCGAGGTCGTCGTCGCAGTCCTCCTCGGCGCCGTGGTGGACGGTCTTGTCGGCGTCGTCGCAGTCCGTCTTGTCCGGATCCCCGTCGCCGTCCGCGTCCGGGCCGCAGGCGAAGCCCTCGTCCACGTCGCCGTCGCAGTTGTTGTCGACGCCGTCGCAGAGCTCGGTCGCCTCGGGTTGCGTCGACTTGTCGTTGTCGTCGCAGTCCTCCGGCTTGTCCTTCTCTTCGCAGTCCTTCGTGCTGTAGCCGTCGCGGTCCGCGTCGCACGAATCGTCGTCGTCGTTCTTCTCGTCCGGCGTAGCGTAGCAGCCGAAGGCGATGAGCGAAGCCGAAATGAAACAAATCACGTTGCGCATGTGATGCCTCTCTCTCCGCCTTACGGCGGTGTGTTGTGTTGATGAACTTGGAAACTGGTTGGAAACGTACGAGATCCCTTGTAAACCGACCGTGCGGACACGACCGATTTGCGAAGGAACCGGAACAAGAACTGCTCCGGTGACCTAGGAAGAAAGAGCGAGATCGGCCCCGGCGCCCCCGACACCATTGTCGGGGGCGCCGGGCACCGAGGGGGCACCACCATGCGCCACACTACTTCTTGTTGAACACGCCCGCGGCGACGAAGAGATCGAAGCCGAGGACGCCCTGGACGGTCGCGCGATCGAACGGCTCGAGGGGACGCGCGACGGGGTCGTATCCGCTCGCGTGGCCCCAGCCGAGCTCGAGATACGGGGCCGCCACGAGCGGACCGACGATCCGGCCCAAGTACCGGGTCTGGACGCCGACCATGTAGCCGAGGCCGTTTCCGGTGAGGCCGGGGCTCTCGGACTTCCCGCGGCCGTACTGGGTCGCCGAGAGGCCGACGAACAGCCGATTCCGCTCCTCCTTGTCGAAGGTGAAGATCGGTCCGATGCTGCCCTTCAGATCCCAGCCCCAGCCGTTCGTCGCGGAATTAAACCCGCCGGCATCCCCGAAGAACCCGATTCCGACGTGGTCGGAGAGGTCGCCCGTGATCCCGATCGCCGCGTTGAACATGTAGGCCGGAATCGACCCCCGAAACGCGACGCCGCTCCCCAATCCTCCGTAGAGGGTCAGGTAGTTGTCGGCGAGAGGCGAATCGGGGATGCAATCCATGACATCGACCTTGCCGTCGGCGTTCATGTCCTCGCGGCCGACGTCGCCCGTGCCGTTCCCGTCCAGGTCCCAGCAGCTCTGGCCGGGATCGCCCTTGTCCCCCTTCTGCCCGTTGCAGACGTAGGAGGGGGCGTTGCCGTCCGACGGCGTGAGCTTCACGCCGCCGGCCGGACAGGCGGTGCCTGCCGGCTCTGCCGCGGCCGCGTAGCCCGTGCCGTCCTTGCCGTTGCAGAGGTAGAGCGCGGCCGTTCCGTTCGGCGGGACGATCTCCACGCCGCCGGCCGGACACTCGGCGCTGCCGACGTCCACCTTGGTGACCGTGGGGCTCTTGCCGTCCGCACCCTTCGGGCCCGCCGGTCCTTGCGAACCTGCCGGACCCTGCGCGCCTCGCGGTCCGGGAGCGCCGGGCTTTCCGGCGACGCCGCGGGCCTGTACCTCCTCGAGCGTGCCGCAATTCTTCTTGAAAATTGCGAGAGCGTCGTTGGCGTCGTCGAGCTGGCTCTTGGTCGCGTCGTATTCGGTCTTCAGGACGCAATCCTGCGTCCCGTGCCGATGCGCGTCCTGCGCCATGGCCGGTCTCCCGACCATCGAGAAAGCGACCGCGGTGACCGCGGCCAGGATCAACTTCTGGTACATCTAGAACCTCCTGCGGCCAGCGGGCCGCTACGATAAATCGTAACGCCCCGGAGTGGGCTCTTCCCTAGTTGTGTAGGTGCACCCTGGATCTCGGATTGAGGTCCTGGAGCCGTCCAGTCGCTCTTTGGGAAAGGAGGAATGTTCCCAAATCGCCGACTGAACGGCTTCAAAATCCCATGATCGAAGCTTCCAGTGAACGCAATAACATATCACAAATAGCGAAAAATGTCAAGCCATCCCAACATCTAAAAAAACCGCCTGATTACGCGGTTTTAAGGATATTTCTTCGTTTGTTCCTACATACGCCTACCCACGGGTCCTGCCGCGGCCCACCCCCATCGTCCTCGACCGTGCTCGGCATCCGGGCGCTGGGGGTCCCCCGTTCCGCGTCACCCGTGCTGGCGCATAAGGAGCGTCCCCTTACGATTCCCTAGTTTTTCCAAGCGCCCAGGCGGAGGCGGCCAGAAATCCGATCATCGCGCCGAAGAGGCCGTTTGTCACGAAATCGGGTTTGGCGAAAAACCGCGATGGGAGCGGGTCGTCGATGATCTGGACGCGGACGGAATATCCGAAATAGTTCGGCGCCTGGCTCGCGATCTCCTGCGCGACCCGGACGGCAAGCGCCGTCGCCTGCGCGCGGAGCGGATGGAAGGCCACGACCGTCATCACGCCGGTTCCGGGCGACACGGCGGTCGTGATCGTCTCCCGCCATTCGCGCCGTTTCGTGATCTCGTCCGAGGAGAAATACCCCGCATCGATCTGCCCGTCGGAAATCACGGCGTTGAAAAAACTGGACGTATAAATCACCTCGGACAAGTTCTGCGCGATCCGCTCCGTGGATTTGACGGCCGTGTACGGATCAAGCCCGGTCACGTTCGTCTGCGTGATGAGCAGGCGGACCGTCGAGGAATACTTCAGCGTCTGGACGAGGGAGAACGCGACCGCCAATACCAATCCCGCGCCGGCACTCACCGCGATAAGGCGCCAGGACCGAAGAAAGAGCCGAAGGAGGTTGGGAGAAGACATGGGGGAGGGGTTTATTTCAGCGGCGCGCTTGTCGTGATCGCGCCGAGCGTAACCGGAACATCCGTCTCTTCGCCGTCGCGCCACACGCGGAGGGTGACGACGCTGCGAGGCCGGTACTCGGAAAGGATCTCACCGAGGTCGGATGACCCATCAAGGATATCACGTTCGACGCGGACGATCACGTCGCCCGCCTTGAGGCCGGCGATCGCCGCCGGAGAATCCTTCGCCACGGCCGGCCGGTTCTGCTTGCGGTTGTCCTTGAGAAGCGCGCCGCGCGCCGGGAGACGGCCTCGATCCCCGTCGACACGCCACGCCTGGAGATCCAGGCTCTGCACGCCGAGGAGCGCGTGCGTGATGGCGTTTTGTTGAAGCAGGCCTGCGAACGAATCCGCGATGCTCGTTGCCGGAATGGCGCGAATGGGTTCGCCCGCCGCGCTTTCCACGATACCGATGAGCGCGCCCTTGGCGTTCCAGACGGGCATCCCGCGGTCTCCGGTCTGGGTCGTTCCGCCGACGAGGATCCGACGGAACGCCGCCTCGCTCGACCCCGCATCCGTTGACGGGATGTTCGCGCGGAGCGACAGGACAAGACTCGGTTCGAACGCGGATGCGCGCCGCTCGACCCATGCCTCCGAACCTGCCGCGAGATCCGAAACCTGGCCGAACGCCGGGGATGTGAGTTCCGACACGCCGACCTTGAGGTACGTCGTCCCGTTCAGGGAGTCCGCGATCGCCCGTTCCACCCGGACGCTTTTGTCGTTCACCCAGACGGCAAGGTCGGCGACGCGGAGCGACCCCACGACGGGAGACGCCGTGACAAGCCACCCGTCAGACGTGAGGGCGACGGCCTGGCCGAGCGCGCGGTCTTCCGTGAGCGTCCGTTCTTCGGGGGTCGTGCCGCGCGGTTTTCGGTACACCGTGAAGACGGGACTCGCGCGGCGCGCGACAAACGTCGGCGGGAGGAGCGGCTTCGATAATTGGGGTTCCAGCCGGACGAGCGGCGGTTCGACGGGCGCGGTGGAGGTGGCGACGGGCGGCGTGGAAGTCGCGGTCGGAATCTCACGGACGATCTGTCGTCCGGGGGTGACGACGAGCGCTGTGATTGCGCCGGACGCGGCGCCCGCGGCGACGGCAAGCAGCAGGGTCTCCAGGGTTTTACTCACCGGCGTCGACAGAAGTTTCATACCAACATGGTACACGTTACACGAGATACGATACACGATTCAGAGCCATTTCGCCGTCGTGAGCACGGCGACCGCAGCGACGAGCACCGCCACCCCCTCCCCCCAGGCGAGCCGTACTGTCGGTTTCGGATCATACATATATCTCCGGACGCGGAGAGCCGAACAGAGGATCGCGGCGGCAATGAACCCCTGCACGGGCATCCCGAGGGGAAGGAAGAGCCCGAGGAGCCCGACGTGCAATCCGATGAGCGCGCCGAGCGCGGTCCACACGGCGTTCTGCTGCCAGGTGGCTCCGGGATGCCCCGTCGTCCGGAACATCACGGCCGAAAGGGCGACGATCATCACAACATGCCACAGCTTCGGGATGTGCAAAAACGTCAGAAGTCCGCTCGATGTCGCGGCGGTGTACCAGATGGCGATGGGAACATAGGCGATGTTCACCCGCGAAAGCGCGCTCACCGGGTAGCGCGACGGATCAAACGCGAGGATGAACAGCAGCTCGAGGGAAAGGAAGCTCGACAGGACGGCAAGGGCGACGATCACGGCGTACGCCACGGCGGTTTCCGCCAGGAGCAGGCCGAACGCCAGAGCCGCCAGCAGCGCGAACGACGGGGTCATCTTCTCGAGCATGTCGCGGAACGGGACCCGGCGGAATCCCATGGTGGCGGACGCGAGCGGCAACGCCACGACCCCGAGCGCGACGATCCACGGATACTGGAGCGGATAGCGGATCTGCTGGACGAAAACCGCGCCCTGAAGCAGGGCGACCGCGAACGGCAGAAGACGGAGCACGATGATCATGCGGACGGCGGCGACGCGAGAAGCTCAAACCGCCCCTCCTGCAACTCTACGCCCTGGAGTTCGATATCTCCAAACCGGAGGATCCACGTTCCCAGGTCGCGCGAAAAGATCCATCCGGCGACGAGCGTCGCGAAGCGCGGATGAACCGGATAATCCCCGAACCAGAACCCCGTCAGGTCGAATCGCGCACCCCCTTTTTCCACGGTGGGTCGGAACCGCGCCTTGATGTCGGCATGGAGGCGTCCGCGGCGGAATCGTCCGTAAAGCTCGAGGGCGTCCGGCACGGCGATGGCCTGCACGTGCTCCGCCTGCCAGAACTGATCGCGCAGCGCGAGGGTGACGGCGCCCTGGAACCCTCCGGTCAGCTCCTCGTCCGTCATTCGGATACGATATGGCAGCGGGTTCTTGGTGAGCGTTTCGGCAATCAGCCGGCTGCTCACCATCACCCGAAAGGCGGTGGCGTCAATCGGCGGGCTCTCGACGAGTCGGCTCGGCTGCGGCCCGCGATACAGAAGTGAGAAAATCGGAACGGCGATGACTCCGGTCTTGGCCACCGCGAACGCCGCCGCGAGGACGAACGCGATCAGGATCGACACAGCAAGCGTGAGCAGACTCAACGCGTTCTTGCCGAACACCGGCTTCACCGTTTTTTTCATCTGCGGCGACGGCCGAATCGGTGGCGTCAGCGGTTGAGCCGGAGGCGTCGGGAATGGGGGCATGCGAGCGTGCCTATGATTTTCTCTCCTGCCGGAACCGGTAGATTTCGGCGAGCGCGACGGAGAGGGTCGTCGCGATCGGGATGGCGAGCAGGACGCCCACGATCCCGAACAGCTTTGCGCCGACGAGGACCGAAATGATGCTCACGACCGGATTCAGCCCGACCGCCTTCTGCATGAGCTTCGGCACGATGATCTGGTTCTCAAGCTGCTGGATGACGATCACGAGCCCGAGCGCGAAGAGCGCGAGCACCGGAGAGCTGTTCGCGGAGACGATGATGATGGGAATCCCTCCCAGGATGGGCCCGAGATACGGGATGAATTCCGTAAACGCGGCGAAGAGCGCGAGCGCCAGCGCGCTGTCGACGCCGAGCACGAGGAGTCCGATGTAATACAGCGCGCCGATGATGAGACTCAAGAGCAGCTGTCCGGTGAGCCACCGGCCGATTTTCATCTCGACCTGCGCGAGCAGCCGCGCGGACATGTCGCGGTATTCCTCCGGGATGAGGGCATGGAACATGCGGAGCGCTTCCTTTTCCTGCACCACCATGTAGAACGCGAGGACGAGCACGATGACGAGCCCCGCGATGCCGCCGAAGAGGCCCGTGAGCGTCGCGAACAGTCCGCTCACCGCGCGTCCCGCCTGTCCCTGGAGGGAGTCGACGCCGGCGGACAGGTTCCCCGCGAGACCGTACTGCTCCGTGAACGCCCGGAGCGACTGGACGCTCGAGGAGAAAGCGACGAGGGAAGATCCGATGGTCTGCGACAGATTCCCGATCTGGTGCGCGACCGTCGGGACGATCAGCGCGATGGACGCGACGATCGCGGAAAACAGCAGCACGTAGATGCAAAGGACGGTCACGCTCTTCGGAATGTGCCGTTCCGCGCCCCATCGCGCGGCCGGAGACATGAGCGCGGCGAGGAAGAGCGCGACGACGAGCAAGGCGATGATGTCGCTCACGAGCCACGTGAACCACGCCGCGAGCAGGATGAACAAGACCTTCACGACGGTCGATGTCTTCACTACGATGCTGCGTTCCTGGGGGGCGGGCATGGGGGGAAGTGGGTAGCGGGTCGTTGACAGCTATGGTACATGATATGGGTTCACGCTTCCATCTTTTTTCATGGCCACGTTCGCGGAAAACCGGAAGGCACGGCACGACTATGACATCCTCGAAACGTTCGATGGCGGATTGGTGTTGCTCGGACATGAGGTGAAGTCGATCCGAAGCGGCGGCGCGAAGCTCGCCGGAACGTACCTCGCCTTCCGCGCGGACGAGCTCTGGCTGGTGGGCGCCCACATTTCGCCGTACGCCAAGGCCGGACCTCTTCCCGGCTATGATCCGACGCGCGATCGCAAGGTCCTGCTGGAGCGCCGGGAATTGAGCTCCCTCCAGGGAAAAATCAAGCAAAAAGGCTTGACACTGGTGCCGTTATCGTTGTATCCTCGCGGCCGTCACATCAAGCTCTCGTTCGGACTCGCGCGCGGCCGAAAAGCCGCGGATAAGCGAGAGAAACTCAAAAAACGGGACATTGACCGTGAACTGCGTCGAGGGGATGCCGAGCGTTGACGGATCCTTCTTTCACAATCGGCAGGCCGAGCGGAAACGTCTCGTAAAACCGTTTCAACACAGACAATTGCCAACGTCTTGAACAAGATGAAGAACGCGGTCGCTTCGGCGTTCCGTGTCTCTTCACCTTCAATGGCTCTCGCCTAAGGGCGACAACCACGATCTCCCGGAGAGCGGCCCGACCCTTCGGATGAGATCGTCATTTCTCGGGCTTAGGTATCGCTGGTCACGTCTCAGCGCTACTGACATGGCACGATGTGTAGGCGACCGGTCCTCGTCCGCTCTTGTCCGGCCGCCGAAATTTCGAGCAGACTATGCCTGTGAACGACGATTGCGGGGGAACGGTTCGGACGGGGGTGCAACTCCCCCCATCTCCATACCAAACATGCGAATCCACTACCGCCGGCGCGTGCCCCAAAAGCCGACCGGCATCCAATATCGCGTAAACGAACAGATCATGAGTCCGGAGGTCCGGGTGATTGATGATGAGGGAAAATTCCTCGGCGTCCTCCCGATCGCCCGGGCGCTCACCATCGCGCGCGAGCGGGAATACGACCTCGTCGAGGTTTCGCCGAAAGAAACGCCGCCGGTCTGCCGCCTCCTTGATTACGGCGCCTTCAAATACCAGAAAGACAAGGAATACCGGACGCAGAAAGCCCACGCAAAGAAAGTCGAGGTCAAGGGCATCCGCCTCTCCGTCAAAATGGGCGCACACGATCTGGACGTCCGGCTGCAGCAGGCGCTTGCCTTCCTCGAAGAGGGGCAGAAGCTCAAGATCGAGATCATCATGCGCGGCCGCGAAAAGGCGCATGCCGAACTGGCGGTCAAGCGCATTCAGGATTTTATCCACGACATCGGATCGAAATATACGCTCTACACCGAACAGGAAGTGAAACGCCAGGGTGGAAACGTCTCCGCCATCATCGGACGCAAGTCGTAACCATCCCCTACCACCTACAACCACCAACTTGTCCCAATATGCCGAAAATGAAGACCAACAAAGCGATCGCCAAGCGCATCCGCATCACCAAACGCGGGAAGCTTTTGAAGCGCTATGGCGGTCAAAACCATTTCAATACCCGAAATCCGGGAAAAATCACGCGGAAGAAGCGCCGCGACAAGGGCGTCGCCGCCGTCTACGCCAAGACGATCATCAAAGCGCTCCCGAATTGATCCTACCTACCATCTACCACTATGCCACGAGTCAAACGCGGAACGCACCGCATCAAGCGCCGAAAGAACATCCTCGCCCGGACCAAGGGGATGATGTGGGGCCGCAAATCCAAAATCACCCTCGCGAAGGTGGCCGCCGTCAAATCCGGCGCGCACGCGTTTCGCGACCGCAAGCTCAAGAAACGCGACAATCGCGCGCTCCAGCAGATCCGCATCAACGCGGCGGCCCGCGCCGTCGGCACCACGTTTTCCAAACTGATGGGGAGTCTGAAAAAGCGCGGCGTCGCCCTTGACCGCAAAGCGCTTTCCGAAATCGCGCGGACGTACCCGAACGTGTTTGCAAAAATCGTGAACGGATGATCCTGAACGCCCCGGTTTCCCCGGGGCGTTTTATGCCGAGAAAAAAAGGTGATATACTTCCGATCAACATATATGCCAAACATGGAAGGGGGCCTCGCAAAAAAGCTCAAACCGGCGGCGCCGTCCGAGCGGGCGGAATACGTCGCCCCGCGGGAGCTGCCGAAGCGCGCGAAACCCAAGGAGGTTCCGGAAGCGAAGGTCGTGCTGTCCGAAGAGGTCGAGCGCGAGCAGAAAGAATCGGAACAGCGCGCCGAAGAACTCCGGGAGCGCATGCACCCGTCCGCGGAAAAACTGCGGCGTCGCTCCGAAAACGAACGGGAGCTGGCAAAAAACATCCTCGAAGAATTCCGCGAGACGCTGGGGACGAAAACACGAAGGGGCGAACGGACGATCACGGATCAGGAAATGGATCGGTACGGTCGGGAACTTGAGGAAATCCGCGAACGCCTTGAGGGGCTGCAGGCGGATGCGCGGCGTGTCCCAGCGGGCGAAAAGATCGGCGACATCATGAACGAGAATTTTCTCGCGCTGGAGGAAATCGAAGCGGGCATCCGTGCAAGCAAAATGGAGCCGCGCATCGCGGAGAGCGAGCTTCGCTTCGGAGCGAAAGTGAGCGGGGTCGAACTCGCCGAAGAAGCGGGCGGCCGCGCGGGGCAGCAAGAGATGTCGCAGATCATCAACCGAATCAAGCAGCAATACGGCGCGCATCCCGAGGCGCTCATGGGTGGAAATGTGCCCGGCGTAAAGGGACTCTTCTCATCGCTTTCCTTCCGGTTCAAAAATGCGTTGGCACACCTGACAAACCAAAAATCCGAGTATGACCTCTACCGCGATGCGATGAGCCGGTCAAAACGCGGAGAAGCGGCCGCGATCGAGCGCGTGCCGCACGAACGTCGTCGCCGGGCCCCCAAGGCGGAAGCGGTTCCGGAAACGGTAACGTCGGAAATCGCCACAGAGGCGGATGAGTTTGTCATTCCCGAAGAGGACCGGAAACGGATCCTGAAACAGATGGAGGAAGAGGAGGAAAAATCCGGCATCATCGAAATCCCGGAGGCGGATCGGAAGCGGATCCTCCAGCAGATGGAGGAGGAAGAGATTGACCGCGGGTGGGAAGTCACGCCGGAGATGGAGGAAAAGATCACGCAGGCAAAAAAGAAACGGGAAGCCGCTGAAATCCCTCCCCCCGCCGGCCAAGATCATGGAGGAGTACAAAAAATTGAGCGCGAACAGGAACCTATGTCGATCGCCCGGGCGCAGGAACTTGTTCCGAACGCCGACCGGTTGTGGGAGCTGGTGAATGCCAATCTGAACAAAAATCCGGTCGCGGCAGGCATCCTCGGCATGGAGAACGTGAAGTCATTCCCCGCCCCGGAATCTCCGTCGACGAGCTTCATCTTCATGATCGCGAACTATAAGGATGCAATGGCGCGCCAGAACGATGCGGAGGCGAACCGATGGTACGCAAAAACCATGGAGCACGCCAAAGCCCTCAACCTCGACAAGAACGCCCTGCTCTTAAGCACGCTTGCGGAACGGGTCGGGCCGAAGGATGTCCTGCGCGGAACCAAAGAACGCCGCGGGATCGTAAGCCGACAGCAAAAACGCTGGCGCGGAACGGCCTAACGTCGAACCCACGGATCCTGCTCCGCCTGAGGCGGATCACCCGTGCTGACGTTTACCCAGCCTTGCGCCAAAGACGAATAATCCACGAAAAAACAAAGGGTATTCGGGCGTAGGTGTTTCGAGCAGCATAAGCCCGGCCGAGCGGCCACGAGCGTCTGCGAGGAATACCTACGACCGAATGCCGGGGGCAGGAGCTTTCTTCTACTCTCTGTTTTCAATTTCCGTCTTCAGGGCGCCCAAAAATTCTTCTTTGCCCATCGACGACTGATCCTTCTGTCCGTATCGACGGACCGTAAACACGTCCCCGCTTGCCTCCTTGTCCCCCACGACGAGCATGACGGGCACTTTCGCGTGTTCGGCGTTGCGGACTTTTTTCCCGACCGACTCCGTCGTGACGTCTACGTCCACCCGAAGTCCCTTGGCGCGAAGTTCCGAAGCGAGCGACGCGGCGAATTCCGCGTGGCGGTCGGCGACCGGAAGCACCCGCACCTGTTCCGGAGCGAGCCACAACGGAAACGCCCCGGCATAGTGTTCAATGAGGATCGAAAGGAATCGCTCGATGGAGCCCAGGATCGCGCGGTGGATGACGACCGGCGTCTTGCGGGATCCGTCTTCCTCCACGTATTCCAATTCAAACCGTTGCGGCATCTGGAAATCGAGCTGGACCGTCGCAAGCTGCCATTTGCGGCCGATCACGTCCTTCACTCGGATGTCGATCTTCGGACCGTAGAACGCGCCGTCGCCTTCATTCACACCGAACGGGATGCCGGATGCGACCAACGCAAGCCGGAGATCCTCTTCCGCCTTGTCCCAGGTTTCTTTCTCGCCTAAAAATTTCTCCGGGCGGGTCGAGAGCACCGCTTCCGCGATCGGCAACCGGAACGTCTCGTACACCTTCCGGACGCGTTCAAGCAGGGCGACAACCTCCCCCTGCACCTGCGACGGCCGCGCGAAGATGTGCGTGTCGTCCTGCCCGAACGCGCGGACGCGCGTCAATCCGCCGAGGGTCCCGGACAGTTCATTGCGATGGAGCGTGGTCGTTTCCGCCATGCGGAGCGGCAGTTCCCGGTACGAGTGGAGCCCCATCTTGAACAGCAGCATGTGCGCGGGACAGTTCATGGGTTTCACCGCCATGTCCCGGTCATCGACCGTCATGGTGAACATGTCGCCGCGATAATGCTCCCAGTGGCCGGACGTTTTC
The DNA here is from genome assembly GCA_016203535.1 of Candidatus Uhrbacteria bacterium. GTDB lineage: Bacteria > Patescibacteriota > Patescibacteriia > 2-12-FULL-60-25 > 2-12-FULL-60-25 > JAHJFW01. The sequence goes on along the minus strand of JACQMO010000009.1, from coordinate 12,052 downwards.
CACAGGTCGGCATCGAAAATTTGAGGCGTCTGGACTTCCTGATACCCCTCTCCGTATGACATCTCACGGACGAATGTCATGAGTTCGTTCCGAACCGCCATCCCCTTCGGCAGATAAAACGGGATTCCCGGCGCGTACGGATGGAAGGTGAACAGCCCGAGCGCGGGCCCGAGAACGCGATGATCGCGCTTTTCCGCTTCCTCCATCATCCGCGCGTGTTCTTCGAGTTCCGCCTGTGTCGCGAAACACCACCCGTAGATGCGCTGCATCTGCGGATTTTCCGCCTTGCCGCGCCAGTACGCGCCCGCGACTTTCGTCAGCCGGAAGGCGCCGACCTCAGAGGCCCGACCGACGTGCGGCCCGCGGCACAGATCCACAAAGGAGCCGGTGCGGTACACGGACGCGACCGTCGGGTTCCCCGGGTCGAGATCCCCGGCTTCTTCCGCCGAAATCTTTGTCGTCCCGCGTTTGTTCAGGTCTTTGAGGAGTTCGACCTTGTACGACTGTCCGAGCGATCCGAATAGGACGATCGCTTCGTCGAGCGACATTTCTTCGCGCGTGAATTCCGGATTTTCGACCACGATCCGTTTCATCTCCTTCTCGATCGCCTCCAGATCTTCCGGCGTCACCGTCCGGCCGATGTCGATGTCGTAATAAAATCCGTGCTCGACCGTCGGGCCGACGCCGAATTTGGCGTCAGGAAACAGCCGCTGGATCGCGGCGGCCATGATGTGCGCGGCGCTATGCCGGCGGGTTTCGATGGAAAAATCCATAAGGCCTCTATTCTGACAGACAACGCAAAAACGGCCAAGTCTCCTGCTTCTTCCCTTAAACCAAATAGGAGCAGGACCCGTGGGCCCTTCTCTCCTACTCAATCTGTATTTCTATTTTATCCTTCTGTTTCGGGATGGTGCGGGCCCAGGAGGGGCGGAGCGTAATTTCGACGAACTCGACGCCGTCCACGGCCTTCAACTTCGACGTAGCATCGCCGACGGAGAGCCCCGCAAGGCCCTCTTTCGAGAGGGACGGGCTCGTGGCAATCAGCCGCGAAAACGCTTCGGTCTTCACGGACAACCGCGCTTTCTCGACCTTCGCATCGGACTGCTCCAGCGTGTAGGCGACATTCCGCGAATCGAAATCAATGAGATCGTGGCCTTCCGGCAGACGTTCCTTCAGCTTGCCGGTGACGAGAAGATCCATGTCTTTCCGCGGGAAAAAAACGGCCGTGACCTTGAGTTTCACCTGCGCGAGGAACGAATCCGTCTGCTGCCCGGCCGTGACGTTGCTTTTCTTTTCCATCGGCTGGATGGCGTAAAACGCCGCCCAACACCCTCCATTATCATGGCACCGGTCGCCGAGCTTGTCCGCCGGGACGTTCGCTTCGGCGGCGAGCGTTTTCTTCGCCTCCTCGAGCACCGTTTCCTCCAGCGTCCGCTGCGCGTCGGCGATATCCGTGGCGGAAGCCACCTTCACCGCATCAGAGGAAGGCGCAAAAGAAGTGATCGCTTCCGCGGTGATGAGTTTCTGCAAATCGATCCACAACCCGGGGATGACGAAGGTCGTTCCGGATGGGATCTCGGATCCTTTTCCCGGCTTGTCGGAATACGCCCCCACCTCAATCGATTCCCCGGACGGGACGGTGACGGTGGCGTTGATCCGGAACAGCTTCCCGTCCGGCGTGAGGAGCCGCGTGGTCTTGATGAGCGGCTGCGCCTTGGAATACCGGTTCGTGATGCGCACGCGGCCGGTCGTCGTCGCGTTCGACGAGACGGCTGCCTGCTCCTTCACCATGAATTCCTGGATCTTATCGAACGTTCCTTCCACCACCCGGCCCTGCAACTGTCCTTGTTCCGGACTTTTCGCGACTTCCACGGTCGTCTGGAGGGCGATGGAATCCCGCGTCGCCTGGATTCGAATCTCCGCACGCACGGTGGACATCCAGACCACGACGGCGACGATGACGACCGTCAGCCCGAGAAAGCTGAACGCGATGTTCCGATACACGCTCGGAGCGATCGGCGGTTGCGGAAAGGCATGTCGCGCGAAATCGGTGCGTCGGGAGTGACGTGCATTCATACGAAAGACGGAACGAGGATACGAATGAAGGAGGACGGTGCACGAATGATACCACACTAGGCGACGTCCCGCATGGCGGCGGGAGGCGACGATCCGGATGACGGCGACGAAATCCGTTCGCGCAGGCGCCCGACCGCCCGATGTTCCTCCTCCGCGGCGCGAAGCGCTTCTTCCAGCGAGGCGCGCGCCTCCGTTTCCCTCGTGAGACGCATCCGCAGTCCCATGATCTCTTCCTCCAGTTCCCGGACGCGGTTCTCGACGAACCGCAGTTTCACGGCCTCTTCCACCCGCCGGTCGAGTTCCGCCCCCACATGCGCCGCGTCCGCATGCCGCGCATCCAGTTGCGCAAGCACGAATTCCAGCACGTCGGTTTTGATCTTCCGCATCTCGACGGACGGATCTGCCGAGCCGGACAATTGTTCGACGAACGACCGGGTGCGCGAAGCGCCAACCTCGCCGAAGATGGCCTTCTGCGAATACGCCGTGAGCAGATCGCCGTTGCGCGATTCGCCGGTCTGGCGTTCTTCCAGGCCGCGCGAGATCAGAAACATCATCCGGTTGACGCCCTTTTGGATGTCGATCTCCTTGTCGGCGAGCCGCAGGAGATACTCGGGCAGTTCCGCGGCGGCGTCTTCCTCGCCACCGAGCGGGACGCCCATCTCGAGCAGCTCGTTCCGGAACGCGTCCGGCGTCCGCGCTTCCCGGATTCCGTAATTGAACTGGAGCCCTTCCGGACGATAGGTCGGCCGGACGCCCGCGGTTCCCGGAATCCGGCCCGCGTTGATGGCGGCCTCACGCACGGCCTTCACCACCTCCTGAATCGTTTGCGCGTCTCCGCCCGTGATCGTCAGAGCGAATTCATCGCCTCCCGTCCGGAAGGCCTCGACCGCCGTCCCCTCACGACTAAATGCGGCGGCGACTCCGTCCAGAATTTCCGCGGCCTTCGCGATCGCGAGGTTGCCCGTTCCCGGCCCGCCTTCCTTGTCGAAATATTTCAGGAACGCCATGTCGATCGCGACGGTGGCGAGCGGCCGCTTCTCCTGGACGGCCCTGCTCATCGTTTCGAAAAAGACGCCGCGGCCGTAGAGCCCGGTGCGTTCATCGCGCTTTGCGCGCTCGAGGTCGTATTCCAGACGGGCGCGTTTGGCGCGCGCGGTCGGAATCGGGCGGTCTCCCGCCTCTGCTCCCGCGGCGTCCGCCGCGTTGCGCAACTCCGCCATGGCGGCGATCCCGCGCGTGGGCTTCGGTTCCTCGAACCCGCCGAGCGATGCCGGGGTTGGCTCCGGGGCGATTTCCCTTCCGAACCGTTCAAGGCGCTGCAACGCCTCGGACGCCACGCGCTGCGCCAACTCAAGTTCGATTTTCCGTCCGACGGCGCGACGTGATTTCAACGATTCGAAGGCGTCCCCAAGCGACCGTTCGGCCACGAAATGGGTCCACTCGACGGGCGGAGGGATTTCGAGCGCTCCCCGCTCGGAGAGCAGCTGCCGGAATCCGGCATAATCGAGCGGTTCCGCCGCGGGTTCGGTGCGGAACACGCTCCCAAGGGACTTCTTGAGGAACGTCTCGTAAAAATTCCTGGCCGCGCCCTCCCCTTCCGGCCGCCGTCCGCTCTCCCGGATTTTCTCAAGCATCCGCCCGACACGGGCCTCGACCTTCGCCGCATCGTTCAACGCCTGGAGCTTCTCCTTCATCGCGTCAATAATGACGCGTTCGTCCGTGAGTCCGGCGTCTTCCGGCCGTTCTTCGAGCTGGTTCACGAGCGCGATTGCGTCCGCCCGCGCCACCCGGCTCGCGGTGAGCGGCACGGGCTCGACGCCCGGCTTGGCCGAGGCGAGCGAAACCTCCTGGCGATTCATCCGGTCCTGGATCTCTTGCGCCACATCATCTTCAATGCCGCGGAGCGTGAGGGTGAAGTCGTTTCCCGAGGTGCGGTAGATGTCATACGCCTCCGCCAACCGACGGTCGTCCTTGTATTCCGGTCGGTTTCGAAGGACGTCGATCACCGCGTCTTCGATTGTTTGCAGGGACAGACGAAGCCCGCTGTCGCCCAGCGCGTGACCGCCCAGGGTATTCAGGCGATCCAGCTCTCCCATGTTGATGAGCAGCGTATGCGCTCGATGGTCTTCCGGATTCAGGCGAATGGATCCGCTCTCATCGCGCTCCACGCCCCGTTCACGGAGTTCGCGCGCCGCATCGCGCCCCATTTTCTCTCCCTTCAGGGCGCCGGTGGAGTCGTGTTCCCGCACGAACAGTTCCAGCTCTTTCTCCGCGATGTCGGCTTCCGCCTCGGCCAGCTCGCGCGCGTCCTGGGATGCCTCGGACGTTTCCATCTCCTTTTTCCGTTCGGCGGCCGTCAGGCGTTGGAACTCAAGGGCAGCCAAAAACTGCGCGGATTTTCCCCGACGCGCCCCTGACGACCGACGCTCGGCGCGCTGTTCCGGTTGATCGGACATGGCCGAAGGATATCATCCGGCGACAACAGAAAAAAGCCCGAAGCGGGCTTTACGGGGAGCGAGGCGGCCGTCGGCGGGCCGTGCGGCCGCGGACATCCGCGGCGAGGTGTGACAGCGCAACACGGGGTTCCCGCGGGATGTCGAGCGTCGGAATGATTTCCAGGGCGCGGGCGGCCTCCTCATCGGTAAGCGAAAGGAGATCGCGGCGGTTCTGAAGCCGCACCGAGGAAAACCCGTACGGGCGGGCTCGGAGGATGCAGGCGAGCATCCCGAGCAGGGTTTCGTCATCGAGCATCCCGGGGACGCGGGAGGCGAAGGCCTCGACCGCGCGGACTTGGATCGTCGCATTGACTGTCATTATCCACCTCAAAAGATCTGCGGCCACCGTGGCAAAAAGAGAAGGGATTGTCAAGAGATGCTCCCTGCCTTCGCCAGAGAGTTGTTCTCTATTCCTTCCCTGTGGCAGAGGTGGATGAAGCAGGAAGAAGGAAGGGCATTCGGGCGTAGGTGTTTCGAGCAGCATAAGCATGGCCGAGCGGCCACGAGCGTCTGCGAGGAATACCTTCGGCCGAATGCCCTTGGCAGGGATCAATTCCTCACCCAACCCGCACCGTATCCCTTCCCAAGATCGTTTCGAGTTCCCTCACCACGTCCGCGTCGAAACGGATGCGGGACGAGGATTTCACGCGGCGGAACCCGCCGATGTCATCCACAAGGAAATAGACAGACACGTCTCCCGGGTGGGCATCGAGCACCTGCCGAAGCTTGATGAGGATCGAGTCCGGCAGTTTGTTCTTGACGTGAAGGGTGATGGCGGCTCCCGGGGGCGGTGAACCAGCGGCGGTGAACCGAGGGCTCGTATCGGTCGGTCCCGGAAGCTGTTCCGGTTCGTCCTGCATTCCGCGCACCTCTTTGACATTTTCCGGCGTGAGCTCGAACGCCGTCTCGACCAAAAAATGCAGCTCGTCATCCTTCTTCGACAACCGGCCGCTCACGTGAAGCACGCGGTCCGGCGCCCAGAGGTCCGGATGCTCCTGGTAGACGCGAGGAAAGACGACGGCCTCGATCTCCCCGCTCCCGTCCTCCAGCTTGACGAAGGCCATCGGTTCGTTGTTCTTCGTCAGAATTTTTTTGGCCGTCGTAACGATCCCGCCTATCCGGATCCGTTTCTTCTGCACGTGCGACGGCGCCTCTGCGATCCGGACGACCGCGTCGGAGAGCTGCTCGGCGTACTCCGTAAACGGGTGCGCGGTGACATACAGGCCGAGGAGCTCCTTCTCCCAGGCCAGGATTTCGCGCTTGGTCGCCGCGGGCGCGGGTTTGAGGCGAACGGCATCGGGCGGCGTCCCGGCGTCCGTCGCCGCGAACAGGTTGAACTGGCCCGTGTTCGTTTCACGCTGGCGCTGTCGATGGTGTTCAATCAGGGTGTCGATGTTGAAAAACAGCGTGTTCCGGTCACCGAACCGATCGAGCGCTCCGGACCGGATGAGACATTCGAGCGACTTGCGGTTCATCGCTTTGGACGGCACGCGCGCGACGAAATCTGTCAGGTCCCGGTACGAGCCGTTCCGTTTCCGCTCGACGACCATCAACTCCACCACGTCCTGGCCCAGTCCCTTCACGGCCTGGAGACCGAAGCGGATGGTTTTCGGTGAGCCGTTCCCGTCATCCTTGACCACGGAAAATCCAGCGAACGATTCGTTGATGTCCGGCGGCAGCACCTCGAGCCCCATGCGCCGGCATTCCTCGACCTCGATCGTGATGCGGTCGAGGTTTTGCGAGTCGGAGTTCAGGAGCGCCGCCATGAAACATTCCGGCCAATGGGATTTGAGATACGCCGTCTGGTAGGCGATGAGCGCATAGCAGGCGGCGTGCGACTTATTGAAGCCGTATGCGGCGAATTCCTCGAACTGGGTGAAGATCCCTTCCGCGGTGGTTCGCTCGACGCCGTTCCGAATCGCGCCCTCGATGAATTTTTGCCGCATCTCGGCCATGAGCTTGGCGATCTTTTTTCCCATGGCTTTCCGGAGCGTGTCTGCCTCGCCGCCCGTGAATCCGCTCATGTCCTTCGACACCTGCATTACTTGCTCCTGGTAAACCGGAATCCCGTAGGTGTTCGCAAGCGCGTTCTCAAGAAGTGGATGGGCATAGCTGATCTTCTCTTTGCCGTGCTTGCGCGCGATGAACGACTCGATGAACTGCATCGGGCCGGGACGATAGAGCGCGACCATGGCGATAATGTCTTCGATGACCGACGGCTTCAGCTCGCGGATGTACTTTTTCATCCCTTCGGATTCCAGCTGGAACACGCCGGTCGTGTCGCCGCGGCCGAGCAGCTCGAACGTATCCGGATCATCGAGCGGGATCGTATCGATCGCGACGGTCGTGCCGTGCACCGCCGCGATGATCTCGATCGCCTCGCGGATGACGGTCAGGTTAGAGAGGCCGAGAAAATCCATCTTGAGGAGACCGGACACCTCCGCCGAATGGAGCGAGTACTGGATCACCTGCTCGACGTCGCCGCCCTGCGCCTTCTGGAGCGGTGCGAATTCCACGAGCGGCCGCGGCGCGATGACGATGCCGCAGGCGTGTTGCGACGCGTGGCGCGCGGTCCCTTCAAGCTTGATCGCGAGGTCGATGAGCTGTTTGACGCGCGGGTCGCCGTGGTAGAGCGCCTTCAACTCATTGTTTTCCTTGACCGACGTTTCGAGCGGGATGTGGCGACCCTGGATCGGCGGCGGCACGGCCTTCGCCACGCGATCCACCTCCTGGAACGTCCAGCCGAGCACGCGGCCCACGTCGCGCACCGCCGCGCGCGCGGCCATGGTTCCGAACGTGATGATGCCGGCGACGCGGTCGCGGCCGTATTTCTCCGAGACGTACTCGATCACGTCCTTGCGCTTCACATCGTCGAAATCCATGTCGATATCCGGCATGGAAATGCGGTCGGGGTTCAGAAACCGTTCGAAGAGCAAACCGTATCCCAGCGGATCGAGGTTCGTGATGTGGAGCGCGTATGCCACGATGGACCCGGCGGCGGACCCGCGTCCGGGGCCCACCACGACGCCGTGGCCCTTGGCCCAATTCACGTAGTCCTGGACGATCAGGAAGTACGCCGCGAATCCCATGCGCTCAATCGTCTGCAGCTCGAACCGGAGGCGTTCGACGGCTTCGGGCGGCGCGCCGGCGGGGTAGCGTCTGCGAAGTCCCTCCTCGCACAGTTCGCGCAGGTACGCGTCGGGAGTTTTCCCGTCCGGAACGTCGAACGTCGGGAGGAAGTTTTTTCCGAGTTCGAGGGCGACGTTGCAACGGTCCGCGATGGCGCGCGTGTTCGCCACCGCGTCGGGAAGATCGGCGAACGCCTCGACCATGACCTCCGGAGAAACGAAGGAGTGGTCCGTCCCGGAAATGGAATACCGGTTGTTGTCGGTGAGGAGTTTCCCGTCATGGATGCACTGCAGCGCGTCCTGGGCGTCCGAATCGTCCGGATCGAGATAGTGGACATCTTTCGTCGCGACGAGCGGCGCGCCGGTGCGTTTCGATAACGCGACGAGGCGTTCGTTCACCTCGTTTTGCGAGGGCGACTCGGGATGATGGACGAGCTCGAGAAAAAAATTGTCGCGGCCGAAGATGTCCTGATACGCCTCGACAAGCGCGGATGCCTTCTCCTCGTCGCGCTGATGGAGCGCCTTGGGAATTTCGCCTCGAAGACATCCGGATAAGGCGATGAGCCCCTTGCCGAATTGCCGGAGCGACGCCTTGTCCATGCGCGGTTTGTAATAAAACCCCTCGAGGAACGAGAGCGACACGAGCTTCATCAAATTCCGGTACCCCTCGGACGTTTCGGCAAGGAGCGTCAGATGGGACATTTGGTCGTCGATCCTCGGCCGTTTGTCCGCCATCCCATGCGGCGCGAGATACGCTTCCACCCCGAAGATCGGTTTGATTCCCTGTTTGTTACAGGCCTCGGCGAACTCCACCGCGCCATACAGCCCCGCATGGTCGGTAAGCGCGAGGGCGTCGTACCCCAGTTCCTTGGCCCGCTCCGCGATGTCCGTCACGTCCCCGAGCGCGTCGAGGAGCGAGTACATCGAATGGACATGGAGATGGACGAACGGGGACGGCATGGCGGAAATCTTAGCGGTCTATTCGAGAAAAAGCCAAATAAAAAAGAGCCGTGGTCTTCCACGCGCTCCCGTCCGTCGCTACTCCTCTTCGTCGTCGGTTTTTTTCCGGCGCTTTTTCGTCGCCTGTCGGAGGTTGAACATGGAGAGAAACGCCTTGCCGCCGGCGGCAAGGATGCCCAGATAGCTCGCGGAATGGCGGATCGCGTTCTCGAGTCGGCTCGCTTTCGTCCGCGCATCCGTCACTACCTCGTTCGCCTGCCGGAGGAGCCGCGCGAGTTCAAACAAGGCCCAGCACAAAAACAACGTCACCCAACCAACCATGACCGCGAGGACAAGGTACAGAAGGTCAAGCGTGGAACCGAGAGTCATGAGAAGAGTATACCACGCGCCTTTACTTCCGAATCTCCGCCTTGAATTTTTCCTTGAGCGCGAGGTGGATCTTCTCCATCGCCCCATCAACCTCTTTGCTTTCGAGCGTCCGATCCGAAGCGCTCATCGTGAGATGCATGGCCACGGATTTTTTTCCTTCGGGCAACCCCTTGCCCGTGTAGGTGTCGAACCAGGCGACGGAAACGGTGAGCGGTGAGCGGTGAGCGATCTCGCGGGCGATCTCGTCGTATTCGACGCGCGCGTCCACGATGACCGCGAGGTCTCGTTTCGCTTCCGGGAACGTTGGGACCGGAACATGTCGATGAGCCGTCGAGGCAAACCGAACCGCTGCCTCGAGCGGGATGTCTACCATGGCGACCGGGCCGTCGAGCTTGAACGCCGTCGCGATCTTCGGAGAGATCTCCCCGAGCGTCGCGACCAGTTTTTGTTCATGAAACGCCTGGACCGAACGGCCGGGATGCCAGAAGGAATCATTCGCAAGGCGCCGCCAGGAAACATCACGGATCCCCATGCCGTGCAGGAGATGTTCGACGTAGCCCTTGGTGTGGCGCCAGGGTTCGCTCATCCCATTGAACACGGCGCCAAGTTCGAGTTGCTCGTCCGGCAAATCGCCTCGACGCGGGTAATACACGTTTGCAATTTCGAATAAACGCAACTCCGATGCGCGCTCTTTATTCTCGCTTGCGACTTGCAAAAGCGACGGCAGTAACGTCGTGCGCATCACTTCAAAATCGGCAGAGAGTGGATTTTGTACACGCAGCATGTTCGACGCATCGTATCCCGCCTTGGCCATGAGATCCTTCGAGACGAACGAGTACGTGTAGGTTTCTGTGAGACCTGCGCCTTTCGAGACGTCGCGAAGGCGTTTTTCGCAAATGAGCTCCGGCTCCGACGACTGAACGGCCAAACCTACCGGAACAACTGCTGGAATATTGGCATACCCTTTCACCCGCGCGATTTCTTCCACCAAATCGCGGCCGTCTTCGATGTCATGATCGCGCCACCACGGGACCGTCGCGGTGATTTTTTTCCCGCTCGTCCCAACCTGAAATCCGAGATTCCGGAGCGTCTTTACCATCTCCGTTTGCGATTGTGGAACGCCGATGAGCGCGTTGACCTCGTCCGCCGTGACGGAGAATTTTCTCGGGACGTATTTCCCCTGCCGCGCGTCATTCATTCCGACAAGTTTCCCGCCGGCGAGTTCTTTCACGAGTTCGATCGCGCGCGCCAGGGCGAACGGCGGCGCTTCGGTCGACAGCCCTTTTTCATACCGTTGATGCGCATCCGTCTGGATGTTCAGTTTTCGTGCGCCGCGACGGACCGTCACCGGATCGAACGTCGCGGCCTCGATCACGATATCCACTGTTTTCGCGGTCACGCCCGTTCGCTCGCCGCCCATGATTCCAGCAATGGCGATCGGTTTTTTTGCATCGGCGATCACAAGCACCGAGTCATCTAGCGCGTATTCGCGGCCGTCGAGCGCCGTGATCTTTTCCTTCAGTCGTGCGAGCCGCACCTCAATCCCGCCCTCAAGTGTGGCCGCATCGAACATATGGATCGGCTGGGCCAGCTCAAGCAAAACGAAATTCGAAACGTCGACGATGTTGTTGATCGGTCGGATTCCGGCGGAGAGCAACCGACGCTTCAACCACCACGGCGACGGCCCGACCGTAATGCCCTCGATCCGCGCCGCCATGTAGCGGGGGCAGTGTTTTTTCGCCGATATCTTGATCGAAACTTTTGACTTTTGACTTTTGACTTTTGACTTGGGGAGCGAAGGCAATTTCCACTGAAACCTCCGATTGAGAATTGCCGAAGCTTCCCTTGCCATCCCGACCATCCCCATCGCATCTACACGATTAGAGGTTACTTCGATATCCATGATGACGTCGTCTGACAACCCGAGCGCGTCCGCCAAGGGAGTGCCGGGCTTTACCGTACCGATTCCAATTTCGCCCAAATCTAAAATCTCTCTTTCGGCGTGCGGGAACGCATCGAACAAGCCGATCTCGTTGGCGGCACAGATCATTCCTTCGCTCTTTACGCCGCGGATTTCAGCCGGCGCGAGCGCTATCGGATCGCCCTCCCCGTGCCAACGGACATGCGCCCCGACGAGCGCGACCGCGACCCATTGTCCTTTTTTCAAATTGGATCCGCCGCAGACGATTGTCACTTTTTTCTTCCCGATGTCTGTGATCGCGAGCCGCAGCTTGTCCGCGTTCGGATGCGCTTTCACGTCGACAACATGTCCGACCACGATCTTTTCCAGGCCTACGCCCGCCGGCATGATCTTCTCAACCCCCGGTCCGGAGAGCGACACGCGCCGCGCAAACTCCTCCGGCGTGACCTTCTTCAGATCAACGTACCCGGCGAGCCAATTGTAGGAGACGAGGGAGTTCATATCAATGAAAATAATACTAATCTCACCTTGGGATTACATCTGTTTTCGACCGATCCATGAGATGGAAGTGGAGGTACGTGATGTGCTGAATGTCTTTTCCGTTCGTGAAGATCTGCCAATTCGTCATCCCCTTTTCGCGAATGAGATCTCCCATGACGGCATAAATGTCGTTCAGATATTCCGCATCATCTTCTCGAAGCTCCGCCGCATCGCGAATATCTTTTTTTGGAAAGAAAACAAACCACCCCGGTTGGAATTCGACGACGACTGTCTTGTCCGTCTCTTTCACCGCACGCGGCACAAGCCCGGGTGTCTTCTGAAATCCGACGGAGGCGATGAGCCCCATGATTTCATTCGGACCGAGACAGTTCCCTTTGCATCCTGTGATCGCTAAAAACGAGCGTCGCTGTACTCCGGAGAATGCATATGCGCCGATCAAGGCGCCGATGACGCCTGCGATCACGAGGCCTCCGATAATCTTCGCGCGACTCATATCAAAACTGCTTCAAAAACCGCACATCATTCTTATAGAGCGTGCGGATGTCGTCGAGTTGGAGGCCTTCTTTCATCATGTACGTCCGTTCGACGCCCCAGCCGAAGGC
>JACQMO010000008.1 GCA_016203535.1 Candidatus Uhrbacteria bacterium | reverse complement strand
ATGGAGCTTAGCCCCCATAGTCTGACTCCCAGATATTCCGCCGTGGTATTCGGAGTTTGATTGAGAGTGGTAGGATCGCTCCATCCACCCCCATCCAGTGCTCTACCCCCACGACTACTATCTGAGGCTAGCCCTAAAGCTATTTAGAGGAGAACCAGCTATTACCAGGTTCGATTGGAATTTCACCGCTAGCCACAACTCATCCCCGAGTGTCGCACGGCTCGTGGGTTCGGACCTCCGGCTGCCTTTCGGCAGCTTTCATCCTGGTCATGGCTAGATCGCCGGGTTTCGGGTCGACTCGACGCTACGTTGCTCCGAAGTAAACTTCGGAGCGCGCCCTATTAAGGCTCGCTTTCACTATGGCTTCGTCCGCGCACGGACTTAACCTCTCACGCAACGTCGGAATCACTCGTCGGCTCATTCTTCAATAGGAACGCTGTCACGGACTTGCGCCCGCTCCAACTCCTTGTAAGCGTACGGTTTCAGATACTATTTCACCGCCCTCCCGGGCTGCTTTTCAGCTTTCCATCACTGTACTTGTTCACTATCGGTCAGGAGGAGTATTTAGTCTTGCCACATCGTCGTGGCTGCTTCCGACGGGGTTTCTCGAGCCCCGTCGTACTTTGGATCAACGCACGTGTGGAGATATTCCATTTCGTCTACCGGGCTATCACCGTCTTTGGCTCCGCTTTCCAGCGGATTCGACTATAGATCTCTCTCGCACGCCACTCCCTTGGGAGAAATGACGCGTTGTCCGCAACCCCTTTCTTTGCGACAGCCCAAGCTCGTCACCGAAATCCGCGGTCAAACTTGCGTCCAACTCGGTACATCGGTTCACAAAAAAAGGTTTAGACTCGTCCGCGTTCGCTCGCCGCTACTGACGGAATCGAGCCAGCTCTCATTTTTGGGAGTCTGCTATCGATCCGATGCAATGCCGGATCGGCTAACTCGCCAAAAATGAGGTCTGGCGTTTGTTGTTCTCTTTTCCTCTGGGTACTGAGATGTTTCACTTCCCCAGGTGCCTTCCACATGACCTATGTATTCAGTCATGGGTATGCAGACTTCATCTGCATGGGTTACCCCATTCGGAAATTCCCGGATCACAGGTTGCTTGCCACCTCCCCGAGACTTATCGCAGGCTGCGACGTCCTTCATCAGCTCCTCGCTACCAAGCCATCCACCGTACGCCCTTACGTGCTTCGGCCCTCCAGAGCCGCGATGCGAATGAGAGCATCACGTCCGTTCGGAGAGTCGTTGGTGTACTTATGCTTACAATTTGATTTTTTATGCCTTGTACGTATGACTTTCTATCATCATCTTCTGTTGTCAAACGTCCATGCTTCATGCCATGGAAGAATCCCGCCGAATCGTCCGTAAAAACAAACGCTTGGCCGGCGGCCAAGCGACACTCCTATTCTGGAGGGTTCGTGCTTAGCCTAGAGGCGACAGGATCGCGTTCATGGGTTAATCACTTCCACTCCATTGCTCCGATATGCATCGGAGGTGGGGCATTGAAGTGGGCCTATAATAAGCAAGACCGAAACCGTTGTCAAGCCCCGCATTTTCGGGGGGAATCCCCTTCATAAACCTCCTGCGATGGGCAATCGGACGACTTCCAGAAGCCTGACATTCACAGGGTATCCACACCGACGTCATTTCTTCTTTTTTTGCTGTTCCTTTTTCCGTTGACCGATGAGGTTGAGCACGGACTGGTACATTTTTTCTTTTCCTTTCGTGGTCGCTCCTTTTTCGTAATAGCCGGGGACATTCGCGATCTTGTAATGCGCGTGCCCCACGATGCCGACCGCGACCGGATTGTTTCCCAGCGCCTTCCAGAGATGGTTGTAGTATTTCGACTCGCGTTTCTCGCCGGGCGTGTACCCGCGCTTCGCCATCATAAATTCGATGAACAACAGCGCGGTGCTTCCGTTCCGGTCCGGAAACGGATGGATGTCGAGAAAATCATTATGAAGCTTCGCGACGGTGATCTCATACAGCGACGTCGCGCTCTCCTCCACCGTCGCAAGACGCGCCCGCGCTTCAAAATCATCCATCTCTGCCTTTACGTCATCAGGGATGATCCCGAACCGGCGGCCGAAGCTCACGGCTTCTTCGTCTTTACGGAACCGCGAATATTCCCGCGGGACGATCCCGTCGTTGTTTCGCCGATGGAGTTCCTGCAGCACCTCGATGCTCGGCGACTCGTCGCGGTTCTCCTCAATGTACGCCGCCACATTCGCACGATTCCGCTCCTTCAATTCTTCGATCTCTTCCGTTGTCCGCCCGAACAGTTCTCTCATCAAGTGCTCCACCGAATGCGGCTTCTTCTGTTTGTCGAGCACCTTTGATTGCCGGACGACAAATTCATTTTCAATGAAATCCTGATACTCCTCAAAAATCTCCGTGAAGATCCCACCGATGTCCTTCGATAATGCCGCCCCCTTCAAGCCGACCAACGATCGGAACCGATTGAACAGCTCCGTCCACATCTCGGCGTTCTCCGTTTTTTCCGGAGAGACCTGTCCGGCGAGCGTGCTCATCGCGCCCATGAGTTCCCGGAGCTTCGTCTTCAACTGCTCAAAAGACTCCGACCGCGTCAGGAGGTCACGCAGCTCATCGAGGCGCTGGAACGCGCGGGCCGTCAGCCGCTCATGGAGCGACCGGTCAAGCTGTCCCGCGAGTTCTTCCTTCGTTTCCGGCCGCACGCCGCCCTTCGCGCCCATATATAACGCCGTGAACTCCTTCCGTTCTTCTTCCGAGAGCTGGTCGAACGGAAGGCCGTACCGCTCGGTCACGGATGCGACCTCCTCCCGCGTGGCCTTGTCCGGAGACGCGTCGTAGTGCGCCAAAATCTCCAACGCCGATTCCGGCTCAAGATCGTCCCGCGACACCAGGCCGTGGAGCGCTTCGCGGTCTCCCGCCTCCGCTTCGAGGCGTTCGACGGTTTTCCGGCGTCCGTTCCGCGCTTCGCGTTCCGGCCGCTCCGGCGCGCGCGGTGATACTTCGATTCTCATATCAGGCGCGGTTTTTCCCAAGCAGCTTCCGGATCTCGGCAACCGTTTCGTCGCGAGCGTCCTGGTCTTCGCGCTCCATGACCATCACGAGCTGTCCTTCGACTTCCGGATGCGTTTTCAAAAAATCCAAGACGGCATCGTTGGGAATGTCCCCGTTGTATTCACGCGAGACGGAGAGCGCGTGTTCCGACACCTCTTGAATGCGTCGAAGCGGGAGGTCGCCGGACTCGAGCCGCTCACGGAGCTGTTCAAGCACCTGCTGCTGAAAAAAATCGATCTTCATACGCGGCAATGGACACATTCTGACACCGGAAACTCGAAAAGAAAAGCACCACGTTCTGGTGGTGCCTAGGGACGGAAGGTCTGGCGTCGGAGATTGGCGCCGTCGAGCGTGACGAGCTGCTTCTCCCGATAGTTGCCTCCGATGCTCACGAACCGCTTCACGCCTCGCCGGACGGCCGCCGCACGATGAATGTGCCCGCAGACGACGTCGGTCACGGCCGAATGGCGGCGGAGCAGATCGGCGAACCATTCGCTCCCGAGAAAGGCATTCAGAAACCTCCATTCCCGCGGTATGAACCAGCGGGGGTGGAAGAGCAAATCCTTGGTGGGAACGTGATGGACGAAGGCGACGATGTTTCGCGCATCGCGTACGAGTTCCAGATGGTTCTCCAAACGGCTCGCAAAGTGCCGCGTCATCTCTTCGTCGGAGGTGGACCAGCGGGCATGGACCGCGTCCCCCCACATCGCCCGTCCGCCTGGAAGGGATTTTTCCCGATAGTGCTCGATCGGCACGCCGATGTCATCGCGGAACGAATAATCGTACCAGCCGATGGTGCCGACGAAGGCGGTATCGCCGACCATCTTCGGGCCGTCCTCGAGGGGATGGAATCCCGCCTGGCGAAAAAACTTCTGGACGCGCGCGAGCCGGGCCCACGAGTCATCGCCGGGGGCGACCCAGATGTCATGGTTGCCGGCGACGGCAACCACTTCTCCGGGGAAATCCCCGAACAGATCCAGGCATCTTTGCACGCTGTCGTCATCGCTTCCGAGATCGCCGACAAGCGCCAACACGTCCGATTCGCACGCAGTCTCGGTAACCTTCCGTGCGAGAGCCCGTACGGAGCGATCCCCTTCCGGATCCAGGCCGTAATGCAGATCACTGGTAGCGAAGATCATGACTTCGGATCCCTTCGTTGCAGGGCATGATGAAGAAAAGGGCAAGGTGTCTTTTTTCCACAAAAATGAGGTTCTGTCAAGGAGATGTCCGACGCGAATATTGAAAAAAATGAAAAAATGAAATAGGGTGACCGGCGTTTGGCTGGGGTGGCGAAATTGGTAGACGCACCAGGCTTAGGACCTGGCGGGGCAACCCATTGAGAGTTCGAGTCTCTCCCCCAGCACCACACAAAAACTCTCGTTCCGCGAGAGTTTTTGTGTGGTGCTGGAAAAATAAAAAAGCGCTCCTCAACGTCGTCGTGAAAAGCGCTCGAAGTGCATTAGGGCGCCTGTGGGTGTGTGATCGCTTGGATCCCAAACGCCGCAAGCGCCTGTTTTATCATGCCGGTGTTGAATGGTATTGGCAGTAACCTCACGCCATCCGGCTTGATTTTATTGACTCGCTCGGTCAGCCGATGGTCGACGAATCGGGTATGAACGATCACGTCCACGCCTTCCGGAATTTTGTCTTTGTTCCACGTCGCCGGATCGGTGTTATACCAGATCACGATGCGTGGATGGGTGTGCATCCAGCCCGGATAATTGCTGCTGCGCCCTCCTAAGATGAGGACTTTGCCGTCGGCACGTAGTGGGCGAAAGCTGTTTGGCGATCGGTTGGACACGGACAGCTCCTTGTTTGAGTTTGAAAAAAAACGAGATGCGGGAGACAAATCTCCCTTCACGTTATCTACCGGACAATCGACGTATCGTCAAGCGTCTTGACGCTCCTGCCGTTTCTTGATACTCCCCTTGTTGAAACAAAAACTCCAAACTGCTTTCGAGGTATCCATGATCCGCCAAGGACCCCTTGTCCCGCCGATCAGCATCATTGATGCGGCGATGATCAACGAATTGCTTGCGCACCTTCAAACGCAGCCCGCCGGACAAACGGTCGAACGGATCCATCGCGCGACGACCAACCACCTCATCATCGTCGCGCGGGATATGGACGCCGCCTACGCGGAATATAGCCGCATCATCGGCATGGCGACGCTCGTCCGACTCGACCTCCTGACCGGCACCAAGGGCCGGATCGAGGACGTCGTGGTGCACCCGGACTTTCAGGGGCAGGGCATCGGGAAGATGCTCATGCGCCATGTCATCCACGAAGCGCGCTTAGGCGGGTTCGAGAGCGTGGATCTCACGAGCCACCCGAGGCGCGAGGCCGCGAACTGCCTGTACCAGTCGCTCGGCTTCAAACCCCGCGAGACCAACGTCTACCATCTGGAGCTCCGGCCGTGACCCCGTCTCTCTAGTCCCTCACGGGGCTTTTTTTATTTGCGCTTGACGTCGCCGCGCGACCGCGGGTTAATGGAAGCGTACATTCCACCTGCATCGGGGGGTGCCATGATCGAATACGAATTTCTGACGTCCGTCGTGACGGACGAAGACATTACCGATATCCGCCGTCTCCTGAAGGAATCTGTTCTCGACGGAACGGACATCACTCCGGAGCACATCGTTCACGTGGCACGGAGAAATCATCTCCTTGTTGCGCGGGAAGCCGAGCCGGGACTGCGCTCGCGCATCGTGGGCGCGGGCATTCTCGCGACGCTTGCCCTGCTGACCGGCGGCGTCGGACGCATCGAGGGCATCACCGTCTCGCCGACCCATGTGGAGTTCGGACTTGCCGACGGCCTCGTCCTCCGGCTGATCGAGCAGGCGCGGCACATCGGACTCACCCGAGTCGTGCTCGACTCCTCGTCGTTCGAACTCCGGACGGCACTGCGATTGGACGAGCTCGCCGGCCATCTCGGGTTCGTGCGGCACGGGACCGACGAGCTCCTGCTCGAGCTCAACGTCCACTGATTCACTCCGGCACTCCCGGGGTTTTTTGTCTGCCATCCCGCGTTGCGCTCCATTGACACGGATGGACTTTTCGAGTATGGTGGCGCGGCATCTGAACCTTTCACGCATGGAGGATCCGTGAGTCACACCCATTTCCGTTTCGAGTTGTGCGAACATCCGAGCTGCAAGCAATGGCCGAATCACGGCCGCTTCATCAACGGCTCGCATCTCGATCCCTCGACGAGCATCCCCGCCTTCTCCAAGAAGGCCGCGCGCCAGATCGTCCGAGCACTCGTCGACGTAGGCGAGATCGACAGCGATGAGGCGGGCCTAATCGACGCCGCCATCGCGTCCTCGCGACTGCCGGCCGACCCAACGGCCGACGACCGGCTGTTCCAGAAATTCGAAGGCCGCGCGGCGACGGAGTTCCTGAACCGCCGATACCGCGTCGTGCCCGATCAGGACGGCAGCGGCGAGACGCGCGTCGAGACGTGCCAGGGGGAATGCGGCCATCGCAACTGCGGCCGCTACCCCACCCACGCCGTGTTCTTCTACACGGGGGTCGTTCAACCGATGCCGAGGATCATCTTCTCCCATGAACACGCGCTCGCGTTCATCGAGGAGGCCGCCGAGATCGGTATGTTCACTCCGACGGACGTGGATGCCCTGACCGACGCGCTCGGCGGCATCCGCCTCGAAAAGAAGACGGGACGTGCGGATCTCATGGCACAGAGGGGGTCGCCGCATCTGCAGGAGATCCTGAGCTACTACTTCGGCATCGATGAGGTCCCGGACGGGACCAAGCCCGCCGAGTTCGCCCTGTGCACCGATGCGCCCGACGGCCATCCGCTGCGACACGGTCACTTCACGGTGTACGGCTTCGGGATCGCCGATCCGGTCTTCAGCAAACCGATGGCGGACCAGGCGCTCACGAAGCTCGTCGACGATGGATTCGTCGATCCATCGGATGTTCTTCGCCTGGCCAATGACATCGATGCCACCCGCCTCCCCAGGGAGGCGATCATCGAACGGCTGGGAGAGAACATCCGCGATCTCCTCAAGAGCCTGTTCGAGGACGACGACAACTGACGGCGCTCCTCGCTTCATCTCCTTCATCTCTCGCCCGCCCGCGCTCCCCTGCGCGTCGGCGGGTGTTTTTTTATCC
The DNA here is from genome assembly GCA_016203535.1 of Candidatus Uhrbacteria bacterium. GTDB lineage: Bacteria > Patescibacteriota > Patescibacteriia > 2-12-FULL-60-25 > 2-12-FULL-60-25 > JAHJFW01. The sequence goes on along the minus strand of JACQMO010000008.1, from coordinate 7,080 downwards.
GCGTGCTAGGATCCCGGGATGAACATCGGCATCCTCATTTCCTCCGCGCCGCGCGATGAGCGGTTCACGAACATCGAACGGTTGGAGGAAGCGGCGCATCAGCGCGGCCACGACGTCACGCGGCTGTACGAACCGCATCTCGCCTTCCGCCACGCCGAAGGCCTGCTGTCCGTCCGACATGAGAGAACGGACCTCGGGCCGCTCGACGTCATCATCTACCGTCCGAACTTCGTCGAAGAACCGGGCGTTCATGTCCATAACGTGGAACTCCTCCAGCGCGCGGGCTACCGGGTCTTGAACGGCCACGCGGGCGATCTTGCGGCATCGAAAAACAAGCTCGCGCAACACGTCCGATTCATGGATGCGAACCTCCCCACGGCGCGCTGGGCCATCGCGCGCGATCCAAACGCCGTTCGGGAGGAAGCCGACCGGATCGGCTATCCCATCATCATCAAAACCGCCTTCGGAACGCATGGGATCGGCGTGTTCTATGCGGAGCGGCCGGAAACGCTCCTTCCGCTCGCCGACTATCTCAATGTCCGCGACAGAAACCCCGTCATCCTGGAAGAATTCGTCGCGAACGCGGATCGGAAGGACCTGCGCGTGTTCGTCGTGGGCGGAAACATCATTGCCGCGATGGAACGCAACGCGAGACCGGGCGATGTGAGAGCCAACGCCGCATTAGGCGGCGAGAGTCAAACCGTGGATCTCACGGAGGGCGAGCGCGATCTGGCCCTCAAGACCGCAAACGCGTTCAACTTGGAAATTCTTGGGATCGACATCTTACGCTCGAACCGCAGACCCCTCGTCATTGAAATCAATTCCAACCCGGGATTCGATGCGATCGAAAACGTCACGGGCGTCGACGTCGCCGGCGCGATCATCGACTACGCCTTGCACGAGCATCCGACGCACGAGTAGCCACGGCACCCTGCGCCTTTTTGAATGTTCACCCACACGCGGCCGTTTTCGACGTTCGTTTCATAAAATGGAACGCGGTCATGGAAACCCGGCGGGCCGCTGCCGTCTGTCACGGAAAACTGCCAACCGTGCCAGGGGCATTCTAGATATCCGTTCACGATCTTCCCCTGCCAGAGCGGCCCTTTTTGATGCGAACAAAATCCGAAGTACGCGAGCGGTTTCCCTTCATGCAAAAATAACGCCACCGGCAGTCCGTGGATATCGACACGCCGCCCCTCACCTTCTTTCAATTCCGATACGGCGCACGCATCATGCCAATCTTTTGTCATCCCGGACGTGATCCGGGATCCAGAATTGTCTGGTATCGCGTATTTCTTTTTCTCTTGCCAATTCCGAATCCACCCGGCGGCATGCGATCCCGTGACGAAGGCGAGCAGACCAAGCAACGTCCACTGCGCCCACGCCCCCTGCGCCTCTGCCGCGCCGAAATAGACATGGAGGATGATTGAGACGTACGCGATGTAGATGAGGACGTGGAGCTGTTTCCATCCGTTCACGACCTTGAAAAGTTTCGGCGCGAGTCCCCACGGGGCGACCACGACCCAAAACGCCACGAACAGCGCGAGCGCCGGGCCGGCCCAGGATGGAAAATCGCCGCTCGTTTTCCAAATGCCTGTCGCGATCCAGATCTCGATCAAGAACACGCCGAGGACGGCCGCGTGGATGAACTGCCACTGTCGCCAACTCACATGCTTTTGCATCCAATCCCACGATGTCGCCGCGAGCACGGCCATCACGAGGAGCGCGGTCGATCCGAAAAACGTGAACGCCGACTGCCAGGCGAGCAGGATGTTCAGCCCGTAGTAGAGATTCAGCACGATGCTCGCGTGGAGGAGCCCGAGAAGAAACACCGTAACGCCCAGATGACGGCGATGCTTGTACCACGTGCGGATCTTCGGGATGAACCGCGACCATGGACCGATGAGGAGGACGACGTGGATCAGAAATAACGCGAGAAGCGAGGCCGCTCGGAGCGTGATGGTTGAGGGATCGGGTCCTGAAAACAGGAGCCGCGCCACGGCGAACACCGCACCTGTGAGAAGCGAAAGACCGACGTCAAACCACGCGCGGACTGCACCCGCGTAAAGCGCAAACAACACGCACAAGCCGACGATGCTCCACGGCAATGTCGCCGTCACGGTCGGGTAGATCGCCGCGACAAACAGAAAAGTCAACGCCGCGACGACCGTGATTGGAATGCGATGCGCGAGAAAAAACCTCATTGCAGCGTCGCGACGGAAAACACCACCTTGAACGGCTTGCAGTAGATGACGATGCTCTTCACGCCGTTCGGGTCGATCGCGCCGAGGTCATACGCCTGCGCGCCGCCCGTCGATGCGAGGCGACCGAGATCCGCCGACGGATCCACGTGGACATCCGGACTCGTCCGAGGATCCGCGTGTCCGCTCACATACACATGCAGATCCGGCCCGGAGTCCGTCTTGAAGTCGTCGCTCAACACGACCATCCACTTCCCGTCCTTCTGCACCAGCTTCGCGCTCCCGCCAGCCGCGTGCACCACGTTGTGGAACGACCCGTTTTTTTCCGCGGCCATCTCTTTCATCTCCTCGCCCTTCATCATCGCCTCTTTCTTCTCCGATTCATCCATGGGCATCGGGCCGTTCGCTTCCAAAAAATTCTTCATCGCTTCATCGCGCTCTTCAACGGTCATCTTCTCGACTTCCTCGTCCGTGGGGATGGTCGCGCTCGGTGGCGGGACGGGGTTCGGTGCCGTTGTCGCGGGCGAATCGGGCATGGGCGTCGTCACGGTTTCCGGCGCCGGTTCCGGTTTCACGGGCATGGACGGCGCGCATCCGGCGCCAAGCAGGGACGCAAGCGAAAGGGTGGAAAACAGCTGAAAAGAAAGGTGGTACTTCATATGGTCGTAGGGTATCATAGCCGGATATGAAACTTCCATTCTCCCCCCGCGCACTGGCACTCGCGGTCAGCGCATTCAGCGTTCTCGCCGCTCCAATGGCCGTCCACGCCGCCGTCCCCAGCGGGTCGCTCATCAAAGGAACGACGAGCAATTCCGTGTACTACGTCGAGGCGGGGAAGCGATATGCCTTCCCGAATGAGCAGGTATTCAAGAGTTGGTACGCGGATTTTTCCGCCGTTGTCACGGTGCCGGACACGGACCTCGCCGCGTTTACGCTATCGGGAAACGTGCGGTTCCGGCCGGGCACACAGCTGATCAAAATCACAACCGATCCCAAGGTGTACGCGCTCTCGCGGTTCGGCGTCCTGCGATGGATCATGAGCGAACAAGTCGCCAAAGACCTCTACGGCGCGGACTGGAACACGAAGGTGCGCGACGTGCCGGATACGTTCTTCATGAACTACGTCCGCGGATCCGACATCGGACAGGCGAAGGACTACAGTGCCCCGGAGGAGACAGTCATCGCCCGAATTTCCGACGACATCCGTCCGTTGAACTTCGTCCCGCCCGCGCTGCCGACCAGCGAGCCGCCGGCGACGAGCCAGCCGACGGCGTCGATTTCGGTCGTCGTGAGCACCTCCCAGGCCACGCTGAACCAGCAGGTCCTCGTATTCGCGTCGGTCGTGGACGCCGTCCGGCCGATCTCGAAAATCGACATCTACTCGGACAAGCAGACCGTTCCGCTCGCCACGTGCGTCCAAAGCAAAAACTGCAGTTTCACCTACACCGTTGATCAGGCGCCGCTCACGATCGCCTTTTACGCCAAGGCGACGGATGACCTGGGCGCGGCGATCGACACCCCGGTCGGGTCGCGCGCGACGCTCTACGTGGAGCAAGTTTCTTCCGACATCCAAATGAGTCTGTACCCGTACGTGACCACCGTGGGATCGCGCGTGAGCTACACGTCGGACGCCGCCAAGTTCCAGGGCATCGCAAGCCACAAGGTGTACGTCGCGATCCCCGGAGAACCCAACCCCATCCTCTGGAAGGACTGCGGAGCAGAATCCATCTGTGCTTCCTCGAGCCCCTTCTACCGCACGTCGCAGGTCTTTTCAAAGGTGACGGTCGGAGGACAGATGTACCAATCCGCGTCCGTCACGGTGAGCGTGTCCGGCAACGGGATCCCCAAGCCGACGCTGACGCTCATCGCCAAACCGTCAACGAACCAGGCGACGCTTCGCCTCGACGCGCCGAGCGGAGAGACGATCGGATGGTCCACGATCGTCGCCGGGACATCCGCCGACGACAAGGCGATCGCGCTCTGCGAATTCTCCACCTGCGAAATAACGGTGCAATTCTCCAAACCGCAAAGCTACACCGCCTTCACAGACGTCGGCGGCAAGCTTGAAGGATCAAATTCACTCCACTTCGAGCCGTAATGCCTCCTGGCGCGACGCCCGAAGGTGTATACTTTTTCGCATGGCAAAACGACGACGGGCATTCGTCTTCATTACCGGCGGGGTCATGTCCGGAGTCGGAAAAGGAGTCGCCTGCGCGTCGATCGGCGCGATCATGAAAGCCCGGGGCCTTCGGGTCACGGCGGTCAAGATCGACCCCTATATCAACGTGGACGCCGGGACGATGAACCCGGTGGAGCACGGTGAGGTGTTCATCACGCGCGACGGCGACGAGACCGACCAGGATATTGGAAATTACGAACGCTTCCTGGGCGAGGACATGCTCAAGGTGAACTACATGACGACCGGCCGCGTGTACCTTTCCGTCATCCAGCGGGAACGCGCGCTCGGGTATGGCGGAAAAACCGTCGAAGTGGTCCCGGACGTGCCGCTCGAGGTCATCAACCGCGTGAAAGCCGCAGCGGAGCACCATGACGCCGACGTGACGATGGTTGAAATCGGCGGGACGGTCGGTGAGTACCAGAACGTGCTGTTCCTCGAGGCGGCGCGCATGCTCCAGCTTGAAAAGCCGAACGACGTGTTGATCGGCCTCGTGAGCTATCTGCCGATCCCGACCGCCCTCGGCGAGATGAAAACCAAGCCCACGCAATACGCCGTCCGGACCCTGAACTCGGCCGGGCTGCAGCCGGATTTCATCATCGGCCGCTCCTCCGTGCCGATCGACGAGCCGCGCAAACGGAAACTCGCGGCGCATTGTAATATCCGGGCCGAAGACATGATCAGCGCGCCGGACGCGGCGTCAATTTACGATGTGCCGCTGCATCTGGAACGGGAGGGGCTTGGAAAACTCCTCGTCGGCAAATTGCGACTCCGCGCCGGTCGTCCGAACTTACGGGCGTGGAAGGCTCTGGGCCAGCGCATCGCGAAAAATCGGAACGGACTGCACATCGGGATCGTGAGCAAATATACCGCGTCCGGAACCTTCTCCCTCTCCGACGCCTACCTGTCGGTCGCGGAAGCGATCAAGCACGCCTGTTGGTCGATCGGGAGGAAGCCGCGACTCGATTGGATCGACGCGGAGGAGCTGGAAGCGCATCCGAAACGCGTTCCGAACCGCCTGAAGGGGCTGCACGGGATCATCGTGCCGGGCGGCTTCGGCGGCCGCGGCATCGAGGGGAAAATCCACGCGATCAGATATGCGCGAGAGAAAAAACTCCCGTTCCTCGGGCTCTGCTACGGCATGCAGCTCGCGACCATCGAGTTCGCGCGCCATGTGCTCGGCCTCAAACGGGCGCACACCACGGAAATCGATCCGGATACCCCGGACCCGGTCATCCATCTGATGAACGAACAGGAAGAGAAGATGAAGGACGGACAATACGGCGGGACGATGCGGCTCGGGGAATACGCCTGCCGCATCAAACCGAAAACCGTCGCCCGTTCGCTCTACGGACGCGAACACATTTTCGAGCGGCACCGCCATCGCTACGAATTCAACCCGTTCTATCGCGAACGGTTCGACGAAGCGGGGCTGATTTCCTCCGGCCTCTCGCCCGACGGATCGCTTACGGAGATCATCGAGCTCAACGGCCACCCCTTTTTCATGGGATCACAATTCCATCCCGAATGCGTGTCGCATCCGATGCGCCCGCATCCGCTGTTCCTAGGATTTGCCGCGCGCGCCGCGAGATCCTCGAGATCACTTGATTGACAACGGGAGGAACCGGACGTACAACGACCCCGGTTCTTTCAAGGAGCACTGAATGACGACCGAACAACCGCCTCGGCCGCTGCGCGTACTGTTGCTTCAGGCGCGCGAGCATCATCGTGAGATCGAATTCGAGCAATCCGCCTTCGACGCGGCGCTCCAGGGCGAATCTCTCTATCCGCTTTCGATCAACCTCGTTGAACATCCGGCCGGTCTGCCGCTTCCGACCGAAGCGCAGGCCGTGATCATCGCGGGCTCGCCGTTCTCCGTCGCGTCGCCCGTGGAAGGATTCACCGCGCTCCGGCGGCTGCTCGACCGGATGCGCCGGGACAAAACTCCGATCTTCGGCATCTGCTTCGGCGCACAGTTCATCGCCGACCACTTCGGCGGATCGGTCGCGATCGGGGCCGATTGTTGGGAGGAAGGGACGACGCGCGTCCGGAAAATCCCGGATGTCACGCACCCCATCTGGTCCGACCTCCCCCACGCATTCGACGTGCAACAGTCGCACGACGACCACATCGCAGAGCTTCCGATCGGCGCGGTCGTCCTCGCGGAGAACGAACGTTGTCCGATCCAGGCGTTTTCGTTCGAAGACGGACGGTTCATCGGCACGCAGTTCCATCCGGAACGGACGCCGGAATGGTACGACGCCGTGCTCCGTTCCCCGCACGGGCTTCCGCCCGAGAAGGTCGCGCGGTACTGCGACTATACCTACACCATGCGCCCCTCGCCGGAAGCGCACTCGCTCCTCCGGCGGTTCATCGCCTACGCACGGAGCGTCGCGCCGCGATGATCTGCCAAAACGGACCCCCTGGTCCGTTTTTTCTTTTACGCTCTTTCCACGTATTCGCCCGTGTCCGTGTTCACGACGATCTCCTCCCCTTCTTTCAAAAAAATCGGCACGTGGACGATGAACCCGGCGTCCGTCTTTGCTTCTTTTGTGACGTTGCCGCTCGCCGTGTCGCCTTTGACCGCCGGGTCCGCCTGCGTGACCGCGAGCGTGATCTTCCGCGGCAGTTCCACCGTCACCGGCGCGTCCTCGAAGACGATGACGCTCACCTCCTGCCCCTCCTTGAGGTAGCCGGCGCGGT
>JACQMO010000006.1 GCA_016203535.1 Candidatus Uhrbacteria bacterium | reverse complement strand
TTGTTACACCTACGACAAACGGAGACAAACCGATGGCTAGTCCGATTTTTTCCGCGCTTCCCAACAGCCAGTCAGCGCCTTTGACCAGAGACGCAAGAGAAACGATAAAGATTAGCGACCAGAACAAGATGATATGTTTAAGCTTAACTTTTTGATGGTATGAAATCGAGAAAGACTCTCAGTATTCGGCGCGATTTGTCTGTTGAGATTTCCGTCTTTGCCCTCGGTAGTCCGCCTAGGCGGAGAATCCACTTCTCATCCTTAGGACGGATTTGCTCCCCGCCCGCCTGACTCGTCTGGTGATCTCGGTAGGAATCGAACCTACATCAACGCCTTAGGACGGCGCTGCTCTATCCGTTGAGCTACGAGGGCCCGAGCAATGGTAGGAAATCGCGCCTAAAAATTTGAGTCGTAAAATGTCTAAATCAACATTTTTTGCTTGTTCTTCAGGTTTTTTGCGCCTGCACATAGTATTTGCAAACTAATAAGTCGTCAACTCACAAATTGACGAAAAGTAAAATCGTCTGTAGATTAGCGATCATTCAGCACTAACCATCCTATGCCAAATAAAGCATCTGCTGCAAAAGAAATGAGAAAGGCGAAAAAACGAGCTCTTTTGAATGCACGAACGTTGACGCACGTGAAAGCGCTCTATCGGAAAACTCTCGACCTCATGAAGGAAGGGAAGAGCGACGAAGCAAAACAAGCCGCTCGCTCCTTTCAGCAGGCGATCGATAAGGCAGCCAAACTCAACCAAACCACTTCAAACAAGGCAAACAGAAAGAAAAGCGCGTTAATGAAGGCGATTGCGCAAAAAAGATAACAAACAGGTCGACTACAGGAGCGTCTCGACTTCTTCCTCTCCTGCGCAAATCCCGGTTCGCGAACCGACAAGGACTTGAAGGAATCGGGAGAACGCTTTCCCGCCATCGGGGATCGTCGTGGATGAAAGCTTCCGTACGATAAACGGCTTCATCTCTCTGGTCGCGCCGTCCCGAACGCGAAAAAAATTTCGAAGCTGGAAAAGAATAATGTTCAGCAGATTATCTTCCCGATGATCATGCGCGGCATCCCTCCAACGGGAGGATCTGCGAATCACCGCATCAGCCACTCCAAAAATGTTTTCTCGGAATGCCGAGTTCCCGATTTCCTGCGGATGCACGGCTTGCTTATCCAGCTCATGGATCGCCGTCCAGGAATTCCCGTCCGCGTATTGCGCAATGCTGTCCGCGGTTTCGGTTGGAACCCCAAGGTATTTCGCGCGTTCACGAACCCACGAGCGAAACGCGCCGCCCTCCTGGAGGGGGAACGGATAATGAAAGAGGGGAGCGCTTGAGCATTTTTCAAGAACGCCTTTTGAGGGCGATCCCTCTTCGACCGTCACGACGATCGTCTGATCGCGGTCGTTTTCAAGGCGACGGAGAAGCTGCGCCAGCTCCGTCGGCGTGATCCCGTCAAGCAAACCGTCGACGCGTAAAAATTTTTTTGTAAAAAACAACGAAGCGTTCCCCAGTCGGTTCAGGATTGCCGGAAGTCCTTCATCCACATTCGCAATCTCAACTGATTGCCCCGTCGGATCAAATTTTTTCTTGAACGCTGCGGTAAGTTCCCGCGCCTTTTCCCGCGCCCGAAACGTATCCGGTCCCGAGCAAATGATAAGCATGCGCGAAGCTTAGCGCATGCGCTCGAGGATCTCAAATTTTTTCCATCTCATCCCAATTCGTCCCGAATTTGGAATCTACCACGATCGGCACGCCGATTTTCTCGATGCTCTCCATGATCTCCACGATCTTTTTCGCGACCATCGGCACTTCTTTTTCCGGTACTTCAAACACGAGTTCATCATGGACTTGAAGCAGAAGCCGTGCGTCCTTGGAGATCTTCGACAATTCTTTGTCGATCGCGATGAGCGCGAGTTTCACGAGGTCTCCGGTCGCCGTTCCCTGCACCGGCATGTTGATCGCCATGCGTTCCGCGGCCGCGCGGAATTGCGGAAGGGGAGAGTTGATGTCCGGAATGGCGCGGCGGCGGCCGAACAGCGTTTCCACATATCCGCGCGCGTGCGCGAGCGCCTTCGTTTGTTCCAAATATTCATGGATACCGGAATACACATGAAAATATTCGTCGATAAATCGTTTGGCTTCTTCAAAAGAAATCCCCGCCGCTTTCGACAATCCCACCGGCCCCTGTCCGTAGATGATCCCGAAGTTGATCGCCTTGGCCGCGCGGCGCTGTTCCTTCGTCACCTCATCAAGCGGAACGCCCCAAATGGCGGCGGCGGTCGCGGTATGAATGTCCAGACCCCGCTCAAACGCCTCAATCATCTTTTTATCTTTCGCGAGCGCGGCAACGACGCGAAGTTCGATCTGTGAATAATCGCACGAGAGCAAATGATATCCTTTCGGCGCGATAAACCCGCGCCGGATTTTCCGACCGAGCTCCGTGCGGATCGGAATGTTTTGCAAATTCGGATTTTGCGACGACATCCTGCCGGTTGCGGCTCCGATCTGATTGTACGTCGTGTGTACGCGGCCGTTCGTATCCGCAAGCGCCGGCAGCGCTTCAACGTACGTCGACAGGAGTTTCGCCACTTCGCGGTACTCCGTGATTTTCGTGACGATCGGATGACTTCCGTCCAATTTCTCAAGCTCGGCGGCCGCCGTAGAAATGCCGGTTTTCCCGCGCTTGATACCTTTCGTCGGAAGTTTCAGTACATCAAACAAAACATGCGCGAGCTGCTGCGGCGACCCGGGGTTGAACGGTTCGCCCGCGAGCTTTTCCATTTCTTTTTCCAAACGCGATTTTTCTTTTCGGAAGTCCTCGGTGAGCATTTTGAAATACAAGCGGTCGATCAAAATTCCGTGCTCCTCCATCTGTGCCAAAATCGGAATAAGCGGCGTCTCGAACCGCGCAAGAAACGCGTCGAGATGCTGCGCCGCGAGCTCTTGTTGAAAAAAAACGTGCAGCGTCCGAATGACTTCGATCTCGCGAAGCGGCCGGCCTGTCGAATCTTCAAGAACCGTATCCGCGTGCGCCGCGGCGAGCGACGGCAGATCGTGACGTCCTTCTCCGCCCGCCAAGAGGAGCGACGCGATTTCGATGTCGAACGTCATTCCATTCAAATCAAATCCGTTTCGACGCGCCCAGTGCCACGCGGACTTCAACCCATGCCCGACTTTTTCGATCTTCGGATCCGCGAGAAGAGGGGACAGCGCTTCGGCAACTTTTTTATCCTTCAATTGTCCCGACGAAATGACGACCGCCGCATCGCCCGTTCCGAGTGCAAGCGCGGGCGCTTCCGCAAACAAAGAAGGCTGCTCCGATTCCATCGGACGGACGATGACCGACTGCGCTTTTTTCGCCGACGCGATAAGCGTGGCGAGGTCCGTCATCGTGGTTGCCGACGATTCAACGGGTTTTCCTTTTTTTGGTCGGATATCTGCCCGTTCGGCCGCGCCCATTTCAGGCGTTGAACCGAGAGCGCGCGCGAGAAGCGTCTTGAATCCGAACGACGTAAAAAGTTTTCGCAACTCCGCTTCGTCCACGGTGCGGCGGCGCAGATCTTCGTCCGTCTGCTTCACGGGAACATCACTCACAAGCTGAACAAGCGGCAGCGTGTCGCGCGCTTCCTGCTCGCCGTCCAGCAACTTTTGTCGGACGGACGGCGAGAGCTTGCTTTTCGGATCATGCGCGGCCTTCAACACGCCGTCCAGGTTCTTGTAGGCGATAAGAAGATCCGTCGCTGTCTTCTCTCCGATCCCCGGCACGCCTTTCAAATTATCCGACGGGTCGCCGCGCATCGCCTTGTAGTCCGCGATCTGTTCGGGCGTGAGTCCGATCGTCTCTTTGAGCGTCTTCTCATCATACGTCACCGTTTCCGTCACTCCTTTCTTAAAGGCAAGAACGCGCACATGCGGCGCGATGCACTGCCACACGTCGCGATCGCTCGTAAGCAGTGTCACGTCGACGCCGTTCTTCGCAAGTCGCACCGCGAACGTCGCGAGAAGATCGTCCGCTTCGAACCCCGGCGCCTCAACATTCGTACCCCCGAGGACCTCAACCACCTCCTTCACCATGGGCATCTGCGCATAAAACGCTTCGGGCTGCTCCTCGCGTTGTGCCTTGTACTCCGATTTTGCTTTGTGCCGATATGTCGGTTCCGGCGTGTCCCAACACACGACGAGGTAGTCGGGACGCTCGCTTCCTAAAACTTTCATGAGCACCGACGCAAAACCGTACACCGCGTTCACGAGGCGGCCGTCCGGAGCCGTGAGCGGTGGAAGCGCGTGCCACGCGCGATGAATGAGCGCGTTCGCGTCTATGATGAGCGCGCTGTGTTTCGTCGCTGGCGCTTTTGGCATGGAAATCAAGGTACAGGTTTATTCCATAAAAAACAAAACCCCGAGGGAAACCCGTCGGGGGAGAAAGTTGGGGCGACTCGCGGAGAGCCGCCCCTCGTCGAGCGAGTGCGAGGCCTAGGCCTGCATGTACTGCTGAGCCGCCTGGTTGGCGAGCTCTGCCGTCTCGAACCAGATCTCGGCGGCGCGCTGCTGCGGCTGGAAACTCGCGTAGAGCTTGTCCGTGCCGTTCACGATGCCGATGGCCACGCGCTTCGTGCGTTGCTCCTGACCCCAGGTCATCTTGAACTCCTTCCCGTGCTTCTGCGCGGCGACCGGGCACTCGTACCCGCCGTCGAGGTTCACGATGTTCTTGACCGTGCCGTCGCGGCTGGCCTTGGGTCTGGCGAGCGAGATCACATCACGCTTGGTCTGCGTGCCGTGCATCTGCCAGCTCGGCTGCTTACCGACGGTCTGCGTGTTGGCCTGGGCGACCGAGAGCGGCAGCGTGGCCAGGCCCTTCGCCTGACCCGTCGAGTCCGTGAGGAGGGCGAGCAGGAAGGCCTGGGCGGCGACGAAGCGGATGCTCGCGACGCCGGGCTGGCCGACCGGGTTCAGCACTTGAACCTGCTGCTTCGGCGTGTACATGCACTGCACGAGACGTCCGTGGACCTCCGGGATCGGCACGTACAGGTCGGTCGCCGGACGGCCAGTCTTGGCGTCGGTCGCCGTCGCCAGCGCGGCGATGACCTTGTCGAGATCCTTGAACTGCAGCGTCTGGGGCGTGCTCACCTCGAAGGCGTGGAAGCCGCCGGGGTTCTGCTGGTTCGCGAGGAAGTCATCGTGCTGGTACGCGACCTGGAGAGACACCTTCGACTGGACGTCGAGTCCGGCCGTCAGGATGCCCAGGACGACGAGTCCCGCAGCCAGGTTGAACTCCACCTTCGCGATCTGCTGCACGGTCACCTTGTTCTGGGCGATGTACTGCGCGATCTTGTCCGGCGCCAGGCTGATGTCCTGGATCTGGATGGGGGAGTCCTGGGTGTTTCGATCTTGAGGATTCATTCGTAGCTCCAAATAGGAAGGCACGGGAAACCCGTGTCAGTCGTGGTTTTTTGGCAGCCCGTGGCTTGCTCGGAATCCGTTGGAAGGTACGTCTTGACCCGTCACAAAACGAATCAGGGCCGCAAGTGTATCCGTGGCAAAAAAAGGTGTCAAGAGACCCAAGCCGACTTATCCACACCCGACTCCAGAGACAAAAGGGCTCTTGAACCTGGTGCCTATCAAAAATCCCCCGATTTCGGGGGATTTTTCTGGGACTTGTTGATCTTAGTAGCAAATCCCGCTGGCTGCTGGCGCTAGCCCCTCGCAGCACGTCTGGCTCACAGAGCTTGATTCAGAGGCGCCTTTCGGGGAACAGGCGGGCTGCGCGACTGGTGCTGTCTCCGGCTCCGGTTCTGGTGGGTTTGAACAGATACCATCTTGGTCGGGCACGAGTGTTCCGCAACAACTTTGTGACGTCGAACTCGTCGCCGCCGCGCTCAAGTCAGAACATTCCGGCTGACACAAACCAACCGCATTCGCTTTAAGCGGTTCGCAGCAGGAACCGGTCGAGACGCTCGCGGTGTTTTGGCCTTGTTTCGCACACCCTGCGAGCTTGCATACTCCGTTCGAGTCCGGGGCATTGGGGGAACAACAAGACTTGTTCACAGAATCCAGCGCTTCCGTCCCAAGTGGGGCGCATTCATTTTTGCACACGCCACTCGCAGAAAGCTTATACGGGGGGCAACATGAATACTGGAAGTTCCCTCCTTGTTCATTCAACGGCGCGCAACTCGGTTTCTTACAAACGCCGTTCACATTCACGAGACTGCCACAACAACTCTTATCAACGGAGTTCGCCACGCTTCCTCCGACGTCCGTACAAGCGTGCTGACAGACCCCGGCGCTATCCGGTTTGAGTGTTGCGCAGCAGCCGTTTGGATTCGAACTCGCCTTTTCGTAAATCGGGACGCAGTTTAGCTTCACATTGCACACCGTTCCTTGCAAAACCAATCCTGGACAACATTGTTTCTCATTCGGGTTATAAATGAGGCCGCCGGCTCCCACGCACTCTTTTTTAGGAAGCTGCTGGACTTGCCTCGAAGGAAGGGAAAACCGTTGCGTGGAGGGTCGGAACCCAAATCCAAACCCGTACCCGTACGCGGCGAGGCCGAACATGATCACGGCAAGCACGGCGACGAGCACCTGCGTTCGCGTACTGACTTTTGTTTTTGAGACGGTCTTGAGCGGAGGCATAAAAATAGTGATTCGCCCGATCGGGCGTAAGTAGCGTAAGTAATTGATTGCCAGTATATCACGCCTTCTCCCGAATCGTCTCGACTTTATACACAATGGCGATATCCACCCCGAGTTTCGCGACTCGGCGCGCCTCGCGTTTGAGCGGCTGAAGGTCCCACGCGGCAACCGCCCAACCCTTTCTTCGAACCCACCTGATCCGGCGCGCGTTCAAGACATTGCGAGGAAATCCGACGGCCCACACCTTCGCCGCCGAGAGCTGCTTTGAAAAAACTCTTTTCCGAAACAGAAGCGGCCACGACCGTTGCAGGAGAAGCGTCCGAACTTCCGGGAGGGTTTTCGCGATCTGCACAAGATCATCAAGCACAAAGGACGACACGATCGTGCGCTGCCGCAGTCCGGCACTGGTCTGGAGTTTCTTGATGAGGATCTCGAGGACGTCACGGTCCTTCACTTCGATATCAAAAAGCGTCGGTGCGGGAATGGATGCCGTGATTTCATTCAAGGTCGGGATATGTCCGTGTCCCCGCAACACCACGTCGCGCAACTCCTTCGAGGCAAGATCCCGCACCCGTCGCGCGTCGCCGGCGACGCGGTGCAGGTTCTCATCATGCACGGCCACCGGCACGCCGTCGCGCGAGATGCGAAGGTCGAATTCGATCCCGTCGCATCCTCGCTCGACGGCCCGTTCAAACGCCGCGATCGTATTCTCGCTCGTCTGCCGGTCATGGCTTCCGCGGTGGGCAAAAAGAAGCATGGCGGGAGGATAGCATAAAAAAATCGCCGATTGGCGATATTTTTCATGGAGGCGTGGGCGGGAATCGAACCCGCGAATAGGGGTTTTGCAGACCCCTGCCTTACCACTTGGCTACCACGCCTTGATCAAATTGTTTTGCGCCGATGGTAGCAATGAGATCTCACATTGTCGAGCGATTGCTATACTCCGCTCCATATGGACCCAACCAATCTCTTCAAGCTCACCGCATGCGGGTTTATCCTCGACCCGCAAGGACGGCTTCTCATTCTGAAACGACGGGAGGATGACCCGTTCCTGCCCGGATTCTGGCAAACGCCCGGCGGGGTCGTGCAGCCGAACGAAACGCCGGAAGCGGCCGTGGAGCGATGCGCGCGCGAGGATGCGGGTCTGGAAACGTCCTGCGACAAACTATTCGGCTATTTCACGTACGCGGACGCAAATCACCAACGGGCGATCAACCTGAACTTCCTCTGCTCGCTCTCGGATCCCTCGCAGTTCGTGACCCTTGGGCAAGGGATGGTCGATGAAGCATGGTCAACGCTTCTGGAGCTCACGAACTACAACATGACGCCGGAATTGTACGATGCGTGCCGGTGGGCACTGGGGAAAAGCAGCATGTAGCAGGGGAACATACAAAATCCTCCGGAAATTCCGGAGGATCCCTTGCTGCTTGCTTCCTGCTACTTGCTACCTATTCACGGCAGGATTTCGATCTTCACGCGGCGGACGCCCCACGCGAGGGCTTCGGATTTCTGGAGCATCCAGATGTCCACGCGCTGGGTGTAGCGGGCATTCATGCGGTCATGGACCTCGAACACCTTGTCGCCGAAATATTCCGGAATACGGATCCGCGTTCCGAACTTCAGGAAGTTCGCTGCGACGATCCCGTCGCGCACGCGGGTTCCGTTCGCCGTGGTAAACGGCGTCGCATCCGTCTGGCCGGGCTCCGAGTTATACGCCGTGGTCGCCACGACCATCGTCCGGACCGCCGCGTCGGATGAATATTCAACCGGCGTCTCGAGGTCCGGCGCATTCACGGTGTTCCAGACTTTCTTCGGTTTTTCCGCTGACGCAGGGAGGACGCCGTCGACGCGCTTGGCGACGACAATCCCGCGTTCCTGGGTGGTCTCAACGGCATCCGCGAGCCACGCCGGAACGTCCGGCAGGACCTCGGACGCCTCTGCCGCCTGGACGCGGACGGAGGTCAGCGTCACGATGAGGGCGAGCAGAAACAATCCGCGGCGCGCGGCGGGGGAAAGCGTACGAATCGCATTGGGATAATCCATATGTTTCCCGGATCAAAAATCCCACCGTTGCGGTGGGACGTGTCGATCCGAAGGCGAAACCATATCATATTTGCCCTTTTTTGTCAAGGGATATACCATACTTTTTGGCTCAACGAAGCGAATTTTCTAAAGCGAGTTCATGCCCATCAAACGGATCGGATTTGACGAAAGCGGATCACTGAAACGCCGGGTAAAAAACCGGCTTGCTTCGCGGATCCCGCATGCCAAATCGCTCGCGACGACGGTCGCCCTCGCGGCAGCCGGCCTGCTTTTGGCCGGTTCCCTTGGGCTGACGGTCGTCTTTGCCTGGTACAGCCGCGACCTCCCGGATCCGAACACGCTCCTGGAACGCGCCGTGCCGCAATCGACGAAAATCTACGATCGAACCGGGGAAACGCTGCTCTACGAGATCCACGGCCAGGAAAAACGGACGCTCATCCCCATATCGGAGGTCCCGGACGTCGCGATTTGGGCGACGGTCGCGGTCGAGGACAAGACCTTTTACACGCACCGCGGCATCAACCTTGGCCGCATCCTCAAGGCGATCGTGATCGACGTCCTTTCCGGTCGGAAGGCGCAAGGCGCGTCCACGCTCACCCAGCAATTCGTGAAGAACGCAATCCTCACGAACGAGAAACGTCTCGACCGGAAGCTGAAGGAAATCATTCTTGCGCTCCAGATCGAGCGCCGATACTCGAAAGACCAGATCCTCCAGCTGTACTTCAACGAAATCCCGTACGGATCGACGCTCTACGGCATCGAGTCGGCGAGCCAGAGCTATTTCGGGAAACGCGCGAAAGATCTCGCGCTCGACGAAGCCGCGCTTCTGGCCGCGCTCCCCCAGGCACCGGATTTTTATTCGCCCTACGGCACGGGTTCGCGCGGAGACAACCGCGACAAGCTGGTGCAGCGGAGGAATCTGATCCTCGATCTCATGGTCGAGCAAAAATACGTCACGCGGGAGCAGGCGGACGAGGCCAAGGCCGTCGACACCCTGAAAAAACTACTACCGAAAAAAATCGGCGAGATCAAGGCGCCGCACTTCGTGACGTACGTCCGTTCGCAACTCATCGAGACCTACGGCCAACGGCAGGTGGAGCAAGGCGGCCTCAACGTCATTACCTCGCTTGACTGGAAACTCCAGCAGATCGCCGAAGAAGAGGTCCGGAAGGGCGTCGAGGAGCGCGGCGAACGGTACGGATTCACGAACAGCGCCCTCGTCGCGCTGGATCCGAAGACCGGACAGATTCTCTCGATGGTCGGCTCCAAGGACTTTTTCGATACGGAGCATGACGGGCAGGTGAACGTCACGATCCGCCCGCGGCAGCCGGGATCGTCGTTCAAGCCCATCGTCTACACCGCCGGATTTCTCAAAGGGTACACGCCGGAGATGGCGCTCTGGGACGTGAACACGGTGTTCAAGTCGGATCCGAAGGATTACGAGCCGAAAAACTACGACCTGAAGGAGCACGGACCGGTCTCGGCGCGCATGGCACTGCAAGGATCGCTCAACATCCCGGCGGTGAAGATGCTCTATCTCGTCGGCGTCGGCCGCGTGCTCGACTTCGCGGAATCTCTCGGGTACACAACCTTCGCAAACCGGAGCCGGTTCGGGCTCTCGCTCGTGCTTGGCGGGGGAGAGGTGATGCTCCTCGAGCACGCGAACGCCTATGCCGCGTTTGCCAACCAGGGCGTCCAACACCCGATCACGGCGATCCTGAAGATCGAGGACGCCGGCGGAAAAACGCTCGAAGAATGGACGCCGGGCGACGGCGCGCAAGCGGTCGAACGGAATGCCGCGCTCACCATCACGAACGTCTTGAGCGACAATGACAGCCGCGCGTACATTTTCGGCGCGAAAAACTTTTTGACGCTCCCGGGCAGGGCCGCCGCCGCGAAGACCGGCACGACGAACAACTACCATGACGCCTGGACGCTCGGCTACACGCCGTCGCTCGTCGCCGGCGTCTGGGTGGGGAACAACAACAACGCGGAGATGAAGCGCGGCGCGGATGGGTCGGTGATTGCGGCGCCCATCTGGAACGGGTTCATGCGCCGGGCGCTCGAGGACGCCCCGGCAGAATCCTTCCCGCCGCCGCAGCCCGCCGCCACCTCCAAGCCGTTCCTGCTTGGGAAAGCGCACGAACAGCGCGTGCCGATCGACAAGGTCACCGGAAAACGCGCGACCCCGCTCACCCCGCCGGAGCTCGTCGAGGAGCGGGCGTACTACGAGGCGCACAGCGAGTTGTGGTACGTGGACAAGGACGACCCGCGCGGACCCGCGCCGTCGGATCCGGCCCGCGATCCGCAGTTCCGGAACTGGGAGGCGGGCGTCGCAGCTTGGGTGGAAAAGCAGTCCTGGAACACGACCTCCACGCCGCCGACGGAAGAGGATGACATCCATACGACCGAGAACCAGCCGGTCGTCACGATCCTGTCTCCGATCGCCAGCGACGTCTGGCAGACGCGCCAGCCCTTGATCCAGGCGTCCGCCGCGGCTCCGCGTCTCATCCGGCGTGTCGAGGCGCGCATGGAAGGCGTCGTCATCGGCACGGCGCTCGGCGGTTCCGGAACGATCTCGGCGTTTTTGCCGAACTCCATCGGCGTCGGCTATCACGATCTCACCGTCACGGCCTACGATGACGTCGGGAATCGGGGTTCCGCGACCGTGACCGTCAACCTCCTCGCTGAACCGTCATCGCTTTCCGCCGTTATCACGTCGCCGACGTCCGGAACCAAACTTCCTGCGGCGTCCTTTCCGGCGCTGATCCAGATCTCGCTCTCCGACGTTTCTCAAGCCAAAAAAGTCGATCTCTTTCTCGAAGACGCCCAAACGGGGATCGCGCGGATCCTCGCCACCGCGCTCACGCCCGACAGCTCACGTCTTGAAATCACCTGGACCTCCGCGCCGGCCGCCGGCACGTACTACCTGTTCCCCGTCGTGACGACGCAGGACGACCTGGCCGTGCCGGGGGGAAAAGTAACCATGTACGTCGAATAGCTCGCGGTCACTGCCGGATCGGCATCACCAGATACCGATACGCCTCTTCGGAGGGCTCCGGCAGGATCAGCACCGGGCTATTCCCATCAATCAGGCACACCCGGATCTTCTCCGTCGGGATCGCCGAGACCCCGTCCATCACGTACCGATAGTTCAGCGTCACGGACGCCGGCGCCCCCTCAATGGCTCCCGCCAACTGCGTCTGCGTCTTCCCCGTGCCCTGGTCGGCCGACGAGACACGACAGATCCCTTTTTCCGGATCGAACATGATATGCACGTCAAAAAGTCCCTGCCGGGAAAACAAGCTTGCTGCGCGGACCGCTTTCAAGAATTCATCCCGCGCCAGCACCGCCTGCGCATTGAACGTTTTCGGAATAATCTCCTGATAGGGAGGGAACTTCCCCTCAAGAAGCCGCGTCACGAGCTCAACGCTGCCGTAGGTCATGACCAGCTGGTTCTCCGTGAACGCGAGCGCGGCCTCCGGCTCGCTATTCAGCTCGTCTTTGTAACTCGAGATGATACGCGACATCTCCTGCATAGACCGGCTCGGGACGATCCCCGTGGTTTCCGACCCGTCTCCCGTGTACGGGATGCGGCGCTCCGCCAACCGATACGAGTCCGTTGCCGCGAAGGTGGCTTCTCTCGTCCCGCCAGCCGTCCGAAAAAAACAGGCGACCCCGCAGAGCTCCGGGCGCGATTCTGACACGGACGCTGAAAAGCACGTCTGTTGGAGCGCGCGGCGGAATTCTCCGGCCGGAAGGCGGAACCCGGCTCCCTTCACCGGTGTCGGCAGCAGCGGAAATTCGCTCGCGGGCATCCCGCGAAAAACCGTCTCCTTTTCATTCGACCGCACCTCGAGCCCCTCGTCCGTCAATGCGATTTCCACCTTCCCTGACGGAAGGAGTGAAACGTATTCGAGAAGGAGCTTGGCCGGAACGCTATATTCACCTTCGGCCTCCACCTTTCCGCGGACGATGCAATTCACCGCGACCTCCAGGTTCGTCGCGGATAACCGCAACCCTCCGCCGTCGGTTTTTAGAAGAACGTTCCCGAGCACGGGGAGATTCACGTTCTTACCGGTCACGTGACCGACCATGTTCAGTCCCTGGGACAGATTCTCTTGTGTGCAGGCGAAGCGCATAGAGGTAAGTCAAAAGTTATATGTCAAAAGCCAAAAATTCTAAGCCGGGACTTACGGGGTTGGATTATTAATCCTGTAT
>JACQMO010000007.1 GCA_016203535.1 Candidatus Uhrbacteria bacterium | reverse complement strand
GGGCGTCACATCAAGGACATCGAAAAAGACTTCGAGGGGCAGGGGTATGGAGAATTCAAGGCGGCGCTTGGCGACGCCATTGTCACGATGCTCGCGCCGATCCAAAAAAAGTTGGACGAGTACAAGAAAGATCCGTCGGAACTTACGAAGCTACTAGACAAGGGTCGCGACGCCGCGCAGGAAATCGCCTGTCAGAAGATGTGCGTGGTGAGGGAACGTGTGGGAATAGGGAGGTAAAAGTCCTCGGCTATCGCCTGCGGATTTGCTCCAAAGAACGGTTACGGGCTGACCTGCTTTTTATTATTTTTCTCAAACCACCGTTTCCAGTGGCCGGATTTGAGATACGAAATGATTCCGGGAAGAATTGAGAGGAAAATCACGACGGCGATGACGATGTGAATATACTTGTCGATGTCCGGAATGGAGCGGCCGAGAACATACCCAATCCCCACCATTGATCCGACCCACCCGATCCCACCCGTGATATTGAACAGCGCGAAACGGCGATACGGCATCCCCGCGACGCCGGCCACGAGCGGCGCGAACGTGCGCACGACGGGCATAAACCGCGCGAGAATGATCGTTTTTCCACCGTGTTTCTCGTAAAACCGCTGGGTGCGTTCGAGGTGTTTTTTCTTGAATAGCCACGAATCCTCGCGCGCGAAAATCTTTTTGCCGGTCAGCCGTCCGATCTCAAACCCCACCGCATCCCCCACGATCGCGCTCACGGCGACAACCAGAAACAGGATGAGGACGTTCAGATCCCCTTTCGCGGCGAAGAGCCCGGCCGTCACAAGCAATGAATCGCCGGGCAAAAAGAATCCGATAAATAATCCCGTTTCCGCGAACACGATGGCGATGAGCGCGGCGTATCCGCCCCATCGGATGACCTCCTGCACGTTTTGGACGTTTGAAAAAAATTCAATCAAGGAGTTCATAGATGACGACCGGCTCGGTCTTGCCCTTGACCGTCACGGTATCGAGTTTTCGGGTCTTGAAAACGCTCCCCGCCTCTTTCTTCGCCGCTTCGGACAAAATGATTCCGACCCCATAGTCCTTCGTGACGCTCTCCAGACGCGAACCCAAATTCACGTTGTCGCCAAGGACGGTGTAATCGAATCGCGTTTCGGATCCCATGTTGCCGACAATCATCTCCCCCGTGTTGATGCCGACGCCGATCTTCAGCTGAATCCCGTTCGGAAATGCCTTGGCGCGGTTCATCTCGGCGAGTTTCGCCTGCATCTCAAGCGCCGTCTTCGCCGCGCGCGCTGCATGATCCGGTTGGTCGAACGGCGCGTTCCAGAAGGCCATCACCGCGTCGCCGATGTACTTGTCGAGCGTTCCCCCGTTCGCGAACACGATATCCGTCATCGCCGTGAGATACGCGTTCATGAGCTCAACGAGCGTTTCCGGCGACAGCGACTCGGAGATTGTCGTGAACCCCCGGATATCGGAAAAAAGGACGGTCATGCGCCGCTTCTCCCCGCCGAGCTTGAGCCGCGACGGATCCTCAATGATCGCGTCGACGACCGCAGGAGCGACGTACCGGGAAAACGCCGTTTTCAGCTCCCGGCGCTCCTGATCGGCGGTCATACGCCGCTCCACTGTCACCGCGGCATAGGCGAATACGAGCGTGAGCGACGGCCACACGACATCCATGACCCGACCGCGGTCGAAGAGGACGATCGCCGTCACGAGCGACCCGATCCAGAGCCCGAGGGTAAGAAGCAAGCTGTACCGCGCGCGGATCACGGGGATCACGGCGCCGAGCGCCATACCGAGCAAAAGGATCAGAACCGGTCCGAACCAGAACGGCGTCTGGACGATCCAGCGCTTCGTGAGCAACGTGTCGTAGAGGGAGGCGTGGATTTCAACGCCGGGCATCGGAAGCCCGAGCGACGTCGGGACGAGGCGGTCGTCGTGGAGGTCTGCGGCGGTGGCGCCGACGAAGATCGTCTTCCCTGCCACGCTCCCCTTGTCGAACGTGCCGCGGACGATCTCAACGGCGGAAATGGTCGGAAATATCGTTCGCGGCTGTCCGTTGAAATTGATGGAGAGCCGGCCATATCGATCGAGGACGCGCGGAGGAACGTCCCGCCCCGGCGCGGCGATGCGGAAGGCCTGCAATGCGAAAGCGGGAACCACCGAACGATCCCGTGCGGACACCATGATCGGGACGCGCCGCACGGTCCCATCAACGTCCGGCGGCGTATTGCTGTGGCCCGTGGCCGCGGCGGCCGCGCCGATCGCTGGAATCGGCGAGACGACGACCGAGGGATCAAACGACAATTCTCCTTTTTGTTGACGAATCTGCAGCTCAACCGGCAAAACGACGTTTCCCGCCTCACGGATCGCGCGTTCAAGTTCCGCATCGTTTTCTGGATCGGACGGTTCCGGGAAATTCACGTCATACCCGATGACCCGTGCCCCGGCGTCCGCGAGATTCTTGATCAGTTGCGCATGGACCCGCCGCGGCCACGGCCAGCGTCCGATCTGGCCGAGCGACGCGTCGTCGATCGCGACGACCACGATGGACGGATCCGCCGGACGCGACAGGAAAAACCGGTCGCTTGCGAGAAGCGTCCACGTCTCCAGGGCGCCGGAAAGCGACAGGGCGGCGAACGCGAGTCCGACCGCGCCGCCGACCAGAAAGGGCCGAAGATTTTTTTTCCGCGTCGTCGTGATCATTGCGAGAAGGATGATGTCACGGGGACGTCGAGCGCCGCCGTAACGGTCTTCCCGCCCTCCGAATACGCGGCGGTGATGGTCGCGGTTCCGCTCTTCGACCCTCCGATGACGGTTCCGAGCGATACGGAGGCGATGGACGAATCAGAACTCATCCACGTCGCCGAAGGCGTGACGAGTTTGGTGAGTCCGGACGAGTACACGGCCGTCGCGGTCAGGGAAACGGTTTGTCCGGTCCGGAGCGATGTTCCGCCGTTCGGCGTGAGCGTGAGCGACGTCAGGACGACCGGCGCGAGCACCGTGATGGAGGTCCGCGCGGTCTTGTTCACGCCGTGGTCAAGCACGGCGGCCTCCACGGTCACGGACCCCGCGACGGACGATTGATAGCTCGGACCGTTCAATGACCCAAGATTTCCGAACAGCGCGAAGGACGCGAGAGACGTCAGGTCCGCCGTCGTGCCGTCGCTTCTCGATCCGATCACGCGAAGTTGCGCCGTCTGTCCCGCCTCGACGGGATTCGGCGTGGCGGTAAGCGTGATCGTGTCCCACGGCGCTTCGACCGGCGGAGGAGCAACCGCATCCGGCGGAGACGCGACGGGGATGATCGCGGGAGGCGTCGGCACGGGAGGAGGCGCGATTTCCGGCGTACTCGTGGCAACGGGAAGGACGGTCGTTGACGTCGCAGCCGTCGCGGGCTCGGGTGCCAAATCGCTCATGAGCCGCGCGTCCAATTCGCGTTCGCGGACGCGCAACGCTTCGTCTTTTTCCCGGAGCGTCTTCTCATGGTCCGAAGCGATGCCTGTTCCGGTTTCCAGATCCCGTTCGATGTTCTGCATCCCCTGCCGCGCGGCATCGAGCGTCGTCCGCGCTTCATCAAGCTTTCCCGCGTCCAACAGCGACGCCGTCTCTTTCAACCGGGAATCCGCCGCGCGGATGCGCTGGAAGAGCGTCGCAGCGGCGTCAGAAGCGGCGAACGCCTGCGACACGTCCTCCAAACGCTGCTTCATCCGATAGAGCGGCGAATCCGGGCCGACGTCCTCGAAGAGAAACTCGACATCCGCGGCGGCCCGGCGAAGATACGGAGACGGCGATTCGTTTTTCAACTCCTGCTCCAGGGAGGTAAACGCCTGGAAGGCCAGGCCTGATTTGCCGTCTTCAAGGAGCGACGTGATTCCGTACAGCCGATACGCGACGATGCGTCCATACAGTTCCGCGCGTCCGTCGCCGGCCACGGCAAGATGAAGCTGCTCCGAGAGCCGCGCAAGGCCGAAGAGCGCATGGTCCGGCCGCGCCACGGTGCGGGCGCGCAGCCGGTCTTCAACCTCGAGTTTCACGTCATCCGTAAACGCCCGATCCGCCTGGACGTTCCCCCGGAACCATTCCGACTCCGTCTCCTCCGAACCCAGTCGCCCCGCCGGCGTCCATTCGCCGCCGTCACTGCGCCGCGCCATGAACCCTTCCGACACCATGAGACCGCCCGACTCCTCCCGCTCATCTGACGGCGCCATCCGCACGGCGGAATCGGAAACCAAGACCGCGGTCCCCGTCGGTTCGCGCGACATGTCGAATGCCGTCCCGCGCACGGTGGCGATCACCGTATCCGTCCGCACCGAGAAGGCGCTGTCGAGATCGAAAAGGCGGAGAACCCTCGACCAGATCCGGCCGCCCATCAGCCTCAACCGAATCACGGCGGTCGTCGGCCGGTCGGGGACGAACGATGCTGTCTCGATCGCGAGCGATGAATTCTCCCGCAGCCGGACTTCGCTCACGTTGAAAAAACGGATCGCGGCCCGGCCGGTCGCGTCGGTCCGGACCTCGTCGGCTTCGGAGAGGGAAAACCGATCCGACGCGGACCGCCATTCCTCGCTCCCCGCGCGCTTCACTTCGACTCCCCCACGTTCGACGCGCAGCACGACCTCCTGCGGCGCGGACGACGGAACGGATCCCAAAGACCACCACCAGGCGCCAACGCCGGAAGCCAGAAGAAGGATGACGCCGACCGTGATCGCGATCCGTTTCATACGCACAACGGGCTGATCGTAACATAGACCACCATCCCTCTCAAACGAAAAACTCCCCAAACGGGGAGATTTCGTTCCAGCAGGACGATAAGCCGAATTTTGTTCTCCGACGAAACGTCGGAGCGATGACCATCTATCTGGGATGACGATTGCTCGTCACCTCGAGCGAGCTACCAGTTGATCCGCGCACAAGGTCCCTCGTTGCCAATAGGCTCCTCGGGATGATCTTGCCCGCAAGATCACTTGCTCTTGCACCGGAGAGGGTTTACCGCGCTCCGGCGTCACCGCCGGAGGAAAGATGTGGCAATGCGTCGGTCCGACGGATCGGACACGATCACCTCATCTTACGTTTCACCTTTCGTCCGCCTGAGGCGGACTAGTATTGTCTCTGTGGCACTTTCCCTGGGCTTACGAAGAAACGTTGGGCACGTGTCCTTTCGTTTCGTTCGCTATACCCCGGCCGCCGTTAGCGGCTCTCCATGAACGTCGCATTGCTGCGAAGAACGGTGTTCGGACTTTCCTCCCCATCAAGCGCGATGCTCAATGGAGCGGCCATCTGTCCTGCCGAACATGGCGAATCTACCACAAAATGACCTTCACGTCAATGTATGACACCGTTCTCCCTTCACGATATACTTTTTCGATCATGAGAATC
Organism: Candidatus Uhrbacteria bacterium; assembly: GCA_016203535.1. Classification (GTDB taxonomy): domain Bacteria; phylum Patescibacteriota; class Patescibacteriia; order 2-12-FULL-60-25; family 2-12-FULL-60-25; genus JAHJFW01. The sequence continues at coordinate 10,004 of JACQMO010000007.1, read as the reverse complement.
CGACGCATCGATCTTACGTTCACCGCGCTCCTGATCCCGCTGGACTTTGTGGCGTTGTTTTGCGCGGGCCTTGCCGCCTACCTCTTGCGATTTTCGCGTTTCGTGACCGAGGTGCTGCCGGTGCTCCAAGACGTTCCCTTCCGCGATTACCTCCGCACGGTCGGGACGTTCGTTGTCGTGTGGATGGTCCTCTTCGCGCTCGCGGGACTGTACAGTTCGCGGCCGCGCAAAGCGTGGAATGAATTCGGCCGGATCGTGCTGGCGTGCACCGCCGGCGCCATGATCCTGATCGCCACCGTGTTTTTCCGGAGGGAGCTCGCCACTTCGCGGTTCATCGTGCTCGCCGTCTGGGGACTCTCCATCGTATTCGTCCTTGTCGTACGGCTCATCCTCCGCGCGATTCGCCATCTCCTGCTCAAGGCCCGGATCGGACATCGTCACGTCGTCATCATCGGGATGTCGAAAACCGCAGAGGGAATCGCGCGCGAGTACGCCCATCGCCCCATCCTCGGGTTCACCGTGCTCAAACAGTTCGACGGATGGGACGAGGAGGCGAAACGAGCGATCATTAAACTCCAAAAAACCCAGGGGGTCGACGTCGTGCTCCTCGCGGATCCGGAACTTCCGAAAGAACGCGCGCTCGATCTCATCGCGTTCACCGAGGAGCATCACATCACCTTCCATTATCTGGCGGATTTTTTCGCGGCCGCGTTCACGAACATCGAGGTGTCCACGGCCGCGGGCGCGCCGATCATCGAGGTGAAGCGCACGCCCCTCGACGGATGGGGGCGCATCGCGAAACGGGCGTTCGATATCGTCTTCGCGGTTCTTCTCATCCTGATCACGCTTCCCGTCGTCCTCCTCGCCATGATCGCCATCATGATCGAGGACGGATTGCCGGTCATTTTCCAGAACATCCGCGTCGGCGAACGGGGCGATCCGTTCAAGCTCTACAAACTCCGTTCCATGTACCGCAAGTATTCCATCGGCCCGCAATTTGAAGACGCGGCGAAGAAACTAAAACTGGAAAAAGAACTGATCGCGAAACAAAGCATCAAGGGCGGTCCGGTGTATAAGATCGCGAACGACCCTCGCATCACGACCGTCGGACGGTTTCTGCGGCGATGGTCGCTCGATGAACTCCTGCAGTTTTGGAACGTCCTGAAGGGCGACATGTCCATCGTGGGGCCGCGGCCCCACCAACCGCGCGAAGTGGCGAAGTACCTCCCGCACCACCGGCGCGTCCTCGCGATCCGTCCGGGCATCACGGGGCTCGCACAGATCTCCGGCCGGAGCGATCTCGAGTTCGAAGACGAGGTGCGTCTCGACACGTGGTATATCGAAAATTGGTCACTCTTCCTCGACCTCTACATCGCCCTCAAAACGCCGTTCACCATCCTCTACCGGAAGGGGGTGTATTGACACAACCGTAAAAAAGCGCTATAAGAACCTTTCCGAGAAAGGAGGTGTGATGCTCGGAATGGTTCTCGAAATGCGGTGCACGATGCAACCGCACACGTCATCGGTCTTTCCGCACACCGAGCGACTCCTCGGTTCGGAAGGCGACTACCAGAAGAGCTTGGAGTTCGTCGCGTCGAGGAAGAAGATGGAGCGGTACCAAGACGTGATCGATTTCCTCTTCTGCGAGCTCGTCATCGGGATGCGTCGTCATTGCATGCGCTACTACAACGGCGAGGGACCCCCGCTCCGGGAACTTTCCATCGCGACATCTGAACGGCTCCTGCTCTGGGATGCGTTTCTCATGGGAGCGCTCGAAGTTGCGCGGGCGGCGCTCGAGCAGAAACGTCGGCTCAGCTGGAGCCAATACAAAGAGTTCGTTCTCGCGGCTTCGGGGATCTAACCCTGCCGCATGGCCTGCAGGCATTGCTTGCGGGCTTTTATTTTTTCCGACTAAGATAGACGGATGTCGGAGACGAGTCAGCCCGCGCTTCCGATCGGCACGCGCGTGTTCCCTGCGAGGCGTCGCGTCGCATTGGTTCACGACTACCTCGTGCAGGATGGTGGCGCCGAACGCGTGCTGGGCGTCCTGCAGGATATGTTCCCGGATGCGCCGACATTCGTGCTGATTTACGATCCCGAACGGAGCCATGGACGGTTCAAAGGGCGCGTCATCCGCACGTCGTTCCTGGACGGCTGGCCGCTCTCCCACCGCGCCTACCAATGGTATCTGCCGTTCATGCCGATGGCCGTCGAGCACCTCGATTTGAGCGGATTCGACCTCGTCATTTCTTCTTCAAGTTCGTTTGCGAAGGGGGTGATCGCCGCGCCGGAGAGCACGCACATCTGCTACTGCCACACGCCGACGCGGTTCCTGTGGCAGGAACGTTTGGGATACCTGAATGACCTTCCCCAACCGGCGATCATGCGCATGTTGCTTCCGCCGCTGCTCCACAACCTGCGCCAATGGGATCGGCTCGCAGCGGAGCGGCCGGATTTTTTGGTGACGAATTCACGGACGAGCCAAGGGCGGATCAAACGGTATTACGGACGCGAAACATGGGTGATCCATCCGCCGGTGGACGTCTCCGGAATTTCCGTCGCGACGGGCCCGGGCTCGTACTGGCTCTGCGGCGGCCGGCTCGTCGGATATAAACGGTTCGACCTCGTGGTGCGGGCGTTCGCCAAACTCAACCTGCCGCTCAAAATCTTCGGCATCGGACCGGAAATGAAAAAACTCCGCGCGTTCGCCGGAGCGAAAACCGAATTCGTCGGTCATGTGAGCGACGAAGAAAAGGCGGCGTTGTACCGCGACGCCATCGGGTTCATCAGCCCGCAGATCGAGGACTTCGGAATCACGGTGGTCGAAGCCATGGCGGCCGGACGGCCAGTGATCACCTATGGCCAGGGCGGAGCGAAGGAGACGGTGATCCCCGGCGTGACCGGCATCCATCTGGAAACGCAATCCTGGGAGGACATCGGGGATGCGGTGATCCGGTTTGACCCGACGCAGTTCGATCCGAAAACGATCCGCGCGCACGCCGAAGCGTTCTCAACGGAACGGTTCGCGGAACAGATGCGTGCGTACATCGACCATGCGCTGGCTCGTTGATGCGCGGTCGATGGTCGACCCGTCGGGCGGCGGAGTGAGCCGCGTCGGCCGCGGGCTGATCGAAGCGTTCATCGCCGTCGCGGCGAATGACGCGATCGTGCTTGCGACGACGGGATGGGCAGCAAGCAGTCCCGCTACAGCATTAAATACTATTGGTAAGCGGGATCCCGCCAGCTGCGGTGACAAGCAGCAAGCAGCAAGGGACGCTCGAGTTCACATATACATCCCCAACAAGCTCTGGAGCGCGGCGTGTCTGTCGGGTCTCACTTCGCTCGACCGAGTGGTTGAGAAACGCGCCGGGAAAATCGGCAGCGTCTTTCTTCCGAATATCGGGTTTGTCGGGCCGATGAAGCGTCCGTATGTGCTGCTACTCCACGACCTTTCGTTTTTAATCGAGCCAGAATGGTTCCCTCGAAAAATGCGCTGGTGGCACCGCGCGGTCGGCGCGGCGAAACTCATCCGCGGAGCGGCGCATCTCCTTGCGGTATCGGAGACGACGAAGCGGGATGCCGTGCGCTTGCTCGGAATTCCGCCGGAAAGAATTACGGTCCTCCCCATCGGCCCGACCCTTATCCCTCTGCCTACCGGCCTACCGGCCTACCGGCCTACCGCCTCCCCCTATATCCTCGCCCTCGGATGGGGCGACCCGCGAAAAAATACGGCAACCGCCATCGCGGCCGTTGACGGTCTGCGACGCGACCCAGCCTTCAGCGATCTCCAGCTCATCATCGTGGGCCGCGATGTCGTTCGCCCCTCCGACACCGAGCTCGCCTCTCTCTACGCAAACGCCGCTGCCTTCCTTTACCCCTCGTGGTATGAAGGTTACGGACTGCCGCTCCACGAAGCCGCATCGTTCGGCACGCCGTGCGTGGCCTCGACCGCCGGCGCGCTTACGGAGACAGCCCCGCCGGGAACGTTCTTCGCCGACCCTGCCAAGCCGCACCATTGGGTAGAAGCTTTGCGCATCGCTCTGACATTCCCGCGTCCGGTTCCGATCGATCCGAATCCCGATGCGTGGCTTCATGCAGCCAAAATCCTCCATACGACCCTTGACTCCGTCGCTAAACATTGATATGACCAGATCAACTAACCCCCATATGTATTGATATGAAACGCATTGCCGTCGCCTTGTCCGCAATCTCCGGTTTGCTTCTCGGTTTCGCTCCGGCTACGGCCGCGACCCCGTACCAATGGACGGACATCTCCGGCCAGGTGCAGTATCGAAATAATCGTCCGGTGTGGGCCATGGCCTACGCCAGCGGCTACTGGTATTTCACCGACGGCCAGGATCTCTGGAACGGCGGCCAGGTGTACCGCACCGACGGCGCCTCCACGTCGAACATCACCCTGGACGTCCGCAACGCGGGTATGACGCGCGTCGATGACATCGTGACCGACGGTCAGAGCGTGTTGTTTTTGCAGAATGTCATGCCGCGAAATAACCAGTTTGAGTTGGTGAAATACCAGTACGGGAGTTTCACGAATCTGACGGTTCCCCTCCGTACCGCGCTTTCAAACGACGAAGGGCTGGTCTCGGTTGTCGGACGAAATGGAGAATGGCTGGTCACCACGTCCAAGGCACGCGTGTTGAAATGGTCCGGAACAAACGCAACGCCTTCTCAAATTTCACTCCCGCAAAAATTCCAGGATGCGCTGAACACGATCCGGGCACAGAGCCGCTTTCCGTACTGCATGAATTCAATAGAAAGCAACTGGTGCCCCTTTTCGATCGTACCCGTTTCGGGAAACGCGTGGCTGTTCACGACCGGACAGTCCGGATACCACAATGGATTGAGCTGGATCCCTTCCGTCGTGTACCGGTATTCCGGTTCCTCGTTCACGGACATCTCGAACGAGGTGCGAAATCTGATCGGGGAAACCTATACGCCCTTGGTGCAAAGCAACGGAAACGACGCGATCTTTTTCGAAAATGGAATTGCCGGAGGACAGTCAAAAGCGGCAATCGTTTCCGGATCGACCGTGCGGGCGATCGCCAATTCGCACTGCGCCCAAGTCGACGGATATGGATGCTGGGAGATTCTCCAGTACAAAGGATTCTGGACGGGATCAGAGTGGGTCATGGTGGCAAACTCGAAACAGGCATTCACGTGGTCCGAAAATGGCGGGGCATGGAATCTCGGCAAAACCCAGGACTACTTCGTCACCGGCGTATCGAATGGCAACGGAACAATCCTCCTCGGCGGAGCGATCTCTGACGGCGCGCATCCGTACGGTCCGTCGTCGCCCCTCACCGCCAAGCTCGTGAAGCTCACGTCCGGATATTCCGCGCCGACCGTGACGAACGTGTCCTACGGTTCCGGTGGCGGCGTGTACACCTCGACGTACGGCCCGCGGCTCACGACGCAGGGCAGCCCGTCGAACTTCTCCGTTTCAAACGGCGGGACCTTCACGTATCGCGCAACGGCGACGGACCCGAACGGCATCGACCGCGTCGATCTCTACGTCAACGGCGCTAAGATCAAAACCTGCTACGCCGAGATGTGCGAATTCCAGAGCGCGTATTACACGAACGGAGCGAGCTCACGCAATGTGTCGTTCAGCGCGCGCGCGACGGACCGCTACGGATATACGACGAATGCGGCGACGGAAACGCTGTACGTCAGCGGGACTTCTCTCTACACCCCTCCGTCCTACATTCCCACCCCACCGCTTCCGGTCGTGACCCCGGTGAGCGCCGCCAACATTCCGCCCGCCGTCTGGACGTGGACGATCCCAGGATACATCACGACTCTGTCCTACACATCGCAGTATCACGTCGGCGCGTGGGATAATGATGGAATCTCGTCGATCGAAATTTGGGTCAATGGGACGAATCGCCGGACGTGCAACTTGTATGGCACCAAGGGAAACGTCGAATGCGCGCTCGATCTCTCGCCGTCCGATTATCCGTCCGGCTCGCTTCTGACCCTCGCCGCACGCGCCGTGGATTCCAACGGAACCGTCTCCTGGTCCGACACGCGAAACCTCGTCGTGAATCCCGGATACGGCATCACGACCTCTTCGCCGGGAAACCTGCCGGGATGGGTCACCGTTACCTCGAATCGCGACAACGGATTCTCGTACGGACAGACGATCACCTTCACGGCGGACGCGAGCGACCAAAACGGCATCGAACGGATCGAACTCCTGGTGAACGGCGTCCGTCAAAAGACGTGCGTCCGCGCCTCATCCTGCAGCTGGACCGGCGGCCCCTACTACAACCAACCGGCCGTAAGCTACGGCGCGAATCTGATCGACCAATCCGGCTACGTCCTCTGGACCGGATACAAAACAATCAATAAATACTAAGCAAAAAGTACGAAACAAAAAAAACGCAGAACGGGTGACGGGGCGAACGTCTTCTCGCGGTTCGACCCAACGAATCCGCGAAAGGCGCGAGCCCCGGCAGGCCCTGTTCTGCATCAACCAATATCAGCCCGCCTCGAGCGGGCTGATTTCTTTTTGTTCCTTGTAGTACTGGACCTCCTTGTCGAGGATTTCCATCGGGACGGATTCCAAGCCGAACAGGATCCGGTCTTCGTACCGGTTGATCTTGGAAAAAACTTCATCCTGAAGCGCGGGCGGAAAAACCGCCGCAGTTTCGCGCAAGGCGTCCAGCCGTTTGTCGTATCCCTCCAGCACGCGCTCCTGATCACGGATGGTCGGCGCGAGCGTCTTCCCGTGTTCCTTCCAGAAATCTTCGTGCACATGCTTCCGCACTTCCGCGATTTCCAACCGCTCCTCATCGCGGAGCGCCGTGTCTGACTCCGCGTGCCGTAACAGTTCATCGATCGTTCCTGCATCCACCGCGCGTCGGACGCGTTTGATCAGATGCGCGGTCGACGGGCGGACCGCGGCGTTCAATGTTGTCCATTCCGTGTCGGCCCCTTCATGCGCGAAGTGACGCATCACGGCAGCGCGCGCCGGCCACGTCGCGCGCGCCACCTTCCGCGCCATCGCGGCCAGCTTTTCCCGGTCAAGCCGCGTCCCGTCCCGGTAGTCCTTCACCCATGTTTCCGCGTCGGCTTTCAACTTGCCGTCGGCAAATGGAATGGCCTCGACGAGCGCGTCCACCACCCGAGGCGTATCGCGAAGATCCAAAAAGAAAACGTCATTCATGCGGAAAGTATAACATATCCACAACCGTCCCTTGACGCCTGTTTCAAAGCAGTCCTATGATGAAGGTCCTGTTCTTTCGAGAACTCGAAACGTCGACACGAAACGCTTGGTACGGGATCCCGCGGAGGGACCGCTCTCGACGGCGGGTGCCGCAAGGCAGCAGCCGCAAGCACATGGTCTCTCTGGAACTCGACGCGCTCCTGCAATGCGCGAACGAGCCGCCACGCATGTCGTGTTGAGCACATCCGGACCGCGTCCTGCACAAGGCCTCGCGCCTTGCGCTGACATCCTCACGACCTCCGCGAAGAGCGGTGTCGGACCTCGTGTCCGCCGCCGGAACCTCCGCGAAACGTCGGGTGGAACGGAACGGATGTGTGGCCTGTGAGAATGATCTTCACGTTGACGAGGGGGTGGGTTCGCCCGCCGCCTCCATCGCACCATGGAGCCCCGAGCTCCGCGATGCAGCGATGCGCTCCGCAAACGCGGCGGCGCAGACGTTTCGTTCAGCGTTCCGATCGGGGGAGGCACGAGCTTCCACGGTCATCGGTACCGAACGCGAACTACGGAACACTCGTGGCGCTGGCAACGGAAGGGTTCGGAATACCGCCGGACCGGATCATCTCAAGAGCGAGAGGCGCGGACGCTCGGAAACGAGCGGCCTCGTTGGCGAGAGGCAGGCCTCGCCGCTGACCGTCACATCGTGACGAACCATAACACGTGAAGCACGTGCGCCGGTCAGCTCTCTTCTCTCTCCCGTTTTCTTTCTCCATCGTCTTTTCCCACCCTCCGGTGGGTCCCTCGGCTCCGATTCCCTCGGGGCTCTTCTTTTATTCAGCCATTTTCTAATAACCGAACTCTTTGCGAGGACCCGTGGGTCGATGAGGAGTGAGGGGCTTGCCATTTTTCCCTCCTTCCTCTATTGTGCCCGCACCTTATTACTCCCTCCGACGCCCCTGGCGCCGGGGCCTGGCCGCCGGCCGGGTAACAGAAAAACCTATGCAAATCGCAGAAACGGCCGTCCGTGAAAACGCGACGTCCGAGGAAATGAAAAAATTGATCGAAGATGGCGTCGGCGCATTCTTCCCGAAGAAAGGAGATGTCGTCAAAGGGACGGTCATCGCCGTCGGCCGAAACGAAATCCGCGTGGATATCGGCGGCATCGCCGTCGGGCTCGTGCGCGGACCGGAACTGGATCCGAACGCGCATCTCACGGTGGGCGACGAGGTCGAAGCCACGGTCATCGACCTCGAAAACGAGTTCGGGGAGCTCGAGCTGTCGCTCCGCGGCGCCGGACGCAAGAAGGCCTGGGAAAAGCTCAAGGAAATGTTTGCGGCCGGAAGCGTCGTGCCCGTGAAAATCCTCGACGCGAACAAGGGCGGACTCATCGTGCGGCTCGAGGGCGTCGTCGGTTTCCTTCCGGTCTCCCAGCTCTCGCCGGAAAATTACCCGCGCGTCATGGGCGGGGAAAAAATGAAAATCCTCGAAAAACTTCGTGATCTCGTCGGCACGTCCATGAACGTGAAGGTGATCGACGCGAACGAGGAGGACGAAAAACTCATCGTGTCGGAGAAAGCGGTCTGGGAAACCCAGCAGGAAGGGGTCATCGCCAAATACAAGATCGGAGACATGGTGGAAGGCGATGTCACGGCCGTCACGGATTTCGGCGCATTCGTCCGCTTCGACGCGAACCTGGAGGGGTTGGTCCACATTTCGGAAATCGCGTGGCAGCGCATCGACCATCCGCGCGACGTCCTGAAGCCGGGCGACCATGTCCGCGCAGAAATCATCAACATCGAAGGGTCGAAAATCTTCCTCTCCATGAAAAAGCTCGTTCCCGACCCGTGGAAGAACGTGGCGGAAAAATACCAGGTCGGCCAGCTGGTCAAGGGCCGCGTCCTGAAAATCAACCCGTTCGGCCTGTTCGTGGAACTCGATCCGGAAATCCACGGCCTCGCCCACATCAGCGAGCTGGCGAACAAGCCCGTGAAGGACGTGAACGAAGTCGCGCGCATGGGAGACGAATTCGAGTTCCGCATCGTCTCGATCGATCCGGAAAACCACCGCCTCGGCCTGTCGCTCAAAAAAAACAAAGAAGAGGTCTCTGAACCGCAGAAGGCCTGAAACCGAGCACCATGAACCCAACCGTCCGCAACATCCTGCTGTTCCTCGGCGCCCTTCTCCTCGTCGGAACGACATTGGCGTTCGTGAACGTCGGCACCACGAAAACGATGGACCTGTCCGCGTTGGCGAAAAACATCGAAGAGGGCCGGGTGCGCTCGATTGTCGTGCGCGGATCAAACGTCGATGTTTCGCTCAAGGATGAAACCAAGGCGGTCGTCCAGAAGGAATCCGGCGAATCCCTGTCCGAAGTCCTGAAAAACTACGGCGTGACTTCCGAGAAGCTGCGCGAAGTCCCGGTGGAAGTCAAAGAAAGTTCCGGCGCTGGGTACTGGGCGGCCGTGATTCTGCCGAACGTGATCCCCTTCATCATCATTCTGGGGCTCATGTGGTTCTTCCTCCGGCAGGTGCAGGGACAGAGCAACCGCGCGCTCATGTTCGGGCAGTCCGGCGCGCGCGAAATCCAAAAAGACGAAAAGAATAAGGTCTCGTTCGCGGACGTCGCGGGCGCGAAGGAAGCGAAAGAGGAGCTCACGGAGATCGTGGACTTCTTGCGTACGCCGGAAAAATTCGTCGCACTCGGGGCGAAGATCCCGAAAGGAGTCCTCCTCAAGGGCGCGCCGGGCACCGGCAAGACGCTCCTGGCGCGCGCGGTCGCGGGCGAAGCCGACGTCCCGTTCTTCCATATGAGCGGGTC
>JACQMO010000005.1 GCA_016203535.1 Candidatus Uhrbacteria bacterium | reverse complement strand
TTCGTACGAATAAACGAATATGCAAAAAACAAAAAACCCTGCGATCAAGGGGGAATCGCAGGGGGAGGTTGCTTCACGCGCCGCCGCCGGCGCCGCCGCCGGAACACGAGGGCTCGTACGTACATTCGCCGTTCGCGCAGTCGCATTCGGCTCCGGCGCAGATGTTGCCGCAGGCCCCGCAGTGGTTCGGGTTACCCTTCGTATCGACGCACATGCCGTCGCAGATCTTGTCCGTTCCGTTCGGGCATTTGCAGACGCCGTTCACGCACGTCTGGTCGGCTTCGCACAAGTGTCCGCAGCTGCCGCAGTTATAGTACTCGTTCTTGAGGTTCGCGCACGTGTCGCCGCACTTCGTGAACGCGCCGCACTCACACGCGCCGTTCACGCACGATCCCGGGCCGCAGTGCTTGCCGCATCCGCCGCAGTTCAGCGGATCCGTCAGGATGTCGGCGCACTCGTTGATGTCGCAAGCGTTCGCGGGCTTGCATTTGCACGCGCCCTGCTGGCAGCTCTCGAGCGGGCTTGCGCACGTCGCGCCGTTGTCCGGCGTGCCGTCGCAGTCGTTGTCCACTCCGTCGCACCCCTCGATGTTGGTCGGGAACCGATCCGGGTCGGAATCGTCGCAGTCGCCGCCGCCGCAGATCGGCGGGGGATGGCCGTCCTCGTCCTTGTCGAGGTACTGGAATGTGCAGAGCGAGCTCACGGGGTCGCAGGAGATCTTCTGCTTGCATGCGTCGCCCTTCCAGAGGTCGATGCAATCCTGCGTTTCGGCGCATGGCGGCGCTTGGATGCAGCCCTTTTTGAGCTCGCAATAGCTGCCTGATGGGCAGGCCGTCTCGCCGCTCATCGGCCCGATGGTGTGCAAGCACGACCCGTTCGCGAACACGTCGATCGTGCAGCTGAACCCGTCGTCGCATTGCGCGCCGGACCCGCCGCCTCCTGTGCCGGACCCGCCGCCGGACCCGCCCGCACCCGGGCCGGTGGGGCCGTTGTTGTCGGTCCCGCACGCGACGAAGAGAAAGAAGAACGCCGCGCTGGAGAACGCCGCCATGTCGTTGATGCTGAATTTCCGCATGTCTCCTCCGTGTGTTTCGTATCGAAACGATTGAGAAAGGACGCGTTCTGAATACCAAAAAATGGTCGAACTGTCAACCCTCCGTCTCATTCGCTCATTCGTGCGAATGAGCGAATGTCCATCAACGAACTTTAAAGAAAAAACCCTCCGCATGGGGAGGGGAGAGAGCCCGGAGCCACGTTGGCTTACGGGATGGCCGGCGAGGAGAACAGGTTCGCGCGCTGGCGGGGGTTCGAAGCCACCATGAGGTGGCGAGGCACGATCGTCGGCTCGTTCGTCCGGAGCATGACATCGAATCCGTCACGGATGCGCTGGTAGAGCGCGGCGACGCTCTTGTACGTGTCGACGAAGAGCATCTCCTTCGCTGCCGGCGCAAGCTTGGCGCGTCGCGAACCGTCCTGCGAAACGAGCGTCTCGCAGAGCGCGTCGGCGAGCGCCGGAAGGTCCGCCTTCCGCGCTCCGAGCTTGGGCCACCGGAGCGGCTTCGGCTTGAAGGATTTCTTCACCGCCTTCGGCCACTCTTCCATGCGACGTTCGAGCCAGCTCTTCGAGCGGAAGTTGACGATGAGCACCTGTCGAGACCTTCCGTTCCGTTCGAGTCGGGCCAGCTCGTCAAGCATCGCCTCCGTGAGCGCTTCCGCCTTCAGGATGACGAGCCCGCGATCGCTCGCGGCGCATTCCTCGAAATTCCGCCACAGCACCGTCGTGTCCGTGGGCGAGACGACGTGCGGTTCGGAGACGAGCCGCCTCGAGACGATCTCCTTCACGAAGGAGTTGAACTCGAATGCGTCATCCGGGGGCGTGACCATGGTGACGTACCATCCGCGCATCGAGTACTTGATGCAGCGGTTCAGAAGTTCCTGCATCGCCGGGCTTTTCGCCACGACGGAGATGTCGGTCTCGGCCGTGCGCAGCCGCTTGCTTGAAGGGGGAGCCAGATCCATGAATTCAAACCTCGTGGGCTGTAGGTTGTGGGAATCGAAGGTGCGTTTCAGGGCTTTCAATCTAACCGGCATCTTGCCTCTTGTCAAGATTCTTCGAGCGTGATATCCTTCGTTCATTGACTCGTTCCGGATGGAGCGAGTTCTTTAATAAAAAGTTTCCCCCTCCTATGGCTTCCGCGATTTCCCAAGCAATGCGTCAGATCTGCGATGAAAAGAACATCTCCTACGAATCCGTCCTTGAGGCGGTCGAATCCGCGTTGGGCGCGGCGTACCGGAAGGATTTCGGCAGCAAAAACCAGAATATCAAGGTTGAATTCGATCCGGAACAATACGACGGAGGCACGGCCGGCGTCCGGGTGTTCGACGTGAAAGAGGTCGTCGAGGACATGGAGCTGCCTGACGATTATTTTGAGCGGTTCGAGGCCGCGCACGGAGCCAAGCGGGTCGTCGGAATGGGGCCGAAACCGTTTCCCGGCGCGGCCGCAGAAGAGGCGCCGAAGGAAGAGGGGGAGGAGGAATTCCTCTTCAATCCGAAAACGATGATCATGAAGTCCGACGCGCGCGACTTGAAACCGGATGCGGAAGTCGGCGAAGAGATCCGCGTCGAGATGTCCATTCCCGCCGCGTTCGGCCGCATGGCGGCCCAGACCGCGAAGCAGGTGATTATGCAGAAGATCCGCGAAGCCGAACGCGACGTCATCTTCAGCGATTTCAAGGGACGCGAAGGCGAACTTATGAACGTGACGGTGCAGCGGCGCGAGGGACGCGCCGTGCTGATCGACCTTGGCCGCGCGACCGGCGTGCTCCTGCCGGAAGATCAGATCGAAAACGAACGGTATTTTCCCGGCACGCGACTCAAGGCGTTGCTGCGGGAAGTGGTCATGACCACGAAAGGGCCGGAAATCCGGCTTTCGCGGTCGAGTCCGGGCGTCGTCGCCGCGCTGTTTGCGCAGGAAATTCCGGAAATCCTGAACGGCGTCGTGGAGATCAAGAACATCGCCCGCGAGGCCGGGTCGCGCACCAAGGTCGCGGTGACGACGAACGACGACGCGATCGATCCGATCGGATCCTGCATCGGCCAGCGCGGGACGCGCATCCAGACGGTCATTCGCGAATTGAACGGCGAGAAGATCGACGTCGTTCTTTGGTCCGAAGAACCCGCCGATTACATCAAGAACGCGTTGAGTCCCGCCAAGGTCACGAACGTGGAGCTCCGCCATGCGGATCACCTCGCGATGGTGAAGGTCCAGCCGGACCAGCTCTCGCTCGCCATCGGAAAGGGCGGGCAGAACGTCCGTCTCGCGGCGAAGCTTACGAATTGGAAAATCACGATCGCAGAGGAAGGGGGTTCGGTCGTCGCCGACTCCGACGTCGGAGAATTTGAAAAAGAGGCGGAAACAGCGGCCGAACAGCCGGAAACCGCGGCGGAAGCGGATGCAAAGGATGTCGCCGCGACGGCGAACGGCGAACCGCTCGCCGGCCCGAAGACGGACGTCTAACCTCCTATGTCTTCCATCTTCACCACCGTCCTCGTCCAGCCGATCCTGAATCTTCTCGTCTGGCTCTACAACGCGATTCCGGGCAACGATCTCGGGATCGCCATCATCCTCCTGACGATCGCCGTGAAGGTCGTCCTTCATCCGTTCACGCGCGCCCAGATCAAGCAGCAGCGCGCACTGCAGGATTTGCAACCGAAAATCGAAGAGGTGCGTCAACGCCTGAAAGACGACAAGGACGCGCAGGCGAAGGAGCTCATGGAACTCTACAAGCGCGAGAAAGTGAATCCGGCATCGTCCTGTTTGCCGCTTCTGATCCAACTCCCGATTTTCATCGGACTGTACCGCGCCCTGTCGCAAGGGTTGGATTCCAAAGGGTTCAATCTGCTTTATCCGTTCGTCGCCAATCCCGGAACCATCGATACGCTCATGTTCGGCGTGATCGACCTCGCGAAAGCGAATTATCCTCTCGCCGTACTCGCCGGCGCGGTTCAGTTCTGGCAGTCCTGGCAGATCCTCCGTAAACCGAGTCCGACGACGCCCCCTCCGCCGGAGGTGGACGCCGCGCCGGGCGCGAAGGACGAAAGCATGGCCGCCGCCATGAACAAACAGATGATGTACGTGATGCCGCTCGTGACGGTGTTCATCGGCATCTCGCTCCCGGGGGGTCTTACGCTCTACTGGCTCGTGATGAGTTTGCTTACCGTCGCGCAACAAGCGTTGTTTCTGCGGAAACCGAAACCGTCGAACGCCCCGCCGCAGTTGTCGTAGCCAAGGCGATTCGCTACGCTGGGAGCATGCAATGCAGCCAGCGGCGTTTGATGGGGTTGCCGGTCCGGACCCGTTCCGGTTCTCCGTTGGGAAAACTTACGGATCTCGTGATTGATACCGAAACCGGGCGGCTGGCATTTTTGGTCGTTCGAACGCGCGGGCTCATTCCCGGATTCCTGGATCAGGAGCTCCGCATCGCCTGGACGCAGGTGATCTCGCTCGGCGAGAAGGAGATTGTCGTGACGGACGGGACGGTTCCATCCGGAGCCGTGCGGCTCGCGATCCGCGTGCCCACGACGCCGTTCGCGCAGCAGAAAGACACATGAAGAGGACGCACGCGTTTCATGCAACGTGGGGACATGCCCCGACGCGGACGGAGCTGCTTTCGACGCTTGAAACAGACGGAGCGTCGATCACAAAAGAAGGCGCCTGGAGGGCGCTCCAGGAGTCGGCGGATGAAAAACGGACGCGCCACGAGGATGAAATGTTTACGCCGCGGAAGCTGCGTACCGCGCGGAGAGTCGCCGGATGGCTTGCGCGGTGTTCGTCGGTCCGGTTCGTCGCGCTCTGCAATACGACCGCGCTCGGCCACGCCCGCAATGAAGCTGACCTGGATTTTTTCGCGATTATCCGAACCGGGACGATTATGGCGACGCGAGGCCTCGCCACGCTTCCGTTCAAGCTGGCCCGACGGCGCCCCGGGGAAGGGGAACGCGACGCGGTGTGCCTTTCGTATTTCGTGACGGACGACGGGCTCGACCTTTCCTCGCACATGTTGACGCCCGATGACCCGTATTTCCGGTATTGGTTTTTGTCCCTGCTGCCGCTGTATGACGACGGGATTTCGGCGGAGTTTTGGGCCGTGAATACGGCCATCACGTCCCGTCATGCGTTTGCGACGAGGTGGATTCCGCCGCCGGATTTCCGTGTTCAGACGCCGCGGCTTCGGATTCCAGTGCCGCGTTGGCTCGAACCGGTTGCGCGGGGTATTCAGACGCGCGCGTTCCCGGCGGCGATCCGAAATCTCATGAATCGCGACACGCGGGTCATCGTGACGGACAAGGCGCTGAAGTTCCACGTCGATGATCGCCGTGAAGAATACCGGCGGCGGTATGAAGACGAGTGCCGCATTCGTGGGATTCGTGTATGAAATTCGCACCCGCTTTTTCAATTTGTTGGCGCCTCGCCGTCCTTGCTCTTCCTTGGCAGACGCGATGGTTTTCGGACGCGACGCTCGCCGGTTGGCCGTGGGAACAAGGGCGCCTGTCGTTCTATGTCTCCTGGGTTTTCATCCTCGCGACGATCCTCATCCGTCCACCCATCAAAATGAACCGATCGGCACATATTGATGGGTGGCGGAGGCTCCCTCTTTTTTTCCTCCTTACTGCCACTTTTTTAGCCACCGCATTCGATCCGTCGGCGATGCGCGCGGTTGGTCAGTGGTGGCTGCAGGTTTTTCTGCTCGTATTTTTTTGTGTGACGATTATCCGATCCGGAGTTTCTGCTCGTCAGATCGCGACCTGGACGGCCATCTCGCTTATCCCGCACGTGGCGTTGGGCTACTGGCAATATGCGATCCAAAACGTCATCGGACATCCATGGCTTGGGATCGCCACGCAGCTCCCGGAACTTCCGGGCGTGTCCGTCGTCGAACACGGCGCGTATCGCGTGCTGCGGATGTACGGCGGATTCCCGCATCCCAACATTTTCGGCGGATGGCTCGCGGTGGGACTACTCCTCTCCATCTGGCTCGCCGCGACAGCTTCGACCAAATGGCGCGCGCTCGCCTGGTCATGCTGTTCCGCCGCGATGTCGGTCGCGTTGCTGCTCACCTACGCCCGCGGCGCATGGATCGCTGTCGTTGTCGGATTCATCGCACTCGTCATCGGACACATTCGTACGAATGTGCGAACGTCATCCGGCGTATCCTTTTCCCTCGCGGCCGTCGCTCTCGTGTGTTCGATGATCGCCGTCGGCATCGTCGGATATTCCCAGCGCGACCATCTTCTGGCGCGCTTCGACCCATCCGCGCGCCTGGAAGCCAAGTCGCTCGAATCGCGCGCGGCAAGTTTGGAAGAGGGGTGGAAGATTTTTCGTCGCCATCCGTTTTTCGGCACCGGCCCGAATGCGGAACTGCTTGAACTCGCAGCAAGCAGCAAGCAGCACGTAGCAAGTGCACCGCTCGAACCGCCGCATAACACGTTCCTCCTCGCGCTCGTCGATCTCGGTCTGATCGGTGTTTTGTTGCTGATTATTTTTCTTTCCCCGCATCTTTTCAAGCACCCACCACCCACCACTCACCTACTCGCCTGTCTCCTCATTCTCTCTCTTTTCGACCACTACCCCTGGTCGACCTGGTCCGGACAGGCGCTCGTTGCGATTATTTTTTCTCTCACGTTAGCCACAAAAAAGCCGCTTGGACTTCCAACGGACCCCACTTGACGGCTACGGGTATTTTTGGCAATCTTGCGACGCATCGTCGTTAGCACTCTTTAATTTACATTGCTAATCTTTGTTATCCACCCATTACGCATCTATGACGCTACGTCCGCTGGGCGACCGGGTCATCGTGAAACCCGCCGCCAAAGAAGAAATGACAAAAGCCGGAATCATCCTGCCGGACACGGTCGATAAGGAACGGCCCGAACAGGGCGAGATCATCGCCGTCGGTCCTGGTCGCCTCCTCGAGAACGGCAGCCGCGCCGCGATGTCGCTCAAAGTCGGCGATAAGATCGTCTTTAAGAAATATTCGCCGGACGAGGTGAAGCTCGAGGATCAGGAGTACCTCGTGATTTCCGAAACCGACGTCATGGCCGTCATCGAATAACCATATGGCAAAGCAAATCATTTTCAACGAGGAAGCGCGTCACGCGTTGAAGCGTGGCGTTGACCAGCTCGCGAACGCCGTCCGCGTCACGCTCGGTCCGAAAGGCCGGAATGTCGTGATCGACAAGGGCTACGGCGCGCCGACGATCACGAAAGACGGCGTGACGGTCGCGAAAGAGATTGATCTCGAGAACAAGTTTGAGAACATCGGCGCGGAGCTCGTGAAAGAGGTCGCCTCAAAGACGAACGACGTCGCGGGCGACGGCACCACGACCGCGACGGTCCTGGCG
>JACQMO010000004.1 GCA_016203535.1 Candidatus Uhrbacteria bacterium | reverse complement strand
GTCCGGAGCTTTGTTCTGGCTCTCGGCGGTTCTGCCTTTTGCGCTTCCGTTTTTACTGGTGGTGCTTTTCTTCTGGCTCGCCGCCCGGCAAGTTCAGCGGGCGAACGTTCTGGCCTTCACTTTCGGCCAGTCGCGAGCCCGCGTGATTCAGCCCGATTCCAAAAAAGAAAAGGTTACTTTCCGGGACGTGGCGGGCGTGAAAGAAGCGAAAGAGGAGCTTCAGGAAATCGTGGAGTTTTTGCTAAACCCCAAAAAGTTTTTGGACATCGGCGCCAGGATTCCCAAAGGCGTTTTGCTGATGGGCGCCCCGGGAACGGGCAAAACGCTTCTGGCGCGCGCGGTCGCGGGCGAGGCGGGCGTGCCCTTTTTTCACATCTCCGGCTCCGAATTCGTGGAGATGTTCGTGGGCGTCGGCGCCTCGCGCGTGCGCGACCTGTTCGCAAAGGCGAAAAAGACGGCGCCGTGCATCGTGTTCATCGACGAAATCGACGCGGTCGGCCGCCAGCGCGGATCCGGCCTCGGCGGATCGCATGACGAGCGCGAACAGACGCTGAACCAGATCCTCGTGGAAATGGACGGATTCGAACCGAACCTCGGGATCATCGTGATCGCGGCCACCAACCGGCCGGACGTTCTTGATCCGGCGCTGCTCCGTCCCGGCCGCTTCGACCGACGCGTCGTGCTCGACCTTCCCGACCTCGGGGACCGGGAGGAAATCCTGGGCATCCATGCGAAGAACAAACCGCTCGCCGCCGGCGTCTCGATCCGCAAGCTCGCCGAACGCACGCCGGGCTTCAGCGGCGCGGATCTCGCGAACCTCATGAACGAGGCGGCGATCCTCGCGGCGCGCAACAACCGCGACCGGATCAGCGAAGAAGACCTGATCAACTCCATCGAAAAGGTGATGCTCGGCCCGGAACGGCGGAGCCACCTCATGAATGAGGAGGAACGGCGGATCACCGCAATCCACGAGACGGGGCACGCGGTCGTCGCGCACCTCCAGGAACACACGGACCCCGTCCAGAAAATTTCCATCATCTCCCGCGGTCGCGCCGCCGGGTTTACGATCAAACTGCCGCTCGAAGACCGAAAGATGCGGAGGCGTGACGAATACGCCGAAGACATCGCCGTCATGCTCGGCGGATACGCCGCGGAAAAAATCTTCTTCGGGGACATCACGACCGGCGCCTCAAGCGACATGAAGCAGGCGACGCGCGTCGCGCGGAACATGGTCACCCAATGGGGCATGTCCGACGCGCTCGGACCTCGCGTGTACGGCGAACAGGAAGACATGATTTTCCTCGGGCGGGAAATCCACGAGAACCGCGACTACTCGGAAGCGATCGCGGAAAAAATCGACGCGGAAATCGACGGACTCATTTCGCGCGCCTTGACCACGGCGTCGGACATCATCCGGACGAACAAGGAACGGATCGAACGCGTGGCAGAGGTTCTCCTGGAAAAAGAAACGTTGGAACGCGAGGATTTTTACGCCGCCATCGGCCTCCCGCCCGCGAATCCAAAAAACGTGTTGGCGTGAATGCGGCTGGGGCATGCATTCTTCGCAGACGCTCGTGGCCGCTCGGCCGGGCTTATGCTGCTCTGAACGCATGCCCCAGCCGCATTACTTGTGGTATCATATCGTGCATATGATCCGCTCATCGCATCGTCGTCCCGTGTATCGCGAGGTCCTCTCGCAGGCGCTCCAGACCGCCTGGCATGACCGGCGATACTGGCTCCTCTCCGTCCTTGCGGGAGTGCTCGTGACGGCCGGTTCGTACGACGTGCTCTGGAATGCCGTCACGAATATCTCGAGCCAGGGCCCGTTCATCGCCTTCTCTTCCGGCATGGCGCTCGTCGAATCGGTTGCGACCGCAGGCGGCGAAGGAGTGCACTGGGCCGTGTCCCTCATCGGCGGGGTCGAAACGATCCTGTTCCTCGCGCTCATGATCCTCTTCGTCGCCGGCCTGTCCTGCATCGCGCAGGGAGGGCTCGTGTTTGCGATCGGCGCCCGGAAGCGCGGCAAGATGCCCACGCTTGCCGAGGCCTTCCAGATCGGCGCGCACGCCCTCTGGCCGATCATCGTTCTGAATATCGTGGTCCTCGCCTCGGTCTGGATTCTTCGATTCCTCATTTCATTGCCGCTGTTTTTGGCGCTTCAGACGACCACGGCCGGCACCTATCTCGCGTATCTCGTCTCCTTCATCGTGTTCCTGCCGCTCATTTTCGTCGTTTCCATCCTCCACATCTTCGCGCTCAATGCCATGATCCTGCAGGGTGCCTCGCTGCCGGAAGCGATTCGCCGCGGATATCGGATGATCGCGGAAAACTGGGTGGTGATTTTCGAAACCGCCGTCCTCCAGGTCGCGCTGTCCCTCCTTGTCTGGTTCGTCTTCGTGGTGGCGCTTCTCTTGGCCTTCCTGCCGCTCTTCCTATTTTTCTTCGCGTCCGTCGTCGCGTCCTCACAGGGGCTCCTCGCCGTCGGCCTGCTCCTCGGTTCGGTCGTCTTCATCGTGGGACTCATCGCGGCCGCCGCGTTCACCATCCAGCTCCAATACGCCACGTGGACTTATCTCTACCGGCGTCTCGGCGAAGGCGGTGTGGTCCCGAAAATCCATCGCATCTTCCGCGGGCTCTTCGGTTTCTTCGGCGTCCCGCAGGCGTAAAAAAGCAGCTGGTATTGGATGCTCGATCCTCATACGAGCTACTAGATACGAGCTACGTTCCCTCCCCATGGCCCAGCCCACCCGGAAAAAAGCGCAGTCCATCGAGGACCTCCTGAAAAAACCGGAGGACGCGGCTGCGGCGCCCACGCCCGGATATATCGCCGGCGCGGCAACGCCGGTGAAGGCCGCCGCGAAAAAAGCCGCCCGTCCGGAAGAGATGACCGAAGCGGAACGGTTGGAGCACAAGCTGTCGGAAGTGAAGCTGCGCGAGCTGGAACGGACGACGCAGGCGCGCGCGACCAAACTCGGACTCCCCTATATCGACCTGCAGGGATTCCCGATCGCGCCGGAAGCGCTGACCCTCCTTCCGCGGGAAGAAGCCGCGCGACTGCGCACCATCCTCTTCCTCAAATCGGGAGACGAACTTCGCATTGGAACGGCCTCCCCTGGCCCCGAGGTGGATGCGCTCGCAAAACGGTTGGCGACCGAACAGGTGGTGAACGTCCAAATCTACCTGATCTCGGACCAATCCCTCAAGACCGCGCTCAAACTCTATGAGGCGCTGCCGGAAATCAAGGAGATCATTTTCGGCGTCCGAATCGAGGAGGAAGCGCTCCAGCGGTTCGAGAAGGAGATCGGCAGTTTCCGGGACCTGCAGGAGAAGATCAGCAAAGTCTCGACCACCGACATCGTGACGCTCATGCTCGGCGCGGCGCTCAAATCCGGCGCGTCGGACATCCACGTCGAGGCGGAAGAAGAGGACGTGAAACTGCGGTTCCGCATCGACGGCATCCTGCAGGACGCGGCCAAGCTTCCGCGCGACACGTGGAAACAAATGATCAGCCGCCTGAAGCTCCTCGCCGGCGCAAAAATCAACGTCGAGGGGGTGCCGCAGGACGGCCGGATCACGATCTATCTCGCCGCCGAAAAAATCGACATCCGCGTCTCGTTCCTGCCGACTGCGTACGGCGAATCCGTGGTCATGCGTATCCTCCGGCCGAAGGCGATCGCGCTCGAATTCGACAACCTCGGCGTCCGCGGGCTCGCGTGGGACCAGTTGAAACGGGAAATCGAACGGCCGAACGGCATGATCGTGACGACCGGTCCGACCGGCTCCGGAAAAACGACGACGCTCTATGCGATCCTCAAAAAGCTGAACACGCCGGACGTGAAAATCATCACGCTTGAGGATCCGATCGAATACAAACTGGTCGGCATCAACCAGAGCCAGATCGACCATGAAAAAAAGTACGATTTCGCCCGCGGCCTCCGCGCCATCCTGCGCCAGGACCCGGACGTCGTGATGGTCGGCGAAATCCGCGACCTCGAAACGGCGGAAATCGCGATCCAGGCGGCGCTCACCGGCCACCTCGTCGTCTCGACCATCCATACGAATTCCGCCGCCGGCGCCATCCCCCGCTTCCTCTCCATGGGCGTGAAACCGTTCCTGCTCGCGCCGGCGATCAACGCCATTATCGGCCAACGCCTCGTGCGACGACTGTGCGAAAAATGCAAACAGAAAATGACGCTCGAGCCGGCGGTCCTCAAGGAAGTCCAAGGCGTCCTTTCCGCGATCCCGAAAAATTCCGGCTACGCTGTGGATCTAAAAAAACTCCAGTTCTTCGGTCCGCCCGAGGGTAAAAATACGTGCACGGCCTGCAACGGCCTCGGGTACAAGGGGCGCGTCGGGGTGTATGAGATCATGACCATGTCAAAAGAGATCGAAAACGTGATCCTCTCCGGCAACGTGTCGGAGTACCAGATGGCGGAGCTGGCAATGAAGCAAGGCATGATCACTATGGCGCAGGACGGGCTGCTCAAAGCCCTCGACGGGATGACGTCGGTCGAGGAGGTGCTCCGGGTTGCGGAAATCGAGGCGGTAATGGAAGATGTGCCGGAAACCTGATCCGCCACATGGCCAACCCGTTTGAGCAATTCGTCAGCTTCGAGTCAGCCGCGCAAAAAAAGACTCGCCGTGAAACGCCGCCTTCGCCGGAACATGCGGCGCTCCGTACCCGCATCGAACGGGAGATTCTTGCATTCAAGCGGCAGGATCTTTTGGTCGACTCCGGAGAGGTGGCCGACGTCTATCACGGCGATCCGTCGGAGCAGATGGAATCATATGTCATCAAGCACAAGGCGCGGACGCGAGAAAAAAGCGTCTACGAAAATGACATGGAAACGGAGATGGAGCGCCAGACGGACGCGTATCTCATCGTGCAGCACGCGCGGGAACGCGGTGTCGCGGTCGCCGATGTCCCGAAGCCCTTCGCGTACATCAGAACACACGATCGGCAGGAATTCATCGCCATGGAGCGCGCGCCCGGAAAAACGCTCTATCGCCATCTCCTCGACCGGCTCGCAGCCGCCATGCCGGACGACCATCTGCTCCCGGGCGTGAAACGCGAAGACCTCCCGCATCTCACCGACGCAGACCTCGAAGAGATGGCGCTGAACCGGTTTCTGAACGCCAAGGGAAAGTCTCGCGCCCAGCTGTACCAAGCGATCTTTTCCAAGGTCGAACCGTTCTTACCGCCCACGACGGCGTTGGCGGTTCGGAACACGGTGAAGGAACTCAACGCGAACAAATTCTTCCACCGCGATTTGCATGAAAAAAACCTGATGCTTTCGGACGACCTCACGCACGCGAGCATCATCGATTTCGGGTCCGCGTCGGTCGGCGAGTTCGACTCGCTTGCCGACGCCTGCGAAACGGAAGTGCTCGGAACGAAGGTTCGATACGCATACGACACCGGCATTGTCGGGACGCTCGCCAAGGTGGTGAAAAAACCTTGACAGCGCCCGTTTTTTCTGTTTAACTCCCTCCCCAGAACCTTATGAAAGGAACGGAGACCATGGACCTCTTCCGCAGCTCGAGGATTCTCCTCGCTGACGTCGAGCGCCTCAAGGAGAAGAAGCGCGACGTCGTCGCCGAGATCCCGATCGGCAGGTTCGTGCGGGGACTCCCGCACGGATACGAGCAGAAGGCGCTCTTCGTTGCGAAGGGCGATTCGCCGGAAACGCAGCTCGCGGCCTGCCTCGCCCTCGCCTCGTTCATCGAGGAACGCGGCCTGGATCTCAAGATCTGGCATGACCTTGCCCGCGAGAAGGGATGCCTGATCATGGACCTCCCTTCCGACCCTCAACTCCAGGAGCTGCAGGCCTTCGCAGCCGACTGATCGGCTCCCCTCGAATCTCGAGCGACCACACGGACGCTCGTTTTTTTATCCATCGCGGGACATGCTCGGGCCATTCGAGGACGAGAGCCGCGCGACCGTCCGAAAGTTCATCATCAAGATCGAGTGCCAGAATATCGCGTTCGTCGTCGATCCGATACGCGTCGACATGGAGCAGTCGCTTGAGCTGTCTTCGACCGGGAATCGAATACGACCGCATGAGCGCGAACGTGGGACTCGACGGAATTTTTTTGACGCCAAGCGCGCGCGCCAGATGCTGGACGAACGTCGTCTTCCCCGCGCCGAGCGGACCGGAAAGCGCAACCGCATCTCCAGGTTTGAGACGCGATGCTAGGTACTCGGCCAGTGGCTCCCAGTCGTTTTCCGTTGGGATAGTAAAGCGCTGACAGTCCTTTTGTTTTGTAAGAATGGCTTTCCTCATATTTCCCTTGCTACATGCTGCTTGCTCCTCGCCTATCCCAAATCCCACTCCGGCTTCGCATCAATTTTTTTCCAGTCGTGCCGCTCCCCTTTTTCAAGCCGCCACGCGCCGGCTGCCGCGATCATGGCGGCATTATCCGTATGAAGCCCTCGCGCGGCATGGAGCAACCGAACACCCGTCCGTTCCACCGCCGTCGCCATACGTTCTTGCAGCCGTCGATTTGCCGACACTCCGCCCACAATCGCGACCGCCGTAGGCTTTGTTTTCTCGACCGCACGAATCGTCTTCCCGATAAGCACGTCCACGATCGCTTCTTGAATTGCGGCGGCGATATCCGCTTTCGTCCCTTCATCTTCTCGCTTCTTTTTCGGGAGGGCTTCCCATTCCCTCCGGACGGCCGTCTTCAGACCGGAGAAGCTCATATCACATGACGAATCGTTCAGCATCGGACGAGGAAGATGGAACCGTGAGGTGTGAGGCGTGAGCAGTGAGGCGGCGAGCTTCGCGATCGCTGGTCCGCCGGGATATCCGAGCCCCATGAACTTTGCGGTCTTGTCGAACGCCTCGCCAGCCGCATCGTCGCGTGTGCGTCCGATGACGCGGTACGAACAGAAATCCTTCATGAGAACCAACTCGCTATGCCCGCCGGACACGAGCAAAAACAGAATCGGAAATTTCCAACGCTTTCTGTTTTCCGGCACAAGCCACGCAGACGCGAGGTGGCCTTCCAGATGATTCACGCCGACGATCGGCTTGCCCGAGAGAAACGCGAGCGTCCTTCCGGCCTCAATCCCCACACGAAGCGCCGTCGCTAGCCCCGGCCCCTGCGTCACCGCGATGGCGTCGAATGAACCTAAAATAGTTCCTGAGCCCGTCGAAGGACTACCTTGGCGAATCCCCAACGCCCGATCCAAAAGTTCCACCGTTTCCTTCACATGCAGCCGCGCGGCGACCTCCGGCACGACACCGCCGTACAATTGATGGACCGGAATCTGCGACGCGATTTCATGAAATAGAATCTTCGTTGCTGTTTTCCGAACCTCAAGCAGTGCGACCGACGTCTCATCGCAGCTCGTCTCGATCCCCAGTATGCGCAGCGGCTTCATGGGACGGCATGGTAAGCTATTGTTTGATTATGGCCAAGCTGAAGAGTTATCCCACGAAGGCCGAACCCCGACGTCGTATCTCGATCCGCATTAACGTGCGTGAAATCGAACGAAAAATCCGCAAACCCCACGCCCCACCCACGAAAGTCCACGCGACGAAAAAACAATACCGCCGCAAGGCGAAGCATCGAAAGCCACTTGAGGAATAAGTATGTCCCGCCATCTCGCCGAACATCTCCACGTCCCGCTGGACATTACGTCCGGCAACGGGTGTTTTCTCGTTGAGAAAAGCGGGAAGAAACTTCTCGATTTCATCGGCGGGTGGTGCGTGGCCACGGTCGGCTGGCGGAATAAGGAAATGGCCAACGCGATGACGAAGCAGGCGGACATCGGCGTATACGTTCCCCCGCTTCTCCGATACCCGCCGCAGGAAGCGCTCGCCGCCCGCCTCTCCGAGCTCGCGCCCGGAAACCTCTCGCGCGTCTATCGGTGCACCAGCGGATCCGAGGCGGTCGAGTTCGCCGTGAAGTGCGCGCGTGCCGCGACCGGAAAACCGACCATCGTCTCGATTGACGGCGTGTATCACGGCCACACGTACGGCGCTGCCGCGGTTGGCGACGCCTGCGGAAAAAAGATGGCACCATGCCCGCCGGGTTTCGTGAAGCTTCCGATGCCGAAAACGACGGAAGAGGGGCGAGAAGTCGCGGCGCAATTTGAAGAGCTCGTCCGGACACGGAAAGATGTCGCCGCGTTCTTGAGCGAACCGGTCTGGACCAACGTCGGATGCTTCATCCCGCCGGAAGGTTTCTATGCTCAAATACAACGGATCTGCCGGCGATACGGCGTCCTTCTTGCCATGGATGAAGTGGCGTCCGGATTCGGACGATGCGGAACGCTCTTTGCGAGCGAGCTCTGGGGGCTTAAACCGGACATCTTGTGTCTCGGAAAAGCGTTTACGGGAGGATTCGCGAGCATGGGCGCGACGCTTGTTACGGAATCAGTATTCAAGGCCAGCCGCGGCATCCCGGATTACTCCACCTTCGGCTGGCTTCCCCAAGATTTGGCGGCAACCGCGATGAACGTGGAGATTATCGTCCGCGACCGGCTTTCAGAAAATGCGTCAGCGGTCGGAGCGTATCTTCTGAACGAATTGGAACCGCTCAAAAAACTTCGCAAAATAAAAGAGGTGCGCGGGATCGGTTTGCTCTTCGGCATCGAATTCCACCTGCCCATCGCCGCGCTCATCGCGCTCGCCTGCTATCGCAACGGACTGCTCGTCACCGTGTCTGACGCGCGGACGCTCTTCTTCTCCCCTCCCCTCGTACTCACGAAAAAACTCGCGAAACAAGGCGCGGATATTTTGAAGGCGGCGTGCGGTTCACGTAATTAGTCTGCGAATTTTTTTAGTACCAATTCCGGAAACAGCACTGAGTTTGCCCAAACAAAAATCCCGCGGATTCGCCGGATTTTTGTTTGGTAGCCCCTAGGGGAATCGAACCCCTGTTAACGGCTTGAAAAGCCGCTGTCCTAACCGTTAGACGAAGGGGCCATGTGCGGGCGAGAGTATCGAAAAGTAGAGTATTCGTCAAGATCTTTAAGGTCACAAATTGTGACCTTAAACCTGATATACGCACCTTGACGATGATCAAAATATCTGGCAGCGGTATATATATGGAGGGATCAACATCAGCGCTCGTTCCGTACGAACGGATCGAAAGCAAGATTTATCTCATTCGCGGCCAAAAGGTCATGCTGGACCGGGATTTGGCGGTGCTTTATGGCGTGACAACGGGCGCCCTCAACCAAGCCGTGAGACGAAATTTGAACCGCTTTCCGTCAGATTTTATGTTCAAACTTACCTCAACAGAGCTAAAAATTTTGATATCACAAACTGTGATATCAAACGAAGGGCGTGGAGGAGTCAGAAAAGAACCGCTTGTTTTCACCGAACAGGGCATCGCCATGCTTTCCAGCGTTTTGAAAAGCGAGCGCGCGATCCTCGTGAACATCCAAATTATCCGAACGTTCACAAAACTTCGAGAAATGATCGCGCAAAATGCCGATCTGCGACTGAAGCTCGAGGCGCTCGAAATGCGCTACGACCAGCAGTTCAAGATCGTATTTGACGCAATCCGACTGCTCTTGGCAGAAGATGAGACTCCGCCAACAGAGATCGGATTCACGCATGAATGAGCCAACCTCCCATGCTACACTCCTTGCATGATCGAGATCCTGTTTCTCCTCATCGGTCTTATCGTCCTCGCGAAATCCGCGAGTTGGTTCATTGACGGCGCAACGCTCATCGGGCGGCTCACGGGACTCTCGGACGTCTTTATCGGGCTGACGGTCTTCGCCATCGGGACGTCGTTGCCGGAACTGGCGGTGAATGTCACGGCGAGCCTCAACGGTCTGCATGAGCTCCCGCTCGGAAACGTGCTCGGGAGCAACATCGCGAATCTCCTCTTCGTGCTGGGCGTCGCGGCGATTATCCGGACCGTTCCGGTGCGTTGGGAGACCGTCCGCATCGGATTGCCGCTCAACCTCTTGGCCATCCTCCTGGTCGCCGTATTGGCGCATGAACGGTTCGGTATTTTCCGTTCGACCGTCGGTCTCTCCCGGCTCGATGGCGTCATTCTCCTGGCCGGATTTCCGGTCTATGCCTACTTCGCGCTCTCCCTCGCGCATCACGCGCCGCCGGGCGGGCGCACCGTCGGGAGACGACGGCTCCTTCTCGCCGTCCTGGCGACGGCCACCGCGCTCATCGGCCTCATCGTGAGCGCCCAATGGATCGTCAGAGGAGCCACTTCCATCGTTACCCTCTTCGGCCTTTCCGAGCATATCGTCGGGCTAAGCATCGTCGCGCTCGGAACGTCCCTTCCCGAACTGGCGACGACCGTGGCGGCGCTTCTCAAACGACAGCATGAACTTGTGGTCGGAAACATTATCGGCTCGAATCTGGTCAACGTTTTTTTCGTCCTCGGAATCTCGGCAACGATGAATCCATTGCCCGTCAGCCCCTCGCAATTCATAGATATCGCCGCGGTAGCGCTTGCAACCGCCTTCGTCTGGTTTCTCCTTTCCGTCCGGAAAAAACCGGCTCTGACACGACAATTCGGTATCTTCTTCGTCGCCCTCTACGGCCTGTACCAACTATGGCGGATCCGCGGGTGAATGGACCTTCCCTATGAAAAAGATTCCCGCATTTGATTCAGAAAAACAACGACCGTTCTGGTCGGTTACGCCTGACCAAACTCTTCAGACGCTCAATACGACGGTCGGCGGCCTTTCCGAAGAGGAAGCCGCCGCGCGCCGCGCGACCTACGGGGAAAACGCGATCAAGAGCAAGGCGCGCCTCGCGCGAACCGCGATCATCCTCAATCAATTCAAAAGCCCGCTCCTGCTCATTCTCCTTGCCGCAGGGGTCGTGACGGTCGCGCTCAATGAATTCGTGGACGCGGCCGTGATATTCCTCGCGCTCTTCGTAAACACCGGACTCGGGTATTGGCAGGAAAACAAGGCGGAATCCGTGCTGGAAGAACTGCGGACGTACATCCGCACGCAGGCGCGCATCCGGCGCGACGGACAGGAAAGGGAGGTGGACGCGTCGTTCCTCGTTCCGGGTGACATCATCCATGTCGCGCAGGGCAACCGCGTGCCGGCCGACGCCCGCATCCTCTCCTCGAACCGTTTGGTCGTTGATGAATCCATCCTGACCGGAGAGTCGCTTCCCGTGGAAAAGACGGAGCGGCCGGTCGCGAAGTCCGCTGGCCTCGGAGACCGGGCGTGCATGCTCTGGAGTGGAACGCTCGTCGCGGAGGGATATGCGAACGCCGTCGTCACGGCAACCGGAGCGGCGACGGAGTTCGGCCGGCTCGCCGCTCTGACGGAACGACGGGAACGCGTTCCCACACCGCTGCAACGCGCGGTTTCCCGTTTCGCGATGTGGACGGGAATCGCCATCAGCGCGGCAACCGCCGTCCTGTTCGTGAGCGGCATCTTCGGCGGCGTCGCGATCAAGGATATGTTCGTGCTCGCCGTCGCCGTCGCAGTGTCGTCGGTTCCGGAGGGGCTCCCGATCGCGCTCACCATCATCCTCGCGGTCGGCGTCGAACGGCTCGTAAAAAAGCGCGGCGTCGTGCGAAAACTTCTCGCCGCGGAAACCCTGGGATCAACGAGCGTCATCCTGACCGATAAAACCGGAACGCTCACGGAAGCGCGCATGACGCTTGCCGCGGTCCTTCCCGTTACGGGATCGGCGGACGACGAACTGGCGCTTCTCAAGGCCGCGCTCCTGAACACGGATGTCGCCGTTGAAAACCCGTCGGATCCTGTCGAACAATGGAGGCTGTTCGGAAAACCGCTTGAAATGGCGATCGTACGCGCGGCGGGCGTTCGCGGAATCCGTGCGGCGCTAGACGGGAAACACGAGGAGATCCTGGACCGCATCCCGTTCAACTCCACGCAAAAATTTTCCCAGACCACCGTTCGTGCGCGAGGGGTGGAACGGACGGTTCTCCTGGGCGCGCCGGAAATCCTGCTCGGCTCCTGCGCAACCGATGTCGCGCTCAAACGAAAGCTCCTCCGTGACATCGACCGACGCGCGTCAAACGGCGAACGGCTGCTCGGCGTTGCGATGCGCACCGGGAGCCATGAAGGAACCGGAGCTTGCTCCTTTCTCGGCCTCTTGGCGTTCCGCGATCCGATCCGGCCGACGGTGAAAGACGCGATCGCGCGCATGCGGACGTCCGGCGTAGCAACGGTCATCGTCACCGGCGACCATCGCGGAACGGCGGAGTACGTCGCGCGGGAATTGGGCGTCCTGGACAAGGATGGAATTTCCGTGACCGGGGAGGAACTCGCTGCATTGCGCCCAGCGGAACTCAAAAAACGCCTCAAACGCATCGCGCTGTTCGCGCGGGTGACGCCGGAACAAAAAGTGCAGATCCTCCGTTGCTATAAGGACGCGGGAGAGATCGTTGCGGTTACCGGCGACGGCGTGAACGATGGGCCCGCGCTCAAGGCGGCGGACATCGGCGTCGCCGTCGGTTCTGGAACGGAAGTGGCAAAGGGCGCGGCGGATCTCGTCCTCCTCGACGACAACTTCGAAACGCTCGTGGCCGCGATCGAGGAAGGACGACGCATCCTGGCGAACATCCGAAAGGTGATCGTCTATCTCCTCTCCGACGCGATGGACGAACTGTTCCTCATCGGCGGCGCCATCATCGCCGGACTCGCCCTGCCGCTCAACGCCCTGCAAATTCTCTTCGTGAACTTTTTTTCCGACAGCTTCCCGGCCATCGCATTCGCCTTCGAGACGCACGGAAGAGATGCGGAACGGCGGTCGCGCCGCTTGTCATCTACCGTCATAGACAAGGAAATGACGGCCCTGATCGTCGTTGTCGGCCTTCTCGGAAGCGCGCTCCAATTCGGGTTGTATGTCGCCCTCTTGAACGCGGGGTTCCCATCGGAGCTGGTCCGGACGTTCGTGTATGCGACCTTCGCGACCTATTCCCTCATCGTCGCCTTTTCCCTGCGAAGTCTCACGCAACCGATCGGCACGTATCCCATTTTTTCAAACACCATCCTCACGCTCGGCGTAGGTTTCGGCCTGGTCCTGACAATCGCGTCGATCTATCTCCCGTTCCTGCAGACGATCCTCGGAACGACCGCGCTTCCGCTCCCGTGGCTCGCCGGAGTTTTTGCCCTCGCGCTCGTCAACATCGGGCTTGTCGAAATCGTCAAATGGAAGTTCCGTTCGCGCCGCGCATGAATTTCTTCCGCCACGCCGCGATATCGGCATGATGTCCGGTGAGGAGCTGTTTCGGAACCTTCCAGCCGAGATAGGATTCCGGACGGGTGTATTGCGGGTACTCGAGCTCGCCGGGCGTGGCGTGTGATTCCTCCCGGAGCGACGCTTCTTTTCCCACGACGCCCGGACGAAGCCGCGCAATCGCGTCGATCATCACGAGCGCGGGAAGCTCGCCGCCCGTGAGCACGTACGGCCCGATGGAAATCTCTTCGTCAACCAATTTTTTCGCCACCCGCTCGTCCACGCCTTCGTACCGGCCGCATAAAAAAACCAGCCGATCATATTTCGCCAACCGTTTGGCCGCAGCCTGAGTGAACGGTTTTCCCTTTGCGCTCGAGAGAATGACGCGCGCCTTCTTTCCCGCGGCGGTTTTCGTCCCTTTTTTCGTCCGAAGTTTCAACGCGATGAGCGCTTCATGAAACGGCGCGACTTTCATCACCATCCCGGGCCCTCCGCCATACGGACGGTCGTCCACGGTCTTGTGGCGGTCGTGCGTCCAGGTACGCAAATCATGCGTCGTAATTTTCAAAATCCCCGCGCGTTGCGCGCGGCCGAGCAATGAGGCGTCCGCATAGCCCGGAATCATCTCCGGAAAAATGGTCAGGACGTCGATGGTGAGCTTCTTTTTCCGCATACAAAAATCATGGGGATCATCCCACGATTTTTTGTTGCTGTCGATCAAATTCCCAAATCCGCGAGGTCGGAATCGGACACCAGCCCGGATTCGCCGTGGCGCTTTTCCGCCGCGGGCATTTCCGTGGCGCGGCGCTCATGATGGGCGCGGCGCTCGCCTTCCGGTTCGAAGATTTTGAGGTTCACGCGGGCGTCCGACTTCGCGCCAACCGTCTTGAGCAGGATACGGAGCGCGCGGGCGGTCTGACCCTGCCGGCCGATCACATACCCCATGTCTTCCTGATTAATGTGGAGCGTGATGAGCACGCCGCGTTCGTCAACGGTTCGTTCCGTCTTCACGTCCTCCGGGTGATTCACGATGGACTTCACCAGGTATTCAATAAACTCTTGATCCTTTTCTGCCATATCGGCTGATTAGGGAGTTAAATGTTCAAACCGGCGCGAGCGTATCACGCGGACGCCTTTTTCGCCAACTTCTCCGCGCGGCGCTTGGTGATGGTCACGCTCCGTCGTTTGGGACCTTCGACGATCTTCAGATCGTTGAGCAGGTTCCAAACCGTGTCGGTCGGCTGGGCGCCTTTGGAAATCCAGTGCCGCACACGGTCTTCTTTCAGGTTCACGGTCGGCGGCGTCGAGCGCGGATTCACCTGACCAAGGATCTCGAGCGAGCGCCCCCACGGGTCGCGTCCTTTTTCGGTCACGATCAAACGATATGTGGGTTGTTTGCGCTTGCCGATGCGGGTCAGACGGATGCTTAACATACGAATAGGTTGTAGGTGGTAGGGGTAGGTTGTAGTTGAATGATGATAGAAAAAAACCCTTTTTTTGTCAATGAATGAAATCCCCCCGAGGTGTTCGGGGGGTTTTGTCCGGGCACTGGCTGCTTCCGCTTATTGCGCGGGCGCCGGGGTCGGAGCGGGCGTCACGGGCGTTCCGACTTTCTTCGCTTCCCGTTTTGCCTTCCAGTAGGCGTCCCGAGCCTCTCTCCAGACCTTCAACGCGGCCTCGTGCGCGGTTCGGAAATTCTTCCGGGCCGTTTCGAGTGCGGTGTTGCGCGTCGTCCGGGCGGTTCGCATGGCCTCATAGTGGGCCTTCCGGGCAGCATCGATGGAGGCGTTAGCTTCGCGGACGGCGGCGCCCACGGCCTCGCGGAATTTCTTCAGCGCGGCGGCCTGCTCTTCCTTTGACTTGTCGCACGACAGTTTCAGCTCGGCGATGGCGGCGTCAACCGCGGCGCGTCGTTTTGCGATGGCGGCGTCAACCGCGGCCTTTCGCGTGTCGTTCGCGGCCTTCGTCGTGTCGCGGAAGGCGGTGACGGCGGCATCAACCGCGGTTTTCCGCGCGTCGATCGCTGCCTTGAGCGCCGTTTGATAGGCCTCCCACGCTGCTTTCAGTTCTTCCGGCATTTTCTCGTCACGCTTGACCTTCCGTTCGGCGAGCTTCTGTTCGTACGCTTCCCGGCGTTCGGTCAGTTTCTCATCCTGCTTCTGCCAGCGTTCATAATAGCCCTTGTCGAGATCCGCTTTGCGCGTTTCGCGTTTCCCGTCCTGGTCCACGCGGCGCGTTTCAAGTTCGCCGGTGACGCGGGCGATGCGGTCGAGACAACGGTTTTTCGCTTCATCCGTCGTCGCAACGGGAGCCGGCGTCGAGGTCGCCGTGTCCTGGGCAAAGACCGCGACTGGCGCGGCCAGGGTCGCCGCCATGGAGGCGGCGGAGAAGAGCGCAATGGCTTTCTTCATAATGAGTGAATCCTTACTGAATAAAATGGGTTGGCAAACGTCTGTTTGGCCTTCCGAACATCATATACCAGAATGGCCGATCGGCGTTACTCGTTTAAAAATCGCTCCGCTTCAAGCGCCGCCATGCAGCCGGTTCCGGCGGCGGTGACGGCCTGGCGAAACTTGGCGTCCTGAACGTCCCCGGCGGCGAACACGCCCGGGATGTTCGTCTGCGCGGTCCCGGGCTTGGTCAGGATGTAATTCCGCTCGTCGAGATCGAGCGCTCCCCGAAAGAGCTGCGTGTTCGGTTCGTGCCCGATGGCCGCGAACACCCCGTCGATCGCCATCTCGCGCATGTCGCCGGTGACGGTGTCATTGAGACGTACGCCCGTCACCTTCCCGACGTCCACGCCCAAGATCTCCGCGACTTCCGTATTCCAGATAACCTGGATTTTCGGATTCTGGAACGTCCGCTCCTGCATGATCTTCGAGGCGCGGAAATGGTCGCGGCGATGGACGATGGTCACCTGCTCGGCAAACCGCGTCAGGAAATTCGCCTCCTCCATCGCCGAATCCCCGCCGCCGACCACGATCACGTTTTTGCCCTTGAAAAAAAATCCGTCGCAGGTCGCGCAGGCGGAGACGCCTTTGCCGTAGAGCGCTTTCTCGCTTTCGAGTCCGAGACGACGCGCCGAAGCCCCTGTTGAAATGATCACCGTCTCGGCCTCATACGTCTTTCCCTTGGCCGTCACGTGAAACGGGCGTTTCGAAAAATCAACGGCGTCCACGATCTCGGAAATCACCTCCGTCCCGAACCGCTTCGCTTGCGCACGGAACTTCTCCATCAAATCCGGTCCGAGCACGCCTTCCGGAAACCCGGGGTAATTTTCGACGTCCGTCGTCGTGAGCAGCTGGCCGCCCGGCTCCGATCCTTCAAAAAGCACCGGGGACAGCATCGCCCGGCTCGCGTAAATCGCCGCGGTCCAGCCGGCCGGACCGGACCCGATGATGAGAATCTTATGCGACATGTTTCATGATGCGCTCCCGGAGCGCTTCCTTGCTCATCGAACCGACGATCTGGTCCGCGACGGCCCCGTTCTTGAACACCAAAAACGTCGGGATCGATAGGATGTTGTACGTCTGGGCGGCGGTCCCGTTCTCGTCCACGTTCAGTTTTCCCACCTTGAGTTTCGCTGGATCGGCTTCCGCGCCGATCTCTTCGACGATCGGGCCCATCGTTCGGCACGGCCCGCACCACGGCGCCCAAAAATCGACGAGAACCGGGACGGGAGACTTCAGGACCTCGGCGTCGAAATTCGCATCGGTAAACACGTGTTCCATAGAAGAACAGACTACTCGGGGCGGAAAAAAAGAACAAGGTCGGTTATCTCTGCACGACCACCTTCCGTTCCTTGACCTCTTCGTGGAAGACTTCCAAACGATCACCGACCTGGATTTTCACTTTTCCCTTGAAGGAGACGCCGCATTCCTGCCCGCCGTACGCCTCTTTTACCGACTGCTTTCCGGACTGCACGGATTCGATCGTCCCCTCTCCCACGGGATCCTGCCCCCGCCACACGCGCGCTTTCTCTCCGGCAATCACTTTCCCGTCCACGACCTTCCCGCCGACGACCATCCGTCCGGATTCCGTCCGAAAAATCGCGACCGTTTCGAAGGTGCCGAGCGGAGTCACGGAAATTTCCGGTGGCACCATGGCGTTCAGTTTCTCGACCACGTCATCGAACAGGTCATAGATGATCTTGTACTCCTTCACCTCGACGTTCTTCGTGCGCGCCAGGGCGGCGGCCTGCGGGATCGCGACGGTGTTGAAGCCGTAGATCACCCCCGGGTCGAGATTTTCCGCCTTCATCACGTCCCCTTCCGTGATGTTGCCGAGCCCCTTGTGAACGACGTCGACGCCGACCTCGTCATGGCGGATCTTCTCGAACATCCCGAGGAGCGCCTCGAGCGAGCCGAGCACGTCGCAGCGCAAAATGACTTTGAGCGTCCGTTTCGATTCTTCCTTCGTTTCTTCCGCAGGCGCGATGCGGGTGGCCGTGAGCTGGGACGAAATCTGTTGCGCGGTTTTCACCTTCTTTTCCAGCGATTTCGGATCGGACGGAACCTCCAAAATATCACCGACGGCGGGCGCCACTTTGAACCCGAGGATTTTCACGGGCGTTCCCGGAAGAGCTTCGTCGAGCGATTGCCCGCTCCAGTTCCGCATGG
>JACQMO010000001.1 GCA_016203535.1 Candidatus Uhrbacteria bacterium | reverse complement strand
CGCGCTGGCCGAGGATCGCGGGCCGGATGTTTTCTTGATCCATAACACCTGGATCAGCAAATACCAACCGAAGATCCTTCCGATGCCGCCGACGACGCAAGTGGCCGTGCAGCGCGTGGTCGGGACGGTGAAAAAGGAAACGATCTTCCAGCTTGAAACCGAACGTTCGGTTTCGATCCGTTCGTACAAGAACAACTATCCGGACGCGGTCATCCGCGACACCATCCGCACCGTGGACGTTTCGACGGATCCGGACAAGCGGCAGCTTGAACAGCGGATATTGGCCGTGCCGGTTTCCGTAGACACGCTTGCCATGTACGTGAACAAGGATCTTCTGAATGCGGCCGGCATCGCGACGATTCCGAACGAATGGGGCGCGTTCCAGCAGGCGATGCCGAAGCTCGTGAAACAGGACGCACAGGGGGCGCTCCTCCAGTCCGGCGCGGGCCTCGGGACGGCATACAACGTGGAACGGTCGCCGGACATCATCTCCGTCCTCATGATGCAGAACGGCGCGGAGATGAGCGCGGAGGACGGCACGCCGACGTTCGGGCTGATCCCGACGGCGCTTCGAGACGTCCGCGACCAGCCGCCCGCCTATCAAGCCGTCGCCTTCTATACGGATTTCGCCGACCCGGGGAAGGAAGTCTACACGTGGAACAAGGACCAGCCGAATTCGTTTGAAGCGTTTTTGCAGGGCCGCGTCGCGTTCTTCTTCGGGTATAGCTACCACCTGCCCATCATCCGCGCGCGCGCCCCGAAACTCAACCTCGGCATCTCCCCCTTGCCGCAGATCGAAGGGAACCCGATCGTGAACTACGCGAACTACTGGGCCTGGACCGTTTCTAAAAAGACGAAGGCGCCCGACATCGCCTGGAACCTCCTGAATTTCATGATCAAGCCGGAGGAGGCGAAGAAATATCAGACCGCGGCGAAACGTCCGGCGGCGGAAAAGTCGCTCCTGCCGGACCAGCTCGAGGATGAGGATATCGGCGTGTTCGCCTCGCAGGTCCTCACGGCGAAGAGCTGGTACATTGGCAACGACCCGCGCACCATGGAGGATGCGTTGAAGGCGATGGTGGAGAACGTATTGAGCGGCGTCGAGGAGATTCCCACGGCGGTGCAGAATGCCGTCGCGAAGGTGTCGCAGACGATCAAATATTCGTTTTAGGTATGATACGGCGACTCGCCTTTTTCCTTCTGGTCGGATCCGTGATGGCTTCGCCGTTTCCGGCATTCGCCGCCCCCTGTTCTGGAACGTGTCTCACGCCGGACCTCTGCCAATCCGCGCTTGAGGATACGCCGGGCGGCCAGTGCATTACGGCGGACGACTGTCCGGCCAACGGGTGCTTGCTGGAAGGCACGGCGTCGTGTACGGGCGCGGGCGGCCACTGTCTGCCGGGAGGGATCTGCGGGTCTACGGAAGAAGCGATCGGGACGCTTGACTGCCATCCGGCGGAGACGTGTTGTCGGCTCAAAACCAGCGCGCCGGCGGAACCTGGGACGAAACTCGGAGGGAAAGAAGAAGCGAAGGGACCGACGGCCGCGGGAGCGCTTGCGCTTCCGTCCTGCGTCAAAACGGGCAATTGCACGGTGGATGACATCGTGAAGACCGGCGTGAATTTCGCCTCCTTCCTCATGGGGCTTTCCGGCGCATTGTTCCTCGTCGTATTCATCTATGGCGGCGCAATGTATCTCTTATCCTTCGGCGATAAGACGCGGGTTGATAAGGGAAAGAAGGCGATCAAGGGTGCGGCGATCGGGATCCTCCTCGTCATGGGCGCATGGGCCATCGTGCAGACGCTCGTGACGGCGATCAAGCCGGGAGGCGCGGGCGACAAGGCGTCGGGAACAAAAAAAACATGCAGCGATTTGGGAGAAGGGTATGAATGCAAGACGTGGGACGGAGCGACGGCCTCGGAGGTCCAGAATGCCGCATCCCAGGCCGGGTTTTCCTGTCAGACGGGGTACTGCCCGGGTGACTTCCATAACATCTGCTGCAAGTCAAAGTGATATATGAGTAACAGAACGGTTCTCAGCGGGGCGTTCGTGGCATTCATCATATCGTTTGCGCCCTTCGCGGTTCAGGTATCCTTGGCCGCCGCTTGTAATGTAGGCCCGTACAAAGGGGAATGCCGTCCGAACGGCTGCGAAGCGGACGAGATGGCGAGCACGCCGGCAAAGCTGTCCCCAAAAAATTATCAAGACGTCTCAAACTGCAACGGAGAGTGTTGCATTAAAAAGGGTGACTCGCTTTGCGCGCTCGTCGCTGGCGAGGAAGGCGCTCCGGTTGGAACCTGGGGATGTTCGCCGCAATGCACCGGCACTCCGCTAACGCAGGTTGCCGGCGGTTTTGGGGAGACCTGTGCAGGGAGCAATGTCTGTTGTTCCGTCGTTCAAAGCCCGGTGAAAGAAGCCGCGACGGGTACGAAACCCGGGGGGGGAGCCAAAGGTTCTCCCATTACGCTTCAAAATCCGCTAGGGTCAGGCACGACGTTTTTCACCATCATCCAGCGTGTCATTTCCGCGTTCCTCGGCTTGGTCGGCGCGCTCGCGCTTGGCGTCTTTATCTACGCGGGCGTGCTCTGGATGACGGCCGGATCGAGCGACCGCGTACAGAAGGCAAAAGATGCCCTGAAGTACGCGGTGATCGGACTCTTCATGATCGCGTTCGCGTATACGATCAGCGCCTACTTTTTCGACGTGCTTGCCGGCGCCGCGAAGCCAAAGGAGGAGAAGAAACCGGAAATCGCAACGCCGCCGGACCCGAACAAATGACGATATGAAATCCACCCGTGTGTTCGTACGGTCCGTCATGTATAGCCTGCCCGCTTTTTTTCTTCCCCTCGCCGTACATGCGCAGAACAAATACGGTTTTCCGGATCCGCTTGGCGGCGCAAAAGTCCCCGAGCTCGTAAACCGGCTCGTGACCGCAACGCTCTCCGTCGTCGGCGCGATTTTTTTCGTGATGTTCCTTTGGGGCGGGGTGACGTACCTCACCGCCGGCGGCGCGGCCGAGAAAGTGAAAAAAGCGCAGACGACCCTCGTGAACGCCGTCATCGGCATCGGGATCGTGGTGCTTTCCTACACGCTGGTCAGTTTCGTCATCGACACGCTCGTCGGCGCGCAAAAGAAAAAGGCAACGTCGTCCGAACAACAGGCCCCTCCCGCAACCCCGCCGGAAGCGAATCAGTGAACCGTTCACGGTTCACGGCCGACGCGTAACGCTTCTTCGCCTATACATCCCCACCCCCTCCTGCTATCCTATCCCCATCTGACACATGAAAGGAGGTGACGCATGAGATGACGCTTTTTTCGAAAATCGCCCGAGGCGCGGCGACCGTCGGTATGGCGGCCGCGCTTTCACTGCCTTCCATCGCATTGGCGCAGGGAGAATTGAACGTCAATGACCTCGGCGTCGGTGCCGTACAGTCATCCATCAAGTTGGGATCCGGCGACGTCCGCGAGACGGCCGCCCGCATCATCAACGTCGCGCTCGGCTTCCTGGGGATCATCGCGGTGATTATCGTCCTTATGGGCGGGTTCAAGTATATGATTTCCGGCGGCAACGAAGAGAAAGTCGCCGAAGCAAAGAAACTGATCGTGTCCGGCATTATCGGTCTCGCCATCATCCTGTCCGCCTGGGCCATCACGAGCTTCGTGATTTCCCGACTGGTGTCCGCCACGCAAGAAGTCTAGGTTCCGTATGAGATTCTTCACAACAACATGGGCGCTCCTCGCGAGCTGTTCCCTGGCGCTTAGCGCCGGCCTTGCGCCGCTTCCTGTGTTCGCACAGGGCGGTTTGGGCGGCGTCTTGAAAGGCGGCCTGGATAAGGCGGCTCCTGCCGAGCTCAAGGGCGGAGAAACCGATCCGGCGACCATTCTCGGGAACATCGTGGCGGCGCTCATCGGGTTCGTCGGCGCCCTCCTCTTTTTCTACATGCTCTACGGCGGCTATCTTTGGATGACTGCCGGAGGCGCGAAAGAGAAGGTGCAGTCGGCGCAGCTCGTGATCAAGAACGCGATCATCGGAATCGTGATCGTGGCGCTCTCATACGCCATCGCGAACTTCGTGATCGGCAACCTCGCGAATGTGACAAAGAAAACGCAAACAGCGCCGGAGCAGCAAGCTCCAAAATCGTAACCATCATTCATTAGACCGTTATTCGAGTGTTATGAAACAGATACGACGCTTCTGGCAGACGGCGACCGCGTTCGGCCTTGCGGCGTTGCCGACGGCCGTCCTCGCGCAAGCGAAGAACCCGTTCCAAACGGCCGGGGAACTGACGGGGAAGGTCGCCAAAACCGCGAATGTCGGTGAGCAACAGGAGCTTCCGGTTATCGTCGGGAACATCATCAACATCCTGCTCGGATTTTTGGGGATCGTTCTCCTTGCCTATCTCCTGTACGGCGGGTTTCTTTGGAT
>JACQMO010000003.1 GCA_016203535.1 Candidatus Uhrbacteria bacterium | reverse complement strand
GTAAAAAGAAGCTCCTTGAAAAGCTAGCGAGGATTTACGAATTCAGTCTATTTGTTAGACCTGATCAATTCTTGCACTGGCCGCAAGAATCTTGATTCGTTTAGCGGACCGTACGGCGTTCGTTCGGCTTACGTACGCTTCGCTCGCGGCGACCTTTTCGCCATTTGCCGCAACTAGTCGCCAACGGTAATAACCGGCACGATCCTTAAAAATGACAATTTTTGTCATAATCTGGTTCGGTTGCAATGAATTATTAGGGAGTCGACCTTTAGCTGCTCCCCAGGAAAGGGATCTAGAGCAAAGCTCTCTCCGGGAGAGTAAAGGTCGGCTGACCTAAATAAAATCAACAGCGCCCAAATCTACCTCGCTAGCGTTTCAAAGAGCCGAGTAGAATTACAACGGAAGTTTGTTTACTGGTCAAGGAGCTATCTCTAAGTTGAGATCAAGAGGAATAATGAACCTTAACCTAATACCATGAAATATAGTTTTCTTATCGAGCGCTTGCGGAAGGAGCTGAGAGTCGGTGCTCATGCCTACAAAATTTGGAAAAAAGGGGATATCGAATATCGTTTTGCCTATTACATCGTTGGCCGCATCGGCCGCGCCAAAGGCAAATGGACCTGGGGCCAATACTGCCCCCTGATTCCGGCCCCC
Source organism: Candidatus Uhrbacteria bacterium (assembly GCA_016203535.1). Lineage (GTDB taxonomy): Bacteria > Patescibacteriota > Patescibacteriia > 2-12-FULL-60-25 > 2-12-FULL-60-25 > JAHJFW01. The sequence goes on along the minus strand of JACQMO010000003.1, from coordinate 110,455 downwards.
GACCTCAAAAAACTCCTCACTAAAGCCAAGCACGACCACACTATTCTCTAATTCGTACGAATAGGCGAATAGTTTGGAGCAACGTTTTAATCGCGATCGTTATCCACATCTTGACAGTCTCGCCGTTTTCCTTCAGCGGTATATATATGCCCCCATTCGCTTATTCGTACGAATAAGCGGATAAGGCGCGATTATGACCACTGAACGAATTTTGAAGGCCCTCGCCAATCAGCGTCGTTTGACGATTCTTCAGAAGCTGAAGGATCGAGAGCTGTCTGTTGCCGAGATTGCGGCAAGTATCAAGCTTTCCTTCAGATCAACTTCAAAACATCTCCATGTCCTCGCGCGGGCAGATATTCTGGATCGACGGCAAAAAAGTCTCACCGTGTTTTATCGCATTTCCCATGCGCCTCATCCCATCGTCCACACAACCCTCGCTATTCTCTAATTCGTACGAATAGGCGAATATCGTAAGATGGAAGTATCTCAAACCGCGGCGGCAGTTGCGAAAGAACTGAAGAAACTTGGAACGTCATCGAAGGCCAAAGCGTCGGCGTGGTTTTTTAAGACCGGGAAAGGGCAGTACGGCCACGGTGACGTGTTTATTGGCGTGACCGTGCCGGAACAGCGCAAGATCGCGAGACGGTTCACGGATCTCCCTCTCACAGAGATTGAGAAGCTTTTGCAGAGCAAGATCCACGAATGTCGGTTGACCGCTTTGATTATTCTTGTGCGGCAATATGATCGTGGGAGCTCTCGCTCGCATGCGGAGATCGTTCGTCTCTATCTTCGTAACCGACGGCGCGTGAATAATTGGGATCTCGTGGATTCATCCGCGCCGCAGATTCTCGGCCGGCATCTCCTGAACCGAGACAGAAGAATTCTTTACAAACTCGCGCGCTCCAACAATGTGTGGGATCAGCGCATTGCCATTCTTTCTACCCAGGCCTTCATCAGGAAAAATGATTTCACGGACACGCTCAAAATATCAGAGCTGCTTCTCCAGAACCGTCATGATCTGATCCATAAAGCCGTCGGGTGGATGCTTCGCGAAGTGGGGGACAGGTCTCTCAAGACAGAAGAAGTTTTTTTAAAGAAACATGCGCTCGTCATGCCCCGCGTCATGCTGCGGTATGCGATTGAAAAGTTTCCCGAAAACAAAAGAAAAAAGTTTTTGCAGAAAGTCAGGTATACTGTCACGTCATGAGCCGAAAAGATATTTTGAAACTCTTCGTCGCGATCGGAATTTGCGAGCTCGCAGGGGTCATCGGTGCGGCGTTTACCGTCTCCGTGATACCGACGTGGTATGCCGGACTGGCAAAGCCGGCATTGAATCCTCCAAGTTGGATTTTCGGTCCTGTGTGGACCATGCTCTATGCCCTCATGGGCATTTCAGCTTTTTTGATTTGGCGCCGGGGATTGCAACAACGAAATATCAGGACGGCTCTGATCATTTTCGATGTCCAACTGTTTTTGAACGCCATCTGGTCCGTTCTTTTTTTCGGCATGCGGAATCCCGGCGCCGCGCTTCTCGATATTTTTCTTCTCTGGGCGACGATCATCTGGACGATCGCCGTGTTCCACAAGATCTCCCGACCCGCCGCATATATACTCGCGCCGTATCTTCTGTGGGTTTCCTTCGCAATCTATCTCAATGTCGAAATTTGGAGACTGAATTGATTGTCACGTGTTTGTTATTCGCCTCTTCGTACGCCTGCCGCCTGCCTGCCGGTAGGCAGGGTAGGCAGGAATAAGCGAAAAACGTGTTATACTGCGTGCATATGAAACCTTCCATGTATGCGAAAGTGAGCGGAGCTATTTTTTTGTTCATCGCGCTGCTCCATGCGATGCGGCTCATGTACCGCTGGCCCGCGACGATCGGCATCTGGGATGTCCCGAGCTGGCTTTCGATCGTTGCGCTCGTCGTGTCCGGCTACCTGGCCTACGTCGGCCTCTCCGCCCCGTCCAAAAAATAACCCCTCTCCGTTCCAATCATTCGCTCATTCGCACGAATGAGCGAATGTTCTAAACAAGGTTGTCCACATGTCACGCCTTGACACAGGACGCTTTTTCCTTCAGCGGTATATATAGGCCCCTCATTCGCTCGTTCGTACGAACGAGCGAATGTCCGGTCGGATATGCTGATTGAACGAACTCTCAAAGCCCTTGCGAACGAACGTCGGTTGGCTATTCTTTGGCATCTTCAGACGAATGAGCTGACTGTTATCGACATTGCGGAGCGCATAAAACTTTCTTTCAGGTCCACCTCTAAACATCTTCGCATCCTCTCCAATGCCGATGTCGTTCGCCGTCGTCAGAAAAGCCGAAACGTCTATTATCGGCTATCGGTTCGACCTCATCCGATCGTCCTGATAACCACATCATTCGCTCATTCATGCGAATGAGCGAATGACATCTTGAAGATCCTGGGCTTCACATGTTAGACTGCTCTTACAATTGAAGACTATCAAGAGCGCGGCGAGGGCACTGGCCCGATGACCCGCCGGCAACCTGTCGACAAGCGTCACAAGGTGCCAATTCCAGCCCTGCGGGGAAAGATAACGCAATAACATCTCTCCGTGCGAGAGAATTTTTATGCCCATTCTTCCGTCCACGTATACCGTCGAATCTGTGACGTCCGGCCATCCGGATAAAGTGTGTGATCAGATTTCCGACGCGATCCTTGATGCGTACATTCTTCAGGATCCGACATCCCGTGTCGCGGTCGAGGCCTTCGGCTGTCATGGGCTTCTTGTCGTGGGCGGTGAAGTGACGAGCTGTGCCGAGGTCGATGCCGAAGTTGTCGCGCGTCAGGTGTATCGCGACATCGGCTACACGGATGACATCAACGTGCTGACCAAAATCGTCCGCCAATCCCCGGATATCGCGCAAGGTGTGGACGTGGGCGGCGCCGGCGACCAGGGGATCATGTACGGGTATGCCTCAAAGGAAACGCCGGAACTTCTGCCGCGGGCCGTGGTGCTCGCGCATCGCCTCGCTGCGGGTCTCGAACGCTTGCGTCGCTACCGGCTTCTGCCGTGGCTCGGGCCTGACGGGAAAACGCAAGTTACGATGCGGGACGGAAAGCTCGCGACGGTCCTCGTGAGTACCCAGCATGCGCGCGAGGTCGGGCAGAAGGAAATCCGCGAATCGCTTATCCAGCATCTCATCGGACCGACGGTCGGTTCTCTCGAGGGCATCGAAATTCTGGTGAACCCGACCGGCGCCTTTACCCTCGGCGGATTTGCCGCTGACACCGGACTCACGGGCCGCAAGCTTATGGTCGATACCTATGGCGGGTTGATCCAGCACGGCGGCGGCGCGTTTTCCGGAAAGGATCCGACGAAAGTTGATCGATCGGCGGCGTACATGGCGCGCTTCGTCGCAAAGAATCTCGTCGCGCGCGGGATCGCGGACGATTGTCTCGTGTCCGTGGCATACGCCATCGGTCGCGCCGAGCCCGTGATGGTCCATGCGATGGACGGGGCAGGGAAAACGATCGATTCCGCGGCGCTTGCAGCGTTCGACTTCCGCCCAGCCGCGATCATCGAGCGCCTCGGCCTCCGTCGCCCCATTTATCGCAGCACGGCGGCGTACGGCCATTTTGGGAAATCAGATTTGCCGTGGGAACAGTCGAGCGAATAGACGTTATTCGCCTATTCGTACGAATAGGCGAATAAGACGTATACTTTAGAATCTATGAAAGCCATCTACAAAAATACCGTCATTGCGGAAAGTGACGACACGATCGTCGTCGAGAACAACCACTATTTCCCGCCCGACGCGGTGAAGATGGAGTATTTGCAAAAAAGTCCGACGCCGTATACCTGTCCGTGGAAAGGGAAATGCCAGTATTTCAACGTCGTCGTCGACGGAGAGACGCTTCCAGATACGGCATGGTCGTACCCCGATCCGAAAGAAGCCGCCGCGAAGATCAAGGGATACATCGCGTTTTGGAAAGATGTAAAAGTGTTATAATCCCGACATGTTGATCGGGATCGAGGCGTCGCGCGCGAACAAGCTCACGAAAACCGGCGTCGAATGGTACGCCTGGCATGTAATCCAGGAGCTGAAAAAACTCACCGTAAACGACGGCAATTCCTGGATCCTCTATACGAACGCGATCCTGCACGGCGGGTTGGAAGCGTTGCCCGCGAATTGGTTCGAGGTCCGCGCGAAGTGGCCATTCCCGTTCGGATGGACGCAATTCCGCCTGTCTTGGGAAATGTCCCGCCGGCCGGTCGAGACCTTGTTTCTTCCCGGCAGTACGCTCCCGCGCGTCATTCCGCGGAAGACGGTCGTGACGGTGCATGACGTAGGATTCCACCGTCTGCCCGACCTCTACAAAAAACGGCAGGTTCGCATCCACGAAGCGGCGATGAAGGACATTCGGCGCCGCGCCGCGCGGATCATCACCGTGTCCGAGTACAGCGGGAAGGAGATCGCCGAGGCATACGGCATCGACCCGAGCCGCATCGCCGTGATTCCGAACGGGATCGACCATACGCACTACCGTCCCATCACAGACCGCGCTGCCGTCGACGAACGCCTTCATCGTTATCGGCTCTCGCGTCCGTTTTTCCTCACGATCGGCCGGCTGGAAGCGAAGAAAAACCTGGTCACGCTCGTGAAAGCGTTCGAATCGTTCAAGGCGCGCCGCGGCGTGGGCGATCCGCACAAGCTCGTCTTCGTCGGCGTTCCGGGATTCCGTTATGACGAGATCAAGGCCGCGATCGCGCGTTCGCCCGTGCGCGCGGACATCATCGAGCTTGGATACGTTCCGGAGCTCGACCTTCCGGCGCTCCTGAACGCCGCCGAAGCGCTTGTTCATCCGTCCTGGTATGAAGGGTTCGGCTTGCCGCCGGTCATGGCCATGGCGTCGGGATGCCCGGTCATTTCATCTTCCGCCGCCAGCTTGCCGGGCGTCATCGGTTCGGATGCTGCGTTGTTTTTCTCTCCGGACCAGCCGGAAGCGCTCGCCGACGCATTATCCCGTTTGTCTTCTGAACAGGGGCTGAAAGAGAAACTGCGCACCGCCGGAATCACCCGGGCGGCAACGTATACCTGGGAGAACACCGCAAAAATGACGCTGCCTGTCCTCACGCGGTGGGAATGACTATGAACGACCTCAAGAATAAATTGGTCGAATTCGGTCTGTCGGACAAGGAGGCGAACGTGTATCTCGCCATGCTGGAACTCGGCCCCGCGAGCGTCCAGGACATCGCGAAAAAAGCGGGCGTGAATCGCGCGACGACCTACGTGATGCTCGAATCGCTGAAGCGTCACGGGCTCATGTCGAGCGTCGAACGCGGGAAGAAAACCGTGTTCGCGCCAGAATCGCCCGAACATCTCCTATTCCTCATGAACGATGAAGTGCGCCACGCCGAGGAGAAGAAGAAACGATTGGAACACGTGATGCCGAATTTTCTCGCGCTCTTCCGCGCCGTGGAAGACAAACCGAAGGTGCGGTACTTCGAAGGGGAAGAAGGGGTCCGTGCCGCGCGGGAGGCGATGATCGATTTGGCGCGCGGAACGCTTGCGGGCCGCGTGTTCATCCATTACGACCAGGGGATGGTCGATCTTGCGCAATATCAGCAGGACCAGCGTCTCCGCCTGTCCACGACCTTGAACCGCGTGAGGCTGCTTTATTCGATCGAGCCCGGCCTCTCCCTCCCGACGCACGCGAAAAACGTGGAAGCGCGGCAACTCACGGATGCGGCTCCGTTCAACGGGGAATGCGACATCTTCGAACGATTTTTGTATATCGTCACGATGCGGACCAGACCCATTGCCGTCATCATCGAAAGCGAGGACGTTGCGGGATTGTTCAAAAGTTTTTTTGACCTGCTGTGGCAGGCGACGGGAAAATAAAAAACGCGTGGCCCGAGGGGGCGACGCGGCAGGGGAAAGGCAGCACGCCTAGTGGAGAAGTGATTGGTGCCGTTCCGGGGAGAGCCCGGGGCACCAAAACCAAATTCTCGTCATGTACTGGCTCGCTCCGCCGATGCCGCAGATGCAGGGGGCGTCAGCCCCAGAAAGCCCTTGTGCGCGTGGCGCATGAGAGCGATTGCATTCCGGTTCTTCTGCGGTCGGCGGTCGCTTGTTGACCGTCGCTACAAGTACATGTGTCGGAACTCCGTTCAACGTCTCCGCTGCCTTTCCCTTGATGGCCTGTGTCCAATAGCTCTGCCCTCAAGCTGATTGAATCTTCGCCGTCGGGTCCATGTTCCCCGACGGTCCTTGCAGGGCCGTCTTCTTCAGGTCACAAAGGGGAGACGCACGGGACGTCTCTGATGGCCGTCGCGGCCATGTTTTTCGCGTCGTGGGTCCTCTAGAGGCGGGCACGACTATTTCCATGTATACCCGAAATCGGGCCGTTTGTCAATGGGGGCTGACAAAAAGAAAAAGCCCTCCGGGTGTGACGCCGGAAGGCTTGTGAGTTACTGGATGGTGAAGATGAACCCGTTGTAGAACGGGTTGCCGTTGTTGTTGTTCGGCTTGAGGGCGTAGGAGATGTTTCCTCCCGGCCCCGTCACCGTCACCGTTCCGTTCGAATCCCCGCAGCCCCCTTCGGAGTAGAAGGCCTCGTCCTCCCAGTAGAAGGTGGGCTGTGAAAGCCCCTCGACCGTGAATTCGAAGTTCGCGGTGCCGCTGGGGAACGGCAGGAGGCATTCGAGGACGGAGTCGTTGGGGTTGCTGTCCGGACACAGGTCGCAGGCGGGCGTGCCGTAGTCCGGCTGACCCTTCCAGCAGTCGTAGTCGGTGGATCCTGGGGGGTCCGCCTCGAACTGCAGGTCGAACGGTCCGTACCGTCCGATCGCCTTGTTCGTTTCCGCGATGTAGCAGAAGTACACCATCCCTGCCGGAACCGGGTTGGGAGGGTTGCACGATCCGAGGACCGTGCCGCTCGGGATGGCGCACGGATCAGGCGAACCGCCCGAACCGCCGTTGCCGCCGGAACCGGAGCTTCCTCCGGAACCTCCCGAACCGCCGCTGCCCGAGCTTCCGCCCGCGCCTCCGCTGCCCGAGCTTCCTCCGGAACCTCCCGAACCGCCGGAACCGCCACCTCCGTCTGCGCCGGCTCCGCCATCGGAACCTCCGGTACCGCCGTTGCCGCCGGACCCTGACATCCCTCCGGATGCGCCCGCGCCACCGGAACCTCCCGAACCGCCGCTGCCCGAGCTTCCGCCCGAACCGCCGGAACCGCCCGAACCGTTCTGACCCGGGCACGGGTCGTTCATGTTGGCCACCACGACGAGGAATCCTCCGCAGCACTTGAGAGTCTGCATCGGATTGTTCACGTCCGGGCAGGTGCCGCCGTCCGGGAAACAGGACATCCCTTGGGAGCACGTGTTGCCCTCGCCGGAACCTCCGGAACCTCCCGAACCGCCGGAACCGGAGCTTCCTCCGGAACCGCCCGAGCCGGCGGATCCTCCCGAACCGCCGGAACCGGTCATTCCACCGGAACCCGAACCGAAGCCGCCGCCGGATCCTCCACCGGAACCGCCGCTGCCCGAGCTTCCGCCCGCGCCGCCCGATCCCGCATCGCAGGATCCGTTCACCTGGTCCGTCTGGACCCAGACGCCGCAGTGGCAGGTGAGGGCGCCACCGTTGCACTTGGTCGCGCCCTCCTCGAACGGCGGCGAGCAATTCTTCCCTTCGTTCAGCTCGACGCACGTGGGCGGCGCGCCGCCGGACCCTCCGGATCCGGACGAACTCGCGCCGGCGCCTCCGACGCCCGGGATTCCGCCCGAACCGGCGTTGGCGCCAGATCCGGACGACCCACCTGCGCCCCCGCTTCCGCCGTCGGACGAGCATGCGGGGTCGTTGGGGTTGGCGGTGAGGGTCTTGTTCGCGCTGCAGAAGAGCTGCCTTCCGCACGCGTCATCGCAGGTAGATCCGGGCAACGTGCAGGAGCCGTGCTCCACGCACTCGGCCGGGATCGGGTCGAACTGACCGTTCACGCACACGAACCTTTCGTTGTTGTTCGTGCAGGTCAGGCCGTTCGGAGAGCAGGGCGCGTTGTCCATGCATCCCTCGAGCGGGCCTTCTTGCGTTCCGGCGGGGGTGTCGAACCCGCCGCATCCGTGCATCGTGAGCACGGTGATCACCACGACAGCGAGAGCCGTCGCGGCGGGCCACAGGTTCAAAAGCCGTCGCGGCATCATTCCTCCTTCTCTGTGGGACTCCGCCGTTCAAGCGGAGCAACAGACTGGTTGTTAGGGTGTCAAAGGATCAAGATAAGGTTCAGCACACGCCCCCATCCAAGCAGAAAAATGGGTGTTTTGTCAAGAGTTGGGGCCACGGGTCCTCCTGCCATGGGCCGATTCGGGGGAGGTATTCCTCGCACACACTCGCGGCCGCTCGGCCAAGATATGGTGCTCGAAACACCTCCCCCGAATCGCCCTCTATATTTCCTTCCATTTCAACATGCGCCAGCACGGGTGACGCGGAACGGGGGACCCCCAGCGGCCGGAGCCGAGCACCGGCGAGGACGATGGGGGTGGGCCGCGGCGGGACCAGTGTGCGTATGTTACTCTACAGGCATGTCCACGTTGTCGTGGGGGTTTTTCATCGTCCTGTCCGTTAGCGCCATCTTCATCGCCCTCGGCGTTCCGGTTGGTCCGCTCTTGGCCGTGGGAATCCTCTTCGGGATTGTCTTCGCGTTCCGCTACACATACCTTTCCTTTTATCTTGGCCTCCTGTTCACGCCGTTTTTAGGGTTCATCATTTCCATCCCGACGGGAGAACACGCCTTCGGGAAACGGGCGAACCGCGGCGCGATCGACATCAGCGTGGCCGAAGCCGTCCTGCTTGTCGCGCTTGCCGTGTGGGCGATGAAAATTTTTCTCCTCTGGGTCCGTCGGCATGACGTGAATTGGCGGCCGCGGCTCCCGCTCGCCCGGTCGTATGCGTCGCTCGTCGCCGCGCATCTCCTCTCCGCGTTTTCCCCGCTCGAACCGGATCCGGTCCTCACGACGAAATTCGCCCTGCGGCCGGTGCTCTTCTGCTATCTCGCGTACATCGCGCTGCCGGTGAACCTCCTGCGCTCTCGGCGGCGGCTCATCGCGGCGCTCGGCGTCCTTGCCGCCGTCGGCACGTTCGCCGCGCTGAACGGCGCGGTGTCGCTGTTCTTCGTCGGGCCGGAGAGCCAGTTCCTCCGTCGCGCGCACCCGCTGCCGATTTTCGGCATCCCGGCCCTGGGCGACAACCATAACCTGCTTGCCGAACTTCTGGCCGCGACCTCGTTCATCACCATCGCGCTCGCGCATCTCACGCGGGACGGACGGTCGAAGCGGCTGCTCCTGGGGTCGGCCGCGCTCCAGATCGTCGTCGGGCTCCTCACGTTTTCACGCACCGTCTGGATCGTGTTCGCGGCGCTCGGCGCGGTCCTTGCCGCCCTCGAATATCGTCACGTCCTCCGCCGCCATCTTGCGTTCATCCTCGCGGCGTTGCTTCTCGCGCTTCCGCTCGTCGGGGCGATGGTTCGCATCGGGTTTTCCACGGTCGCGCAGAGCAGCACGTCCACGCGTTTCGCCCTTCTTGAAATCGCCGGCGAAGTGTTCCAGTCAAGCCCGTGGCTCGGCGGCGGCGCGGGCACGTTCGTGGACCGCGTCGGTTCGGCCTACATTTTCCGGCTCGAATACGGCGAACCGCTCGATTCTCACGGCGTGATCCAGAAGCTGGCGGCGGAAACCGGCGTCATCGGCCTCGCGGCGTTCGCGGCGGTGGTCATCTCGTTCGCGCGCCTGATGCTCCTCGCGCGGAAGAAATTTCCGGACGGTCCGGATCGGCACGCGCTTCTGTTCCTGACGCTCGCCGCCGCCGGCGCCGTCGCATACCAGCTGTTCAACACGAATTACTGGACCGGAAAGATGTGGCTGCCCATCGGGTTGGCGGTCGCGGCGTCGTTCGCGCTCCGGGACAAGGGCGGAAAAGCCGATCGCGCGCGGGAACCGGTATGACGAACGTTATCTTCGTGACGCACAGCCTGGAAATGGCCGGAGCCGAACGGCTGGTGGTCGAGTTGGCGTCGCGGCTTCCCGCAAAAGGGTTTGAGACGTCGGTCGTGACCGTGCTCTCGGGCGGGGCGCTGGAACATCTGCTTGCGGAAGGCGACGTGCGCGTGTTCGCGATCCCGCGCCGCGGCTTTTTCGGGCTCGCCACGATCTGCGCGCTCTATCGCGCGTTCCGCGCGGAACGTCCGGAGATCGTCCACACACATCTCTTCCTCGCGGACACGTGGGGACGGCTCGCGGCGTGGCTCGCGCGCGTCCCCGTGATCGTGTCGACCGAGCACAACGTGAATCCGACGTACGGGTTTTTCCATCGTCTCACGAATGCCCTGCTTTCGTTTCTGACGGACGCGCATATCGCGGTCTCCGGCGACGTGAAAGCGGAGCTACATCGCGTGGAAGGGGTTTCGTTGAAAAAAATCCGCGTCATCCTGAACGGCATCGACCTCGGGCGGGTGGTCCCGCGCGGCACGCGTCCGTTCCGCGACGTCCCGCGCCTCATCACCGTCGGCCGGCTGCATCCGCAAAAGGACCACGCGACGCTCCTCAAGGCGCTCGCGCTCATCAAACGTCCGTGGCGGCTCCAGATCGTCGGCGTCGGCCCGCTCGAGGGAGAACTCCGCGCGCTCGCCGAACGGCTCCATCTCTCCTCGCGGATCGAGTGGCTGGGCGCGCGGGAGGACGTGCCGGAACTCCTCGCGGCGTCGGACGCGTTTTGTTTCCCGTCGCGGTATGAGGGGTTCGGTCTCGCCGCGGTGGAAGCGGCGGCGGCCGGCGTCCCGATGATCGCGTCGGATCTTCCGCCGCTTCGGGAAATCCTGGCGGGCGACGACGCCCTGTTCCCGCCGTCGGGCGACGTTTCGGCATGGGCCGACGCGATCCGGCGGACACTGGATGATCCGACGGCCGCCGTCCTCCGCGCGAACCGCGCCGTCCCGAAGGTCGCCGCCGCCGCGTCGCTCGACCGGATGGTGGAACAACATGCGAAGCTGTATCGGGAACTTCTGAAGAAGGCCGGTAGGCGAGTAGGCAGGTAGCGAGGAGCGATTATGCGAATTCTCCATGTCAATAAATTTTTCGATCTTCGCGGCGGCGCGGAAGTGTACCTGCATGAGCTCATGGCGCGCCAGCGCGACGCCGGGCACGACGTCCATGCGCTCTCGACCCGCTCGCCGAACAACCTCCCGTCGTCGGACGCGTTCCGGTTCGTCACGCGCTATGACCTGTCGATCTCCGACGGTTCGTCGACCGACGCGAAAAAGGCCGCGAATTTTTTGTGGAACCGCGAGGCCAAACGGGCGATGCAACAGACGCTCGATGAGCTCAAGCCGGACGTCGTGCACCTCCATAACATCTACCACCACCTGTCGACCTCGATTCTCGGGCCGATCCGCCGGAGCCGCGTACGCTCCGTACAGACGCTGCATGACCTGAAGCTCGCCTGCCCGAATTATCGCATGTACACCGAGGGCGCCCCGTGCGAGCGGTGCAAGGGAGGTCGGTATTACGAAGCGGTGAAGCATCGGTGCCTGTTTCCGAACATGCTTCCGAACATGCTGGCCGCGCTCGAAATGGGGATGACCAAGGCGCGGCAGTCGTACGAGCGGACCGTCTCTACGTTTATCTGCCCGTCGCAGTTCATGGCGGACAAGATGGTCGAGTGGGGGGAGCCGCCGTCGAAGTTTACGGTCGTGCGGATGCCGGTCGTGCGGCGGGAGCGGGCGCCGCGCGGCGGCGGGTATCTGCTCGCGGTCGGCCGCCTCTCGCCCGAAAAGGGATACGAAGAATTGATCCACGCGACCGCGCGCGTCCCGGGGATGCGGATCAAAATCGCCGGCACCGGCCCGCTCGAGGACCGCCTCCGTTCGCTCATTCGCGCGAATGAGCGAACGTCGGACATCGAGCTGGTCGGATTCAAGCGAGGGCAGGAGCTCGAAGACCTCTACCGGTATGCCGAGGCGTTCATCGCCTGTCCCATCGGCCACGAAAACGCGCCACTCGCGGTGCTTGATGCACTGGGAGTCGGTCTTCCAATTCTTGCGACGGATTTCAGCGGGCTGCGCGAGATGGTGGCGGACGGACAAAGCGGGGTTCTCGTCGAACGCGGCAACACGGACGCATGGGTGGAGGCGCTGAAACGGTTTCAGGCGCTGGGTGATCAGGAGCGGGAGGAAATGGCGCGACAGAGCGCTGTGCTCGCGGAAACGAATTATCCGGACTGGAAGGGACATGTGAACGCGCTCCAGGACATCTATGAAGCTGTTTGACGTCCTCTGGAAGTGGCCTGACGGGCTCGCATGGCGCCTGACGCGGCGGACCACCGAGGCGTCGCGCCGAAAACGCTTCGACCTATTCATGGCCGCCATGAAGCCGAATCCCGTCGACCGCGTGCTCGATATCGGCGCGGGGGAAGGGGAGGGGCGCAACGTGAATTTTTTTGAAACGTGGTATCCATGGCGGTCGCGGATCACGGCGGTGGCGTTGTCCGACCTTCCGGAATTCCGCAAGGCGTTTCCGGAGGCGAAGCTCGTGATCGGGGACGGGAAAGATCTTCCGTTTCCCGACCGGTCGTTCGATCTCGTGTTTTCGAACGCGGTCGTCGAACACGTCGGAACCGAACGGGACCAGAAACGGTTCGTCGCCGAAGCGTGCCGCGTGGGGGACCGCGTGTTCCTCTCGACGCCGAACCGATGGTTTCCGGTGGATGCGCACACGCTCATCCTGTTCGCGCACTGGCTGCCGCTTCCGTGGCGGAACCGCATCTACCGTTTGTTCGGACGCGCGTATTTCGCGAGCGAGGAGCGACTCCGTCTTCTCGGGGCGCGCGGGCTTCGCTCCCTTGTCCCGCGGACCCATCGCGCCCGTCTGATCCGTCAGCGCGCGTTCGGCTGGACGGCGAATTTCAATCTTGTTCTTGAACGGGTGACGGATTGACAGGGACGTATGTTTTGAGTACACACGCATGATGAGACACTGGCTGACAAACGGAACGGCGGTCCTGATGGTATTGACGGCGTTCGTCATGCCGACGGCGACGTTCGCCGCGCGCGGGACGCAGGACGCGCCGAAACTCCTGAACCTCTATCTCGGCTGGAATATTTTCGATACCGATCGGACGGCGCTCGCCAACTGGGACGTGGTCGTGCTCGATATGGACCTGCAATGGCAGGCGCCGGAACGGATGCGCGAACTTCGTCTGGCGAATCCCGGCATCAAGCTCCTCGCGTACGTGAGCGCGGGGGAACTCGCGGACGCGCGGGCGCTCGGCGATCCGACGTCCCCGAGTTTCCACCTGTCCCAGATCGCACCCGAAGAATTTTTCATGCACCAGCCGGACGGACGGCGGATGCAGTGGTGGCCGGGCGCGCACCTCATGAATGCCACGGACCTCGGCCCCGCGATGAGCGGCCAGCGCTGGGCCGACGCGCTCCCGGAATTCGTCGCGCGCGAGCTCATGTCCACGGGGCTTTGGGACGGCGTGTTTCTGGACGCCGCATACAGCGATATCACCCATTTTTTCGGGACCAATATCGATCCGGATGGGAACGGGACCGCGAATCCGGCCGCGTCCGTGAACGCCGCGTGGCGCTCGGGCATGTCGCGGCTCCTCCGAAACATGCGCGCGGCTCTCGGTCCGAACCGGATCATCATGAACAACAGCAGCGCGTCGTATGCGTCGCAGGTGAACGGCGTCCTGTTTGAAAATTTTCCGCGCTACGGATGGATCGCGCCCTTTCGCGAGCTTCAGGATTCGCTCGCCAAAAACGCGTCACCCAAGGTGAGCGCGATCAACACCAACACGAACAACGTCGAAACCCCTTCGGACTATCGGCTCATGCGCTACGGGTTGGGGAGCGCGCTCCTTGCGGACGCCTATTATTCGTTCGACGCGGGTGACCGGGGGCATCAGCGGACGTGGTGGTATGACGAGTACGACGCGTCGCTCGGTCGGCCGACCGGTCCCGCGCGGTTCGTCCGCGCGTCCGGACGTTCGGATGGGAGCGGCCTCTGGATGCGGAATTACCAGCGCGGGATCGTCGTCGTGAACAGTGGTTCCGCCGCCGGGACGATCGCGCTTCCCGGGACGTACGAGAAACTTCGCGGGGTTCAGGATCCGCGATCGAACGACGGAGGACTGGTTCGTTCGCTCGCGGTTCCGGCGGAGGACGCGCGCATCCTCCTCGGCGAAGCGAATGCCGTGGTGATCCGGCAGAGCGCGTTCCGGAACGGGGAATTCGTCCGGGTGTATGACGCGGAGGGACGCCAGGTGCGGAACGGATTTTTCGCGCAGCGCGACGACGGGCCGGCCGGCGCGACGGTGCTTGCGGCGGATCTTGCCGGACGCGGCGTTGAGAGTCTCGTGATCGCGCAAAAGGGGGCCGTTACCGTGAAGACGCCGGGAGAGCGGACGGTGACGTTTTGGCCGTTCGGCCGGTCGTATGCGGGTTCGCTCACGATCGCGGTCGGGAACGCCAACCGCGACGCCGCGTCGGAAATCATCGTGGGACGCGACAAGGCGCGTCCGTCGGACGTGCGGATGTTTTCGCGCGCCGGGACGGAGCTCGCGCGCTGGACGGCGTACCATCCGCAGTTTTCCGGAGGCGCGCGCGTCGGGATCGGCGACCTCGACGGCGACGGGCTGCGGGAAATCGTGACGGGCGCGGGTCCGGGCGGCGGTCCGCACATCCGCGTCTGGAAGACGGACGGTCTCACATGGGGCGGAAGCTTTTTCGCCTTCCATGAGAGCGAGCGCGGCGGGGTGAGCGTCGCCGTCGGGGACGTGGACGGCGACGGGCGGGATGAGATCGTCGTGGGATCCGGCGAAGGCGCGCGGCCGCGGGTGCGGGTTTTCGATTTCCGCGGTACGCTACGGAAGGAATTCTCGCTGGGCGACACGCCGGCATTGAACGGGGTCACGGTGACCGTCGCCGACGTCGCGGGTGACGGCCGAAAGGAGATCGTGGTCGGCGGCATTTCCGCATTTTAGGACTATGATATTATTTGCGCCAAAGCGCAAAACAGGACTCCCGATCCAGGCCGCGCAGGTGGTGCTTGCCCCGTCGCGCGCCGTGACGTCATATCTTCGGAAGTGGTTCGATCATCGGTATCGCCGACGCGGAGCTTCCGGATGGTTGTTCGCATTCGACCTCGCGCTCCTGGCCGTTGCGGGATTGCTCGTGGCCGCGAACCTCTTTTTCGTCCTCCGGCCGTTTTTCTCTCCGCTTCGCGGGGTCGAGTTGGTCCTGCGCGCTCCGCCGCTTACCGCGGCGCGACCGGTCCCGATCGAGGCCGTCATCCGCGCGACGGACGGTCGGACGCATCCGAACGTCGGACTCACCTGGCATCTGCCGTCATGGGTTGAAATCGTTTCGGCCGAACCGCCCCTCACGGAAAACAACTCCGTGCTGCTCGGCGAGGTCTCGCCCGCGCAGGATCGGCGATCCCGCTTGCGTGTCCTGATCCGCGCGCCGTCCGATACGGACGTCCCGTTCGCATTCAAACTTCAGGAGGGGTCGCCGTTGTCGGGAAACGTGTTTACGGGAAGCGAGTCTCGTCCGGTCGTGGCGAGCGCCCTCACCGCGACGCCGGCGTTTTCCGTCGACCAGGTGGAGCCCGGCGGGACGATCCCGATTATCGTGAAAAACGGGAGTTCGCTCGCGGCGCCCGCGGTGATCCTTCGGCTCACCGGCGCGGACGGGGCCGCGCGTTCGCGGTTCGATGACGGCTCGGACGTCCATATCGGCGCGCTGGGCGCCGAGGAGGAACGGATCGCGTATCTCTCGGTGGTTCCGGATCCCGGCGTGAGCCGCGTGGAGCTCCGATGGGAATTGCAGGACGAGTCCAGAACCGTGCAGGTGTTCCGGATCCCGCTCCGGATCTCGGACTCGGTCGGCGTTCACGTCGTCGAACCGTTGCGCTCGACGCCGGGAGGCGCCACGGCCATCTCGACCGTCTCGGACGCGCCTGCGGGATTGTGGGTCGCCCATCCTCTTCAGGAAACCGGGTCGGCGTCGCATGCCCGCACGTATGATCTCGCGGCCGGAACGTCCCGCATCAGCATCCCGATCCGTCCGGGAGCGCGGACGACCGACTCCACCTGGTCCGTCATCCCATTCATCGTTCGCAGCGGCATGACCGTCGTCGGGAAACGCACCGTCGGCGTTCTTTCGACGCCGTTCCCGTTTGCGGCCGCGGGGAGATACTACGCCGAGACCGGAGATCAGGTCGGCGTCGGTCCGCTCCCCCCGCGGGTCGGCGAAACGACATCCTATTGGATCGTGTGGTCGGTCGGCCCGACGGACGCGGACCTTCGCGATCTGACCATCGAGGCGCCGCTTCTGAACGGCGTTCGCGCGACCGGCAAATTCGCCTCCGATGTCCCGGGGAATTTTTCGTCTGACGACGGACGCGCGCGTTGGAGCGTCCCGTCCGTGTCCCGGTCGGGGGATACGCCGACGACCTTCGCGTTTGAAATCGAATACGCGCCGACCGCGGCTCATCGCGGGAAGGTGGTTCAGCTTGTCGGAAAAAGTTCCGCCACGGGGATCGAAGCGCGGTCCGGCGCGACCCTCGAAGCCGAAGCGCCATCGCAAGACACGAATCTGCAAAACGACGAACGGGCAAACGGAAGGGGAACGGTTGAATGAGTGGTCACGGTTCACGACCAGTATCCCCGCGCGGAGTTCTCGGAGAGAACTTCGGATTCCGAATTTTCCACTGCTCCACCCATTGCCCGATCCCTTTTTCATCCCGCTTGTTCCTCACGGTCGGTTGTTTCTGCGACCATCGCACGAGCGATTCGAAATGGATTTGATACCGGCCTCGCACGACGATATACCGAACCTCTCCGGCCGCGATGGCTCGGCGAACCGTCCGGGCGTGCACTCCAAAGAGGCGTGACGCCTCTGAAACGGACACGCGGACGACCAGCGCTTTCTTTTCGAGCTCCAACATCGAGTGAGTGTCTATCGAATCATCTTATTTGTCAACAATAGTTTAGACAAACGATCCAATTTGGAGTTTTTCCCTTTGTTTTAGATCTCTGAATCTTGATAAGGCGGCGTTTCCGGGGTACCGTACCTCCACTTCGGAAATGTCGAATCTTCTCGACCGATATCTCCTGTTTCGGATCCGGACTAAACGCGACCCAGAGGCATTCGCGCGGATCTACGATCGGTACGTCAATGCCTTGTATCGGTTTGTCCTGTTGAAACTTCCCTCAAAGGAAGACGCCCAGGATATTACGGCCGAAACCTTCACAAAAACGTGGAATTACCTCCAGGATCACCAGCGCGTCACGCACGTCCGGGCATTGCTGTACCAGATCGCGCGGAACCTAATCTCCGACTATTACCGGACCCGGCCGGAAGCCAGGGGGGTTGAGTTTCTTTCTGTAACATCCGACCCCGATTCCCCGTCTCATTCCGTAGGGCATGATGCGCAGGACCATGGGCGGGACCAAGAGCTCATGGAAGCCCGCGCGGAGCTCGCCCTGGTCCTGGAGCAGATCGGGAAGCTTAAGGATGACTACCGGGACGTGGTCACCCTTCGGCTCGTTGACGGACTGGCCTTCGGAGATATTTCCAAGATCCTTGGGAAGTCCTCGTCGAACGTACGGGTCATGTTCCATCGGGCGCTCAAGATGCTGAAAGACTGACATGTCAAACTCCCTCCAAAAACGCCTCCGGGCCCTGCGCCTTCTCGAATCGCGCCTCCGGCCGGACGACGCGTGGGTGGCGCACACCCGCGAGATTTTGGTGATGCAGGCGAAAAATTCCCTTTCGCAAGAGCGCGTTCCCATGGCGCGCGCGATGGCGGCGTCCGTCCGCGCTTTTTTTTCCGGACGGCTGTTTCCGGCGGTCCGCGGCCCGGTTCTCGCCGTTCTCTCGGTGTTCGTGGTCGCGCTCGGAGGATCCGTCGCGTCCGTGTCCGCGGCGGAACAGTCCTTGCCCGGCGATTTTTTATATTCGCTGAAGCTCGCAACCGAGCAGGCGCGGCTGGCGCTCACTTCGGGCAAGGAGGAAAAGCTCAAGCTCAAAGTCGAGTTCACGGGCCGCCGTGCGGAAGAGCTGAAAAAGGTCGCGAAGACTTCGGACGGGTCCAAGTCCGAACGCATTTCCCAGGGGACGGAAGTCCTGAAGCGCGATTTGAATACGCTGAAGCAGCAGTTGGATGACGTGAAGAACGGCTCGGAGCCGAAAGCGGCCGCCGAAGCCGCGAAGCTGGTGGACCAGAAGACGAACGAGCTCGTCCAGGTCCTGCAAGAAACCAAGTCCGATCAATCGGACGATACGAAGAAGAAACTCGTGGAAGCGCAGGCGGCGGCCGCGGATGCCGGCGTCAAGGCGATCGAGATCCTGGTGCAGAAACATTCCGAATCCGAGGACGTCGTGCCGAAGGAGGAACTGGTCCAGCTCATCCAGGGCCACAGCAAAGCCGTGGCGGACGCAACTTCGGGGTCTCTTGTCGCGACGTCGTCGTCGATCACCTCGGCGACGGGGACGGATCCCGTCCCGTTCGGAGAAGTGGTCGAGCAGATCAAGGCCGCGACGCAGCAGGCGTTCGCGATGGAACAACAGCAGCTTGGCAATGCCGCCGGGGCGACGGGAACGGCGATCGGCGTGAGCGTCTCGGCGACCGGCACTACGGGCGTTCCCGTCGGCGGCAGCGGTTCTTCAACTGCCCCGGTTCCCACGACGACCTCGACGACGGCCGCTACGACCACGCAACCCACAACCTCGGATTCGCTTCTCACGCCGCCATAGCCCATGTTGTTTTCCTCGGTCTTGCAGGGTGTCTATCCGCGATCGCAGATGGCCATCCTGACGGGCGGGGGATACTCGCCCGCTCGTGTCATATCCTCGCCACTGGCCCGAGTCTAAAGGTCGACTCCGACGTCCGTCGGAGGCTCGCGCCACTACTCACCTTACGCGGTGGATGGATCCGAACTACGGATCGTCCATCGCAAACGCAAAACCTCTGAAAAGGTTCATTATGGTTAAAGCCCTTAAGAAAGCCTTCTCGTCTTTTGTCGCGATGATGACCATCGTGTCGTCCGTGGGCTTTGGCTCGTTGGGATTCGCCAACGTCGCCACCGCCGCCACGTTGATGGCCGGTGACCTCGTCAAAGCGTCAGGTCCCGCGGTGTACTACTACGGGGCAGACGGGAAGCGCTATGTTTTCCCGAATGAGAAGACGTACTTTTCCTGGTACGCCGATTTCTCATCGGTCAAAACCATCACCGATGCAGAACTCGCCGCTCTCTCAATCGGGGGAAACGTTACCTACAAGCCTGGGGTCAAGATGGTGAAGATCACCACCGATCCCAAGGTCTATGCCGTCGACAAAGGCGGGACGCTCCGTTGGGTGGAATCAGAAGCCGTCGCCACGGCGCTCTACGGATCGGATTGGAATAAGATGATTGATGACGTCCCGGATGCGTTCTTCGTGAACTACACCGTGGGCTCGTCGATCCCGGCAGCGACGTCCTACGACAAGGCCGCCGTCATGGCCGCGGCCACATCGATTGATGTGGACAAGAGCCTCGCGCCGTCCGTCGCCGGACAGCTCACCGTTTCGCTCGCGTCGGACACCCCGGCCGGCATCACGGTGACGCGCAACGCCTCCTCGCAGAAGTTGGCCAAGTACACCTTCTGGGGCGGCACGAGCGACGTGACCATCACCGGTCTGACCGTCCATCGCGTCGGCAGCGGTTTGGCCACGGAACTCTCGAACGTCTACCTGTACGACGCGAACGGCGTCCGTCTCACGACGGGCCGCACGATCAATTCGACGGCGCACACGGCAGCGTTCAGCTCCCTTAGCATCGTCGTCCCGGCCAACGGCTCGACGTCCATCTACGTCTACGGTGACTTCAACGTCGCCGCCGGCTCCACCGGAGGCGTCCACGCCTTCGAGATCGCCGACGCGGCATCCGTAGTCGTGAGCGGGTCCGCCACCGTCGGTGGCAACTTCCCGGTGAAGGGCAATTCCTTTACCGTCGGAACCGGTGTGTCCGGTCGCTTGGATGTGACCAAGGGCACGATCCCGGGCAACCCGAACGTGGGCGCGGCGGAAGCGGAAGTTTCCAGCTTCAAGCTGACCGCGAACACGAACGACATCATGGTTGACCAAGTCACGCTGTACCAGGCGGGTTCGATCACGAACGCCGACCTCACCGACCTGAAGCTCTACCAGGGCTCGACCTTGGTCGCCACGGCCGCCGGCGTGACCACTTCCGGACGCATCGTCCTGAAGTTCACCAGCCCGTACCTCATCACGAACGGCACGACGAAGATCTTCTCCCTCAAGGCGAAGGTCGGCGGACGCGCCAACCGAACGATCGTTACCTACGTCGAATACACCACGGACGTCACGGCGACGGACAAGGTGTACGGCGCAGGAGCCGCGGTCTGTATCGCTGACACCGCCATCGGCGGGTGTTCCGCGACCAGCCAGGGTTCGTTCGACGGCGATGAGAATGGCGCCGGCACTTCGGACGACAACTCCATCACCGTCACCACCCAGGGTGGGACGTTGACGAACGCCTTCAACGGTCCGGCGACCTCAAACATCGCCAAGGGCCAGTTGGGCGTTCCGCTCTACAAGTTCTCGCTCACGGCGGAGAACACGGTTGAAATCCGCAACCTCCGCTTCTCGGTCACCACGACGAACGACTCCGCGGCCGCCTGTCTGGTCAAGGGGTCTGCCAGCACCAACTACTTCCGCAACATCCGCGTGAAGAACTTGGACACTGGCTCCAACGTCATGGGTCCGACCGAACTCGCCACGGCATTGGCCGCCAGCTCCGACGGTTCCGGGACCATCACCCTGTCCGACGCGTTCAACGTGACCGCCGGCCAGACCCTGAACCTCGCCGTCGCGGCGGACCTGTCGAACTCGGAAGATGCGACCGGCCAATTCTTCGGCAACAGCAACTGCGGATACGTCGTCATCCTCCAGGCGTTCCAGTCGAACGACGTCCGCATCGTTGACACCGGCGAATTCCTCGCGCTCGCCCAGATCGTTCCGAACCAGCAGGTCACCGGGAACGCGCAGAACGTGAAGGCCTCAAGCCTCTCGATCTCGCTCGCCGGCTCCCCGTCCTCCGGGACCGTGGTGAAGAAATCAGCCAACGTGCCGATTGCGGGCCTCGTGCTCTCGGCCGGCGCGCAGTCCTCCGTCAAGGTGACGAGCATCACGCTCACCTGTCAGGCCAAGCTGGCCGCGACCGGCGTCGCCTTCGGTTCGACTGCCGCGAAAGCGGACTGTAACGAACGGATCACGTCCCTCTCGCTCTGGAACGGCGCGACGCAAGTCGGCCAGGCCAAAGCTCCGGACACCACGACCGGCGCCGCGCAGATCTCCAACACGGATCTGACCGTCGCGGCCGGACAGAGCGTCAACCTGACGGTTGCCGCCACGTTCAGCTCGACCGCCTCCACTACGTCGCCGTTCGACCAGGTGTCTGTCGGGATCGCGGCTGACGCGGACGTCCAGGCGCAGGACATGGATTCCAACACCGTGACAGCTTCGCGCTCCACGGCCGTTGACGACCAGTCCGACTCCGCCACCCCGTCCGTCGTCCAGACCATCCGCAACAGCGGTGTCGTCACTTACAACACGGATTCCCATCCGGTCTCGACCATCGTGATCGCCGGGAAGGACGTGTGGGTGCCATTCGCTTCGTACAAGGCCACGGCCCAGTTCGAAGCCATGGAGATCGACCGCATTGCGATGACGCATGTCAGCTCTTCCGCCGGTGTCACGCACAACGCGGACAACGCCGCCTTCACGGCCGTTGCCATCGCGAGCGGTGGCGCGGTCAAGGGCTCGGACATCCTGTCGTCCGGATCGACCAGCACCAAGGACATCGACCTCACGACGAACAAGATCATCATTCCGAAAGACGGATCGGTGAACTTCCAGTTGTGGGCGAAGCTGTCCGCCGTGCAGTCCTCCTCAACCGTTTCCGGCGCGACCACCGGAACCCACCGCTCGGGCCAGAGCCCGCGCCTCGGTCTCCGAAACGGTCTCACCACGGGTGAATGGGACTCCAACTACTTCCAGAGCGCGAACATCCGCTCCACCGGTCAGGCGTCCGGCGAACGCATCTACGCGTCGTCGACCAACGTGACCGACGGGAACGTGTTCGTGACTCGCAAGAGCAAGCCGATCGTGACGAAGCAGTCCATCTCGTCTACGACACTGTCGAACTCGGCCGGCCTCGAACTTCTCAAGTTCCAGGTCGCAGCCGATACCGCCGGAACGGTGGCGCTCAAGCAGATCATGCTGAGCTTCTCCAAATCCAGCTCGACGGCCGGCAGCGGCGCCTTGTCCGTGGGTAACTTCCGCGTGTACAAGGGCTCGCAGTCCATGGCGCTTGCAGACTTCGCCGTGAGCTTCGTCTCGTCAACGGGCGCAAACGTCCAAGACGTCGAAGCCAGCACGCTCGGAGTCAACCAGAACACGGGCACGATCATCGTGTCCTTCACGAGCGAGGAAACGATTTCCGGTTCCGGAAACGTGTACTCCCTCAAGGCCGACATTTCGGGGGCAGCCTCCGGATCGAACGTCTCACTGTCGTTCCTCCGCGACACCTCGAATACGGTCGTCACAGGGTACCTGAACAACGCCCCGATCGGCGTTGCACAGACCACCAGTACTGATATCTACAACATCAGCACGGCGGTCGGCGGTACGGCCTCGGGCAACCCGGCCAACGCCAGCGGTACCTTCGTGTGGTCAGACCTCTCAGAATTGCCGCATAGCACTGCTTCCGGCACCCTGGGCGGTTCGCGAGACTGGACCAACGACGTTTACGTCGAGGACATCTCGCAAACACAGACCTTGAGCTTGTAATCCGACGCTGTTCCGTCCCTCACGGGAACGGACACGTAGGAACCTACGGTTCATCGGTTACCAAGACCCGGCTTCGGCTGGGTCTTTGGTTTGTGGGGGAGGGGTTGGCGTTAGTTTTTTTGCTGGTGGCGTTTCGTTTGGTGCGGTGTTATCCTTCTCCGATCTATGACTAGACAAGACGCGATCAAGTGGCTCAAAGCCATCAGTTACATCGGCATCTACGGCGGCCTGCTCATGCCGTTGTTTTTTTGGCCGGTCGTGATTTTTCCCTTCGTCTTTTCCAAGCTGATTTTTTTCCAGGCGCTCATCGGGCTGACGTTCCCGGCGTATCTGGTGTTGGCGTGGGCCGAGCCGCGGTACCGGCCGAAACCGACGCTGCTCTACCTCGCGATCATTTCGTATTTCATCGCGGTCGGCGCATCCACGATTTTTTCCGTGGATCCGCTGCGCTCATGGTGGGGGAACCAGGAGCGAATGAACGGGCTGTTCACCCTGCTCCATTTTTTCGCGTGGCTCTCGATGACGGTCGGCGTGGTGAAAACCTGGCCGCAGTGGCGCCGGCTTTTGAACTATGAGGTGACGCTCTCGGCATTCATGGCGATCGTCGCGCTGCTTCAAAAACCGTTTCCGCGTCTCCTCTCGTTTCCGGCCGGTGACCGCGTCGGGGGGCTGCTCGACAACCCGATCTACATGGCGTCGTACCAGATCTTCAACCTGTTTTTTCTGGCGCTCCTCCTGCTCAAAAAACCGTCGAAAAAAGCGATGGTCTATTACGCGCTCGTTGCGTTCCTCGATATCGCGGCGTTCCTCGCGGCGCAATCCCGCGGCGCGTTGGTCGGACTCGCGGTCGGCGTGTTGGTGTTCGCAATCGCCTACGGGTCCATGACCCCGAGCAAGAAGGCGAAGCGGCTGGTGCTCTCCGGACTCCTGCTCTGCGTCGTCGGGTACGGCGTACTGTTCGCGCTCCGCGACACGGAGTTCGTGCGTACCTCAACGTTCGCGCGGTTCACGAATTTCACGGCCACCTCGCGGACGCGGTTCATCGCGTGGGATATCGCCTGGAAAGGGTTTCTCGAACGGCCGATCACCGGCTGGGGATTCGATACGTACCACGTGCTGTTCAACCAGAAGTACAATCCGGAATCGCTCCGGTTCGGATATTACGAAACGTGGTTCGACCGGTCGCACAACACGATCATGGATGTCCTGTCCATGACGGGGCTGTTCGGGCTCGTGACGTTCGCGGCGGTTTTCATCACGCTGTTCATCGCGGTCGTCCGGGCGAAACGCCGCGGGTGGATCGACCTTCCGTTCATGTCCGTGCTCCTGGCGCTTCCGGCGGGATATTTCGTCCAGAACCTGTTCGTCTTCGACCATCCGGCCGCGTTTTCCATGAGCTACCTGCTCTTCGCACTCGTTATCGCATGCTCGTCGGCGGAGTTTTTGTCTCCGGCGTCGACGCCGCCGGCGTCCGGGGCAGCGGCAACAAAACCGGTCCCATGGACGCTCTTTGCCGTGATTCAGCTGCTCGCGGCGCTTGTCGTGTGGCGCATGTCCGTCCTGCCGTTCCGCGCATCGATGCTGTCCATCCAGTCTAATACCGCATTCTCGCAGGGGCGGCTGGATGAGGCATACCGTTTGGCGAAAGAAGCGTGGGAGACCCCGACGCCCTACCTCGACGAGCAGACGTTCCTCCAGTCGCGGAATTTCATTTCGGTCGCGTCGGGAGATTTGGAACAGGTGCCGGTGTGGAAGGAATGGCACGACCTCATCATCGCCGTGACGGACAAGCATCTCTCGGAGCATCCGGACAACGTCCATCCGCATTTCATCTATGCGCGGTTTTTGGAGTCCATGATGAATCGCATCCAAAGCGACGCGTCGCTTGCCGACCGCGAATACAAGAAAGCCCTTGCGTTGAGCCCGAAGCGCCAGCAGCTCCTCTACAGTTATGCCCGGTTCCTCGTGAACACGAACCGTCCGGATGAGGCGACGGAGCTTCTGAAGGAGGCGGTGGCGTTGGACGACGAGATCGGCGAATCGCACTGGCTTCTCGGCATCCACCTGCTGTTCAATCGCCAAGACGTGGAGCGCGGCGCGCAAGAGATCGTGAAATCGCAACGCGTGTCGTCGCGGTACGTCCTGCAGGAAGGCCGTGAATCGCTCGCCCTCGCCCTGGCATACGAGCAGACGAATGACATCGAGGGATTGAAGTCGCTTATCGTGCTTCTTCCGACGCTTCCGCAGGCGGAACTCGACGTGTACGTGCAGATCGCCCGCGCCATGGAACGGAAAGGACTCACCGCCGAACGCGACCGGATTCTGAATGCGCTTTCGAAGATCGATTCGAATTTCGCGACGCGTATCATGCCGCTCAAGCTCGGGACGGTTTCGAGCATCCAGGAGGCGCTCGACCTCACGTCGGACGGGAGCGGCATCATCACCTCGCCTCCGGGCGGCGCGACGGTCGCGACGTCGAGTGGGCCGGGGCCGCGCCGTTAAAACAATTCCATTGTCTTTTCGACCGTCGTTTCCCAGCGGAAGCGGGTTTCGACGGCGCGGCGGGCGGCATCGCCAAACGCTCTGCGTTTTTCGGGGTTGTCCATCAGTTCACGTATTGCTCGTTCGAGAGCGTTGGAATCATTCGGTGGGATGATGACGCCCGCGCCCGGTTCCAGCATCCATCGGCAGGCGCCGACATCCGTGGCGATGCAGGGGAGTCCCGCCGCCATCGCTTCGAGCAGCGCGTTCGGCATCCCTTCTTTGGAGGAGGGGAGAACGAAGATGTCGAACGCGCGGAGAAGCCGGGACGCGTCGCTCCGGCGGCCGGCCAGAATGACGCGGTCATGCAATGTGAGTTCGGCGTGGAGCCGTTCGATGTTCGCACGTTCCGGCCCGTCGCCGATGATGACAAAAATAATAGGTGAACCGTGAGCGGTGAGCGGTGAACTGAAGAGCGGCGCGATGGTTCGGAGAAACCACGGGATATTTTTTGGGGGATAGAAATTCGCGACCGTCCCGATGCACAGGGCGTCGGCGGGAAGTCCGAGCGCGCGCCGGGCTTCCTCCCGCGGCAGAAGGGAACGGTCGAACGCGGGGAGGTCGATGCCGTTCGGGATCGTGAGCATTCGTCCGCGCGGCCGGATTCCGAGCCGCTTCCCGATCTGCTCGTCTCCGGGGTGGACCGTGACGATGGCGTCTTTTTTTGACGCGGACCACCGTTCGGCCGTGAGATACAGCCATTGCTTCACCCTTCCGATGTCTTCCAAAAACGCCCATCCGCCGATGCGGTAGATGACGCGGGGCACGCGTTCCATATTCGCCGCCATGGCGCCGAGGATGCCGATTTTCGAGCTGTTCAGATGAACGACGGTCGGTTTGTATTCGCGGAGCAGGAGGCGCAATTCATGCAGGGCCGCCAAATCGTGGAACAGCGAGATCTCCCGCCGCATCGCCGCGAGCGTCCGGTATGGGATCCCTGCATCGTGACATCGCGATTCCAGTTCTCCGGTTCCGCCAGCCGCGACCAGCACCTCCATCCCGCGCGTACGGCATTCGGCTGCGATTCGAAACACGACATGCTGCGCCCCGCCCCAGTCGGCCGTTGTGATGAGGAAGAGGATGCGCGTCTTGGCGGCGTCCATAATAGCCGCTAAGATAGCTGAACCCCGACGTTTTGTCATCCGTATCGCTCGCCATGTCACCCGTTTTCCTTCGTTGGATGACAAACGCCCGGGAGGAAAAAAATAATATGTGCGGCATTGCAGGCATGGTCACGAAAAGCGGCGCGCTCCCGGACGAGGCGTTGCTTCGCCGTATGTCCTCGGCCGTCGCACATCGCGGGCCGGATGGCGAGGGCGTGTGGACGTCGTCGGGCGTTGGCCTTGCGCATCGCCGTCTCGCCATCATTGATCTCTCCGATCGTGGCGCCCAGCCCATGCACGACGCTCGCGGTGAGATAACGATTGTGTTCAACGGGGAAATCTACAACTACCGCGAATTAAAACAGGAGCTTCGCGCGGACTGGAAATCGGACAGCGACACGGAAGTGATCCTCGAGGGGTATCGCGCGTGGGGCGACGACGTCGTGAAGCGCCTCCGCGGAATGTTTGCGTTCGCGATTTGGGATGCGCCGCGGAAGCGCCTGCTTCTCGCACGCGACCGGATCGGAAAGAAACCGTTGTTTTACGCGCGGACCACTTCCGGCGATTTTTTGTTCGCGTCCGAAATCAAAGCATTTCGGGGCGTGCGGGATCTCAAGCCGGACTGGAACGCGATCCGTTTGTTTCTCGGGTTGCAGTACGTCCCGTCGCCGCGAACAGGATTCGAAGGGGTGAGCCAGCTCGAACCCGGATCGATCGGGATTTTGGATGCGAGCGGTTGGCGGACGGAAAAATATCATGTTTGGGAACGTGAGCCGGGTGCCGGGAACCGGGAACAGGAGATCGATCGGGAGATACGGTCTCGGCTCGACGACGCGGTGAAGATCCGACAGCTCGCGTCGGACGTTTCTGTTGGCGCTTTCCTCTCGAGCGGAATTGATTCCGCAGCGGTGGTCGCATTCGCATCCAAACACGCGGAACGTCCCCTCCAGACGTTCACCATGGGATTTCCGAACGCCGAGCGCGATGAACGCGACGCCGCGCGGAAGATCGCCGAGCATTTCGGGACGGATCACATGGATTTTGAAGCGCGTCCGGAACACCTGCTCGAACTGATCCCGACGCTCGTTGACCATTACGACGCCCCGTACGCGGATTCGTCCGCATTGCCGCTGTGGCTTCTTGCTCGGGAGACCGCAAAACAGATCAAGGTCGTCCTGACGGGGGACGGGGGAGACGAGACGTTCGGCGGTTACCGGCGGTACGCGGCGTACCAGCGCGCGTTACAGATGCCGAGCGCGGCGGCGCCTCTCTTCGAATTGACCGGACGCGTCGTCCATGATCCGAGATTCATCAGGATGGCGGACGCGGTGGGCACGCATTCCTACGGCGAGCTCTTTTGCGGATCGTATTTCAACACGAACGGCATTCAGAACCTATGCACGCCGGAGTTTCTGGAACGGACGCGCGAATCCGACGCCGTCGCCTACGTTGACGCGCACGCCGGTCCGTCGCTCCAGGACGCCCTCCGTTTCGATCTCACGTCCTATCTTCCTGATGACTTGAACGTGAAAATGGACCGGGCGACCATGGCGTTCGGGCTTGAAGCGAGGAGTCCGTTTCTCGACCAGGACCTCGTTTCCTTCGCCCGCTCGCTTCCATTGAACCAAAAGGTGAATCATGGTAAGACGAAAATCGCCTTGAAACGGGCGCTCCACGGAATCGTTCCGGATTGGGTTTTGAACCGTCCGAAGCAGGGATTTCAGGTGCCGCTCGCCGAATGGTTTCGGGGTCCGCTTGAGCAGACCGTCCGCGACGTATGCCTTGATCCATCAAGCCCGCTCCGCTCGCTCATGAAACAGGAATCCATCCAAAAACTTCTCGAAGAAAACGCGAGCGGCGCCGACCACGGAAACCGCTTGTGGATGTTGATGACGTTAGCGACATGGCTTGAGAACTACGCATGAAACGTATCCTCGTGACCGGCGGCGCTGGTTTTGTGGGCTCGCATCTCTGCGATCGGTTGATTCAAGACGGCCATGCCGTGATCTGCTTGGACAACCTGTTCACCGGATCACGGACGAACATCGAGCATCTTCTGGCGCACCCGAATTTTTCGTTCATCGAGCGCGATGTCCAGCTTCCGTTCTTCGCGCAGGTCGACTGGATTTTTAATCTCGCCTGTCCGGCGTCGCCCGTCCACTACCAGGAGGATCCGGTTGAAACCGTCCGAACCAGCGTGCTCGGGATGATCAACATGCTCGAACTCGCCAAATCAACCGGCGCGCGCGTGCTTCAGGCATCCACGTCCGAAGTGTACGGGGATCCGCTCTGCCATCCGCAAGACGAGACCTACTGGGGGAACGTCAATCCGATTTCGCGCCGCGCCTGCTACGACGAAGGGAAGCGTTGCGCCGAAACGCTCTGTTTCGATTACCATCGCGAATACGGCGTCGACGTGAAGATCATCCGCATTTTCAACACGTACGGGCCGCGGATGGCGAAGGACGACGGCCGCGTCGTGTCGAACTTCATCCTTCAGGCGCTCCGCGGCGAAGATCTGACGGTCTACGGCGACGGATCGTACACCCGGTCGTTCCAATTCATCGACGACCTGATCGAGGGAATGATGCGCATGATGGAGGCCGACGGATTCACCGGGCCGGTGAACATCGGCAATCCGCACGAGTTCACGATCGGGGAACTGGCGACGCTCGTCGTCGAGATGACCGGGTCAACCTCGAAGATCGTCCATCTGCCGCCGGTCGAACACGATCCGAAACAGCGGAAGGCGGACATCGCCCTTGCGAAAGAAAAATTGTCGTGGGAACCGCGTATTCCTCTGCGCGAAGGACTTCTGAAGACCATCGTGTATTTTCGGAAGATCCTATGACGTCGCCGGTGATCGTTTTTTCCACGGCCTATCTTCCGCATGTCGGCGGCGCGGAAATCGCCGTCCGCGAAATCACCTCCCGGATTCCGGACCGGGAATTTCATCTGTTCTGCGCGAAGCTTGATCCGAAACTTCCATCGCTCGAACGGATCGGCTCGGTGACGGTCCACCGCGTCGGCTTCGGTTCGTCATTCGACAAATATCTGCTCCCCATCCTCGGCCCCCTGTCCGCGCTGCGGCTCACGGTTCACGGTACCTCCCGGCCTCTCGTCTGGTCCATCATGGCTTCCTACGGCGGATTTGCCGCCCTCGTCTATTGCTGGCTTCGCCCGCGCACGCGGCTGCTTCTGACGCTGCAGGAAGGGGATCCGCTGGAGCACTACGCACGACGGACGGGACGGCTCGCATTTTTGCATAAGGAAATTTTCAAACGCGCAGACGCCGTGCAGACGATCAGCCGCTTTCTGGCGGATTGGGCGATGCGGATGGGATTCCGCGGAACGCCGGCCGTGGTTCCGAACGGCGTTGACATTGAACGGTTTACGAAAACGATGAGTCCGGAACGCCGTGAAGAACTCCGTGCGTCATTCGGCTTCGGAATGGGCGATACGGTCCTGATCACGGTCTCCCGTCTTTCGTTGAAGAACGGGATCGACGATCTGATCCGATCGCTTACGTTTCTTTCGTCTTCCGCGAAACTTCTGTGCATCGGAGAAGGGGAGGATCGCGTGAAGCTCGAAACGCTCGTCCGGCAGAAAGGTCTTGAGCCGCGCGTCGTTTTTACCGGAACAAAGGCATACGAAGAATTGCCGGATCTTCTGAACGCCGCGGACGTCTTCGTCCGGCCCTCGCTCTCCGAAGGGCTCGGCAACGCGTTTTTGGAGGCCATGGCCGCAGGCGTGCCGATCATCGGAACGTCGGTGGGCGGCATCCCGGATTTTTTACGGGACGGCGAGACGGGACTTTTTTGCCGCGTGCGCGATCCGGAATCCGTCGCGACGGCCGTGAAGCGGCTCAAAGCCGATCCGAATCTACGCTCACGGCTCACGGAAAACGCACGCGTGCTCGTCCGTCAGAGCTACGATTGGAATCCCATCACCCGGAAGATGGAAGAACTTTTTGCCTCTCTCTCCGTATGATCTACGTCCGCAACAACGCCGCAAAGCAATGGATCCTTGAGGAACTGGATCATCGGTTCATGGACGGCGCCGTGCGAATTTTGGATCTCGGATGTGGCGACGCGGGAGAATGGGCCGCCTTTCTTCCGACGCATCCGGAGACGCGCGTGGTCGGAATCGACACGGATGCGCGCGTCATCGCCCGCGGCCGCGCGTCGTTTCACGCCGAACCCCGCATCGACCTCCGCGTGTTCGATGCGCAGGAGCGTTTGACGGAAACGTTTGATGTCGTCGTCGCCATGAGCGCGATCGAGCACGTCGTGGATCGTCCGGCATTTTTGCGGACCACGTGGAGCGCGCTCCGTTCCGGCGGTACGGCGTATCTGAATTACGACGTCGGTCATTTCCGCTCGCGCGACGTGAAAGAGCGGATCATGGTGCCCGTGAGCCAGATGCTCGCGATGGTCGGAATCGAGGGTCCGTATATGAAGCGCGTACATGACGCGGCCTTCCGGAAGCAGGCGGAAACCGTCGGATTCCGCGTTCTCACCACGAAAAAGCACAATCTCGCGGCCATGAAAAAGATCATGAAGGGGGCCGAGGAGCCGGCGATTCTTGAGTGGTTTGCGTTCGAACGTAAGCTAAACGATCTCTTTCCACCGGAGCGGCTCGACCCCGTGATGCTCTCAACGACGCTCGTCGTCCAAAAACCATGAGGGTGCTTCTTGCGACAGGAATTTATCCGCCGGAGAGCGGGGGTCCCGCCACGTATACGAAGGGGTTGTTTGAAGCGCTTCGCGCGCGCGGGCATTCGGTCCAGGTCATCGCGTATGGGGAAACGGGGCGGAACGATGGAGTGACGCGTATCTCACGCAAGGGTGGTCCGGCGATCCGGTATCTGCGCTATGTGTGGAAAGCATTTTTTCTCGCTCGACGTTCGGATATCCTATATGCGCAAGGGCCGGTATCCGAGGGGTTGCCGGCGACGATTGCGGCGAAGCTCGCGGGAGTTCCGATCTACATAAAAGTCGTGGGGGATTATGCGTGGGAAATGGCAAGTCAAAAGTTAAATGTCAAAACCCAAAAGTTTGGTCTGGATGAGTTTTTGAAAACGCGACATCGGGGATTGATCGGATTGTATGAGAGGATCGAGCGGTGGACGGCGAAGCGGGCGCGGCGCGTGATCGTGCCGAGCCGGTATTTGAAAACGGTCGTTGAGAAATGGGGCGTGCCGTCCGAACGGGTTCAGGTGATTTTGAACGCGAACGAACCGTTGCCGGAAACGCGCGAACGAGAGACGGAACGGCAGGCATTCGACGTTGCGGAGAAGGTCGTTATTCTGACGGCCGTGCGCGCCGTGCCGTGGAAAGGCGTCAGCGAACTTATCTCCTGGTGGAAGGAGCTGCCGGCGTCGCATCACTTGGTCGTTGCGGGCGACGGTCCGGAGCTGGAGAGATGGAAGACACTCGCGCATGAATTGGGCGTAGGCGATCGTGTGCGGTTTCTCGGTCGCATCAACCGGCAAGAGCTTGCCAGATGGTATGACGCCGCCGACGCGTTTGTCTTGAACTCCGGATATGAAGGATACCCGCACGTCGTCGCCGAAGCCGCCTCGCGCGGACTGCCGTGTATCGTAAGCGACCAAGGCGGCAATCCGGAGACGAGGGAGACCTTCGACGACCTCGTCACTGTGTTGCCGTACCTTGACGAGTCTTCTTGGGTCAATTCTTTGACCCGTCAGTCAATCCGACCTACCACCTACCACCTACAACCTACCCCCTATTCCCATGATCACATGATTGATGCAACGGAAAAAGTCCTTTCCGGCATTGATCACCCGATGCAGACGGTCATGGTGAGCTATGATCGCGATCTCCTCGATCCTTCTTCCGCCGCCCATGCGCGCGTTGCATCGCTCTCGGATGGGAATCATGCGGTCAACATCATCGTCATGCAGGGACGCGTGTTTCGAAATATCGTCCGAGGAATCCGTTTCGCAAGACGGTTGCCGGGACGAACCGTCATCACTGCGCAGGATCCGTTCGCCGCCGGCGTCGTCGGATATTGCATCTCGCGTTGGACGAACGCACCGCTTGAAATTCAGGAACACGGGGATTTCTTTTCCGGGTATTGGACACGTGAATCATGGAGGAACCGATTGCTCTCCTGCGTCGGTCGTTTCATTCTGAAACGCGCCGAACGCGTGCGCGTGGTGAGCGAACGCGTGAAAGATCATCTCATCCGGATCGGCGTGCCCGCGGATCGCATCGACGTCATTCCGGTTGCTATGTACCTTTCCGGACTCCTGTCGCTTCCCATGCGACCGTTTCCCGAGATCCCGCTTCTCGTCGCTCCATGCCGCTTCGTTCCACAAAAGGGGTTAAGCACGCTTCTCCGCGCGGCGGCGATCCTTCATTCGCGCGGCATTCGTTTTTCCCTCGAACTGATCGGTTCCGGTCCGTTGGACGGCTCGCTTCGGGCCTTTATGGAGGCAAATAAACTGACGGAGGTCGTGAGAATTCTTCCATGGGAGAATCCGCATGACATCTGGTCGCGCGCCGATCTGTTTGTCCTCTCCTCGAACTACGAAGGATTCGGACGGACCATCGCCGAAGCCATGGCTGCCGGAGTCCCTGTCGTGACAACCGATGTCGGTTGTGTCGGGTCGCTCTTTCGCCCCCACATTGACGGTCGCGTGGTCCAGCCGGGTGATGCTGTAGGTTTGGCCGCGGCGATCGAGGAACATGTCCGGGAGACGGACCGCCGCGATTGGATGCGCACGCAGGCACGGGAGCGCGCGAGAAGCTTTCCTTCACAAGCTGCATTTCATAACAAACAGCGTCAGGGATGGAAAAATTTACTACAACCTACAACCTACAACCTACAACCTAGATTTGATTTGTGGGTCGGTGCGTTTGTTCTGTTCTCCATCGCCTCGCGCGCCGCATCGGCGATTCTTTTTCATAAGAGTCTCATGAACCGTGAATGGGGTATCTACAAATTGGTCATCCATTGGTTTGAAGGGTTCGGTTACAGTTACGCCCGTGAGCTCGGTTGCGCCTCTGCCTATCGTTCGCCGGGGTATCTCTTTTTTCTGACGGGGCTCTACAGCATCTTCCGTCCGGAAAACACATTGGCGCAAGCGATTGTTCAAAACATCTTCGTCGTGTTGACGCTTTGGCTGACCTATCTGGTCGGCGCCCGGCTCGTCGGCAAACGCGCGGGACTCGTCGCCGGATTCCTCATGGCCGCATATCCCTACACCTTCTATCATTACACACAGTACTATCACACCTTCCTTTCATCCTTTTTCCTGTTGCTCATTGTTTGGTTCGTGCTCCGGCTTGCGGAATCCAAGCGGTGGCGGAATGCCATTGGCGCAGGACTCTCGATCGGCGCGCTTGCGTACGTTCAGGGGACGATCCTCATTGCGACCCCGTTCATCGTCGCGTGGCTTCTTTGGAAATGGTGGCCGGACTGGAAACGGACGCTCATCGCCGCCGTGATCATGGCCGTGTGTTCGGCCGGGCTCATCGCGCCGTGGACCTATCGCAATTGGACGGAGCTCCACACGTTCGTTCCGCTCACGACGGATCTGGGATTCGGGCTGTTCAAGGCGAACAGCGAAAACATTTACGAACTCACGAAGCGCGGGTACCCGCAAGAAGTCGTTGATTTCGATGAAACGTCGTCAACGAATCCGTTCTATTGGCGCGCGCGACTTCGCCCGGAGATCGAAGACGAACTCAAACGAGACGGCGTTTTTCGAGAATCGAAATTCTGGACCGAATGGCACGCGCTGGAGCCCGCGTTCGAAACGAATACGTGTGCCGAACTCGGTCCGAATACTGAAGTCGAGCAGAACCGCTACTGGACCGACAAGGCCACGAGTTGGATCACGGAACATTGGTTTGAACAGGGTTGGAAACTCCAGCTTCTGAAGATCAAAACGTTCTGGCAGCCGGCGTTGTTCCCTTCGGTCAAAACGGGTGCGCCGTGGTCATTCGCCGATAATCCGATCAAAGTCTGGCTGGCCCGGAACGCCATGACCGTCGCGTCCTCCATCGTGATTTTCGGCGGCTGGATCGGCATCGCGTTCGCCCTTCGGAGGCGCGACAAAAACGTCTGGCTGTCGCTCATCGTGATCGGGGCGTATACGCTTCTGCACTCCTTTTTCGCCGGCTACACCAAATACCGCATTCCGCTCGATCACCTGATGGCCGCGTACGCGGGGTGGACGATTGTCGCGCTTTGGGATAGTCTCCGGCACAAGCGACGCCTATGATTTCCTTCGTCTTTCCGGCGTTCAATGAGGCCGAAAACCTTCGCCGCTTCCCGAGCGAAGTGATTCCGGAATTCAACAAGCTCGGCGAACCGTACGAAATCCTCATCATTGACGACGGTTCGTCCGACGATACGGCTGCCGTGGCCGCGTCCATCGGCGCGACGGTCCGTCTGGTCCGCCATGAACGGAACCGCGGTTTGGGCGCGGCCGTCCGAACCGGCATCGCTGCGGCAACGGGCGATCTCGTCATCACGATGGATTCGGACCTGACGTTTGCGCCGTCGCTCGTCGCGCGGCTTTTGGAACGTTTTCGCAAGGCCGATGTGGATGTGGTTTCCGGATCTCCCAAACTCGCCGGGTATGGGAAAGAGATTCCGTCATATCGCCTGTTCGTCGCCCGCATCGCGACGCTCGTCTATCAGATCGTCCTCGGCGCGCGCGTGACGGCGGTGAGTCCGATTTTTCGGCTCTATAAACGGGAGCAGCTTCTCCATCTGCCGCTGCAGGCGACCGGATTCGATATCAACGCCGAGATTCTTTTTTATCTCATTCGTGACGGACGGAAGATCGCAGAGGTTCCGGCGCCGCTCACGCAACGGATCCACGGCGAGAGCAAACTGGATTATGGAAAGGAAATGAAACGGCATCTGCGACTGCTCAAACGCATCGCGCTCATGCGTCTCCGCGGAGCGCCACGCACATGATCGCGATCGTGTTGGGCACTCGTCCGGAAATCATCAAGTGCGCGCCCGTCGTCCTCGAGGCAATGCGGCGTGGTGAATCCGTCGGCATCATCCATACCGGGCAGCATTATTCGCCCGAGATGGATGCCACATTTTTTCATGAACTGAACCTTCCGGCGCCGGTCGCACACGCCCACGTTGGTTCGCATCCCGCGGGCAAGCAGATCGGGCTCATGATGCAGCGGCTCGCCGAGATTTTCGATGAGATCAAGCCGCGCGTCGTGATGGTGGAAGGGGATACGAACTCCGTCCTCGCCGGCGCGCTTGCCGCGTATAAGGCTGATATTCCGGTCGCGCACCTCGAGGCCGGACTTCGGAGCGACGACTGGGCGATGCCGGAAGAAGCCAACCGCGTGCTGACCGACCGCATTTCCAAATGGCTGTTCTGCCCGACCGAAGTGCAGCGCGAGCGGCTGCGGCAGGAAGCGATCGCGCATGACGGCGTGTCCGTCGTCGGCAACACGATCGTGGACGCGTCGCTCCATTACGCCAAGGTCGCGTACGACAAGAGCGACATCGCCGAGCGGCTGAAAATTACGAACCGGCCGTACGCGCTCCTCACCATGCACCGGCCGTCGAACGTGGACGAACCGGAACGGCTGCGCGCGATCACGGCGGCGTTGGACGCCGCCGCGTCCCGCTTGGGACAGCGCATCGTGTTTCCGGTCCATCCGCGGACGCGCTCCGCATTG
The DNA here is from genome assembly GCA_016203535.1 of Candidatus Uhrbacteria bacterium. Lineage (GTDB taxonomy): Bacteria > Patescibacteriota > Patescibacteriia > 2-12-FULL-60-25 > 2-12-FULL-60-25 > JAHJFW01. Next base: position 74,245 of record JACQMO010000003.1, on the reverse strand, counting down.
GAACGCCACGGGGTGACGCTGGGCGGCGCGTTTTTGACGACGGAACCGCTCGGGTATCTCGACCTTCTCCGGCTCCAATCCTCCGCGGATGTCGTGCTCACGGATTCCGGCGGGATTCAGGAGGAGGCGTGCGTGCTCCGCGTCCCGTGCGTGACGCTCCGGGAAAATACGGAACGTCCGGAAACGCTTCATGTCGGTTCCAACGTGCTGCATTTTGCGGCCGACGGTGCATCGCTCGAGCAGGCGATCCGCATGATGATGGCGAAACCGAATGATTGGCGGAATCCGTTCGGGGACGGGACCACGTCGTCGCGCGTCCTCGATATCCTCGGCCGCGCCTAGTATATGGAACGGACCATGCTCATCTGCGTGGAGGCCGTGGATCTGGACGACCGCGCGTACGGATTTTTTGCGGAATGGCTTCTGGAACTGGAGCGACAGGGCGTCACGGCGATCGTGTGCTGCCTTCGTCGCGGCCGCATGCCGGCGTATCGGGCGCATGAGATCATCGAACTTCCGCGCGGCGGATCGTTGATCTCCGTCGTTCGCCGTGCGCTCGCTCTTCTGCGCGTGTCGTGGGTTCGTCGCCGTTCATACTGCGCCGTGTTCGTTCGGCAGGCGCCGGTGTTCCTGCTCGCGGCCGGATGGCTGTGGCGACTCTTGGGAAAGCGCGTCGTGTTGTGGTTCGCGCACTACCAGACGCCGTGGATGGCGGAATCCGCCGCCGTGTTCGCCCACAGCGTCGTCACGTCGGTGCCGGAAGCGTGCGCGATCCGAATCAAGAAACCGATCGTCATCGGACAGTCCGTGCCGACGGAGAGATTTACGATCCCGACGGACAAACCCTTCGATCGTTTCCGAACCGTCGTCATCGGCCGCGTGTCTCCGGTGAAGCACGTTCCGGAAACGATCGAGACCTTCCTCCGGAGCGCGTTCGCGTCGCGCGGCGGCGAATGCGTGATCCTCGGCCGCGCGACGGATGATGCATCGCGGGACGCCGTGACGGCCGCGATCGCGAGGCATCCGAACGTCACATGGACGGCGGAAGGCGTTTCCTATGATGAGATGCCCGCGCTGCTCGGATCGTTCGATTTCACCATCAGTTTTTGCGAGGGGAGTCTGGATAAGGGGATTTTGGAAGCCATGGCATGCGGCGTGATTCCGATCATCGTAACCCGCGCGGCTGTCCACGCGATTCCGGAACCGGATCGCTGGCTTGCCGTTTCGTCGTATTCCGAGGCGCACGATGCGCTCGAACGCGCGGCGGCGCTTTCTCCGGACGAACGTCGTGCGCTCGCGAACCGGCTGCGCGCATCCGTCGTCGAACGCCACTCCATGCGCTCCCAAGTGCAGCAGGTGATCCGAGAGGCGTTCCCCGGCGCCGCGCATTTAGCTTGACGCTCGCGCATCATTCCGACACCATGGCTTCGATTCCCATATGATTTCCCTCATCATTCCCGTCTATAACGAAGAAGCGATGCTTCCGAAATTGCTTTCGCGTCTCGCGGACGTCGGTCGGGAGATCGGCCCGCATGAAATTCTGTTCGTGAACGACGGGAGCCGCGATGCGACCTCGCGCATGATCACCGACGAGATTCGTCGGCGCACGCCCGCAGACCCGCCCATGCGCCTCGTTTCGTTCACGCGGAATTTCGGCCATCAGGTCGCGTTGTCCGCCGGGCTCGACCATGCGACGGGAGAAGCGGTCGTGATTTTGGATGGCGATCTCCAGGACCCGCCAGAGCTCATCCGCGAGTTCATCGCCAAATGGCGCGCCGGCGCGGACATCGTGTATGCCGTGCGGAAACGGCGCCAGGAATCGCTCCTGAAACGGTTTTGCTACAAGGCGTTTTATCGGCTGCTCCAGTCGCTCACGGATGTGCGGATCCCGCTCGACTCCGGCGATTTCTGTCTGATGGACCGGAAGGTAGTCGATGCCATCCGCGCGATGCCGGAACACACGCGGTTTTTGCGCGGGCTCCGCGCGTGGACCGGGTTTCCGAGCGTCGGCGTGGAGTACGACCGCGGCGCGCGCGAAGCCGGCGAGACGAAATACAGTTTCCGGAAACTCCTTCGGCTGGCGCTCGACGGGATCGTGAGCTTCTCGACGGTCCCGCTCAAGCTTTCGATTTATCTGGGATTTTTCATTTCGCTCGTAAGCGTATTCGCCGCGGCCGTCATCCTGTGGCTGAAACTTTATTATGGAAGCACGCCGCAAGGATGGGCGTCGCTCATGGTCATCGCGTTTTTTCTCGGTGGGGTTCAGCTGTTCGTCCTCGGGATCATGGGCGAGTACCTTGCGCGCATCACGACCGAAGTGCGCGGCCGGCCGCTCTATATCGTTGGAAAGAAGGAAGGGTTTTGAGTATGGATCGGGACGTCTATCGCGCGCTTGATGAACTGAACGAAACGCACTGGTGGTTTCTCGGACGGAGGGCTGTCGTCTCCGATATCCTGTCACGGCTTCCGCAGTTTTCCGGACGACGGATTCTTGATATCGGTTCCGGCGCCGGGGGGATGATCGAGACACTTCTCCCACACGGAACGGTGACGGCGGCGGAAGGGGATTCGGCATCACGCGAAGCGCTGCAGAAACGTTTCGGGGAACGCGTCCGTGTGCTTCCCGGATTCTTGGGGGACATCGACCTTGCCGGGCATGACGTGATCACCATGTTCGACGTGCTCGAGCATATCGAGGACGACCGCGCGGCGCTGCGGGCGATTTGGGACGCGCTTCCATCCGGAGGAAGATTCATCTGCACGGTCCCGGCGTTCAAACTGCTTTGGAGCGGGCATGACGTCATGAGCCATCATTTTCGGAGATACGCGCGGGCGGAACTGATTCGGAAATTAACGGAAACGGGATTCGTCATTGAGCGCGTCACCTTTTTTAATTTTTTCCTGTTTCCCGCGATCCTGGCGCTTCGCCTCGTGTTCCGCGCGCTCGGCAGGAAGGATTCTGATTTTAACGTCCCCGCGCCGTTCGTGAACGGGATCCTCGCGCGGATTTTTTCCGCGGAACGTTTTCTCCTGCGTCACATGAACCTCCCATGGGGGGTGTCGCTTCTTGTCGTGGCGCGGAAGCCGGAATGACGGTATGATCACGAACCAAATGTCTATGCCGAAACACGTCCTCGTTACCGGTTCAAGCGGCATGATCGGCACGCGGCTTATGGAACGGCTCCGCGATGCAGGAATCGTCGCGACGGGCGTCGATATCAAACCGAATCGGTGGGACGCGGAGATCGGCGGACGCACCATCCGTCTCGACCTTCGCGATACGGCGGCGTCGCTCGCGCAATTGCCGACGGACGCGGACATGGTCATCCATCTCGCGGCGCACGCGCGCGTGTTCGACTTGATCCAACGGCCGGAGCTCGCGCGGGAGAACGTCGAAACGACGTTCACAGCGCTTGAATATGCGCGGGCGAGAAAGATTCCGATTCTCTTCGCATCATCCCGCGAGGTGTACGGCGACACGTCGGAGGCGGCGCACCGCGAGGACGACGTGCATCTTGAACGGAGTGAAAATCCGTACACGGCATCGAAAATGTCCGGGGAGGCGTTCGTCTGGGCGTATCGCCGATGCTACGGAGTCCCATCGCTCACCCTCCGGTTCGCAAACGCGTACGGCATGTACGACCTCCACGACCGCGTCATCCCGCTGTTCATCCGGCGTTCCCGAGAGGGGAAGGAGCTTGTTGTGTACGGCAAAGGGAAGACTCTGGATTTCATCCATATCGATGACGCGGTGTCCGGAATCATGCGAGCCGTCGAGCGGTTCGATGTCGCGAAAGACAATGTATACAATATTGCGTCAGGCGTTGGGACGACGGTTCTTCAAATCGCGGAACTGGTGTCCAAGGCGTTCGGCCGCAGCGCGTCCGTTCACATCGAGGAGAACCGGACCGGCGAAGTGATGGCGTGTGTCGCGGACACCGCGCTTGCGCGCGAGCGACTCGGATTCGAGCCGACGATCGGGATCGAGGAGGGGATTGCGCGGACGGTGGACTGGTATCGCTCGCACGACGTATGAGAACCGGACGATTGAAATTTTGGATCGGACTCGCGGCGCTTCTCGCCGCGTTCACGCTGTTTCGGATCCCCGCGCTCGGGCAGATCTACCATCAGGACGAGTATAAGTGGGCGCAGATCGTGGATACGTCGTATGGCCTTGCGGGAACGGTCCCGCATCCGCCGCTCGGCGAAAACGCGTATCGTCTTTGGGCCATGGTCGCGGGGTTCGACGGGTTGCGCGGGTTGCCGTTCGTCGTGTCCATCGCCAATTTGATTTTGGGATTTTTTCTCGTGAAGCGATGGTACGGAGAGCGGAGCGCGTGGTGGTTCGGCGCGCTCTCGTCCGTCGTGACCGCGAGCGTGCTCGGTTCGGTGCAGATCGACATTGATGGCGCGTTGCTTCCGTTTTGGACGCTCATCGCCCTCCATGCCGTGACGGACATTTGGGAACGGCGAGACGCGCGCCGCGGTTGGGGATTGCTTCTTGTTGCCTGCATCGGCGGCGCCCTCACGAAGCTTTCGTTTTTTCTGCTTCTCCCGGCCATCGGAGTCGAATGGGCGTTGCGAAGCGGATATCGGCCGAAGAAGTCCCATCCCATCGTCGTCGGACTCGCCGCCATCGGCGGGGTGTTGCTCTGGGCCTCTCCGCTCCTGAACGGGATCGGGTTCGTGACGTACGCCAAAGGGTTCGGGTTCATGAATCTGGCGGATCGGGATTATTTCGAGTTGCTTCTCTTGACGCTCAAATCGGGAATTCTTCTCGGTCCGGTCGCGGCCGTTGCCGCCGTGGCTTCATGGCGCGAGGCGGCGAGATATCGGCCGCTTCTCTCATACGCCCTGTTCCAGTTTCTTTTTTATTTCGTCGCGTTCGATTTCACGCATCGCACCATCGAGCGGTATCTGCTTGCGTTCACCCTGCCCGTCGCGGCGATTGCGGGAGACGCCCTTGCCCGCGGCTGGGCCTCACCGACCTACCGCCGGCGCGTAGGATGGATCACGGCTGCCGTCGGCATGGTCGTCCTCGTCGGGTTGCTTTTGCTTCCGGCCGCCGCGATTCCGCTCCATCCGAAAGCGGATTTTCTCCGTCACGTGACGCGGGGCGACCTTTCGTTTCTCATTCCGATCACCGGCGGTTCGGGGCCGATCGGTTTTTTTGTTCCGGCGAACGTCGCGCTGTTCGCGTTCGCTGCGACGCTCGTTGCGACGCTCGTTGCGAACCGGACGCTCCGCCTCCGCGCCGCCGCATTTCCCGTCCTCACCGCGCTCACGATCGCGTTCAGTCTGTTCACGACGCTTGAATACGGAACCGGACTCTTCTACGGCAACGCCTCCGCGCTTGCGAAGCGCGCGGCTGCGGCGGCCTGCGCCTCGCCGGACGTGTCGCGCATCATCACCTATAACGACATCGCTGCGTGGGAGCTCGGGGAGTGCGGGAAATACGACCGCCGTTTTTACCTGAATCCGGAGTTCGCGGCGGTGAACGAGAAAAAATTCGCCGGGTTCGACGGCCATTATGTGGTCGTAACCATGCCGCCGATTTCACCCGATCAGAAAATCATGCGATATCTCTCGACCTGCCACACCCTCTTCTCGGAGGACGACCGGCGCGTCAGCGCGCGACTCTACGACTGTCGCGGCGTCGCTTATCCTTCATCCGAGTCCCTATGACAACCTTCGATCCCGTGATGGCGTCCTCCTATGATGCGATGTATGCCGCAAAGGATTATCCGCGAGAAGCGGAGGCGTACCATGAATTGTTTCAGCTGGCGGACGGGCCGGTTCGGACGGTGTTGAGTTTCGGTTCCGGAACGCTCGGGCACGAGCGGTTCCTCATCGGAAAGGGATACCGTTTCCACGGCGTGGATCTTTCGCCAACCATGGTGGAGCTCGCCGCCGAACGGATCCGGTCTGAAGGGATTGAGGGGATCACGGTCGAACAGGGGGACATGACGTCCTATCAGGCGGCTCCGGGTTCCTATGACGCCGTGGCGCTTTTTTTTAACGTCGTGGCGTATTGCGACGGGTTGCCGGACCTCGAACGGGTGATTGCCAACGCGGCGACGGCGCTTCGGTCGGGAGGCGTGCTCGTGTTCGACGCCTGGAATGCGGCGGCGGTCCGAAAAGAACCGCCGCATGACCGCACCGCAACGTTCGAGCAGGACGTCGTCACGATCACGCGCGCGACGACGGCAACGCACGTCCCGGAGAAACATCGCGTTGACCTCGACATCACGATCGATCGCACGGACGGGGAACGGACGTCCGAACGGCACGCCGTCCATTATTGGGACATCGCGGACATCAAACGCCTTCTCGACGCGCACGGCCTTGAGCTCGTCCGCGCATCGCGGTTTCCGGAAATATCCGAACCGCCGTCGGACGCCTATTGGGCCATAGCAATCGTTGCCAGGAAGCGGGCTGCGTGATAATCTCCGTGCGGATATGACAGCTATTTCGCGCGATTTGCAGGCGGAAGCCGTCGCAGGTTTGTATCGTCTCGCGGACCGTTGCCGCATGTGCGACGGACGGGATCTCGTGACGTATCTCGACCTCGGATTCACGGCTCCCGCAGACCAGTTCCGCAAGCCAGAAGAACTCGACCTCCCCGAAATTTCCTATCCGCTCCGCGTGAATCTGTGCCGGTCGTGCGGACTGTCGCAGCTCTCCCATGTCGTGGATCCGCGTGTGCTCTACCAATTTGATTATCCGTACGAATCTTCCATTACGAAAACCGGTCTGGCGCATTGGAATGAGTTCGCGGAAAAAGTGATCGCTCGGCTCGCGCTTCCGGCGAACGCATTGGTCGTGGACGCCGGGTCGAACGACGGGACGCTTCTTTTCTGTTTTAAGGAGCGCGGCATGCGCGTGATGGGCGTGGATCCGGCGCCGAACATCGTCGAGATCGCGAACCAGCGTGGGATCGAAACGATCTGCGCATTTTTCGGCGATGCGGCGGCGGACGACGTGAAACAGCGCGCCGGCGCGGCCGAGGTCATTACCGGCACGAACGTGTACGCCCACGTGGACGATCTCGCGGGATTCATGACCGCAGCCGCGCGGCTCCTCACGGACACGGGCGTCTTCATCTTCGAGTCGCCGCAGTTCCGCCATCTCGTATCGAACCTGGAATACGACACCATCTACCACGAACACCTGTCGTACCTCTCCCTCAAACCGGTTGCGGCGTTCGTGAAGCGGTTCGGTTTGGAAGTCTTTGCGGTCGAAGAGTCGGACATCCACGGCGGATCGTTCCGTGTCTACATCGGCCGCGAAGGGAAGCGACCCATTGATGCGAGCGTCACGGCGCTCCTCGAACAAGAAGCTGCCGCGCGGATCCACGAACTCCCCACGCTTCAGGAATTCGCCACGCGCGTCGCCGAGAACCGCCGGAAACTGATGCAGCTGGTCGAGGGGCTGCTCAAAGACGGAAAAACGATCGCGATCGTAAGCACGCCGGCGAAAGGGATGACGCTTCTGAATTATTGCGGATTCTCGACGCGGCACGTGCTGTTCGCATCGGAAAAGGCGCGGCTCAAAATCGGCCGCGTGACCCCCGGCGGCCACATCCCCATCGTTCCCGACGACCGGCTCATCGAGGTACGACCGGATTACGCGCTCCTCCTCGCATGGAATTTCTCCAAAGAGATCATGGCCAACCTCAAGCCCTATGCGGACAAAGGCGGCCGTTTTATCATTCCTATTCCTGACCCCACCATCGTCTAATCTATGAAATTCATCCGCACGAAGGTCAATTTCAAGGATGCGCGCGGCGAGATCCGTGACATCTTGACGCATGTCGCGATCGATTCCGTCACGTCCATCACGTGCGCCACGGGAGCGATTCGCGGCAACCACTACCATAAGAAGACCACGCAATATACCTATATCTTGAGCGGGAAGCTCATGTCATACGGCCGGAAGGGGATGCGCGGGAAGGTCGTGAAGAAGATCGTGAAGGCCGGCGACCTGCTCATGCACGGACCGAACGAAGCGCACGCGTTCAAGGCGATCGAACCGTCCCATTTGCTGCAGCTCGGATTCGGTCCGCGCCGCGGCGACGACTACGAACTGGACACGTTCCGACTGGAGAAGCCGCTTGTCTAACCCATGTTCGTCCCCGTTTCACGCCCGCTTTTGGGAAAGGAGGAGACCGAGCTCGTCATGGACGTGATGTCCCGCGGCGAGATTTCTGGTTTCAGCGGTTCGCGCATCAAGGAATTCGAGACGCGATTCGCAGAGTTTTGCGGAACGTCGCATGCCGTTACGGTTTCGAGCGGAACCGCAGCGCTCCACCTCGCGCTCGCGACGCTCCGCATCGGGCTGGGAGATGAGGTGCTCGTCTCGACCTTTACCAACATGGCGACGTTTTTCGCCGTGCTCTATCAGGGCGCGACGCCGATTCCGATCGACATGGAAGCCCACACGCTCAACATGGATCCGCGTCTGCTCGAGCAAAAGATCACGCCGCGCACCAAAGCGATCCTTCCCGTGCATCTGTTCGGTCATCCGGTAAACATGGATCCGGTGCTCGACGTCGCGCGGAGGCACAACCTGTTCGTCATCGAGGACGCGGCCGAAGCGCACGGCGCAACGTATAAGGGAAAGCGCGTCGGATCGCTGGGCGACATCGGCTGTTTCAGTTTTTATGCGAACAAGATCGTCACGACCGGCGAAGGTGGGATGGTCACCACGAACCGGCCGGAGCTTGCGGAGCGCGCACGGATGCTCAAATCCCTCGCGTTCGGGACAGAGAATAAATTCATGCATCAGGACGTGGGATACAACTACCGGCTCACGAACCTCCAGGCCGCGGTTGGCGTGGCGCAAATGGGAAAGATCGACGACATTCTCCGGCGCAAAAAGGAGATGGCCGCGTACTACCTCCGCGAGCTCGCCGGTATTTCCGCTATCCAGCTTCCGGTCGAAGAACCGTACGCGTCGAACGTCTACTGGATGTTCAACATCGTCCTCCGCGGGCCGCTTTCCGGGAAACGGACGGCGTTCATGGCGGCGCTCAAAGAGCGCGGCGTTGAAACCCGCGAGGATTTCGTCCCGTTCAACCTTCAAGACATTTTTATCGCGCGAGGACTCACGAAACCGGAAGATTGTCCGGTGGCGAATGACATCTCGAAAGACGGGCTGTATCTTCCGAGCGGCACGGACATTTCCGAACCCGAACTCGCGCATGTCGTCGCGTCGGTCCGAGAGGTGGTTACGGCACTCGGCGTCGCATAAGTATGGCGCTCCGCATCCTCATTGCCGGGATGGTCGGCGACTCCCTTCCGCCCCCGTATGCCGGCATTCCCAAGCGCGCCCTCATGCTCGCGCGGGTGTGGAAACGCGAGGGACATGCGGTGGGTGTGTGTCTCCTGCATGAAAAGACCCCGTCCGATGATATGGGCGCCGGCGCGGACTATTTTTTTGAATATCCGAAGTCGCCGTCGCGTTTCGATAAAATTCTTTTTTTCCTTCAGTACGCGGTCAAGGATCCCGCGCTTCTCCTGTCGCTTCTTCGCGCGTACCGGGAGACGTACGGATTTCTTTCGAAGGAGGGGATTCTCTATTCCGCGTACGGCGTGTGGCTCGACGGGGTGGTGCGCGCATTCCGCCCCACCGTGATTCTTTCCGAGATGGCGCTCATCCGGACGTTCATGGCGGCGCAAATTGCGAAACGTCATCAGATTCCGCTCGCGCTCGACACCTATGCGGAAGTGCACGACGTCTCGATGAAAGGGATGGATCGCTTTGCCGCGCATCGCGCGGAGGTCTGGCGGAAGTTTCTTGCGATGCCGCAGGTCATCATCGCGCCGAGCCGGTATTGTGCCAAGGGGCCGCTCGCATATGCGCCGCCGGAAAAGGTCAAAGTCATTTACAGCGGCATTGAAGTCGCGAAATACGCCGCGGCGTTTTCCGAAGATAAGGCTGCGACTCGTCGCGATTTCGGATTGCCGGCTGACGCGTTCATTGTGATGGCGGTCGGCGCGTATACCCCGCGCAAAGGGCACAGCCAGATCATCAAGGCCGTCGCGAAGCTCGCCCCGGAGGAGGGGCAGTTCGCCGTGGTTCTGTGCGGCGCCGGTGATTCGGCGTGGCTGAAGACGCTCGCCGATGAGCAGGGGATGGCGGATCGCATCTTTTTCTTCCAAGGTCTTTCGGAACGCGAACTTATCCGGCTGTACGGCACGGCGGATTGCTATGTGGATGCGTCGAACACTCCCCGCGCCTGCCTCGGGATGTCGCTCACCGAAGCCATGGCCGCGCGCCTCCCGACGATCGCCTATGACTACGGGGGGTTGCCGGAAGTCGTTTTTCATGGCGATAATGGGTTCCTCACGCCGGTGGACGATATTCCTGCCTTGGCCGAGGCCATCATCCGCGTGAAGCGTTTACCTCCGGAGGAACGGGAGCGCATGGGGTCACGGGGCCTCGAAATCGCGCAGGAACTTGTGGATTTGAACGCCTGCGCCGGACGGATGCTCCGTGAACTCGAACGCATCATCTCATCACCGTAACGCAACCGACATGTTCAACAAACGCGCGCTCATCACCGGCATCACCGGACAGGACGGGGCCTACCTCGCCAAGTTTTTGGTGTCCAAGGGCTACAAGGTGTTCGGCGCCTACCGCCGGTCGTCCACGCGGAATTTTTGGCGGCTGCATTATCTCGACGTGAAAAAAGACATCGAACTCCTGCCAGTGGACATGATCGACCAGACGTCCATCATGCAGGCGATATCGTCCTGCGAACCGGATGAGATCTACAACCTTGCGGCGCAGAGTTTCGTGGGTGATTCGTTCATGGAACCGATTGCGACCGGCGAGATTTCGGGCCTCGGCGTGGTCCGCATCCTCGACACGATCCGGCTGCTCAACCCGAAGATCAAGCTGTACCAGGCATCCACGAGCGAGATGTACGGCAATTCAACGATCGTCCCGCAGAACGAAGATACGCCATTCCAGCCGTCGAGCCCGTATGCCGCGGCGAAACTGTACGCGCATTGGGTGGTTCGGAATTACCGCGAGGCGTACGGTTTGTTTGCCTGCTCGGGGATTTTGTTCAACCACGAATCGCCGATCCGCGGGATCGAGTTCGTCACGAAAAAAATCACGGATACGGCCGCGCGGATCAAACTCGGCCTGTCGGAGAAGCTTCATCTCGGCAATCTCGAGGCGAAACGCGACTGGGGGTTTGCCGGAGACTACGTGAAGGCGATGTGGCTCATGCTGCAACAGCCGACGCCGGACGACTTCGTGATCGCGACGGGCGAAAGTCATTCGGTCCAGGAGTTCTGCGACGTGGCGTTCGGGGAACTTGGACTTCAAGCGAAAGACTACGTCGTGGTCGACCAGAAGTTCGTCCGGCCGCGCGATGTCGCACACCTGCAGGGCGATTCCTCCAAGGCCCAGCGTATGCTCGGCTGGAACCAGAAGGAAACGCCGTTCTCGGAACTGGTGCGAATGATGGTCCGCGCGGATCTGGAAAAGTACCAGCATCCGGACCGGTTCATGAAGCATTTTTTGAAGCACATCTGACGCCGATGCGGCTGCTCTACGTCCAGAACGCGAACCTCCCGACCGAGTGGGCGCACGGATACCAGATCGTGAAGACGTGCGAAGCGCTGGCGAAAGCCGGGCTTGAGGTCGAACTCGTGTTGCCGCGACGGGGAAATCCGGAGCGCAAAAAACGAAGTTTGTTTGAATACTACGGGATCGAACCGTGTTTTAAGGTTCGTTGGCTTCCGGTGTTCGACCTCGTGCCGTACATGCCGTTCGCGTTGGAACGCATCCCGTACGTGCTCGAACGTTGGACGTTTTTGCGCGGCGTCGCGCGCTTCCTCCGGCTCGTGCCGCGAGACGGAACGGTGTGCTACACGCGCGATCCGGCCGTCGCGGAGACGTTGCTCGCCTCCGGACTTCCGACCGTCATGGAAGTGCACGATGATCCGCGGACGAATCGCTCGCGCTGGGAACGGATCAAAACGCGCGTCGCCGGATGGGTCGTGATTTCGCGTGCGTTGGAAGAACTGCTCGTGGAGGAGGGGATTGATCGAGCTCGTGTCTGCGTTGCGCCGGACGCTTATGACGCGAAAGAACTCGCCAACCTTCCTTCGCGTTCCGCGGCTCGCGCGGAGCTCGACATCCCGGAGGACGTGACGCTCTTCGTCTATCTCGGCCAGTTGCTTCGGTGGAAAGGAGTGGACGGGATCGCGCCGGCCTTCCGGCAGGTTCCGGACGGTACTCAAATCGCGATCGTCGGTGGGGAAGCGCCTGATCGGGAGCGCGTCGTGGCCGCCGTCGGCGGAGAGATGGTCCGAACATCGCTCCTGCCGCGAGTGGATCGCCGCGGGGTTCTCACATGGCTCGCGGCCGCCGATGCGGCGATCCTCCCCACGTCAGCCAATTTTGAAATCGGACGAAGCTTCACCTCGCCGCTGAAACTTTTTGAATACCTTGCGGCTGGGCTTCCGGTGATCGCAAGTGACGTCCCGTCATCGCGGGAAGTGTTGGAAGAATCCACGGCGCTTTTTTTCAAACCGGATTCTCCACAGGATTTTCTGGACGCGATGAACCGCTTTCGCTCACGTTCGCCGGACGACCGGACACACATGGCTGCCGAGGCCAAACGCCGCGCGGAAACATTCACCTGGCAGAACCGCGGGAAGCGGATTTCAGACGCGCTTCGTCAGCTTTGGTAGTCAGTAGTTCAGATCACCCTCGTGCCGATATTGAAAAGCTGGTTTGATCGCCCCCGATGCGCGGCAGGAGATTGTAAATCCGTCCATCAATCATCGGGTAAGTAGAGAGATCAAACGGGAGCTTAACTTGATTTTTTTTGTCTGTACAAATGAAAAGGACTTGTTTGTTCCACTGAGGTCGTTGGCTCGTGAGATATTCCAAGCGGCTAACGAGCCAAGCGAGGAGACGGAACGGTTTTGTTCCAGCGATCGGATGGGAACCGAGGTCTCCGTCCCGTTCGAAAATACCTTCATAAAATCGGCTAATGAAGTTGCGAAAGTATAAGCGTTCAATGGTGAGGAAGTTGTTACGTAGGACCTCGTCGATCGATGGGCTGACGAGTTGAATCGGCAGATCCATGAGTAGCAAACCATCGGGAGAAACAATTCGGCTCAAATGTGACACTGCGCGCAGTCGTTGATCTTCGGACAAGTGATACAATGTGTTTGTGGAAACGATCACGTCCACACTCCCTTCCTGGATTGAGTCGATGCTTGCAAGATCAGCAAGGATTCCGTAGATTGATGTGTTATTGGATGCTCTCTCAATGCCGCGGCGCAGGCTGTTGAGGTCGATATCAAGTCCGTAATATGAATGTGTTTTGAACCACTTACGGTTCTTGAGATTCTCGGCTGCGGCATCAAGGCCTATTGCTCCGCCGCGGCGCGAGAGCTTGTGCTCGACGAGATCAAAAAGAAAAGTTTTTGATGGACGTAGGGTGAAATTCATAGCAGGTCTCGCTTGAGAGCTTCGGCGTACCATGGGTCATTATAAAAACGCTGATCTTGATAATTGTGTCCTTTTTCCAGATGATCCCAAATTTCTAGTATCGCGTTACGTATGTTACCTGTGGGTTTATATGAGAACGTTTCGCAGAACGCACGGTTGTCCGCCTGGTAGCTGTAGGCAATGTCGAATGGTTTAATATCAATCTCAATGTCGATATTTTTTTCCGATTTGAGCACGCTCGTAAAAGCTACAGCGAGATCGGCTAGTTTCCAATTCCGATCCACGACGTTGAAGTTTTTTCCTCCAACTTTCTCGTCAGGGAGTTCGACGGCGCTCACATAGGCTGCTGCGGCATCATGAATGTCAATCATCGGGCGGTATAGTTCGCCTGCCGCGGAGACGGTGATTTTTCTTTTTGAAAATGCATCTTTGGTGAATGAGTTGAGTACAAGGTCATAGCGCATTTTTGGTGAAAACCCATACAAGGTACCTTTGCGCAGACAGACAGGTTGGAAAGAACTGTCCATCAGTTCAAACAGAACTTCTTCGGCCGCCCGCTTGGAAAATGCATACGCGTTGACTGCGTTGATTTCATCCGTCTCTATACAGAGAGGAGCGATGGAAGTCGTTGTATAGCGGTACGAGCAATAAATTGAACATGAGCTTGCTAAAATAAAACGGCGCACGCCATCGCATTTCGCTTGCCGTGCCAGGATCTCAGTCGCGATATGGTTTGAGAGATCGGTATATCTTGGGCTTCGGCTAGATGCCTTGGCTTGGCTTGAAACGCCGGCAAGGTGGATGACCGCATCGATGCCATGCATGAGGTCGTTCGGTGGATGCAGGACGTCGCCTTTGATAAGCGTGATTTTTTCGTTGACAGTTTTGAGCCCCTCGTCCCCAAAGATCATTTTATCGAACACCGTTACGCGATGTCCTCGTTTTAGCAACAAGGGGACAAGAACCCCGCCGAGATATCCTGCGCCGCCGGTGATGAGGATATGCATATAAAAGTTTACCTTCGTTTTAGAGGATGGTGATCTCGTCGCCGATAGGCAAGATAAATTTGCCACCTCTCGATCGGAATACCTCCTCTTTTGCGAGTATGGGTTTGAGATAATTCCAGGCAAGCAGGAGATAAACATCCGGAGGATTTGATTCAGCGGTTTTACGATCGACGACCGGTAGATGCATCCCGGGCGTCAGAAGAGCATGTTTCGACGGTAGGTCTTCCAGCGCGTAGTCGACGAGATCCGTTCCAATTTTGCAGAAGTTTAGAACCGTGTTGCCTTTGGCGGGGGCTCCGTAAGCAGCGATACGTTTTCCTTGTCGTTTGAGCTCCCGCAGGGTCTCGATGAGCTTCTTTTTTGAAGCGGTCACCCGTTCGGCAAGCTTTTGATAGGATTCAAAGGCGTCGAAGCCGAGTTGGTGCTCTCGTTCAATGCATGCGGCGACTGATGGTGCGACTTCATGTGCGCCTTTTTTCCCCGTAAAGACACGAATGGATTGCCCCTGAACGGGATGAATCTCGACGTCAAAGATTTCGAGTCCGAACTGTTCAAACAGCGTCTTCAGCGGGTGAACGGCGAGATAGGAGAGATGCTCGTGATAGATTGTGTCATAGGTTAGGTTCTCAAACATATCGACGAGATAGGGTGCCTCAAGGACGAAGACGCCTCGTTCATCAAGTAGTTTTGCGATGCCCTTCGCAAGGTCGTGATGATCGTTGATATGTGCGACGACGTTATTCGCAAGAATCGCCGCGGCCTTCCCTTCGGACTTCGCGATTTTTTCCGCAAGATCTTCGCTGAAAAAATCACAGATCGTCGCGACGCCGAGTGATTGCGCTTTGCTCGCAATATTTTTTGCCGGGTCGACTCCGAGAATACGATGCCCTCGATCCTTGAAGAATTTTAGCAGGATACCGTCATTAGAAGCGAGTTCGATCACAAAGTCACCCGGACGCAAAAAACGTCTCATGATGTCTTCCGCGTAATTCCGAAAGTGGTCAGAGAGTTTGGGCATGCCGGATGAAAAATAAATATAATTCTCGAACAACTCTTGCTTATCGACGATGTCCCGAAGCTGGGCAAGGTGACAGTTCGCGCACCAATACACATCTAACGGATACTGCGGCTCCGGAGCGTCGATGTCTTTTTTTTCTATAAAGCGGTTAGCGGGTGGTTGATCGCCCAAAGACAGGAATTTTCTTAGTTGGGAAGATTTGCAGATCCTACAGCTGGAGTTCGTCGTTATCATATGAAGTGTCACGATAGTGTGGCGTGTCCTTGCATCGCTTCTTTGAATAATTCGAA
This sequence comes from Candidatus Uhrbacteria bacterium, assembly GCA_016203535.1. Classification (GTDB taxonomy): domain Bacteria; phylum Patescibacteriota; class Patescibacteriia; order 2-12-FULL-60-25; family 2-12-FULL-60-25; genus JAHJFW01. The sequence goes on along the minus strand of JACQMO010000003.1, from coordinate 58,448 downwards.
GAGTCGGGATGTGGTGCTCGTTACGCTATACTGGCTTAGAAATTCTGTCCTTGGCTCGAAGGAAATTTTTCCCTCTATGAGATCAGTGAGATAACCGGCAAGTTCTTCGGTTTGTGTATGGGTGAACGTCTGGTAGCCCAGTTGTTTTACGAACAAAGCTGTCGAACTGTCATGCTGCGTGATGGCGATGATCGGTCGCCTGCTTCCGGCGTAGTCTATGACTTTCGATGCGATATAATAGCGGAATTCTGGGTCAATGACCAGGAGGGCATCTGAATTTGTCATTAAACATAGGCTTTCTTGATATTCAACGGTGGGAAGAAGTTCGACCATCCTTTGGAGGTTATAAGAGCGAACGAGTTTGTCCAGAGTATCAGATGTCACGCGTGTGTAATCAGCATTTCCACCTATGAGACGAATGCACAGTCGCTCGGCGATGTCCGGACGATGATTGCGGAGCATCACGAGGGAGCGGAACAGTGCATGGGGCATTCTTTTTTTATAGAATGCGCCGATATGACTGATGATGTAGGGGCGCCCGTCAGATGAGAGCGTCTTGGTCGGATAGAGTTTTGGGTCGTAGCAATGGTTGACGACGCGGATTTTTTTTTGCCACTCGAAAGGATATTTTTTCTTGATATGCTCCTTCATCGCTTCGTCAACGGTCGTGACAAGATCACTGTGCTTGATGACATACCACTCTAATAGGCGGATCTTGAATGATGAAAGCCAAGATCGCTCTTTTAATGGATTATCGAACCATGGATCACTGAAATGTGCGACGAGCGGTGCGCCGGTCTTTTGTTTTAACGCGACACCGAGAAGGTTGCTCGACGTCGGATTGGCGAAAGAATAGATGACATTGATGTTATGTCTGTGGATTATCGGAATCAGACGCTCACACATCTCACGGTAATATTTAAATTCATACCAGCTACCTGCAAACGGATTCCAGGCAAAACGTCGCGGTGGTCCTGCATAGGGAGGGATATGGTAGATCGGAATATCTATATCCCATTGGCCACAGATGTCATATGTAACGATCACTGGCTCTACTCCTTGACGGCACCATTCCGGGATCATTTTTTGCATGAGGATGGCCTGCGGGCGGATTAACGGAGGCGTCCAAAAGCTGATACAAAGCGGCCGGATTTCTTTATTGGTGTTCATAGTACTCCGGCTTGTAAAAGATGGCGCCGTAGGGCTTTACCAAACAGGTCGAAATTATGACGAACGATACTTGAGATTTTTTCAACCGGTTCCGATTCTGCAAACACAGAACGGTCCTGCTGGCAGAGTTCATCAAACGTATCGAGAAGGGGTCGGATGTCCGACAAGATTTCAATTTCGAACGTGAAGCGCTCCGGATAATGTACTGATGTGCAAAAAAAACGATTTTTCGGATTGTAGCCGATGGAAATAAACGGTATGCCAAGAGCGTAAGCGAAAATAATTCCGTGCAGACGCATGGATATGATCACGTCACAATTACTCAGTGCCTCGATCGTCTTGGTGATATCACCACCGAATTCGTGCATGCGTACGCGATCCGGTTGATTGATGCGTCGCTGGATTTCTTTATTGATACGTCGATCTTGAAAAGAGGAGCCGGTGTAGAGCGTGAGTAGCATCACGTCATGATCCTTTTTAAGCGTATGTTCAACAATCCTGGTATATGTCGAGATTAAACATTCCTCCGAGTACGAGGCGGTCGCTTCCGTGCCGTAGACAAGGATGATGCCGACTGTTTTTCTCTGTAAAGGTTTTTTTATTTTCATTTGTTGAAAGCGTATGTCTTGCAGCAGGAAGGAGGAATCGAAGGACGTGTGAATGTTGGGATTTCGACTGATGGATTTGGCTATCGCATACGATGACTCGTCACGCAGGATGACGATATCAATTTCATCAAGGAGCTTGCCACAAGCAGCTTCATCATTTTTTGTCGCAAAAGGTCCGAGCGAAACCCCCACACAGGCCGTAAATGCGTTCCGATTGCCATACTTCATTTTTCTAGTTATCTCATGCTTCCATTTGATGCTATTTGCAGAGTGAAATATTGAACCGCCGCCGATTACAAGTGCATCGAAGTAGGGGAGCGCGAACGCGTCGAAAATCTTTTTCACGACAGACCGCGTATCATGCCGATGAAGGGCTGGAGCGAAAAGATCGTTTTTACCAATGAAGCGGGGTTCAGGACCCGCTTCGTAATACGTCAGCTTTTCCATCCCCAAGGATTTTAAAAAGGAGCGCATGACATATGCCATTACTTCATCGCCGAAATCACCATGGCCGATCCACGCGACGCTCAGGAGGTTTGGTTTATTACGAGGCGCTGAATTCATAACTAGGTTACGTATTAAAAGGAGGAGGCGATTTCTTGCCGGTAGGTCTCCCAAAGGGGGTTCAGGAGTTCGGCGTCTTTTCCTTCCCACACGGAGACGTACGGGATGTCAAAACCCGTGTCGTACGCCGCGGCAACGAAGTTTTCGAGACGCCGCTCATAGTCCGGCGTCCGGAGATCCGCGCGGAGCCGTTCGCGGATGGTCGTTGAGATCGTTGAGACATCCGAATGCTTCACGACGTGCGGCATCTTGAGGGTCGTGCCGAGGTTTCCCAGCTGGATCGCGGGTTTGTTGTAGAACGCGGCTTCGGCAAGCGTCGTGCTGTTCGCGCTCACGATGAGGTCGGCCTTCTTGATGACGACGTCGCTCGGAATCCGCCAGTCGATCAGTTTCACGTTCGGCGTGCGCGCGATTTTTTCGAGGTACGACGGGGGACGGAGCCCCACCATTTCCGGGTGTTCTTTCACGACAAGCGTATAGTCGTCCGGAAGGGACATGGCGATGAGGCGCGCCGTCTCGATCTGGTTGCTGAAATACGGCGCGATCACGTCGATCGTCGCTTCCGGCTGGAACTGGAGCGGGAAATAGATGCATTTCCCGATTTGTTCCAATGGGACGTACGGAAACCGCTCGGCGTATCGCCGGTATCTTTTCCCCGCGTAGAAGTCGCGCAGAATGATGCGCGGCGGCCGGTAATCCGCCGTGATCCCGAGATTTTTCAGATGGTTCACCGGCCGGTCGGTAACCCATTTCCAGATGAGACGATACGGACTTAATTCATGCCGTATCCGTTTCCAGAGCGTTTTTCGCGCTGCGTTCTTGAGATAGCTCGGCCGTTTGAATTCCTTCCGGAATTCTTCGATATAGGTTTTCGCGCGTTCGCGGTTCGGACTTTCCGCACGTCTGTCGTTCAATTCGTCCACGCGGTCATAAAACGGACCGGCATCGTCCCGGTAGCTGTGTGAAAAGATGAAGATACCCTTCACTTTCGCGTCCGTCACGCCGACCATCTTCACCCCGCGTTTTGCGGCGTAGAGGTTCAGCATGATGTGGGGGAGCGCGACGAAATTCGGCGTGAGGATCACGTCTGGATTGAAATCCCGGAAGATTCGGCGGATATACAGGTACGTCGCTTTGACGTAGTCCACGATCTCCTCGTCCGGAACATTCTGCTTGAACCCGTAATAAAATTTGTCCTTGTACGAGCGCACGTGGTGGCGGAGCGTCATCACGATCGGCCAGACGGAGTCGACGCCGAGTTCGCGGCACACCTCTTCGAGACTGACGGTCTCTTCGCGCAGGAATTTTTTCGGGTCCTCCATCACCTCATCGTTGCTCATGAGGAGGTCGTAGCGCACGTCCGTCTGGGACCGGACGAATTCGTCCGTCGAACGCTTAAGCGTGATCGCCGCGAGCCGGCACCCTTCGGCCTGGAGTTTTTTCGCCAAAAAATGGCCGATCGTGAGCGCCCAGCCGCGTTGCTGGAGAATCAGGATGCGCTTGCCGTTCAGGCAGGTGTCCATAGGAGTTTGAGGACTATATCAGGGGCTGGATCAGCTATCAAGAGACACTTCTTGACACCATATGACACCGAACGTATCGTAGGGCATATGACACGCGAGATCGAACCTCATGCCGTGTATACGACGGAGGAGACGCAGGAACTGCTCAAGGTGAGCAACAGCACGATGAAACGGCTCTTGAAAAAGGGATTGATCCGCGCGAACAAGATCGGCAAGCAATATCGAATCCTCGGGAAAGAAATTTTGCGGCTCGTGTCGCCGAAGGTTGAACAGAAGGCCGTGAAGTCTTACCTCAAGTTGAAAAAGAAGGTGGTGGAGGAGATCAATCCTTGGTAATGGTATGAAGGTCTTCTTCACGAAAGCGTCGTCGTTCGCCCGACTGATCCGTCGGGCGTTCGGCGTGTATCGGATGAACATCGCAAAGCTCATCGCGGTCGGTTTTTTGAGCGGTCTGTTCGAAGGGATCGGCGTGAACGCGCTCGTACCGCTCTTCGCGTTTCTCATCCCGGGCGCGGATCCGACCGCCGCGAACGACCCCATTTCCCGTACGATCCGTTTTTTTTTCACGTCGCTCCACATCCCGTTCACGCTGAAATACCTCCTGCTGTTCATCGCGCTTCTGTTTTTCCTACGGGCCGCGGTCGTCTTTGCTGGCTCAATCATAAAAACCCGTATTATTACCTCATATGAGACGTCCCAAAGAGAGGCTCTCCTTAAAGCTTTTCTCGGGGCCAGTTGGTCATATGCTTTGCGTGAAAAGCTTGGTCACATGGCGACAATGATACTAACGGATGTGAATTACAGTGGAGTCGTTTTAGAACACCTTTGTAACCTTATTATTATTGCCTTCAACCTGACAATTTATTTGATTATCGCATTAAACATTTCGGCAACGCTAACGATTTTTACTTTCTTTTTTGGGATATGTATCTTTTTCTTTTTCAGGCCACTTTTAGGTAGAAGTAAAAAATTTTCTCATGATATCGAGACGCTCTATAAAAAAGTTTCCCATTTTTTGAGCGAAAGTACTATCGGAATGAAAGCGGTGAAGTCTGTGTCGGCGGAACGTATCGTTGCTGATAAGGGCTCTCACTATTTCAATATTCTACGGGATACCAGAAATCGAATCTCCATACTGCGATCCTTGGGGGATGTGCTGATGCAGCCAATTGGGGTTATTTTTATTTGTATTATTTTTGCCTTTTCCTATAAGGCAGCTGGTTTTCAGATTGGATCATTTGTTGCTGTCATTTACCTTATCCAACGTATTTTTATTTATTTTCAATTAGCGCAGGGAAGTTTAAGGGAAATTTTCGAATATACTCCCTATCTCCAGGCGGTGGTCGCGACGCAGGACCGCGCCCTCGCCAGCGCCGAACTGGATCCGGGGACGGAAGATTTCACATTTGAACAAACGGTGGAGTGTCGCGATCTCGGATTCGGATATCCCGGGCGGCCGCCGGTGCTGTCGGACGTGAACCTCACCATCAAAAAAGGGCAGGTCATTGGGCTCATCGGGCCGTCCGGCGCCGGAAAGACCACGCTCGTCGATTTGCTCCTTCGGTTGTTTGATCCGATCACCGGTCAAATTCTCGTCGACGGAACGGATGCGGCGGCGATCCGGCGCGATGCATGGAGGGCGAACGTGGGATATGTCTCGCAGGACGTGTTCCTCATGAATGACACGGTGACGAACAACATCCGGTTTTATGACACGCGCCTGACGGACGAGGAGATACACGAAGCAGCGAAACAGGCGAATATCCACGAGTTCATCCGGTCCCTTCCGAACGGATACGACACGGTGATCGGTGAGCGCGGGACGTTGCTTTCCGTCGGACAACGGCAACGCCTCATCATCGCGCGCGTCCTCGCGCGAAAACCGCAGCTGCTCATTTTGGACGAAGCAACGAGTTCATTGGATAACGAATCCGAGCGGCAGATCCAGCAGGTGATCGAAGGGCTGCGGGGGAAGATCACCGTGCTCATGATCGCGCACCGGTTGTCCACGGTGCTGAATACCGATCGGATTTTCGTGTTGGCGGACGGCACGATCATCGAAGAAGGCCGGCCGCAGGATCTTCTGAACGATCCGGAATCCTATTTTGCGCGGACCTATTCCATCGCATCGAAATAATATGGCATTGATTTGGCTTGAGCGAGTGATTGATCCGTCGGCTTTCTGGGCCGGTTGGGAGAAGCTTGTCGCGGAAACGGGAGCCGGTCCGCGCGCGGCGCGGAGTTTTTTCGACTGGCAGTCGGGGATCTCACAGAGCCGCGGTTTCGGCGTGGGGGATCGGAGCTTTCTTGCCCTTCGCGACGGCAAACCGATCGCCGCGGCCGTTGTGCCGATTGAACAGCTGGACGGACGCCGACAGATTTCTCTTGTCGGCGAATATACGCTCGCGCCGCTCGTCGCCGATCCGGGTGTCTGGAAGGACGTGATGGGGCATCTCACCGAGGCCGCGGAGGCCGAACGAACCGAATGCATCAAGCTCATGTTCGATCCGTTAGATGATCATCCATACAATCTGCTTCAGCGATTCGGTTTTTTAGACGCATCCATTCTCGCGTACGCCATCGACCTCGATCCGGCGCGCAATCTGCTTACTGCCGGCCGTCACGGGCATGAGTACGATATCAAGCGGATCCTCCGCGACCCGGATATCGAACCGTTCGTTGTTGATCGCGAGACGTCGGACGCGTATGAGCGGCATGAGATCTACCGCGCCCTTCACGAAAAGTGCGCCGGCCGCGTGACGCGCCCGAAGGAGACGTTTGACGCGCAGTTCGCGCAATTGGAACGCGGGGAAGCGATGATGGTCGGGCTTCGGTATCGCGGGTCGCCGGCCGTGTGCGCCTATTTTGAATTTCAAAACGGCAAGGCTCTGTATGCGTCCGGCGCCGATGATCCGGACGTAACAGGAAAACCGCTCTATCATGGGATGCTCTATACGGCGATGCAGGAATTGCAACGTCGGGGCGTCCGATCGATCGACACCGGGCAGCCGGCAAGTCCTTCTGCGCAGCGGGATTGTTATCCGGACGCGAAACAGCGGAACATCGCGTTGTTCAAGCGCGGATTCGTCGGAGACTTCCGGCCGTATTATCGGGGGGTGAAGTATTGTTCGCGCGCGGCGTTCGAGTCGGATGAGCGATTGTTCACGGAACGGTACGCGGAAACGCTCCCGGATGCTTGCGCTTCGCCTGAAAAAACGGTTAACTCCTAACCTAACTATGAACTTGGATTTCTTGAGCGGTAAACGGATTCTCATCACCGGCGGAACGGGTTCCCTCGGACAGCGTCTTGTCAAAACGCTTCTCGACCGTTCAGATGCGCGGCACGTGGTCGTGTTCAGCCGTGATGAACTCAAGCAGTCACAGATGCAGTCCGTCTTTGCGGCCCACGACGAGCGCCTTCGGTATTTTTTGGGCGACGTACGCGACATCTCCCGCGTGAACCGCGCCTTTTACGGCGTCGACGTCGTCATCCATGCCGCCGCGTTGAAACAAGTCCCGTCGCTCGAATACAACCCGTTCGAAGCGATCCAAACGAACGTGATCGGGACGCAGAACGTCATCCATGCGGCGATCGACCAAGGCGTCGGAAAGGTCCTCCTTATCTCCACCGACAAGGCCGCGAACCCGGCGAATCTCTACGGCGCGACGAAACTGTGCGCGGAGCGGCTCGCGATCAGCGCCGCCCATTCGTCCGGCGACCGGACCGTCTTCGCGGCCGTCCGTTATGGCAACGTCCTCGGCAGCCGCGGGAGCTTACTCAAACTCATCGAAGAACAGCGGAAGACCGGCGTCGTGAAGCTGACGCACGAAGACATGACGCGGTTTTGGATCACGTTGGACCAGGGAGTCGAGCTCGTCATGCACGGCTTGCGCAACATGGTCGGCGGGGAAATTTTCATCCCGAAAATCCCGAGCATGAAGGTGAAGGATTTGCTGAAACTTCTCGCGCCGGAATGCGAGATGAAGATCATCGGAATCCGGCCGGGCGAAAAATTGCACGAGGTTCTCGTGACGCCGGAGGAATCGCCGCACACGCTGGAGCAGGAACGGCACTATGTGATTTATCCGGAATTCACGCACGGAAAAGACATCGCGGGAAAGATCGGCGGCGCGCCGCTCACACGCGGATTCTCCTTTACGAGCGATACGAATTCCCACTGGCTGGATGAAGCCGGATTGCGGGAGTTGCTCAAATCGCTGGACGTATGATCCCGTACAGCCGTCAGTCGATCGGGGAGGGCGACATCGCGGCCGTGGTGGAGGTCTTGCGGTCGGACGCGCTGGTGATGGGACCGAAAATCGCCGAGTTCGAGCGGGCGCTCGCGGCGTACTGCGGCACGAAAGAGGCGGTGGTGTTCCCGAACGGGACGGCGGCTCTTCATGCGGCATATTTCGCCATGGGTCTCAAACCCGGAGACGAGTTCATCACGACTCCGATGACGTTCGCGTCGACGTCGAACACGGGGATCTGGCAGGGCGGGAAGCCGGTATTCGTGGACATTGATCCGGCAACGGGAAATATCGACGCGGCCGAGATCGAGCGGCATATCACGGAACGGACGAAAGCGATCGTTCCGGTGGATTACGCGGGGACGCCGGCGGACATTCCGGCGATCAAGGAGATCGCGAAAAGACATCATCTGGTTGTTCTTGAGGACGGTTGCCACTCGCTCGGCGGATCCCTCGGCGGACGGAAAATCGGTTCGCTCGCAGACATGACGGCGTTCAGTTTTCATCCGATCAAACCGATGACGATGGGAGACGGCGGGGCGGTCACGACGGATAACGCGGAATACGCCGAACGGATGCGGATGTTCCGGCTGTCCGGAATCCGGAAGGAACGGTTCGAACATCCGTCGGACGGCGCCTGGTATTATGAGATGCAGGAGCTCGGATTGAATTACCGCGTCACGGACATCCATTGCGCCCTGGGATTGAGCCAGCTGAAAAAGTTGGACCGGTTCATCGAGGCGCGGAATCGGATCGTCGCGAGATATATGGAGGAGCTTCGAGAACATCCTGCGCTGGAGTTCGTCCATTTGCCGGACGGAGCGAGGTCCGGGTGGCATTTATTTCCCATCCGACTGAAGGGCCAATGGGCCGGGAAGCGGCGCGAAGTGTTCGACGCGTTGCGCGCGGCCGGCATCGGCGTGCAGGTCCATTACATTCCGGTGTACCTCCACCCCTATTACGAGCGGCTCGGGTACGCGCGCGCGCTGTGTCCGAACGCCGAAGCGTTTTACGCGGCGGAGATCTCCCTTCCGGTGTATCCGGATTTGACTGATCAGGACCAGACGTTCGTCATCGCGACGCTCCGCGAACTCCTTTCCTGATATGCCCTCGAAGAACCTTCCGATTCTCGTCCTGGGGTACGGCTCCATCGCCAAACGGCATGTCGGGAACTTGCTGTCTCTTGGATACAGGAATATCTCCGTATCGGATCCGGATGATCGCGCGTTTGCCAATTGGTCTCCGGTTAAACGGATTGGGCCGGTGACGTCTGCCTGCGCATCCGAATTCCGCATCGCGTTCATCTGTACGCCGACAAACCGACATGTGAAAGATGCGCTCATTTGCGCCCGCGCCGGCTGCGACCTGTTTATCGAAAAACCGCTGTCGCATACGCTTCTCGGCGTTGATGCGCTCGTCCGATTGGCAAAACGAAAAAAACTCGTCGCCATGACCGCCTGCAACTACCGGTTCCATCCGGGATTCCGGTTGCTCGAGAAGGCGGTGCGCACGAAGAAGTTCGGCGCTCCGCTCACGGCTCGCGTCGTGCTGGGGCATGATCTTTCCGCGTCTCGGAAGGGCGTTGATTATCGGAAGACATATGCGGCGCGCGCGAAGACCGGCGGGGGAGTGATCCTCGATTCGGGTTCGCACGTCGTCGACTATCTTCAGGCGTTGTTCGGGCCGGTGAAACGGGTGAGCGCGCACGCGGGAAATGTCAGTCGTCTCAAAATCGACGCGGAAGATTATGCGCTCGCATCGCTTCGGCATACATCCGGCGTCGCGTCGTCGATTGAACTCGATTTTTTCAGCGTGCCGAAGCGTCATGTCGTTGAGATCCAATGCGAGCGCGGGCGGATGACATGGGATTTTCCGAATGACCGCGTCATGCTTGAAGACGGAACAACGAAGCAGTTGCGGACGATTCGGCTCTATCCCAACGCAGACGCAGACGAGCGACGGAATGACATGTTCCTTCGCGAACTCCGCGCCTTCCTGAAATGCGTCCGCTCGAGAACCCCCGGGGAGGGGGATCTAACAAGCGCCTCCAGCGTCGTTCAGACGCTTGAGGCCATGAAGCGTTCTGCAAAAAAGAACACTATTGTGACTCTTTAGATATGCAGCGATCAACCGAGAAATCCAAATTGCTTCTCGCCCGCGCGGAACAGGTCATCCCGCGCGCGGCGCAGACGTTGAGCAAAGCGCCGGACCAGTTTGTCCGCGGCGTCTCCCCGTATGCGATTGCGCGCGGCGAAGGATGCCGCGTGTGGGACGTAGATGGAAACGAATATATCGATCTCGTGTCGTCGCTCGGAGCGATCGTTCTCGGTTACCGTCATCCCGTGATCGAGGAAGCCGTCGTTCGCCAGCGGGCGCGCGGCACGTTGTTTTCCATCCCCGGTGATCTGGAAGTTGAGCTGGCCGAACAGATCATCAAGCGCATTCCGTTCATTGAGTCGGTTCGTTTTGGCATGAACGGGTCTGATGTGACGACGGCCGCGATTCGCGTGGCGCGCGCGTTCACCGGACGCGACCATGTGGCGAAATGCGGATATCATGGATGGGCGGACTGGAGCATTGCGACGCACCCATTGCGCTCCAAGGGGATTCCGCAGGCCGTGAAAGAGCTCACGCATGAGTTTTCGTACAACAAGCTCGACACGCTGCGAAAGATTTTCGAGGACCATCCGAACCAGGTTGCTGCCGTGATCCTCGAACCGGTTTCCGCGGTGTCGCCTGAGCCGGGGTTTTTGGAGGGCGTGCGGGATTTGGCCCATGAACACGGGGCGGTGTTCATTTTCGATGAATTAGTGACGGGGTTCCGTTTGGCATTGGGAGGCGCAGCCGAGTACTTCAACGTCACGCCGGATCTCGTCTGTTACGGCAAAGCGATCTCGAACGGCGAACCGTTATCGGTTCTCGGAGGCCGAAAAGATCTGATGTCCGTGCTGGACGGTCAGGACGTGTTCTTTTCGTTCACGTATGCGGGATACCTCCCGAGTCTGGCCGCGTCGCTTGCCACGCTGGAATTCATGGACGCGCATCCGGTTCAGAAAACGCTCTGGGAGCGCGGGAAACAGATGATGCAGGGATATCGTACGCTCGCCGAAACGACCGGCGTGCCGACATCCGTGATCGGACTCGGGCCGCATCCGATTTTTCAATTCAAGAAGCCGGACGGCGGGGATGATCTCGCGCTGAAGAGTCTCTTCATCCAGGAGACGGCGAAGCAGGGGATTCTCACGAACTGTTCCAACCTCGTGAACTACTCGCACACGGAGGGAGACATTCAGGAAGTCCTTTCACGCATGGAGGAGGTGTTCCGCGTCATGGCGGGCGCGGTCAACCGCAATGCGGTGGAGGCGTCGCTCGAGGGTCCGATGATCCGCCCGAGGAGCAAACCGGCATCATGACGGGAGCCGGATTCCAAGTTCCTTCAATGATTCAACGCAGTGTTCAGGTGTCGTGAAAAGGATCGTTTTGAATCCGAGTTGGTTCGCCGCTTCCACGTTCCTTCGAGAATCATCAATGAAGATCGTTTGGTCCGGCAGTGACCCCGTCGCCGCAAGCGCAAGATCAAAGATTTCTTTTTCCGGCTTGACGAACCCCACTTGGTTTGAAAAGATTGCGTTCTGGAAATGTTCGGACGCGCGATGCCGTTCCTCGATTGCGTGCATCATTTCTTCCGTCAAGTTGGAGAGGAGCACGGTCGGATACGCCGTCGTCAGCTTCGCCGCCATCGGCAGCATGTCCGGATGGAGTCGGTACGAATCAAGATACGCCTGTCGGAGATCGTCCTTCGTGACGCCGCTCAATCCGAAATAGGCGATGATCCGCTCCCAAAACTCCGCGGGCGAGATCCTGCCGCGGTAATAGAGATCCTGAATGTCCGCGACCTTCGCGCCCACGTCATCGGGACCCAATCCCGTCGCCTCACGGAAGATCGGGTGGGAGAACGGTTCACCCGGCGTGCAGAACACGCCGGCCCAGTCGAAAATAATCGTATTGATGGAATTGCTCATGAATATGTCACCGCAACTTTTCCAGCCGAACAACCACAGTACGTGGAAGATTTCCTATCGACCGGTTTCACCGGAGGAGTTTTCGCGACTTTCAGACGTGTTTCTCCGGCTGTATCCGGATCTCGCTGAGAGGATACTGACGATAGAACAAGTATCAGAAATCGAGATAAATAGCAATAATTTCAAGCTTCGCGTCACGAAAGCCGGAAGCGAGGCCGACTATCTCCTGCGCCGATATCCGGAGACCCGGAATATCGATGCGGTTCGCGAAGCGCATGAGGCGATGGAATTTCTTCGCGCGAACGGGCTGAACGTCCCTGAAATCGTTCTTGCCGCCAGCGGCGAGGTGCTTGTCGCCGATGACGGCGTGCAGTACTCGGTGTTTCGGTTTATCGAGGCGGATCATTATCGGGGGACGCTCGAGGAACTTCAAAGCGCGGCGAGGGAATTCGGGAAGCTTGATACGTTGCTGACGCGTCTGCCGAATCTTGATCGGCTTCGCGAGCTCACCGAGTTTCCGGAACGCGTTCTTGAGCTCCGCATGTTTTCCCTGGAGGTTTGGGAGAAGATTTTTTTCGCGGCCGCCGTTCAAGCCGAAGAACATCCGGAAGACGATTTTCACACCAAATTTCTTTCATTCAAGGAGTTTATTCTGGATGCGGTCCACCGCACGACTCCCGGCAGCCACGAGGTTCCCGTCCAGATGATCCACTTCGATCTGCATCCGCACAACCTTCTTACGGACGGCGTGTCCCTCGTCGCTATCCTGGATTTCGATTCCTTGCGGTATCTTGAGCGGATGCGCGGCGTGGCGTTTGCGATGCATCGGCTGGTCCGCCAGCATGTGGTTTTCACCCGATCAGATGATTTTCCGGGAACGGTGAGCCGTGCCCGGGAACTTTTTCTTTCGGCGTATCAGGAGCATTGTCCGCTCACTCCGGAAGAGGTGAATTCCGCGGCGTATTTTCTCCGAAGCGAAGCATTGTCGCGCTTGTCCTACGCCATGAAGGATTTGTATTTCAACGGGAATCCGGCGTGGAAAGGGGATTTGGAGAAGCAGACCGCGACCATCGCCGAATCCGCCCTTTTTGAGATGTCATTATGACCCTCGCCATTATCCAAGCGCGTATGGGATCGACGCGGCTTCCGAACAAGGTCCTGATGGAGGTGGGCGGTGTGTCGCTTTTGGAATATGAGATCCGCCGTGTCCGGCTGGCGAAAACGATCGACAAGATCGTCGTGGCGACGACGACGGACCCGGGCGACGACCGCATCGTGCAGTTGTGTGCATCCACCGGCGTGGATTGTACCCGTGGGTCCGTGAATGACGTGCTCGACCGGTATTGGCAGTGTGCCCAACAGTATCCGAATGCCGATGTGATCGTCCGGATCACCGGCGATTGTCCGCTCATCGATCCGGAGATCATCGACCACGTGATCGACGCGCGACTCGCGGCGAACGCGGACTATGCGTCGAACGTGGAGGTCGGGCATGAAACATTTCCTGATGGAATGGATATCGAGGTGTTCACGCGTGCCGCATTGGAAACAGCCGCGCGGGAAGCGACGCTTCCGTCCGATCGGGAACACGTGACTCCGTACATCCGGAACCAGGAACAATTTTCAAAAACGTTTGTCGCCGCCGAAACGGACCATTCGAACGTCCGTCTGACCGTGGACACGCCGGCGGATTTCGAGGTCGTCCGTTTCGTCATCGAGTATGCCGCGCCGACCGATGGGTACATGACGTTCGTCCGGCTGCTCGAAGCGCATCCGGAAATCCTCTCCAAAAATTCACACATCGCCCGCAACGAAGGGTACGTGAAGTCCCTTTCCGAAGATCCCGGCAAGACATGAGGCGTCTGGTATACTGACCCCATTCCATGCTCGGGGTCATTCTCGCTTCCATCGGAGCTTTTTTTACGGAGCTGTCATCTTCGATCGCGAAGCGCGAAGTATCGAGGAAGCGGGAGAGCGTGTATGCGATGGGATTTTTGAATTCGCTCTGGGAAGCGTTTTTCTTTTTCGTTCTCATCTTTTTTTTCAGGGACATCCGCACGCTCACATTGGCGGCGTGGCCGACCTTCCTGGTCCGCGTCGTCCTCTCCGTGTTCCAGGCCTATCTCACCGTCCATGCCATTGCGAAATCGGACCGCAGCACCTTCGGATTCATCAGAACGGGAACGATCCCGCTCCTGTTGCTGGGGGACGTATGGCTCGGGAACCTCATCAGCCCGTATCAGGCCCTTGGGATGCTCCTCATTGGTTTTGGGCTTCTGTTTCTCTACATGAACCATGGGTTTTCAAGGCGCGGGATTTGGTTTGTGGTTGCGGGTACCGTGAATGCCGCGCTGACGATCGGGTTGTATAAGTACAACATTACGCACGGCAACTCCGTCGAAATCGAGCAGTTCCTTGTCCTGCTCGTCCTCTTGGCCTTTTTTTACGTCATGAGCCGGTCCCGCTTTAAGGAGCAGCCGCTCCGATTATTGCGAAAGCCGCTCCTTGCCGTGCAGGCCGGAACGATCGGCGCGTCGTCCCTTGTCGAAAGTTTCGCCTACGTGTTCGCTCCGGCTTCCGTCATTTTGGCGGCCTCAAGGTCGTCGAGCGTCATTTTTTCGGTCCTCTCGGGCCGCGTCCTTTTTCATGAAACACACGTCATCGTAAAAATTCTTTCCCTCGTTGCGTTCGTGGGAGGGATCATCTGTTTAGCCATCGGATAGGGGAAACGCATCCGTTCAGAAGCGTGTTACGGAGGCATTGACCTTCCCCGCGCTTTTTGATATATCCTCATCGCTCCTTTCTTCTCTTCAGAAACACGAATCGTACGAGGTGACGCGTGCCGAAAAACAAGCTATTCGCAACGAACCACGACATGGGCAGCGCGCAGGCAATGGCGCCGGCGCTCCATGTCCTTCAGCAACAGGGAAGCGAGGTGGTGGCGTTCGTCAACGGCGCCACGCTGCGGCCGCAGGACCATCCGGACGTCTCCCAGGAGGAGCTCCCGGAGGCGCCCGCCTCCCAGATCTTCCGCGCGGCGGGGCTCGATACGCGGACCATCCAAGGGGACTCCGACCTCCGCTCCATGATCGCCTCGGAGAAGCCGGATCTCGTCCTGGTCGGCATCTCCGCGCCGGACTACGGGTCCGAGAAGATGGCGCTCAAGGCGGCGATCGAGCTCGGCATCCCCGTCGCGTTCATCGTCGAGACCTGGCCGCATCGCTGGCTCGAGGTGTACGAACAGCGGGACATCCCGCTCTACCGGCAGGCCGGTCTGGGGCTCCTGTGGGACCAGTTCTCCTGTGATCACATGAAGAGCCAGGGGTTCGACAGCACCCTGTTCGTCGCGACCGGCAATCCGTCCCAGGACGCGTTCGCGGCTCTCAAGAACGATCGCGCGAAGCACCGCGCAGCGATGCGCGACCGCTTCCGGATCCCCGAGGACGCGGTTCTCATCCAGTACTCCACGGCGCTGAGCTTGGACGATCCGGAGGAGGACAAGCCCGGCCACCGGGAGTGGTCCGGGTTCTCCGAGGCCGACTCCGTGAGGGAGTATCTGACCGCGATGCGCGATGTCGCGTCCGAGAACGCCCCCTACAAGGTGCGCGGCGTCATCCGACAGAAGCCCTCGTTCAGCGGCGTCCGGGTCCAGGAGATGATCCGGGAGATCTGCCCCGCGGTCATCTACGACAACAGCCGCGAGACCGGCAACGCGCTCCTGCTCGCGTCGGACATCGTGGTCGGCTCGATGACTTTGATGATCCAGAACGCGGCCATGCTGGGTGTCCCGGGAGCGTTCTATCTGCCGGACCTCTGCACGCCCGACCCGATGATCTCCAACCGGCTCGGGTTCACCATCCCCATGTACGCGCGCGGCGACTTGGGGCAGCTCATCCGGGACGCTGCGTACCGGCCCGACCACCTCAAGGAGTTCACGAGGAAGGTCAGGCCGATCGACCTCCCTCTCGACGCGACGGGAAACGTCGTCACGGCGATCCGGAACTTCCTCGACCGCTAAGCCGACGGCGATCTCCACCCAACTGGTCCCCAGTTGGTTTTTTTTACGCCGCAGGCGTCTTGACCTCCGGCATTTTTTCCGCTAGGGTCCCGAGCAAACACAAACATTAACGTTCGTTCACAAGAGGAGTTCTAGATGCCCTGGCAGATTCCGGTTGTCTTACGGATCATCACAGCGCACGTCGCGCATCCGATCATCCAGAAAAAACTCGCGGGGTTGCCGTCGCGGACGCGTCGGCTTCGGGCGATGTTTCTCATGTGCCTCGTCCTTTCCGCGGGCTATGCCGCCGTCAGCCCGTCGCCGTTCGTCCTCGACCGCTGGTTCATCCTGATTTGCGCGATCGGGGTGGCGAACAGTTTTGCCGCGTACGCCTCGTGGCGTGCCGTGGACATGAGTTTGAGCAAGACGGCGCTCTTCACGTTCATGGACGACGTCATCCCGATCACGCTGGGAATCGTCCTGCTCGGCGAGAACAAGATCATCACGCCCGCGCTCGGACTCGGCGTCGTTCTCTGCGTCGGCGCGGTGATCGTGAATACCGTCATGGACTCGCGTGAGAAACCCGCCGAAGAAGGCAAAACGGGCTGGCGCATTTTTCTCTGGATCGGCATCTACAGCGTGATCTGGGGCGTCGCGCACTTTCTGTTCCGGGTGTTCGCCCTGAACGGCGTTTCGCTTCCGACCTTCCTCGTCGGATGGTACGGCGGCGCATTCCTCGGGTCGTTCGCCGTCCTGCATCTTATGGGAGAGAAGGAAGCGGGGCCGACGTTGACCCGTCGCGGGATCGCCGGCGTGGCCATCCTCACGACCACGGCGTTTTCGTCGCTCGCGCTCGCGTACTGGGCGAACCAAAACGCGCCACTCGCCGTCACCCAGCCGATCTTCCAGGTGTCGGAGATGATTCTCCCGACCCTCATCGGTCTGTTGTACTTCAAGGAGGCCAAACATCTCGATGGGAAGCGGAAGCTTCTCTTCGCCGTCGCCTTCATCGGCAGCCTGGTCGTCGCGCTCAACTACTGATCCCTTTCGGGCGGATGCGTCTTTTCATGAGCCGCTTCCGCCTTTTTTGATGCTTGATTTTTGGCGATTTTTGTAGGAGGATATCCATTCATGAAACTGATCGAAGCGGACGCGAAGCGGCTGTTGCGAGACGCCGGAATTACGGTTCCGGCGGCGTCGCGGGATCGTTTTCCGCTCTATGTGAAAGCGCAGGTCCTCGAGGGACGTCGGGGCAAACGCGGATGGGTTCGGAGGTGCTCCGACGCCGAAGAGCTCGCGAAAAATATCTCGGAGCTGGAAGCGATGCTCCGTGACACGCCGCACGCGGAGTTCCTGTGTGAAACGGAGCTCCCGCACGAGGTCGAGTGGTTGGTGTCGCTCACGATCGACCGCGACTCCGGTCAGATTGTGGGAAGCGTTTCCGAAGAGGGAGGCGTGGGAGTTTCAGCGGCGCGAAGTTTTCCGGTTCACACGCCGGAGGATATCGGCACGCTCGATCTTCCGAATGGAATCAAAAAGATTCTGGCATCGTTGTTCGACGCGTTTCAGAAGCACGACGCGCTCTCCATCGAGATCAACCCGCTTGCGGTTCTCGCGGACGGTTCGTGCGTCGCGCTGGACGCGAAGATCGAGCTCGACGATGCGGCGGCATTCCGTCATCCCGAATGGGCGGGGTTCACGGCGTTGCCGGAAAGCGGCCGCGTGCGTTCCGAGCGGGAAGAAGCGTATACCCTCCGGCAAGCACAGGCCGGCCACCGCGGGACGTTTGGCCAGTACGTCGAGCTCGACGGGGACATTGCGATGATATTGTCCGGTGGTGGCGCGAGTTTGGTCGCCATGGATGCGCTCCGTGCTGCTGGTGGACGGCCGGCGAATTATGTCGAGATGAGCGGGAATCCGGATCCGGAAGCGGTTCGCGAAGCATCGAGGATCGTATTGTCGAAGCCGGGGATCAGGGCAATTTGGATCGCCGGCTCGTTTGCGAACTTCACGGACATCCAGGCGACGGTCATGGCGACGATCGAGGCCGTCCGGGAACTCGGACTGCGTGTTCCGATCGTCATCCGTCGCGACGGCCCGAATGCGGAAGCCGCAAAAAAAGACGCAGAGCGCTGGGCCTCGGAGCACGGCGTCTCATTGCGATTTGATTTCGGGGACGTCGATTTGGATCAATCAGCCGCGGCCGCGGTTGCCGCATCACGCGTATGATCTGGGAATCTTTTTCCACCGATACGCCCGTGCTCATTCAGGGGATGACCGGCAAAGAAGGCCAGCGCATGGCGAAGTGGCTCATCGCGAGCGGCGTGAATGTTGTCGCCGGGGTGACGCCGGGAAAGGGCGGCCAGGAAGTCGAAGGTCGACCGGTGTTCAACACGGTCGCGGAGGCGCGTACGGCGTTTCCGGACGTGACGGTTACGAGCATCGTCATACCTCCGGCGCGTGTCGTCGGAGCGGTGGAAGAAGCCGTGCAGGTCGGGATCCGATATCTTCACATCCTGACGGAGCAGGTTCCGGTCCACGACGTGATGCGCATGAAGGACATCGCGCACACGCATCGCGCCACGATCCTCGGTCCCAGTTCCGTCGGATACCTCCAGTTTCCGCAATTTCGCATTGGCTATCTTGGCGGCGAATCGCCGTTCGAGACGGTGAAGGAAGGAGGGACGGCCATCGTTTCAACGTCCGGCGGAATGACCAATGAACTGATGATGGCGCTTTCACGAAACGGGATCGGCGTACGTGTCGCATTCGCCTTGGGCGGAGATCGGGTGGTCGGCACGACGCTGGAGGAAGCGATCTCATGGTGCGAGGAACATCCGGAAGTTGCGTCGCTCGCGTTATTCGTCGAACCGGGACGGCCGTTTCTCAACGCGTTGTGTGACGGCTCGTTCGTTTTCAAAAAACCAGCGGTCGTCTTTCTGGCGGGCGAGGCGTTGGACGACTTGCCGCGCGGCCTGCCCTATGGACACACCGGGACGATGCTCGGAGAAGGGGAGTTGACCGTGCGGGAAACTCGCCAGAAATTGCGCGAGCGTGGGATCATGTGCGTCGCCACGATGTCAGAATTTATTCACGTCTGCAAAGAGCTATGAACGAATATCACCTGCACGGCAAACCGATTTCTTCCCTCATGACAGAGATGAATCTGGTGTCTGCGATCTGGTTCGCGTGGACCGGCGTACTCCCCAGCGAGGCGGAAGGGAACATTCTGAACGCCTGTTTCGTCGGATGCATCGACCATGGCGCGGAACCGCCGAGCGCGCGCGTGACGCGCGTGATCGCGAGTTGCGGCAAGCCGCTGGCGGATGCGGTCGCCGCGGGGATCCTCGCGTTCGGTCCCCGTCACGGCAATGCGGCTTCGGCGGCGTCGGTCTTGGTGCGGGAAGCGGTTGCGTCGGGACGTTCCGCGTCGGATGTGGCTCGTGCGGCGATCGAAGAAAAACGTCGCCTCCCGGGATTCGGCCATCCGGAATATGAGGTGGATCCGCGGACCACAAAGCTGGGGGAGATTCTCAAAGCCAACCTGCCTTCCACGAAACATTTCGATTTCGCCCAGGAGATCTCGCGCGAATTAACGGCACAGAAAGGCAAACCGCTTCCGTTGAATATTGATGGGGCTATTGGCGCGGTTCTGGCCGATCTCGGTGCCTCGTCCGACCTTGCGGATGCGATTTTCCTCGTCGCCCGTTCCGTCGGCCTCGTCATGCACGCCCGCGAGGAAATGGGGCAGTCCGAATCCTATCGGCGCGGGTAACTGTCGATTGACAGGTGGATAATTTTGTGCGATGTTTGAGTCCGCAACTTGACTTCATATTGAAACAGCCATCTTCAAGAGGGCTAAAGACATGAATATCCGACCGGCTACCTTCGCAGACGCGCGCCGAGTCCACGAGATTCGCAACGCGCCGTCTTCCCGCGAGTGGTCCAACAACAAGAACGAGATCGCGTGGGATGACCATGAGCGATGGTTTCGGCGACAGTACGCGCCGGACAGTCCGCACCGGTGTTACGTACTCGACGTCGCGGATCGCGTTGTCGGGTACTGCCGTTTCGACGCGACGAAAGAAGGAGGAGGGTTCCTCCTCTCCATCGCCCTGGATCCGGACGAATGCGGGAAGGGGTACGGTACCCGGTTTCTCGTCGGCGCGATCCGCGCCTTCGCCTCACGGCAGCCGCTCCTTGCGGAAGTGCTCACGGGGAATGAGGTGTCCCATAAGCTGTTCCGGAAGACGGGGTTTCGCGTCGCGCTCGTGGACGAACGGCGCGTCCTTTACCGCTTCGATCCGCCGATTTTCGCGTACGGATTGAAGCTCTGGACCAGCAACGCTGAACGGTTCGCGGACGCCGCGCGGTTGTACGAGGCGGGAATGGTCGACTTCATCGAGCTCTACCTAAACCCGGCGTCATCGTCGGGGTCGGAGGAACTGCGTGCCTTGGACGGCGTTCCCGTTGAAATTCATGCGCCGAACACGCATGGATTCCACGAGCTTGTGATCGGACGCGAACAGCTCGCGATCTGGTCGGACGTACTCGCGCTCGCGGACCGGTTCCGCAGCCGGCGGATCGTCCTGCATCCGGGACGGGACCACACGTTGTCCTCGTTCCAACAGGAGTTCGCAAAGCTCGAAGATCCGCGCGTCCTGATCGAAAACATGCCGGGACGCGACACGTTCGGAAAAGAGATGTTCGGGAAGCAGCTCTCCGATCTGGAGCGGGTCCGTGAAACCCACGAGATCTGCTTCGACCTCGAGAAGGCGGCCAAAGCCGCGGCGTTCCTCGGGTGCGACCATCGCGAATACGTCGCGGACGCGCTCGAGCTTCTTTCGCCGCGCTACTTCCATATTTCCGGCGGCGATGCGTCGAGTCCGATTGATCAACACTTGAACGTGTGGGAAGGGTCGATCGACTTTCCGGCGCTCAAACGGCTCATCGAAGCGCAGTCAGGCGACGAAGCGTCCCGGATGGTGTTCGAGGTTCCAAAGACGTCTGGAGATCTCTCCAACGATCTGAAGAACATGGATTACTTCCGGAGTCTCTGAATTTTCAAACCCATCGAAATGATCCGATCGGATCATTTCGATGGGTTTTTCAATTAGAGGAAATTGCTGGAGAGAGGGTTATTTCTCACTCGGTGAGATGAGATCCCAGCGGAGTGGGTTGCCGCGGGCAATATCCATTGTCGCCCGTTTCCCGATGACGTTCGAAATTTCTTTCGGGGGGAGTCCGTGGCCGGGACGGATCGAGCGGATGTTTTCGGATGTGAACGCCTCGCCTTGTTTGATGTCTTTCACGACGAAGAGCGACCGCCGGAAGATCACGTTCTCCGCCTCTTTCTCTCCGACGCCATATGTCGGTTTTCCGATGGCGGATTCGACGACACGCACGGCCTGCACGAGTTTTTTCATTTCTTCCGGTTCGAGCGAGAATGCCGCGTCCGGGCCGCCGTCCGACCGGCGGAGCGTGAAATGTTTTTCGATGATACATGCGCCAAGCGCGACGCTTGCGACGGCGACCGCTGTCCCGAGCGTGTGATCGGAGAGACCTGCGACGACGTCGAGGCGTTTCGCGAGATCGGGAATCGTCGCCAAGTTCATCTGGTCCGGTGTCGCGGGATACGAGCTCACGCAATGGAGGACGGCGACGTGCGGCGCTCCGGCCTGTTTCAGAGTCCGCACCGCTTCTTCGACGTCCGCGAGCGGCGTGAGGCCGCGGGACATGATGACCGGCTTTCGCGTCGCGCCGATTTTTTTGAGAAGCTCCAGGTCGCCGGTTTCAAACGATGCGACTTTATACAGGGCGACGTTCATGTTTTCAAGAAAATCGACAGCTGTCTCATCGAACGGAGTAGAAAAGACCATCACGCCTTTCCCTTCAGCATACGCCTTAAGCTTTGGTTGCCAGTCCCACGGGGTGTAGGCCTCGCCGTACAACTGATAGAGGGTTTTTCCAGCCCACGCGTCGTTGACCTTCACTTGGAATTCTTCCCGGTCGCTGTCGATCGTGAGCGTGTCCGGCGTGTACGTTTGGAGTTTGATCGCATCCACTCCGGTTTCGATGGCTGCATCAACGAGACGCAATGCCCGCTCGTAATCACCCTTGTGGTTCCCCGATAATTCAGCAATCACAAAGACCGGTTCGCCCGGACCGATCCGCCGTTCTCCGCGAGGGGTTTGTATCGTGAAGGACGTCATGGCGGGCAGTGTATGCAGATTCGGCCGAAAAATCAACCCTTGCCGCGCTTGTCGTTCACGCTTTTCTTCAGTAGAATGCCCACATCAACGGCCGTATCACTGTTTAGATTATGTCTGAAACATTCGAACGTCAGTATCGCGAAGATGGCTTTGCTTCGCAACGGAGATATCCAAACGAAGCGCTGATTCGATTCATCAATTCCACTTTTGGGAGTCGTTCCATGGCGGAACGGTCGTCATGTCGCGTTCTTGAGCTTGGCTGCGGGAGCGGAGCCAATCTCTGGATGATTGCGAAGGAAGGGTTTGATGCCTTTGGTCTCGACACCGCACCTACGGGGATTGAATTATGCAAACAAATGTTGAATTTATGGGGGGGGTTACAGGCAAACCTTGTAGTCGGAGATATGCGACATCTTCCGTATCAAGATGAGATGTTTGATGCGATCGTAGATGTCGTCTCCATGCAACATGTTCATCTGGAAGATCATGTCCATGCATATACGGAAGCCCATCGTTGTCTAAAGAGAGGCGGACATTTTTTTCAGTGGCATGTCAGCGATAACAGCACGAGCTTTAAAGAATCTGGAGGGATACAGATTGATGAATGTACGGTGGATGACGTAAAAAATCCACACGTCCCTTTGCATGGAAATGGGTTGATGTGTTTCCTGAATAAGAAGAAAGCCGGAACGTTACTTACTGAAAGTGGTTTCTCGAACATTTTAACCGAAGTCTACGGTCGTACGTATAACAATGGGGCATACATCGAGTATCTTTCAATCACGGCCATGAAAGAGTAAGTACCTACGTCAAGCGGGGCCGCTTGTCAGACATGGAAGAATCACCTAGGATGGATTTCCAATGCCACGGATTGCCATCATGGGGACGGGGATGGTGGGCGGCGCCTTGAGCCGCTTTTTTCAGGTACAGAACATCGAGGCCGGCTTGTACGATCCGCCGAAGGGGCTGGACGACGTGTCCGTTCTTGCCGCTGCCGACGTGATTTTCGTCGCCGTGCCGACGCCGCATTACCTTGACGGAAGCGGGTTCGACGATTCCTTTCTCCGCGCCGCGGTATCCGCCATCCCGGGTTCCGGAAAAAGTATCGTGCTCAAATCGACGATGCTTCCCGGGACGACGGATATGCTCCAAAATGAATTCCCGCAACATCGGATCCTGTTCAATCCGGAATTCCTGACCGAATCGAAAGCGGACCACGACATGCAATATCCGACGCGCCAGATCGTGGGGTTCACCGCGGCGAGCCGTGGAGATGCGGAACGGGTGCTGAAGCTTCTGCCGCGCGCGCCGTTTGAAACGATCGTCCCCGCCAAGACGGCCGAGCTTGTAAAGTGTATGGGAAACTCGTTCTATGCCCTTAAAGTCGCGTTCGCGAACCAAATGTACGACCTGTGCGCCAAACTCGGCGTGGACTATGACGAGGTAAAGCACTGCGTGACGGCCGAGCCGTGGATGGGAACGCATCACTGGGAGGTCATGCATAAAGGATACCGAGGGTACGGCGGGAAGTGCCTGCCAAAGGACACGCGGTCCACCATCCAGTTAGGGGAGGCGAATGGCGTGGAACTCTCGCTTCTCAAGCAAGCCGAGGCGTATAATAATGAACTCGTGAAGTCGCAGGGTCTTGATATCCAGTGGGAGGAAGGAAGTCCCAAGAAGATTTAATTTTCATTTTATGCGATATCTTGTAACGGGAGGAGCGGGATTTATCGGAAGCAACATTGTCGACGCGCTGCTCGCGGCGGGGCATGAGGTGCGTGTCATTGATAATTTTTCGACCGGCAAGCGGGCGAACCTCAATCCGCGCGCGGAGCTGCTCGAGGCGGACATGACGAATTTCGACGCGATCCATCCGTTTTTCGTTGGCGTGGACGGCGTGTTCCACACCGCGGCACTCGCACGAATCCCGTTTTCCATCGAGCATCCGATCGAGTCGGCTCAAGCGAATATCATGGGAACGCTGAACGTGCTCGTGGCAGCGCGCGACGCGAAGGTGAGGCGTTTGGTCTATTCAGCATCATCGTCGGCGTACGGGTCGCAGCCGGAACTTCCCTACCGTCCGGACATGTGTCCGAATCCGTTGAACCCGTATGCGATGCAGAAATATGTCGGCGAGCTCGTTGCGGAAGAATTTTTCCGTTTTTACGGATTGGAAACCGTGTCGCTCCGTTATTTTAATGTCTACGGCCCACGCATGGCGGACGAGGGCGCGTATGTGACTGTGATCAGCGTGTTTCGCAGGCAGAAGAAGGCCGGACAGCCGCTTACGATCCACGGCGACGGGGAGCAGACTCGGGACTTCACGCACGTGTCCGACGTGGTGCGGGCAAACATCATGGCCATGGAGTCGCCGAACGTCGGGAAAGGGGAGGTGCTGAACGTCGGGACCGGTTCGCGGTACAGCATCAATCAGATCGCCGCAATGATCGGCGGCCCGACCGTCCATGAGGCGGCGCGGTTCGGCGAGGCGCGGGATTCGCTCGCGGATATTTCCCTCACGACGGAACGCATCGGCTGGGAACCGAAGATGAAATTCGAAGACGGGTTGAACGATCTGCTGTCCGTCTAAGTTCCTTGCCGTCGCAGGACGATGGCTACGGTTTTGAGCAAAATCGCGATGTCGAGCAGGATGGAACGGTGTTTGATGTAGTAGACGTCGTACTGGAGTTTTTTCAGGTTATCCTCGAGCGAGGCGGTCGGCGTGAGGAAGCGGACCTGCGCCCATCCGGTGAGCCCCGGCCGCGTGAGATGGCGCAGGGCGTAATACGGCATGCGTTCGGTCAGCTGTCCGACGAACTCCGGCCGTTCGGGACGCGGACCGATGAACGAGAGGTCACCGCGCAGGACGTTCCAGATTTGCGGGAATTCGTCGAGGCGGAGCCGTCGCAAAATGCGTCCTACCGGAAACAACCGCGGATCCGTTTTCGCGTCTGCCGTGAACTGCGGCCCGTTTTTTTCCGCGTCCACGTGCATGGTGCGGAATTTCCAGATGCGGAACGGCTTGTCGAATTTACCGACGCGAATTTGAGAGTAGAGCACGGGTCCGCGCGACGATGTCTTGATGGCGAGCGCGATGAACGGATAGAGCGCCAAGGTCAGGATTCCGAACGGGATCGCGAGGAGGATATCGCCGACGCGCTTGACTCCTTCGTACCAGGTTTTTTCATTTTCTCGAAGGTGTTCCAGAAACCACGTCTGCGAGACGTACTCGAGCGGGACGCGGCCGGTGATCGTTTCCTCAAGGGCGGTTCGGTCGATCAGCGCGACGGGAAGGAAGAGTGTTTTGTAGAGCGCGTCGCGGAGTCCCGGGATCTCTTCCGGCCGATGACCGAGAAGCACCGTGTTGATCTGCTGGTCGCGGATGATCTCCTCCAGCCGCTCGATGGATGAGAACCAGGCGATCCGGTCGTCCTCGAACCGGGGACCGGCGTTCGTCTCCAAAATGGCGACCAGGTCGAAGCCGAACGCGGAACGCGCGAGGAGCGTGCGGATTTTTGCCGCATCCATCCCGCTGCCGATGAACAGCACGCGGTTCCGGAACAGGGCATTCGCGACGTATCGGTTGTAGGCGAGGCGCCAGCCATAGCCGAGAAGCAGGACGATGGCGAAATAGAGGAACAGGTTCGTCCGAGGTTCGATGGTGAAGATCGGAATGAGATAGAAGAACGCGAGCGCGACGGCGAGGTTCGCGATCATTCCTTCGAGGTACAGTCGGAAGAATTTGATGCCGTTCTTCAGGACGTTGAAGTCATACAGTCCGGCGATGTATGAGCCCACGATCCAGAGCGCGCTCACGACCCCGAACGGAGCGGCGTGCAGGTTCCATGCGCCTGGTTCGATCCGGCCATACCGAAGCAGGAGCGTCAGGAGAAGCGCTCCCTGGAAAATGGCCAGGTCCCCGCACACGAGGAGCAGCCGCTTGAAGGTAATACCGAATCGAAACATCGCCGATATCCTGGCATAGATCCGCGTTTTTGGGTAGAATTCCTCTTCATGGTTCGCCGTCTCATCGGGTTCGTGAAGCGTGAGCAACGGATGCTCGCGCGTTACCTCTTCGTGGGAGGAAGTTCGTTCGTCGTCAAGGTCGGGGCGTACGCGCTCCTGTCCCGCATCCTTTGGACTGGCGGTTCGCGGACCGCGGAGAACGTGATCGCATTGGTCGTCGCCGCCACATACAATTATTTCCTGCATCGGTTCTGGACGTTCCGTCATCAGGGTCCGGCGCCGGGATCGGCCGCCCGGTATCTTGGCGTGCTCCTGGCGGGCAACGGGCTTGATGCGCTGTTGTTTTACGTCGGCCACGAAATCCTCGGCATCTATGACTTCCTGGTCCAGACGTTCGCGACCGGCTTCATCACGCTGTTTTCATTCCTCATTCACCACCTCTTCACCTTTCACAGCGATCCGTGGAAAAAGAGAGAGGGGGTTCGAGCTAAGTGAGGTCACGGGTCCTGCCGCGGCCCACCCCCATCGTCCTCGACCGTGCTCGGCCTCCGGGCGCTGGGGGTCCCCCGTTCCGCATCACCCGTGCTGACGCTCAAACGAGTATGGTAGAATACCGGCATGGCGCAACAATTGTTTGAACGGCGGAACGTGCTGGTCACCGGCGGCGCGGGATTTATCGGGTCGCATCTCTGCGATCGGCTCGTGAAGGAGGCGCACGTGATCTGCGTCGACAACTTCATCACGAGTTCCGAAACGAATATCGACCACCTGCTCCAGGATCCGAATTTCGAGTTCATCAACCACGACATCACGGAGCCGCTGGACCTCGCGGCATATCCGGAGCTCGAACGATTCAAGGTGCGATTCCAGGGGCTGCAGGAGATCTACCATCTCGCCTGCCCGATTTCGAAGCGCCACTTCGACGATTTCAAAATTGCCACCGTGCTCACGAACTCCGTCGGCGTCAAAAATGTTCTCGATCTCGCCGTCGAGCACAACGCGAAAGTGCTCTACGCATCCTCGAGCGTTCTCTACGGCCCGCGGCGGAACGGATCGCACGTCAAGGAAACGGACGAGTGCCGCCTCGACCATCTTACGTCCCGTGGGTCGTATGACGAGGGAAAACGGTTTTCCGAAGCCATCCTCCAGACCTACGCGAACGTGTACGGTTTGGACGTGAAGATCGCCCGCATCTTCCGCACGTACGGTCCGCGCATGAAAATTTTTGATGGCAACCTCATCCCGGACATCATCCTGACGGCGCTGGAAGAAAAAGACGTCGTCCTCGTCGGCGACGAAGAGACGCGCATCGCCATGGCGTACGTGACCGACATCGTCGACGGCTTGGTCCGTCTCATGACGACGCCGATCGACGTCACGCTCGTGAACCTCGGGTCCGACGCCGACGTACGGCTCGTGTCCATCGCGCAGAAGGTCCTCGAGATTGCCGGCTCCCCATCGCGCATCCGGTTTGAAGCGCCCGGCCCCTACCAGATGGAGGCGCCGCTTCCGGACATCACGCGCGCGCGGGAGATCCTCGGTTGGCTACCGCTCGTCCGGCTGGACGAAGGGTTGAAGAAAATGATTGACTACGCGCAGTCGCATCGCCAACAAGTCGGCTTTTAAATCCACCCACCCGCAACCTATGCCTGCTCCTGTCGTGTTTGAAAAGAAGAACATCCTCGTCACCGGCGGCGCCGGGTTCATCGGTTCGTTCCTGTGCGAGAAGCTTCTGGCCGACGCCCGCGTCATTTGCATCGATAATTTTATCACGTCGCAGGAGTCGAACATCGACCATCTGCTCAAGAATCCGGATTTCGAATTCATCCGGCAGGACGTGAACGCGCCGTTCGATCTCGAGGCGTTTCCCGAACTCGCGCGGTTCAAGCTCAAATTCCAAGGAATCCAGGAAATCTACCATCTGGCCTGTCCGACGAGCCCAAAGAAGTTCGACCAGTACAAAATGCAGACGCTTCTGGCGAACTCTCTCGGCATGAAGACCGTCCTCGATCTGGCGGTGAAGTACAGCGCGAAAGTGCTGCATGCCTCCACGTCGGTCGTGTACGGGCCGCGTCCGGCGGACAGCCATCCGTTCCTGGAGGAGGAGTTCGGCGCGGTGGATATGCTGTCCGAGCGGTCGTGCTACGACGAGGGGAAGCGATTCGCGGAGACGTGCTGTGCGACGTATCGGCAGGTGCACAAGCTCGACGTCCGCATCGCGCGCATCTTCCGGACGTACGGTCCGCGCATGATGCTCTACGACGGGCAGATGATTCCGGATTTCATCACAAACGCGCTGGATAACAAGGATCTCGTGGTGTACGGCGACGAGACGTTCCGGACGTCGCTTGCGTACGTCACGGATACGGCGGACGGACTCATCAAGCTCATGAATGCGACGGGAGACATCGGGCCTGTCAATATCGGAAGCGACCTCGAGGTTCCGATCGTGGACGTCGCGCAACGTATCATCGAGATGACCGGTTCGACGTCGCGGATCACCTTCCAGCCGCCGCTCCTGTTCATGACGCCGCTTGGGCTGCCGAGTCTGGCAAAGGCCAAGGATCAGCTCGGATGGCTTCCGCTCGTGACCGTCGACGACGGGCTGAAAAAGACCATCGATTACACCATCGCCCACAAGGGGTTGCTGGGGTTCAAGGGATTCACGTAAGGTATACGGGTGAAGGTCATTGCCGTCATTCCTGCCTATCACGAAGCCGGACGGATCGAAGAGACCGTGCGGAGCGTTTTGCCGTTCGTGGACGGCGCGGTTGTTGTTGACGACGGGTCGGGGGATTCGACGGCGTTGAACGCGGCAGCGGGCGGGGCGACGGTGGTGCGACATCGGGTGAATCGCGGGCAGGGCGCCGCGCTCCGGACGGGAACGGAGGGCGCGCTTCGGATGGGAGCCGACGTCATCGTGCATATCGACGCCGACGGCCAGCACGATCCGATGTCCATCCCGAATCTTATCGCGCCGCTTTCGACGGGTGAATGCGACGTGGTGTTCGGATCCCGCTTTTTGGGGAAGGAAGCCATCGGGATGCCGACGAGCCGGCGCGTGCTCCTCTCCGCCGCGCGGACGTTTAATGCGTTCGCCGTCGGCGTTCCCCGTCGCGTGACTGATCCGCAATCGGGCTATCGCGCCATGACCGCACCGGCAGCCCGCGCCATTGATTTCCGACATGACCGGATGGCGCATTGTTCCGAAATTCTCCGTCTCGTCACCCGGTCCGGGTTGCGGTGGCGGGAGGTCCCGGTGTGCGTGCACTATTCCAGCGAATCGTTGCGGAAGGGGCAGAAGCCATGGGACGCGGCTCGTATCGCGTGGCAGCTCCTGCTCGGGGCATTTACGAATTGAAGCATATGTTGATCCAATACATTCTCATCCTTGCCATGGCGTTGGCCTTCGTCACGACGTGGCGTCGTGCGATGCAGAATGTGATTCGCGTGTCGGAAGCGATCGGGTGGTCCTTGATTTGGATCGCCGCGAGCGTCGTGATTTTGCAGCCCGAGGTCGCGACGCGCCTCGCGAATTTGTTCGGCGTCGGGCGCGGCGTCGACCTCGTCGTCTATGCGTCGGTCGCGGGACTGTTCCTGCTCGTCTTCAAGTTGTTCATCCTGCATGAATCCTTGGAACGGAAGTTGACGGATCTCGTCCGGCGCGACGCCCTGCGCGATGTGAAGCCCCCCCATGAATAACGGGTCGACCTCCCCATTCGTTGACGTCATCGTCGTGCTATGGCACAGCCGTCCGTATCTCCCGGCGTTATTCGACGGGTTGGCAGGACTCGCGTACCCGCGAGACAGGATGGCGGTGCATGTCGTCGACAATTCGCCCGGCGACGGATCGCTCGACGAAGTTCGGCGTCTGATGGCAGTACATGGGGAACGGCTTCCGTCGGTCATTCTCCATGAACCCGGGAAGAATACCGGTTTCAGCGGCGGAAATAACCTCGCGATGCGACAGGCGATCGAATCCGGGCATCCGTACGTCTATCTGTTGAACCACGATGCGTCGTTCGAACCGGACGCGCTCGCGGCCGCCGTGGAGGCGGCGGAACGCGATCCGGGCGTCGGTTCCGCGCAGTCTCTCCTGGTGCTCCAGCAACATCCGGACGAGGTGAATTCCGTCGGAAACGCGATCCATTTTTTGGGGTTCGGATATTGTGCCGGCTATCATGAGAAACGCGCGGACGTCGGCCAGGACATCCGGGAGATCGCCTATGCCTCCGGCGCCGGCGTCCTCTATCCGACCCGCGTGCTGAAGGAGGTCGGGTTGTTTGATGACACGCTCTTCGCCTACCACGAGGACCTGGATCTCGGCTGGCGCATCCGGCTCGCGGGGTACAAGAACGTGCTGGCGCCTCGGAGCGTCGTCCGCCACCGGTATGAGTTTTCCCGCTCCATCGCCAAGTGGTTTTGGATGGAACGCAATCGGTCCGCCGTCGTGCTGAAGAACTACCGGTGGCCGACGTTGGTTTTTTTGGCGCCGCAACTGCTCGCCGTTGACATCATCATCCTGATGTTTTCCGTCATGGGCGGCTGGTGGCGCGAGAAGCTTCGCGCCATGGTGTGGTTTTGGAAACCGTCGACGTGGGTCTATCTCATGCGCGGACGGAAGGAGGTCGAGCGCATTCGACGTGTTCCGGACGCAACGATTCTCAAACGATGGTCGCCGGAGATCGCCTATCAGGAGTTCGAGCATCCGTTCATGACGACGGTTGCCAACCCGCTCATGGGGTTGAGTTTTCGTATTCTCAAATTCGTCGTACGGTGGTGAGTATGAGAATCGCCCATGTCTCCTGCGTCGCGCCTCCGGAAATCGGGGGAATCGGACGGATGGCCGCGAAAGAGGTTGAATCATTGAAAGCGTCCGGCATTGACGCACTTCTTGTTTCATTGACCTCGCATCCCGGATTCCGTTTCGGCAATGCCGGGATCCTGCAGGATATCGAATTCCTCGTCCGCGGAGCGGACATTGTCCACCTCCACTATCCCTTCTTCGGAACGGCCGAGCGCCTGACGACGCTCAAACGCTCCGGAAAAATCCGGAAACTCGTGTTGACCCTTCATATGGATGCCGTTGCGTCAGGACTCCGCGGGATGATCTTCGAGGGGTATCGCTCTTTTTTTCAGCGAAGGATTCTCGATGCGACGGATCGCCTCCTCGTCTCATCATCCGATTACGCGCGTCACTCTTCGTTCGCTCCATGGGCCGACCGCGCGATCGAGCTCCCGTTCGGCGTTGATGAACAGCGATTTCTCCCACCTCACGGCTCACGGCCTCCGGTTCCCGGCACACCGTTTACGGTCCTCTTCGTCGGCGGTATGGATACGCCTCATGCGTTCAAAGGGATTCCGGTTCTTCTCGAAGCTCTCGGAAAATGTTCCGATGTCCATGCGACGCTCGTCGGTGACGGAGACCTTCGTTCAACCTATGAAGCGCACGCGAAAGAACGTGGCATCGCCGACCGTGTCCGATTTGTCGGATCGTTGCGCGAAGACGACCTCGTTGCCGCCTATCAGACGGCGAATGTTCTTGTCCTCCCATCGACATCCGGCGCCGAAGCGTTCGGGTTGGTGGCGCTTGAGGCGCAAAGTTGCGGGATTCCGGTCATCGCGTCGGATTTGCCAGGCGTCCGAACGGTCGTATCCCACGGGGAAGCGGGCTTGTTGGTTCCGCCCGGCGACGTTTCGGCTCTTGCTGCCGCCATTGAGAGTCTGCGGACGGACCGGGAATCGGCACGACAGATGGGGAAAGAGGGGAGACGCCGCGTTCTGGAACGTTTCACCTGGTCGCGGCACATAGATGGCCTGAAAAAAGTCTATACCGGGATATGCGGATCGCTGTCCTGACAAACGATTATCCTCCGGACGCGAGCGGAGGCGCCGGAGTCATCGCGGCCGTCTACACGAAAGCGTTGCGAGCCAAGGGCCATGAGCTCCGCGTTTTCACGAGGATCCCGAAGCTTGAAGATCGTTCGATGGTTCATCGGCTCGTTTTCCATCTTCAAGATCTCGGAGCCGACACATTCCTCGCCAACGAGATCTCGGAATGGAGTCCGGATCTTTTGCTTACGCACAATCTCACCGGCTGCGGATTTGCCACGCCGAGGTTGGTCGCGCGGAACGGGATTGCCTGGGTCCATGTGCTCCATGACGTCCAACTCATTGAGCCGTCCGGTCAGATCGTGCACGGGGAGAATCTCGTGTTTATACGCCGCATGTGGAGGCGGATATGGGCGGCGCTCCGGACGCGCGCGCTCGGCTGTCCGTCCGGGGTCGTCTCGCCCACGGCGTGGCTGCTGGACGTCCATCGGCAATATGGGTTTTTTCATTCCAGTTCCACGACCGTTATCCCGAATCCAATTCCTGTTGAACGGCCTCAAGAACCGGCAACAAGCTCCCAGCTGTCCCGACCGGTAACTTTTTTATTTGTTGGCCGCCTTTCCCGAGACAAAGGAATCGATTTGCTTCTCTCGGCGTGGAAACAGCTTGGTGCTGAACGCCCGAACCTCCATATCGTGGGCGACGGGCCTTTTCGGAACAATATTGAATCATTGGATGATCCATTGATCGTTTTCCACGGTCCGCTCCCGCACGATCAGGTCGTCCGATTGATGTCGGAATGCCAGGCGCTCGTGGTTCCGTCTCGGGTGTACGAAAACCAGCCGACGGTCATTCTTGAGGCGCTAGCTGCCGGATGTCGGGTTGCCGCTGCACGGGTCGGCGGTATCCCGGAAACGCTCGGAGAGGCCGGGCTGACCTTTTTGCCGGGAGACGCCGACGCGTTGACTGATGTCCTCCGGAGGATTCTCCGGTCAGGACCGACCGAGCCGGAGCGCGCGGTCCGGGAGCTCGTTTCTTCACGTCATCGCGTCGAGGTCGCCGCAGGCGCGCTCGAGTCATTTCTGAAATCGAATTTGAAGACGCGCAACTTCCACCCATCCTCGGATTGAGGCGGGATCGTCCAGTCGTTGTCCGCGACCAGCCGGAGCGACTCACCGATCTGCCGGGACCGCCACCAATAGTTGTTCAAGACGACGTACACGAGATCCGCGCCGCCGAGCGATGCGGCGTCCTTCGCCGTATCCCGAGAAGGTTCGCCGTAGGTCATGCGCAAGAAGAGTTCGTACAGCGGCCCGCCCGTCGGGATGGGGTAGAAGAACACGTCCCCGTGATACCGCTTGAACCCCAGGAGATCCACCGCCGCCGCGGAGACGCTTTGGTTAGCGAGCACGGTGTACGGTTCTTCGCCGGCGTCATAATTGATCAGTTTCACGGCCTCACGGTCGTGCTCGCTCGAACTCCACCCGCGGCCCGTCACGACGGCGTCATGGCGCGGAAGGGCGTCATACGCCAGAGCGGACGGAATCGCGACGCCGAACGCCAGCACGGCGATCGCGATGAAGCGCGGCGACCGGCGGAGGCGTTCCGTCAGGACCGAGAGGCCGTGCGCGGAAGCAGGCAGGAGGCAAAAAAGGGCGAGCAGGTTCAGGCGGTTCGCGTAGTTCCCGCGCTCGTAATCGATCAGAAACGTGAATTCACCGGTGGCGTCGAGCGCCGTCGCGGCGATCCAGAGGAGGATGGCGGATGCGCCGGAGATCGCGGCGAAGGACCGCGCGCGCCGCCAGCCGATTCCTGCAAAGAACAGGAGGAGCAGGGGCAGCAGGCGCGACGTCAGCGAGGCCCAGGCGGGCCACAGCGCAAATCGGTTTCCGATCCACGGGGCGAAATCGGCGAGACGGGCGGCCCACGGTTCCGGACGAAGAACACTCGGGAAATTCCAGGCGATGGGCGTTCCGCCCTTCAGGCTCAAGAGGTAAAACAAGACCGGCACGGCGGCGGCGGCCGTTACGACGCACAGGCCGGAGAGCGCGGCCGTGATCCTGTTCGGCAAACGCCCGTGGAGCGCGTGTGCGGACACGACGAAAAAAAGAGGGACGCCCGCGAGCGGATGGACGGCGATTGCCCACGCGACGAGCAGGAGCGGAGCGATCGGATGGACGGCGCGGGTTCGGATGCCGAGGCAAAGGAAGATCGCGCCCAGCCCGAGTACATAGGAAAATCCTTGCGGCGTGGTCGCGACGAAGCCGGCGAGCGGAAGGAAGGCGAAGGTCAGAAATATGACGCTTGTCCGATGGGCGACATACGCGCAGAGGGTCAGGAGCAGGGGAGCCGCGAGCGGAACGAGCCATCGGTCGACCTGCGCGATCGGCAGTTCGGTCAGGCGCGCCAACCAGGTCGTGAAGACGTATTGGCCGATGTAATACGGCGGAGACGGTTGAAGCGTCCCGGTGGCGAGGATGATTTTTTCGCTGGCGATGTGGAGGAATCCGTCGAACCCGTACCCCGAACGATAGACGAGCGGAGCGATGACGGTCGTCGCCACCACGGCGAGCGTGGCCTGGAGAGCGGTCAGCCGCTTCGATCCGGCCGCGGCGGCGGACAGGAGGAGAGCGAACCACGCGAAGGCGACGGCAAGCCGTGTTCCGTCCGGAAGAAGCGGCCATGGCGTGCGGATGGACTCCGTCGTCGCCGCGGCTGAAGCGACGCGGAGGACGAATCCGAACACCGATCCCGCCAAGGCCAGGCAGAGGAGGCCGATGATGATGCGTGTTCGTGAACCGTGAGCCACTGACGGCGGGACGTTTTCCGGAGGGGGTTTGATGCTGACGGCGATGAGGTGCGTGATCCCGATCCCGACGAGAAGAGACGTCGTATCGCTTAATCCGCCGAGCGGACGTCCGCTGTAATACCAGACGGTTTGCGCGATGCTCTGGACGGCGAGAAAGAGGACGGCTCCCACCCCCATGCGCGCGAACGTCGACGGGCTGGAAATCAGCCGGCGCCCGAGGAGATGGCCGTGGGAGAGGATGACGAACAGCGCCACGAACCAGGCGATCTCCTTTTGCGGGGTCTGGAGCGTGTGAGCCGCGATCACGGCGAGCGCGCCTGCCGCACCGAGGGCAAGCGTCCGCAGGCGTTCATGCATACGTCAGGGCATGGTAGCATAGGAGGGCGTATGGCCCAGCTGATGACCAATGAAACGGCCCGGATATATCCGCACGATCGGTTCTTCAACGCCGTGCTCATCCGATTTCTCCCGCATCAGCTTCATCCGAACCATGTCACGCTATTCCGTTTTTTTCTGATTCCGTTCGTCGTGTGGTACGTCCTCATCGAGCAGTGGTCGGTCGCGGTTCCGCTGTTCCTGTTCGCCGCCTTCACCGACGCGCTCGACGGATCCATGGCGCGGCTCCGGAAACAGATCACCGTATGGGGGACGTTTGCGGATCCGGCTGCGGACAAGCTGCTCATCGGGTCGGTGGTGGTTATCTTCGTGGCGAAGGAAGTCAATCCGATTTTCGCGACGGTGATCGTCTTCGTCGAAGTGTGCATCCTTCTCACGGGGTTGATTCGCGGCCGGAAGCGGCTGGTCGTAAGCGCGAACTGGGCGGGAAAAATGAAGATGTTGTTTCAGGTGATCGGCGTGACGGCTCTGTTGCTTGCGAAGTGGCTGGGATTAAGTCTTCTCGTTCCGATCTCCATCGGCACCCTGACGGTCGCCATTGTCTTTGCCGTCGTGTCGCTCCTGACCTACAGCCTTTGACGCAACGTGCATGGTTTGATATACACGCCGTAGACGTGTTCGTTTTCACGAAGGGAGAATGGATGAACGACATCGGTCTTTTTACATCCCATCACCGCGAACGGGCGATGCCGACGGAACTCATGGAGGGCGACCTCCTCTTCATCGAGGAGGTCGCCGGAAGCGTGCACGTGTCCGTCACGCGGGATGGCGAGTCCCTCTACTGGCACTCTGGAACGTCTGGGGGTCTCGACAACAAGATTCTGTTGTTGTGCCCGCTCACCCGGCCGTTCGCGGAAAGTCTCGTAATTTTCCTCGCCAGGATTTACCGGCTGGACTTTCGGAATCTGGAACCCCGAAACGCCGTCGGCCCGTTCCGCTACCAACTGAAGGCGCTCGAGTCCTGTTGATGACAGGGCTTTTTTCTTTTACACTCGGCACATGTTTCATCGCCTGAAGTCGCGAATCCCCGGCGCGTGGCTCCTCCCGTACCACCGTGCGCTCTCGTGGCTTGCGGCAGCCATGTACGGCCATCCGTCCGAGAAGCTCATCGTGATCGGCGTGACGGGGACGAACGGGAAAACGACCACGACCTATTTTACGGCGAACGCGCTGGAAGCGTCGGGATCTCCGACCGGCTGCACCAGCACGGCCGTGTTCAAGGTCGGGGATCGCGAATGGCTGAATGACACGAAGATGACCATGGTCGGACGGTTCGCCCTCCAGCGGCTGCTGCGCGGCATGGTGGATGCCGGGTGCCTGTTTGCGGTGATCGAAACGTCGTCGCAAGGCATCGTCCAGCACCGTCATGCGAACATCAACTATGACCTCATGGTGTTCACGAACCTGACGCCGGAGCACATCGAGGCGCACGGAGGATTTGAGAAGTACAAACAAGCAAAGCTCGACGCGTTTCGACATACCGCGAGGTCTCCGCGAAAAGTGTTCAACGGGAAGACGATCCAAAAAGTCGCGGTGCTGAATGCCCGCGATGCATCGTCCGCCGCCTTCGCGCTGCCGGAATTCGATCGGATTTTTTGGTATGGCACGGATGGGACGGCCGGCGCGGATCTTGTCGCGACCGGCATCCGGCTTGAGGACCGGAGCGCGGCCTTCGACGTCCGCGGCATCCCCGCGACCATCCGGATGCCGGGCAGGGTGAATGTCGAAAATGCCCTTGCGGCGCTTTCCGTTTGCGAGATCCTTGGCGTTCCGCTCGCGGCCGCCGCCTCCGCCCTTTCCGAGATCGAGCGCGTTCCCGGGAGGTTCGAACGGATCGAAGAAGGCCAGCCATGGACGGTGATCGTCGATTACGCGCCGGAGCCCGAGTCGCTTGAACGCCTGTATGACACGCTGTCGTCGGTTTCGAGAAATCGTCTGATCCATGTGCTTGGTTCCGCCGGCGGAGGCCGCGATGTGGCGCGCCGGCCGATCATCGGACGCATGGCGGGAGAGCGCGCGGATGTCGTGATCGTGACGAACGAGGATCCGTATGACGACGATCCGCGACGCATCATGGAACAGGTCGCGGACGGCGCCCGAGAGGTCGGAAATATCGACGGCCAAAATCTTTTCATCATCGAAGACCGGCGAGACGCGATCCGTGAAGCGATGCGCCGTGCCGCGCCCGGCGATCTCGTGCTGCTTACGGGGAAGGGGAGCGAGCAGGCGATCTGCGTCGCGGGTGGCCGGAAAATCCCGTGGGACGAACGGGAAGAAGCGCGGAAGGCGATACGCGAGGTTGTCGGTGGAAGGTCGTAGGTGGTAGTATCATGTGAACATGTTTCACATCGAAGACGTCCTCCAACTCAAGGAACGCGAAGACGTGAAATTGCTGGTCCGGCGGCATCCCGTCACGCTCGTTCCCGGCTTGGGGTTTGCGATGCTCCTCATCGTCATTCCGTTTTTCTTCCTGTTCCCGTTGTTCAGCTTCGGCCTGCCGGGGATGGGGGTTTTTCTCGTTTCCGTGCTCGCGGGGATCGTCGTGACGGTCCGGACGTTCATCCTGTGGGATTCGGACGTCCTGATCATCACGACGCTCCGATTGGTTGACGTCGATCAGAAAGGCGTGTTTTCCCGGTTTGTGACCGAGGTGTCGTTTTTGTCGGTGAAGGATGTTTCCTGGAAGCGCCACGGATTCGTGGACACGGCATGCGGGGTCGGGACGCTCACGGTGTCGCGTTCGGGAGAATCGAAGCCGCTTGAGATCACGCGCGTCTCGCATCCGGAACGGGTGCAGGAGACGATCAACGACGCGCGGCACGCGACGGTGAAACATCCGGATCCTCCGTCGGATCGGCAGGAGCGGCTTCGGAAGCTCATGGCGGATCTTGAAACGCTTCCGACGGACGCGCTGGAACGGATCGAACGTCTCGCGAGAGGGGAGTCGCACGAGCCCCCGACGGGCCTGGTCGTCCAAAAGAAAACCATCGAGTGACGATGACGCATATGACGGCACGACGGAGCGGACGGGAGCGGTCACCATTAAAAGCCCTGGCCCGGTGGCCGGTGTTCCTCATCGGGAATGTCGCGCTGCTCACGGTGATCGGCGCGTCGACGGTCCGCGAGACGTATCGCGGATGGACGGTGGATCGCGAAATCCAGGCGCTTGAGTCGCAAGCGGCGTCGATGGAGGGGAGGCGGATGCAGCTCGCGTCCCTGACGGAGCAGTTCGTCTCGTCGGAACGCGTGGAGTTCGAGGCCCGCACGCGACTGGGGATGAAGAAGCCGGATGAGCGTGTGGTGGTGTTGCAGGGATTTTCCGCGGGGAGCCCGTCTGGAGATGCGGCGGCTGCGGGATATCCCGATGCCCCCGCGGATCCCCGATCGAATCCGGAAAAGTGGCGGGACTATTTCTTCCGGGGAAAACAATGATATGATTTCTTTCCTATGCCAATCCCATCGAAGAAACTCCGTCTGCTGATCGCCTCCGCCTCCGGGGTCGTCGCGCTGCTCGGCGGCGCGGCGGTCGGATCGTGGGCGGTGTTCGTGAAACATTCGGACGCCGGGTTCGTGCGTTCCGTCTCCGAGGTCCTTCCCATTCCGGCGGCGAAGATCGGGTCGCGGATGATCCTGTACCGTGATTTTTTGAAGTCCCGCGATACGCTCCGGACGTTTCTTTCATCCGACGCGGCGAAGGAACAGGCGATCGACATCCCGTATGACGCGCAGCTCGAGCGCAACGTGCTGGAGAAGCTCATCAACCAGGCGGCGGTCGAAGAGCTGGCCGAGGCACAGAAGGTCGCCGTGACCGACGAGGAGCTTCGCGCGTTCTTCGCGGACGTAGTGACGGCGGCCTCGACGACCACGCCGGACGTCGGCGTGTATCTCCTGAAAAATTTCGGATGGAACGAGGAGGATTTCCGGCAGCACGTCCTTCGGCCCGCGCTCCTGGAACAGCGTCTTGCGATCGCGTTCGCCGGACAGAGCCAGGGGGATCCCAACGCGCTCGCGGCCTATCTGTCGCAGCGGCTCACGGAAAAAGACGTGGTCCGGTACTTGAGGTTCTGACGCCCCTTGAACGGATGCGATCATTCGGCTATTCTTTGCTGGCTTTCTTAGAATTTGTTTCGTGCGGGTATCGTATAGTGGCTATTATGAATGCTTCCCAAGCATTAGAGAGGGGTTCGATTCCCCTTACCCGCTCCATCCCCGTCAAACGCGGCCAAGCCAGCTTAGCTCAGCGGTAGAGCAATGCTTTCGTAAAGCAGAGGTCCCGGGTTCAAATCCCGGAGCTGGCTCCAGAAGAAAAACTCCCGTATGCGGGAGTTTTTCTTTTTCATTTCTTCTCTGCTAAACTATCGTCCATGAATCGGGTGTGTGGATTGTTTGCGGCCGTCCTGGTCGGCGTCTTCATGTGGTCCGGTGATGCGCGCGCGGCAGAACCGCTCACGCTGCACCTGGACGAAGGATTTCTTGGCCGTCCGGTTTCGCTTTCGCTCTTTGACTCGACGTTGACGATCCGTTGGTCCGCAGCCGGCTTGCGTTCCCCGGTGGATCTGACGGTACGGCCGGATGTTTCCGGGACGACGACCGTGTATGACGTCCGATGGTCGGACCAGGAAGCGATCGGAGACGGCGTCGCGATCACGATGGCGGCTTGCGCCTCCGATGCGTGGACGGCGTGCGAGATCCTTCAGGAGTCGCCGGATGGATGGACGCCGCTCACGAACGGGAAGATCCGGGGGAATGCGCGGATCCGCCTCGGTATCACGCGGTCCGACTTCATGCGTCGGGGCTTGGCGTCCTGGTACCGCTACAAAAATTGCCGGTGTGCCGCCTCGCCGGATTTTCCAAAAGGATCCCGCGTACGCGTCACGAGCGTCCGTTCCGGAAAAACGACGGTCGTCCGCATCAACGACTGGGGCCCGGAACGGGACAAACATCCGGAACGCGCGATCGACCTTGATGCCGCCGTCTTCGCCGAATTCGCACCGCTCGGAGCCGGGGTGATCGCC
The DNA here is from genome assembly GCA_016203535.1 of Candidatus Uhrbacteria bacterium. Classification (GTDB taxonomy): domain Bacteria; phylum Patescibacteriota; class Patescibacteriia; order 2-12-FULL-60-25; family 2-12-FULL-60-25; genus JAHJFW01. Next base: position 18,083 of record JACQMO010000003.1, on the reverse strand, counting down.
GTGACGGTCGAACCCGTTGCCCCCGGTGAACCGGGATACGGCGAGGCCGACCGACCCGTGAAACCCGTCCCGAAGTCCGCTCGGAAGAAGACCGCAAAACAACCCTCATGATCACGCTCGAGAACGTCTCAAAAGTCTATCCGCCTTCCGTGCACGGCCTGCGCGACGTTTCGCTCACCATCGATCCCGGCGAGTTCGTTTCCATCGTGGGACAGAGCGGCGCCGGCAAAACCACGCTTGCGCGTCTCCTCATCGCCGAGGAGCGACCGACGCAGGGCCGGATCGAGATCGGCGGATGGGACATTACGCGCATCCGGCCGCGGGAGGTGCCGGAATTGCGTCGGCAGATCGGCGTGGTGTTCCAGGACTTCAAGCTCCTCCCGAAAAAAACCGTCTGGGAGAACGTCACGTTCGCGCTGGAAGTCGCCGGCGCGTCGTCGAAGCGCATCCGGGACGTCGTTCCCCAAGTCCTCAAAATCGTGGGGCTCGACGAGAAGGGCCATCGGTTTCCCCGGCAGCTTTCCGGCGGCGAACAGCAGCGCGTGGTGATCGCGCGGGCGCTGGCCCACGGCCCGAAGATCCTCCTGGCGGACGAGCCGACCGGGAACCTCGATACGATCAACACGGGGGAGATCATCGAGCTGCTCCAGAAAATCAACGCCTTCGGCACGACGATCGTACTCGTCACGCATAACCGCGAGGTGGTGAATTCGCTCCGTCGCCGCGTCATCACGCTCGGGGACGGCAAGGTGATCGCCGACCACCGCCACGGAAAGTATTTGCTCCCGTCCTGATATGTCTTTCGGTATCACCACGGCGCGGATCGTCTCCTATGCCTGGAAAAATTTCGCCCGCAACGCGTGGATCGCGCTCACGACGATTTTCGTCTTGGTGCTCTCGCTTCTGTCGGTAAACGTTCTCGTCGGGGTGAACGCGCTCCTTGATCGCGCGGTGGTCGCGCTGGAGGACAAGGTGGACATCAGCGTGTATTTCAAGAACGGGACGCCGGAAGCCGTGCTGCAACAGGCACAGTTTTTCATGGCCGGACTTCCCCAGGTGAAACGCGCGGACCTCCTCCGTCCGGATGAAGCGCTTGCGTTGTTCAAGGAACGACACAAGAACGATCCGAAGATTCTGGGCGCCCTCGGCGAACTCGACCAGAACCCGCTCGGCGCCTCGCTCATCGTCAAGGCGAACCGGCCGGAAGAGTATCCGTTCCTCCTCGAAGCGCTGAAGAATCCGCAGTTTGATTTCGCGATCGAGTCGAAGACGTACGATGACCACGCGGAGGCGATCAAGCGCGTGCGGGAGCTCGGCGCGTCGGCTCGGCTGTTCGGGGCCATGCTCATCGCGGTGTTCGGATTGTTTTCCGTCCTTATCGTGTTCAACGCCGTCCGCGTGGCGATTTACACGCAGCGCGAGGAGATCGGGATCATGCGGCTCGTCGGCGCCTCGGGATCATTCGTCCGTTTTCCGTTCGTGCTGGAAGGGATGTTCATCGCCCTCCTCGCTTCGCTGATCGCCGCAGGGGTCATCGCGGGCGCGATCGCGTTCGTCGAGCCGCGGCTCGTCAGCTTTTTTGACGGCGTCGATCCGGGCCTCCGCGCGTATTTTATCTCTAACCTTCCCAACATCCTCGCGGCGGAACTGGGCGGGCTGCTCATCCTCGTCGCCGTGAGCTCGTGGGCCGCGGTCGGGAAATATTTGAAACGATGATCTGCTTCTTGTTTGACGGCGACCGAACGTTTTTAGGCGAACTGCAGACGCGGGACGGCGCGTTCGGCTGCGTGCTGTTGTCCCGCGAGGGCGAACGGCAGCTCGGCGACCGCTTCAGCACGTGGCAGGTCCGCGGCCTTCCCATCGCCGACGAAACGTTCGTCCAGCTGCGTAACCGCGCGTTTTTCGACGCCGCATGCCGGTGGCTCCACGCGCACGGGTTCACGCTCGATATTTGTGAACCTCATGAGGCGGCGGCTCGCTACGCGGAATATACGAAGATCCCCGTGAAGGCGGAGGGAAAAAAGGGAAGAAAGAAAAAATAACAAACATCCCCGCGGAGGGATGTTTGTGATTGGCTCGGGGACATGGACTCGAACCATGATTCACGGCTTCAAAGGCCGCTGTCCTACCGTTAGACGATCCCCGAACGGCTCGAAAGCTCGCGAAACTATGACGCGAAAAATGCCGGTCGTCAATCCGTCGTCTTCGACCGCTGGTCCGACTGACGTTGCAACAGCATGACCGCGGTGATCACGGCGAACGCCAAGAGCGAGAGGAGCGGGATGGTGACAAATCCGAACCACTGGATGTACTTCGTCGTGCAGGAAACGCCGAGCGTGCAGGGCGCCACGGCTTCCGGAAGGATGTTGTAGTAGAGCAGGTTCTGGTAGACGGCGACGAGGCCGCCTGCGATGCTCAAGGGGAGGATGTATCGGTAGGCCTTCAAATCATTGAACCAGATCCCTACCGCCGCAATGGCGACGATGGGATACATGGCGATCCGCTGGTACCAGCACAGGATGCACGGCGGGAAGCCGCGGATCTCGCTGAAGTACAGACTGCCGAGCATCGCGGCAACTGCCTGAACAAATACGATGAGGAGGGCGTTTTTGTTGATCCAGTTTGTGAGGGTCATACGCGCCGCAGCATACGCCGTTTTCGGATTTTTTGCTACCATTCCCGCATGGTATTCCGTGACCGGGCCGAGGCCGGAAAAAAACTGGCCGGAAAGCTGTCGGAATTTTCCGGACGGAGTGACGTTCTTCTGTATGCCCTCCCGCGCGGCGGCGTGGCCGTAGGGGTGGAGGTCGCGAAGGCGCTCGCGTTGCCGCTCGACGTGATCGTGACGCGGAAAATCGGCGCCCCGTCGAACGAAGAGTATGCCATCGGCGCGCTTGCCGAAACGGGAGAGATCGTGTGGAACGAGGGGGAAAAAGCGGCGAATGATCCAAAACGGGTAGAACGCATCGTGGCAACGGAACGGGCGGAGGCCGCTCGTCGCGTCGAGGCGTACCGTTCCGGTCGCGCTTTGCCGTCCTTTCACGGGAAGACCGTCATCATCGTGGATGACGGCATCGCGACCGGACTGACGATGAACGCCGCCGTCGAAGCCGCGCGCCATCAGGGCGCCACTCGGATCATCGTGAGCGTTCCGCATGGCGCAAAGGAGTCGCTCGAAGAGCTTCGTCGGACGGGCGTCGAGGTCATCGCCCTGTCGGAACCTGCCTCGTACGGCGCCGTCGGCCAATTTTATTCGGAGTTTCAGCAGCTCGAAGATTCGGACGTCACCCGTCTTTTGCAGCCATTCGCATATTCGTACGAATAGGCGAATAAGGAAACCATGAAACCATCGATCATCGGACTCTCCAATGACGCTCGGCTCGTCCGTGGCACGGCCCGCGTATTCGGCGCCGCGGCCCAGATCGTCCGTCCAAAAAAATACGCGGCCGGTGAGTGGACGGTGTTTACGCCGGCGCGCATCGGGACGGACGTCATCGTCGTCGGGAACGTGTGGGAAGACCCGGTCAAAAATTTTCAGCTGTTCCTTCTCATTCATGCGGCGCAGGAGGCCGGCGCCCGGAACGTCTCGCTTATCGCGCCGTGGATCGCATACGGCCGCCAGGACCGCCCGGCGCATCCGGGCGAGATCGCGGCCGGACACGTGATTGCCGACCTCCTGCTCGCGACCGGCGTCAGACGCATCGTAACGCTCGATACGCATAGCCATCGATTTGAGACATTTTTCCGCGACCGCTTGGACAACATCAGACCGACAAACGCAATCGTCCGATTCGCACGGTCGCGCCGGATCACGGCGATCGCCGCTCCGGACCATGGCGCCGCCGATCGCGCGCAGGAGGTTGCCCGGAAGCTTCGTCTTCCGCTTGTCCAGGTCGGAAAAAAGCGGCTCGGTCCGGGCCGCGTCACCTCCCATCTGGTATCCGGAGACCCGAACGGCGCGCGCGTCCTTCTCGTCGACGACATGGCGGACACGGGCGATACGCTCCTGAACGCAGCTGCGGTCCTCCGGAAAGCGGGCGCCGTGTCCGTCCACGCGTACGTTTCGCACGCCTTCGATCTCGCGCGTCTCCGGAAGACGATGAAACGCGGAGGTCTTGCCTCGCTCAATGCCGCGTTCGACCACGCGACCGGAGTGCTTATGGTTCCGTATGCCCTTTTCGCGCGAGCCGTACGTAGGTGACCGCGTTTGATTCCGACGGGCTCTGCGACCCGCGGAAATATTCCACGAGCGGATGATTGCGGAGAATTTCTTCGACGACGCGCTTCAGTTTCAACTCGCCGCGTCCGTGGATGATTTTGACGACCTCTTCTCCGTTCATGAAACTCCGGTCGAGAAACGCGTCCGTTTCCGCGCGGGCCCGTTCGGTATCGAGACCGTGAAGGTCGATCGGGGCGGCATGTCCGATTTCCGCCGCGAAGATCGCGGTCTCATGCTCCGCGTTCTTCGGCCGTTGGGGAAGGGGAGAAGGTCGTTCTTTCATGGGCGTATGGGTATACTACGTGAGGATGAAGTTTCTGAACACACGGAGCGGGCTCGTCGGTTTTCTTCTGCTTCTGTTTCTCGTCGGAGCGGAGACGTTTTTTTCTGCGCGACCAGGGACGTCGCAGCCCGCGTTGCCGGATGCGGCGCCGGGGCAGGCAACCGGAACCGTCGCGTTGAACGCGACGATCCTCCGCGTCGTGGACGGGGACACTTTTGTCGCGAAGGTTGATCAGGAGGACGGCGAGTGGACGGTCCGGCTGCTCGGAATCAATACGCCCGAAACCGTGGATCCCCGCCGCCCGGTGGAATGTTTCGGGAAGGAGGCGTCGAAGAAGCTTCACGAGCTTCTGCCTGACGGAACGAGAATCCGGCTCGAGGCCGACCCGCAGGCGGACGAGCGCGACAAATACGACCGGCTGCTGCGCAACGTTTTATTGGCGGACGGCACCGACGTGAATGCGCTCATGGTCCGCGACGGATTCGCTCACGCCTACCTTTCGTTCCCGCTCGCCGCGTCGCGAAAAAAGGAATTGCGCGACGACGAAACGGCCGCGCGCGAGGAGAAGCTCGGACTGTGGGCCGGCGTGTGCGCGCCGGACCGTTGACGGGTACGGAACCTTCTGATAGCGTCGCCTCCTGTTCTTTTGAAAGGAGGACGCATGGGCTCTGAAGCCGTATTTTTCGACATCGATGGGACGTGGCTCCGCTGGCAGTTGTTCGACGAATGGATCCACAAAATGGTGGAGCTCGGCCTGCTGCCGGGCATCGTGCTTGCGAAGACCGAGGAACAGCGGCGGGCGTACAAGCGGCGCGAAGGGTCGTTCGACGACTTCGTGAACGCGCAGATCGACGCGTACCAGAACGATTTCCGTCTCCGGGGAGTCCGTCTCTCCGATGCGCGGTTCGCGGCCCGCGAGGTGATCCGGGAGAACGGTCGGTTGGTCCACGTGTTCACGGACCGCCTGTCGCAGGCCGTCGAGGAGCTGGGGATCCGTCGCGTGATCATTTCCGGTTCACCGCGCGAGGTTGTGACGGCGTTCGCCGAGTCCCATCGGATTACCGACATCTTCGCGACGGAACATCCGTCCGACACGACGACATATCTCGGCGGGATGCCGATCGAATGGTGCTTCAAGAAAGGCGAAGCGGTCCGCATCCTCGCGGAGGAAGCGCGTCTCTCTCTCGAACGTTCCGTCGCGATCGGCGACAGCGGGAGCGACGCCGAAATGTTCGAGCAGGTGGGGTATCCGATCTGCTTCAATCCGAGCGCGAAGCTCCTCGCGTTGGCGAGAAACAAACGCTGGCCCGTCGTGTGGGAGAAAAAGGACGTGCTCGCGTTCTTCCGCTGCAACGACCAAGGGCTGTTCCAGGAAACGTCGCTCCTTTCGATCCTTCCGCCCGAAATCGCCGAACGACTCGCCTCCAAGCTGAAGGCGGTGTAACACGAGGCTTTTGGCCCTTTGGCGGACGTCCGACGTCCGCCTTTTTGTTTTTGGTTCCCTTGATTCTCCCCGGGACGTCGGGTAAGGTCGCCGGCATATGGAAATCCGCGTTGTTCAAGGACGTCCGCTCGACGGCGCCGCCGACCTCGTTGTCATTGGAATGTTTCGTGATGCGAGGCGTCCGCTCGAAGACGCGGACCGGACGTTCGACGGAGAGCTCTCGAAATTGATCTCGCGCGAGGGGTTTGAAGGGAAGCTCGGGCAGACGCTCGTGTTTCCGACGTTCGGGAAACTGCCGGCAAAGAAATTCGCCGTGATCGGACTCGGGGAGAAAAAATCGTTTACGCCGGATGCGGCGCGGAAGCTCGGCGGGTTTCTCGTGAAGCTCGCGATGTCCAACCGGGCGACCACGCTCGCCACGTCGCTTCCTGGCGCGGGAGTGAACGGGATGGATTCACGGACCGCCGCGCAGGCGCTCGCGGAAGGATTTTTTCTTTCCGCGTATCGGTTCCACGTGTACCACGGGACGCTGCGTAAAAAAGAGACGCCCCCGCGCGAACTCAAAACCGTCTCCATCTATGTGACGGCGAACGCCGCGAAATCGGCGGAGGAGGGGATCCGGACGGCGGAGATCTTGTCGACCGCGACGAACTACGCCCGGGATCTCGTGAACACGCCGTCGTCGGAAATGACACCGGCCCGCATGGCGGAAGAGGCGCGGGCGATGGTCGGGAACGGGATTCGCGTGAAGGTCATGGACGCGAATGAGATGGAGCGACGGGGGATGTGCGCGGCCCTCGCCGTCGCCCGCGGGTCGGTCCATGCGCCCGTCGGCGTGCATCTCTCGTACCGCCCAGCCGGGGCGAAACGGACGGTGGCGATCGTGGGGAAAGCGGTCACCTTCGATTCCGGCGGCCTGTCCATCAAGCCGGCCAAGGGAATGGAAACCATGAAAATTGACATGGCCGGCGCGGCGGCCGTTCTTGGCCTTTTCAAGGCGCTTGCGGAATTGCGGCTCCCGGTTGCCGTGCACGGGGTATTCCTTGCCGTCGAAAATATGCCGAGCGGGACGGCGTATCGTCCAGGTGACATTATCCGCGCCATGAACGGGACGACGATCGAAATTTTGAACACCGACGCCGAGGGACGCGTGACGCTTGCGGATGCGCTGTCCTACGCCGCATCCCTTAAGCCCGACATGATCGTCGATCTCGCGACCCTCACGGGCGCGTGCGTCGTCGCGCTGGGGGAGGAGGTCGCCGGCCTCATGTCCACGGATCCGAAACTTTCGCGGCGGCTTCGTGACGCGGCGGACGAAAGCGGCGAACCGCTCTGGGAGCTCCCGCTTTTTCCTTCGTATTTCGATCATATCAGATCGAAGATCGCGGATATCAAGAACACGGGGAACGGCAGCGCCGGGACCATCACGGCGGCATTGTTTCTCAAACAATTCGTCGGCGATACGCCCTGGGCGCACCTCGACATTGCCGGACCGTCCTACACCGAGCGCGAAACGCGGCCGGATCAACCATACGGCGGAACGGGGTACGGGGTGCGGTTGCTCGTACGATTTTTGCAACAACTGCGAAGATAGGTGTGCATAACTCGTTTTTTTGTCGTGCTATACTGAAATCAACTTCATTTTCATAGTCCTTTTATGACGATAAAAGTGTATACGACAAAAACCTGTCCGTATTGCAAGCTCACGAAAGAATTTTTGAACGAGAAGGGGATCGCTTTTACCGAGATCGACGTGGCGGAGGATCCGGCCGCGGCGAACGAGATGGTGAAAAAATCCGGCCAGATGGGCGTGCCGGTCATCGACATCGACGGCAAGATCATCGTGGGATGGAACAAGGCCGCGCTCGAAGAAGCACTCGGAAAAAAGGAAAAAGCGGCCGCATAAAAAACGCTATGCTTTCCCGAGCGTTTCTTTTCCGTGTTCCCATTCCATCGGGCAGCGCTCTCCGGTCTGGAGGGCTTCGAGCACGCGAAACGTCTCTTTGACCGAGCGTCCGACGGATCCGTTCGAGATGAGCGCGTATCGCAAGATGCCTTCCGGATCGATGATGAACGTCCCGCGTTCCGCCGATCCGTTATCTTCGTTCAGCACATCGTATGCACGGGCAATGTTCTGCGTGGTGTCGGCGAGGACGGGATATTCGACTTGAGGGAGATCGCGTTCAAACCAGTTTTTGTGGCACCACGCCGAATCGGTTGAGGCGGCCAGAATTTCGCAGTTCAATTTTTTGAAATCGGCCTGGCGTTCCGCGAATCCTTTGATCTCGGTCGGACAGATGAAGGTGAAATCGCGCGGATAGAAAAAGAGGACGAGCCATTTGCCCTTGTAGTCGGACAGACTGATGGTGCAGAACTCTTTTTCTTTGCAGTACGCCATCGCATTCGAGAAGATTGGCGCGGCTTTCGAGATGTGAATCATAGGGTTGGGTTGGAAATGGTTGGAAATGGGTAGTAGCAGGGAGCAAGAAGCATGCAGCAAGGGTTAGGAAAAAACCATGCTACATGCTACTTGCTGCTTTTTCATACAGTTCATTCGCTTTTGCCCAGTTGAGGTTTTTCCAGAAGTCGGCGATGTAGGCCTTGCGGTCGGAACCGTAGTCGATGAAGTAGGCGTGTTCGTAGACGTCGAGCACGATGAGGGGAAGGCACCCCCATACGCCGCCCTGGTTGTGCGCATCGCCGGTGTACACGCGGAGCGCGTCGTCATGCGTGTCCCAGCAGAGCACCACCCATCCTCGCGCGGCCATCCCGCAGGCCGAGAAATAGGCCAGGAAATTTTCAATGGAACCGTATGCGCCCGAGATCGCATCGACCAACGGGCCAGACGGTTTGCCGTCGCCGCCCAAGACATCGAAGTACCATTCGTGGAGATAGACGCCGTTCACGGCGAATGTTTCTCCGTCCTTGAGGGCGCGCAGTTCGGAAAAGCTTTGGTTTGCGCTCGAGACGTCGCCGCCTGCCATGAGCGGCGCGAGCTTGTCGGCGATCTCGTTCTTTTTTGCGACATACCCGGCGTACAGCTTGTCGTGGTGAATCGAGATCGTTTTCTTGCTGATGCCCGTGAGCTGGCCGGAAAACGGGAGGGGTTTGGGATCGGTCATAGGGATCATTCGGAGGTTAGGTCAGCGTTTTGAGGATGTCGCTGTTTTTCGGCATGCCGCGTTTGAGATAGGCGATCCGACCGTCGGCGTCGATCACCACCACGCTGCGGCGGATGATGTTTGTTTTGAAGAACCGCCTCGTCGCTCCGTATTTTTCGCTGACCCGCTTTCCTTTGTCAACCAGCAGCGGAAATGGGAGCGCGTGTTTCTTGATGAATCGCTCATGGCTCGCCGCGTCGCCATGGTTCACGCCGAAGACGAGGGCATGGCGCGAGTGGAATTTTCCCATCTCGTCCCGGAGCGCGCAGAGCTGCACCGTGCATCCCGGCGTCATGTCCCCGGGATAAAAGACGAGCACCACCGGATGTTTCCCGCGGGCCTCCGACAGACGGAATTTTTTCCCATTCTGGTCGGGAAGCGTGAATTGCGGAGCGCGGTCGCCGACGTGGAGCCCGGGCGATGGGTTCATAGGAGGTACAGTGTACGTGTCCGATCTCCAATTGTCATCCGGCGTCATTCCGGGTTACCCTGATCGGACGTATGCCGACCGGAGAGCGACGCGAACCGAAGGAAGTGGACGTGGACATCCGTCAAGGCCGGTCGTGGACGGACGCCTGTTGCATCGGCTGCCTTCTGTTCGTCCTCATCCTGTCCCTCCTCGCGTGGGCCGCTTGGCGCTGGACGGGCGACGAACGGGCTGACCGATGGATTGACGATCTTCGGATTCAATGGGAACGTCTGATCCGACGTTGATCTCTTCGGTATGTCAAACACCTTCCGCGCGGCATTCATCACCCTTCCAGGCATCGCCCTGGCGCTTGTAGGCGCCGGATGCGAACGGCCGCAGGATCTCGTGGCGCCGCCACCGGCTCCGGCCGAGTTGAAACGCTCGACCTTCGACGGACTCACGGCGGCGGAGGCGACCGCGCGGATCCATCTGGTCCGCGGGAGCGTCCTTGAGATGCGGCAGACGATTTTCGGTTTCGGCGCCAAGCTCGGCGCGCTGCTCGCGGGCGAAGACAAGGAAGGGACGCGGATCGTGGTGATCGACCGGTTCGCCCCCCGCGAGGTCGCCGGCGTGAACTGGCGATTGAACACCACGCGGGAAACGGATGCGTCCGTGAAGGCCCGCGCGGACGCCGCGAAACAAAAGAAACCCGCGCCGGAATCGGTCTATGAGCGGTTCGTCTTTGACGGCAGCATCGAAGGGTTCAACCTGAAAGACGCGCACACGCTGTATCTTCCGACGTTCTGGCCGGACAAAGACAGCGCCGGAGCATTCGGAACGAGCGGCCTGTGGCTTTCCGCCGACGTGTTCGACAGTCTCTCGCGCAACCGCGTCGGGACGCTCGATTTCGGGTTGTTCGATCCCGCGCTTCAGGGAGTTTTCGCTGCGGAAGATGGGCTGGGAAGCGCCATCGGCGCCCTGAAAACCCACGTGAAAACGATTGAAGATCGAGTCGATGTCAACCTCCTGAAGGGAGAGGCGGATCTCGTGGACTGGCCCCTTCGGGTGAACGGGGAAGAGATCAAGGTTCAGGCGATCAAGGCGCGGAATTGGTTCGGAGAGATCGTCGTCCTGAACAGCGAACAAAATCCGCTCGTGCTGAAACTCACCGTGAATCCGCTCGCCGCCGGAGTGACCGACCTTCTGAAGGGGATCGGCGTCTTGTCCACGGCGATGGGGTATGAGGTGACGTCGCTCTCGGACGTCGTTGAATAACGTTTGGTAAAGAAAAGCCCGCGGGAAACGCGGGACGAGACGAGCGCCGTACCGGCTCGCTAGAGAGGCGGGGGCTTGGAGCTCCGCACGGATCCCGGTCGGTCGCTCCGGTGGCCGCGTCGCGTCTCGTCGAGCTCGCGGAGGGATGCGCTGACCGGCGCCGAGTTGGTGTAGGCGGCGAACGCGGCATCCTCGCTGCTGAATTGCAGATCGAACGGATCAATCGGGCCGGGGAGCTCGTTCGTCGGGGACGACGGCTTGTCGCCGTATTCGTGTTGCGCGGCCTTCAGGAAATCAGTCGTCTTCGGATTCATGCCCACCTCTGATTTGACGTGATGGTTGCGAAGCAAAAAAAGAGCCCGTGGATCATACGCGCTCGCCGCCGCGCTGTCAACCCGTTCAGTGGAACCGTTCCTGCCACCGCGGATCCACCTTGACGTTCATCTCGAGGAAGATTTTCGCCTGCAGCGCCGTCTCTAGTTCCTTCCGCGCCTTCGTGCCGATGTCCTTGATTTTCGCGCCGTGCGCGCCGATGATCATCCGCTTATACCGCTCATCCGTCGTCCAGATGTTCGCCTGGATGAACCGCGATCCGTCCTCGCGTTCTTCGATATCTTCGACGACGACTTTTGTCGAGTACGGAAGCTCCTGCTCCAACGCAAGGAATACTTTTTCGCGGATCAGTTCTTCCACCCAATCCTTGTGCCGGATGTCCGTGAGCTGTTGGTCCGGATAATGCGCCTCGCCCTCCGGCACGATGCTGAACAGGACATCGATGAGCCGGTTGAGGTCTTTCATCTTCAACGCGGATAGTTCGAGCGTTGCGACCTGACCGACGTCAACGTCCGCGAAGGCCTTGGCGAACGGCCGGTCCTTCCGGTGCAGGTCGCTTTTGTTGATGACGGCCACGATCGGGATACGCGTGGCGCGCAGCAGTGTCTGGACCATTTCTTCTTCCAACCCGGGTGCGCGTGTCGGGTCCATGACGTATACGATCGCGTCCACGCCTTCGAGCGTTTCTTTCACGAATTCGTTCAGCCGCTTGGAAATGAAATCCTTCCGGCCGAGGAATACGCCCGGCGTGTCCACGAACACGATCTGTCCGCGCGGATCATGCAAAATCCCGCGCACCGGATGTCGCGTGGTTTGCGGTTTCGGCGTCACGATCGCGACCTTCGTCCCGACGAGCGCGTTCAAGAGCGTGGATTTCCCCACGTTCGAACGGCCTGCGAGCATGACAAAAGCGGATTTCATGAAGTCAGTATACCTTAAAAGGAAATGTCATCCTGAGCCAGCCGAAGGATCTTCCGATCATTTTTGAACGCCACGCTTGCGGTTCCAATTCGAAGATCCCTCGTCGCTCCGACTTTCCTCGGGATGACATTACTTTGAATGGAGTGCGCAGATAATTTCCACATGCGGGGTGTGGGGGAAGAGATCGAGCGCGTGGATGGTTTCGACGCGATAGGCGGTTTTGAATTCCTTCAGCTCTTCGACGAGGCGGCGATAGTTGCATGAGACGTATACGATGCTCGGCGGACGCATGTCGAGGAGCGTCTTCATGACGCGCGGGTGCAAGCCGGAACGCGGCGGGTCGAGGATCACGGTGTCGGCCGCGATATGTTTCCATGAAAGGTCTTCTGCCGGCGCCGCAAAAAACTCGCAGCGATCTGCGACGCCGTTTGCTGATGCATTGTGTTTCGCCAGCTCGATCGCATCCGCGTCCAGTTCGATGCCGGTCACTCGGATCCCCGGATCGTTCTTGGCAAGAGCAATGCCGAAGAAACCGAGGCCGCAGTAGAGGTCGAGGATAGAAACTAATTTATTCCCTGAGCTTGTCGAAGGGCTACCGATTAATTCTTTGACCACTTCCTGCAGCCGTCCCGCCATCGCCGTGTTCGTTTGGAAAAAGGAATTCGGCGCGATCCGGTAGCGGACGCCGTTCACCTCTTCTTCCAGCCAGGGATTTCCTTTGAGCGCTTCGAACCGTTCAGAGATCGAGATGTCGGTGATCTTCGGCTGTTCGCCGAGGAGGAGGGAGGTGCAGAACCGTGAACAGACGTCCGTGAGCCGTGAGCGGTGGGTGTCCGTGATGCGTGAAAGGTCTTTGGTGACGATCGTGATCATCCGTTGGCCCGTATTTTTTCCTTCGCGCACGACGACGTAACGTACGTCGCCGGTGTAGAATTTTGCATCCCACGGTTGCAGATCGCCTTCCCGCATCCAGATACGGACCGCTTCCAGGAGTTTTCCAACGTCCGCGTCGAGCAGGAGGCATGTCGTAAGGTCGATGTACCGGTTCCACGAACCGTATTCTTTGAGACCGATTTCACTGTTCCAACCGACCGCATAATCCATTCTGTTTCTAAATTGAAATTGTTTTTCAGCCGGGAGGACTTCGGCAACGCGTTCCATGTGTCCCGCCTTCTCAAATGCACCATTCACCATGTCGCGTTTCAACCGAAGCTGCGCGTCGGTCGACAGGTGCTGCCAGAGACAGCCGCCGCACACGCCGGCGTGCGGACATGGGGTGCTCACGCGGTCCGGACCGGGCGTCGTGATCGATTCCAGCTTCGCGACCTTGATTCCATGGTCGCGCTTGAGGAACGTTGCGACGACGTCATCGCCTTCTGCCGCGAACGGGATGGCGACCGTCCCTTTTCCCTGGTCGTACGCCCCTTCACGTTCGCGTGGCAGCTCAAATACGCCGCGCCCCTTGTCGTCGTAGCCCGTGATCTTTCCGAGGATGCGATGGCCGAATTTCATGGGCCGAGGGTAGCAAAAAACCCCCAATATTGCTACGCTTCGTCCCCGATGGCCGGATCCTCCCGTACAACCCTTGAGCTCATCGCCCATGATATCCGATCGCGTGAAAATGTGGGGTCGATCTTTCGTACCGGCGAATTTCTCGGCGTCCGGAAATTATGGCTCACCGGCTACACGCCGGCCCCGCCGGACCCTCGGATACACAAGGTGTCGCTCGGCGCCGAACAGACGCTCCCATGGGAGAAGGTTGCCGATATTCTCGACGTGATCCGCCGACTCAAGCGCCGCAAGGTCCGGGTGATCGGGTTGGAGCTTACGGGAGGAGCGACCGACCTCGCGACGTATCGACCGAGCGCGGGTTCCGCCGTTCTTCTCGGCAACGAAGTCACGGGCGTGCCGCCCTCGATCCTGTCGCTCTGCGACGACGTCGTGATGATCACGCGCAGCGGAAAAAAAGAATCGCTAAACGTCTCCGTCGCCGCCGGCATCGCCTGCTGGTCTCTCCTGAACTGACGGCTCACGCCTCACGGTTCACGTTTACCCACTTCCCATGCCCCGCCTCTCCATCATCATTCCGACGAAAAACGAGGAAGCGCATCTGCCGAAACTTCTCGCGACCATCGCCGCGCAGAGTTACGCAGATTATGAAGTGGTCGTGGCGGACGCGGCATCGACGGACCGCACGCCCGAGCTGGCGGCGTCATCCGGCGCGCGCGTGGTCGCCGGAGGGTTGCCCGGTCCCGGCCGGAATCGCGGCGCCGAAGCGGCGACGGGGGAGATCCTCCTGTTCCTCGATGCGGACGTGCAGCTGCCGTCACATAAATTTTTGGACGAGTGCCTGCAAGAAATGTCCCGAAAACAGCTTGATCTCGCGACCTGTAAAGTGAAGCCGCTTTCCCGCAAGCCCGTGGATCGCGCGCTGCACGAAGCGTACAACGCGTACGTGGTCGCGACGGAACGCCTCCGGCCGCACGCGCCAGGTTTTTGCATTTTTTCCACCGGCGACTCTCATCGCCGTATTTCCGGGTTCGATGAGACGGTGGTGTTCGCGGAAGACCACGATTACGTCCAGCGCGCGGCCAAAGCCGGAAGCCGGTTCGGGATTCTGCGCTCGCATCCGATCCGCGTGTCCGTCCGGCGGCTCGAAAAGGACGGTCGTCTCGGGATCGCCTTGAAGTACGTCTACAGCGAGCTGCACATGCTCGCCAAGGGATCGTTTAAGGATTTGCCGTTTACCTATGAGATGGGCGGCGAAGAAGGGGAGAATGGGAAAACAACATGTCCAAGATGAAAAAATTGCCGGTAGCGAAAGTCGGTGAAATTCCGGAGGGGAGGACAAAATCGTTCCGATACGGGTTCCAGGAGGGGATCGCGTATAATGATAACGGCGAGATCAAGGCCTATGTGAATTTTTGTACGCACGCGGGCGGGCCGGTGGGACTTGAGCCGGACGGGCGATTCCATTGCCGCTGGCATTTCGCGGAATTCGATCCGAAGACGGGGGAGCGTCTTGCGGGCCAGGCGCCGGAAGGGACGCGGCTCAAGCCCATTGAGCTCGTTGAGGAAGAGGGGATGATGTATGCGATGTTCGAGATCAAGGATGAATTTGAATTTTGACTATCGCCCCGCATGAAGCAATTTTTTTTCCGCCTATGGCACCATGAGACGAACGGGCTGACGGCCGCCGCGCTGATCATCGGCGTCGCGTCGCTCGCGTCGCGCGTGCTCGGCGTGCTGCGCGACCGCGTGCTGGCGTCTCAGTTCGGCGCGGGAGACGTGCTCGATGTTTACTATGCGGCGTTTCGGCTCCCGGACCTGCTCTACACCCTTATCATCCTGGGAGCGCTATCCGCGGGGTTCATCCCCGTGTTTGCGGAATATATGGAAGCGCGCGGGAAGGACGACGCGCTGCGGCTGGCTGAGCGCGTCTGTTCCGTCGTCGGCGCGGTGATGCTCGTCGTGTGCGCGGCGCTCGTGGCGTTCGCCCCCGTGTTCGTGCCGCTCGCCGTTCCGGGATTTACCGGCGAGAAACTTGCGGAGACGATCGCGCTCACGCGCATCATGGCACTGTCGCCGTTTTTTCTCGGTCTCTCCGCGGTGATGGGAGGGATCCTCCAGGCGACGCGGCATTTTTTTGCGTTCGCGTTGGCGCCCGTGCTCTACAACATCGGGATTATTTTCGGCGCCGTGATCCTCGCGCCGGTCATGGGGCTTCCCGGTCTTGCATGGGGGGTTGTCCTCGGGGCATTTTTGCATTTTCTCACGCAGTCGACCGTGGCGTTCCGGTTGGGATTCCGGCGCCTTCCTGCCCCGTCATTCCGGACCGAGGGGGTGCGACGGATCCTCTGGCTCATGGCGCCGCGCACCGCCGGACTTGCCGTCGCGCAGGTGAACATGGTCATCCTGCTCGCGCTTGCGTCCTCCCTCCCGCTCGGTTCCATCGCGGTGTTCAATCTTGCGAGCAATCTCCAGGCGTTCCCTGTCGGGATTTTCGGTATTTCATTCGCCGTCGCCGCATTCCCGAACCTCGCCGCGGCGGTCGGTGCCGGACGGGATCAGGAATTCCTGCGCGTCATTTCATCGGCGGCGCGGAAGATCTGTTTCCTGATTCTCCCGGCGACGGCGATTTTTTTCCTCCTCCGCGCGCAGATCGTCCGGCTCGCGCTCGGCGCCGGGGCGTTCGACTGGAACGACACCATCCGCACCGCGGATGTGCTGGGAATCTTCACGTTCTCGCTCTTGTTCCAGGCGCTGTCGCCGCTGTTCGCGCGCGCGTTCTATGCGCTTCAGGACACGTGGACGCCGCTGCGTATCAGCGTGCTGACGGAAGCGTTCAACCTGCTCCTCGCCTTCATGCTGCGCGGTCCGTTCGGCATCTTCGGCCTGGCCATAGCCTTCAGCGCCGCGGCGGCGCTGAATTTCGTCCTCCTTTGGTGGTTCCTCAGGGTGAAGCGGGGACCGTTTGACGGGGACGTTTTTTCCTCGATCGCAAAAACGTCCGCGGCGAGCTTGGCGCTTTTCGGATTTGGATGGCTCGTACGCCAATCACTCGGAACCATATTCCCGCTCCGAACCTTCTGGCAGGTGGCGTTGCAAACCGCCGGAACCGTCCTCGTCGGGATGCTCGCGTTCGTGACGGTCGCCGCGCTCCTGCGGTCAGAAGAATTTTTGGAATTCCGAGATGCCGTGCGACGAAAGTTGTTCCGTGCCGTAAAGCGGATCGAAGGGGCGGATGCGGCGCAGTAGAGGTATAGCGTTGATCGCCGATATGTGAGCCCACGGGTCCTGCCGCGGCCCACCCCCATCGTCCTCGACCGTGCTCGGTCTCCGGGCGCTGGGGGTCCCCCGTTCCGCGTCACCCGTGCTGACGTTAAGAGATCGTCGATCAACTGAAGTGATAGAAAAAAAGAGAGGAATGAGTTACACTTTTCTCTCAATGATATGAAACGAATCACGAACGTGTTCGGGTTGTTTGTCGCCCTTGCGCTGATGGGCGGGGGATGTTTTCGTGTTGCGCCGAGGGTGGTGCGCGCGCCGGCCCCGGAGGCGCCCGTGCAGGATGAGGTGACGGCGGAATCGCTCCAGGAGATCGGGCCGATCGCGGTGCTCAAAGTGAACGGCGGCCGCGCGTCACTCACGCGCGACGGCGAATCGCGCGATGCGAAGGATGGCGTTGAGGTGCTCCCCGGGGATACGATCCAAGCGACAAGCGGGACGGTCGCGCTCGTATATCCGGAAGCCGGCGCGTCGCTGCTTGAAGCCGGAAGCTCCGTGACGGTCCTTCCGGACGGGGAGGGCGTCGGATCCGTTTTTGCGCAGCTGGAACTCACGGTCGGAAGCATCTGGACGCGGTTCGAACGCTTGCTCGGGGCGGACGAACGGTTCTCGGTGAGCGGAAACGGCGTGGTCGCGACGGTCCGCGGGACGGCGTTCGGATTCTCGATCGTGGATGGCGAAGCGGATGTGCAGGTCGCGGAAAGCGAAGTGGACGTGGGACTGATCGAGGCGCGCAAAGACGCGAAACTTTTGGCGAAGGCGGTTCGATTGGCGAAAGGGGAAGGGCTGCGAATCCACGCCGCGACGCTGAAGGGTCTGGAGCCCACCGAGGCGCGAAAGCGCATCCGGACGCTCGCGGAAACGGAGCGAGCACGGGCGATCTTCCGTCGCGTCGAGAAACCTCTGTTGCGTGAATTGCTCCGACGTCCGGCGACGCGCATCCGACTCGAACGTCTCCCGGCGATCCCGCGTGACTTTGAAGACCGTGTTGATCCCCGTGTGTTGGAACGCATTCGACTGCTGCGCGCGCTCCAAACGTCCGGATTCACCGCGCCGACCCGTCCCGCCGGTACGCAAGAAGTCGCACCGACGGCGCTCCCGACGCTCCGTCTTGCGCCGACCTCCACATCTCCGACGCCCTGACCATTGCCACAACGTGCGAATTCCGGCAGACTGCGTTCACATGGACCAGTCCCGCATCAGAAATTTTTGCATCATCGCCCACATCGATCACGGCAAGTCCACGCTCG
>JACQMO010000030.1 GCA_016203535.1 Candidatus Uhrbacteria bacterium | reverse complement strand
ATCGGAGGTACGGCAACAACAACCGCCCCCGTTTTCTTCTCCCTCACCGGGACCTCGGCTTCGAGCAACCGCCTCATCCTTGGCCAGAACCAGAATTTGGATGTCGTCATCGGAGCGGCCACGAGCTCGGGGTTGAATACGCTTTTCCAGTTGTCAGGCAATGATCTGTATGTGCAAGGGAACATCGGAAGTGCAACGAGCGTCTATACGAACGGATACTTCATTGCCGGATCAGGTTCGACTTTGTACGGCAATGGGGTCATCAACAAGAATGACGGTAGTCTTGCGGTATCATCAAGCGCCGATATTACGGTTAATTCAAACACCGGTTTCACGGCGGAAACGGCTATCGGATCCCTTACACTCCAGTCGCGTACGTCCGGCGACATCATACTTGATTCCGCGATCGAGTCGGGCGGGACGATCCGATTGGGTCTCGATGCGTTGGATAGGCTTGTGATCGTCGGGAGTATCCAGTCCGACCTGGTTTCATTTGCCAATGATTTTAACGATTTGGGCTCCCCCGCGAATTCATGGAAGTCTCTCTACACTTCCTCCACCATCCATGCGGGGAGCGGGGTCAGCTCTACCGGCAACATCACGCCATTCGCAAACAATTTGTATGATCTCGGCGGATTTGGGCGCGCCTGGCGGGACATTTATGCCTCAACGACCGTGTATGGCGGCGCCATCGTTGCTGCAACCGGGACCGTGACCGCTCCGACGCTGACATTCGGAGGGTTTCGATCCGCGGGATTTTATACGGACGGCACAGCAGGTCGCACGAACCTTGCTTCGAATGCTTCGGAAATCTGGCGGGCTGATAGCGTCTCCGGCTTCGGACTCGTCGCTCCGATCTACCCCGTAACGAACAATACCTATGACATTGGGACGGGTCTCCTTTCCTTCGGGAATATCTTTTCCTCCGGAACCGTGCGCGTTCTAACGGACGTGGTCGTTGGCGGCTCTTCCGTCTGTCTCGCGAACGGGACGAACTGTCCGGCGGGAGTAACGGGAAGCGATGATTGGGCCTACAGCGCGACGAATGACTTCGTGCGTCCGAACACCAACACCACCTCGCTCGTCATCGGCGCCTACACCGCACCCACAGCTCCTTTCTGGTTCCTGAATCAAACAACATCTTCCCGTCTCACCCTCGGCGGAAACGGCTCGAGCACGAACGTCGTGATCGGAGGCACGACATCCACCGTTTCCAATACGCTTTTTCAGCTCGACGGGAACGACCTGTTCGTCGCCGGCAACATCGGCTCCGCGTCTTCCGTGTACACCAACGGCGCGTTCATCGCGGGGTCCGGCTCGACATATTTCGGGAACGGCTTTGTCAGCAGAACGGACGGAGTTCTAAATTTTCAGGTCAGCGCCTCGAGCGTCATGGTGTTAAACCAGAGCGGTGTCACGACCACGGGGAGCGTCGTTCCATCCGTGAACAACACGTATCATCTCGGATCCGGTGCGGCTTCCTGGGGAGGCGTGTTCGCATCCGGCACTTCGTTTTTCGCCACCAACACGCTCATGATCGACGGGACGAACGGCCGTATCGGCGTATCCACAACCTCACCAGGCGTGAAGTTCGACGTGGTGGCGGATACGGCGTCCACCGGACTCAACCAGTTTCGCATCTCGAATTCCTCCGGAGGCGCCACAGGGACCGGCATCACTCTGGATGCGCAGAATGCCGGATCTGGAAAGCAGTTCAACATTATCAGCACCGGCAGCGGAGCGAGCGTCGGGGCAGGAACGCTGGCGTTTCATGACGGCAATTCCTCCTCATTCCGGCTGATGATCAGTTCTGCCGGGCATCTTCTCCCGGGCGCTAATAATACATATAACCTCGGCGGGTTCGGGAATGCTTGGAGCAACCTGTTTGTTTCAAGCACGGCGTTCCTTTCCAGCGTCACATCGACCAATGCGACGAGTACCAACCTCGCCTTTACCTCCGCCTCCGGCTCTTCCCTCCTCCTGAATTCCCTCACTCTCGCGGGACAATCCGTGTGTCTCGCGGACGGCACCAACTGCCAATCAAGTTCCGGCGGGAGCGATGACTGGACGTACAACTCGACGAACGACTTCATTCGGCCGAACACGAACACGAGCTCACTTATCATTGGGGCGTTCACCCAACAGACGGCGCCCTTCTGGTTCCTGAATCAGACCACGTCGTCGCGACTCACCCTCGGCGGAAACGGATCGAGCACGAACTTCGTTCTTGGCGGAACCACTTCCACCATCACGAACACCGCGTTCCAGCTCGACGGCAATGATCTCTTCGTCGCCGGCAATATCGGCTCCGCATCTTCCGTGTACACGAACGGGTCGTTCATCACCGGGAGCGGTTCGACGCATTTTGGCGATGGATTCATCACAAAGACAAACGGCAACCTCTCCGTGTCATCGAGCGGGAACGTCGTCCTTCTCATGAACGACAATTTCGGCGTCGGCACCTCCACCCCCTCGGAAAAGCTCACCGTCGTCGGGAACATTCAGAACACGCTTGTCACAAACCAGACGTTCACGACCGCGAGTTCCACCGGGACAGATGTCGCCCCGCAAAATGTGATCGTGCAGGGGAAGTACGCGTACGTCGTGAACTTCACCGCCGCCACGCTCCAGATTTTCGACGTGAGCGACCCGCAGTATCCGACAAGCACCGGTTCCGTCAGTACGACGTCCAGTCCCGCGGAAGTGGCGGTCGCGGGACGGTACGCCTATGTCGTCGCCGCCAACCGACTCAACGTCTTTGACGTCTCGGACCCGACGCGACCGTCGCAAATCGCATCCCTTGCCGTGACCGCAACCGAGTCCTCGGAACGGCGACCGGCGATCTACGTGAGCGGAAACCGCGCATACATCACGGATGCGAACGGGAGTACGTTTACCGTCGTGGACATCACGAGCCCGACCCGGCCCTCGATCCTCTCGACGAGAACGTTCGGGCTCGGGCTGACGGACGTCTTCGTGTCCGGTCGATACGCGTACGTCACGAGCTGGTCCCTCGTTTCCGGCAATAACTTTTTCATCCTCGACGTTTCCACGTCTTCTCCGGCGCTGGTGAGCAGTTCGAACACAGATGACGCCGGCGTCGCCGACGGGGGTCCGTTCGCCGTGTACGTGCAGGGACGATATGCCTATGTTGCGAACCAGTTTATCGACACCATGTCGGTGATTGATATCTCCAATCCGCTCGCGCCCGTCGTGAAGGACGAGATTACGGTCGGGGATTCGCCGGAAGGAATCCATGCGGACGGCCGCTACGTGTACACGTCGAGCTACGGGGCAGGCACGGACGGAGTCAGCGTCATTGACGTCGCGAGCTCGACGCTGGCCGTGGAGCTCACAAAAATTCCCACAACGGCGGGGGCAACCCCGAGCAGCATTTTCGTGTCCGGACGCTACGCCTACGTGACGCAGGAAGGGAATAATGTTCTCCGCATCATCGACATCAAGGGGACGGAGGTGAACGGCCTCACGGCCGCATCCGCGGAGGTCGGAACGCTCCAGATCCGGAGCAACGGATTCGTTTCGAATGATTTCACCATCGCCGGTTCCCTGAATGTTGGGATCGGGGGGATCATGACGAATGGAGCGATCTTCGCACAAGGAGGCACGTCGACGTTCATGGGCGGCGTCTCTACGACGCGCGGCGTGTTCAGCGACGGGATCTTTGTCCAAAGCCAGACCTTCACCGTGGACACGAACGTCGGCGTCGGCACGTCCACCCCGTCGGAAAAGCTCACGGTCGTCGGGAACATCCAGAACACGCTCGTGTCCGGCCAGACGTTCACAACCGCAAGCACGACCATCACGGGCACCTCACCACAAAGCGTGATCGTGCAGGGGAAGTACGCCTACGTCGTGAACTTCACGGACGCGACGCTCGAGATATTCGACGTGAGCGACCCGCAATATCCGACGAGCACCGGTTCCGTCAGTACGACATCCAGTCCGGCGGAGGTTGCGGTCGCCGGTCGATACGCCTATGTCGTCGCCCCAAGCCGGCTCAACGTCTTTGATGTTTCGGATCCCACGCGACCATCCGCGATCGCATCCATCGCCGTGACGGCGAGTGAGATCTCGGATCGGCGGCCCGCCATTTACGTGAGCGGAAACCGCGCATACATCACGGACGCGAACGGGACCACATTCAGCGTCGTGGACATCACGAACCCGACACGGCCCACGGTCCTCTCGACGAGAACGTTCGGGAGCGGTCTCACGGACGTCTTTGTGTCCGGGAGGTATGCCTATGTGACGAGTTATTCCCTCGTCGGCAACAAGAATCTATTTGTCCTTGACATCTCCACCTCGTCTCCGGCCCTCGTTGGGA
The DNA here is from genome assembly GCA_016203535.1 of Candidatus Uhrbacteria bacterium. GTDB lineage: Bacteria > Patescibacteriota > Patescibacteriia > 2-12-FULL-60-25 > 2-12-FULL-60-25 > JAHJFW01. The sequence continues at coordinate 10,842 of JACQMO010000030.1, read as the reverse complement.
GCATCAACACGGCGGAGAATGGGACGGGTGACGGCGGTCCGCTCGCCGTGTACGTACAGGGGCGATACGCCTATGTGGCGAACCAATTCCTTGACACCATGTCGGTGGTTGACATCTCCAATCCGCTCGCGCCCGTCGTGAAGGACGAGGTCACGGTCGGAGATGCGCCATCGGGGATCCATGCGGACGGTCGGTATGTGTATACCGCGAGCTACGGCAACGGAACGGACGGGGTGAGTATCGTTGATGTCGCGAGTTCGACGCTCGCGGTTGCCGTCGCGAGCATTCCAACGACCGGCCTTTCGAACCCCAACAGCATCTTCGTGTCCGGACGCTACGCCTACGTGACGCAGGAGACAAACAATCTTCTCCGCATCATCGACATCAAGGGGACGGAGGTGAACGGCCTCACGGCCGCATCCGCGGAAGTGGGAACGCTCCAGATCCGCAGCAACGGATTCGTTTCGAATGATTTCACCATCGCCGGTTCCCTGACCGTCGGAACCGGAGGGATCATCACGAACGGAAGCTTGTTTGTGAGCGGCGCGACCTCGACGTTCTTGACGTCCGTCTCGACGACCCAACTCATCGTGTCCACGACCGGCACGTTCATGAGCGCGCTCGGCGTCGGCACGTCCACCCCGTCGGAGAAACTCACCGTCGTCGGGAATATCCAGAACACGCTCGTCAACGAACAATCATTCAATTTCTTGAGCACCACCTCGACCGGCACGGATCCGAGCAGCGTCATGGTTCAGGGGCGGTATGCGTATGTCACGAATAACGCGGACGACACGCTCGATATTTACGACGTGTCCGATCCGTCGTTGCAATCACGGGTCGCGCGCGTTTCAAGCGTCACGAACGGCGGCGCGCCGAATGACCTGTTCGTGGCTGGTCGATATGCCTATGTGCTTGGCGGCAACGGGACGCTCACGACCGTTGACGTCTCAACGACTACGGCGCCGATCGTGAAATCGCGTTTGTCAGGGCTTTCCGCCAGCGCGCTCGCGGCTCCCGCCCGACTCGCCGGGCTCTTCGTCAGCGGGAAATACGCCTACATCACCGATGCGGGGGGCACGACGTTCTCGGTCGTTGATATTTCGAACGCGGCTTCATCGAGTCTGATTGCGACACGGACGTTCGGAAATAAACTTCAGGACGTGTACGTCCAAGGACGATACGCCTATGTCGTGAGCTGGGATCAGGCGGGAAGCAACAATTTTTTCGTCGTTGACGTGTCGAACCCGAACAGCCCGCTCATGGTCGGACAGGAAAACGTCGATCATGGGATCACGACGACGGATGACGGACCGATCGCGGTGACGGTCCAGGGACGGTATGCCTATGTCGCGAACCAGTTCACTGACACGTTCTCGATCATCGATGTCTCGAGTCCGACGACTCCCTCCTCAACGGCGGAAATCGCGGTCGGCGGCGAACCGAGAGGCGTCCATGTCGTCGGACGATACGTCTATCTCACGAACAACGAAGCGGAAACGATCAGTGTGATCGACGTTGCAAGTTCGACCAACCCGATCGTGCGAACGACGATTTCGACCGGGGCAGGCTCCGGGCCGTTTGATCCGTTCGTGGCCGGACGCTTCCTCTATGTGACGCGGGACGGGGATGAAAAATTGAGCATCATCGATCTGGGCGGGATCGAGACGACCGGGCTTATCGCTCCGTCCGCCGAGCTTGGCGCGTTGCAGATACGGAATAACGCGGTGGTGGGGAACCAACTGTCCGTCGTCGGGGCACTCAACGTCGGTACGCAGGGGATCTTGTCGAACGGCCCTATCTCCGCGTTTGACTACGGAAGCTCCACCTTCAGCGGCGCGATCTACGGGTTGAGCAATTGTGGCGGGTCGGAAAACGGAAACATCCTGACGCTCGCGACGGATTCCGATTCCCAGCGCATGACCGTCCGTTGCTCCGGCCAGATTTTCTCCGACAACGGCACCGTGGGGACTCCCGGCGACTACGCGGAATACTTTCCGACGAGCGACACGACGCTCACGACCGGCGAAGTGGTCGCCATGACGGGAGCTTCAGCGTCATCCGTGAAGCGCGCAATGTCCGGAGATCGAGAGTTCACGCTGGGTGTGATTTCCGCCAATCCGCTTGTGCTTGGAAATGCGGGGCCGGACGGCGCGCATGAATCCAACCCTAACTACAAAATCGTTGGTCTTCTGGGGCAGCTCCCGGTGAAAGCATCGGACGCGAACGGGCCTATCAGCGCGGGAGACAAGCTCATAGCAGGAGACAACGGATATGCGGTCAAGTCCTCCGGCGTCGGCATGGTGATCGGACAGGCGATGGAGTCTCTCACGTCCTCGACCGGCATGATCAAGGCGTACGTGAATCCGGAATGGTCAGGGGACGGGATCTTCGAGTCCGCGACCGGCACGACGAACGTTTTGGCACAGGGGACGGCGTCCACGTCCACTACGACGTATGACTCCCACGGCCTCACCTTCCAGGGTTCTGCCTGGGATGGGACTTCCGTTCTCACCTCGTCCTTTACGCTCCGGAACGACGTGATCAGTTCGACCTCCTCGCTTTTCACGATTCAAAACACGTCCGGAACCAGTCTCCTCACCATCTCTGACGTGGGATCGGCCTCTGTCACGCAGGACCTCTCCGTGGGCGGTCGTCTCTATCTCGGCAGCAAGCTGAACGGCGTCGCTTCGACCTCCACCTACCTCTTTATCGATGATTCCCTGGCGCCATCCTCCACCTATATCGCAACCAATGCGGACGGCTGGTCCACCCAAGCCACCTATGACTATGCCGAACGGTTCATCTCCTTCGAGAAGCTCGTCCCGGGAGATCTCGTCACGGCCGATCCGACGGGCGTCAACCAGGTGAAGCGTGCGACCTCGCCCAATGATGCGGTCCTCGGCATCGTCTCGACAAAGCCCGGGTTCATCACGGGAGCCCATGCGACGGACACCTATCCCATCGCGCTTGCCGGCCGCGTCCCGACGCGCGTGTCAACGGCGAACGGCGCCATCGCGGCCGGCGATCAGCTCGCTCCGTCGAATGTCCCGGGTGTCGCGGTGAAGGCCGTGACGTCCGGGCCGGTTATCGGGATCGCGCTCGAATCCTACGATGCTCCCGCCGAGGGTTCCGTGAGCGTCTTCGTCCAACCGGGTTGGAAGGGCGGCGAGATGGCGGGGGATTCCTACAATGGCAACGTCGCCGCGGGCGTTTCTCCGCGTTCCGGTTTGGCGAAGATCGCCGCGGGGGCGAAGGAAGTGAACGTTTCATTCACGTCGCTGAACAGCTTCCCGCTTATCACCGCAACGCCGTACGACCTGCCCGTCGGTCAGTGGGGAATCCGCAACGTAACCGACCACGGCTTTACCCTCGTACTTGAACAGATACAGACCGTGGACATCGTCTTCTCTTGGAAGGCAGAGCCCTCGCAGGACGGGAGCGTCATGAGTTTTTCCGACGGGACGTCCGCCACGTATGATCCGTTGACCGGCCAGCCAATCGTCTCGCCGGTCGCCGCTCCGGAGCCGGAGTCGGAGCCGGTCGCGGGCCCATCGTCCGAACCGGACCCTCAACCGGAAGCCGCTCCGCCGTCTGATCCGCAACCCGAAGCCCCATCTGAGCCCCCGGCGGAATAACGCATGACGCTCCGAGGAGGCGGGTGCGGATTTTTTCGGTTGTGTGTTATACTTCTGCCGACGAAAAATCCGTTAATCATTTTTTATGGACATGAATTTTGGCGCAGAAGTCCGCAGCGCGAGAGGCGAGATGGAGCCCAACATGAAACTCGCGCAGTGGCTCGGGCGGGTCGTGGGAGTCTGCATGTATGCGATCGTCATCCTCGTCCCCCTCTTTTTCCTCCCGTTCACGCTCGACATCCTCGAGCTGAACAAGCAGACGCTCTTCGTGGTCCTGACGGGCGTCGCGGCCATCGCCTGGATCGGGCAGGCCATCGCCCTTCGGCGTTTTTCGCTTTCCCGCTCGTGGCTTCATCTGGTCGTGGCGGGGTTTTTTGTCGGGTATCTGGTGACGACGTGGTTTTCTCTGGACAGCTATCTTTCGTTTGTCGGCAACTTCGGCCAGATGCAGTGGTCGTTCACGAGCATTGCGGCGTTCGTCCTGTTCTACTTCATCGCCGTGAACACCGTGAACGGCACGACGCGGCTGTATGACCTCGTGCTGGCATTTTTGGGCTCATCGCTCGCGGTCGGGCTGATCGGGCTTCTGCAGATGACGGGCGTGTATGCGCTCGGATGGGCGGGATCCTTCGCGCGTTCAAACGCGTTCAATACGATCGGGACCGTCAACTCCTTCGGCGTGTACATGACCCTGCCGCTCGTCCTTGCCGCCTCGCTCACGGTGCTCGGATGCAAGGATCGGATGTGCGTTTTGGGGAAGGAGGGGAAACCAAACTCCTGGGCGAAGATCCTGGTCTGGGCGACGCTGGTCGTCTCGGTTGCGATCGCGGTCGTGGTGGACTACTGGGTGGTGTGGGCCGCGATCCTTTTCGGCACCGTCCTCCTCGTCGTGATCCCCATGCTCCGGACGCGCCGCGTGGAGCGCTCGATGAAGCTTATCGTCCCGTCGGCCCTCGTCGTGATCGCCGTCGCACTCCTCCTTTTCCGTACGCCGATCAACCTGAATTTGCCGGCGGAAGTGGCTCCGTCCACGCAGGCGTCGTGGACCATCGCAAAACAGGTGCTGCAGGAACGGCCGCTCTTCGGATCCGGTCCGGGGACCTGGATTTACGACTATGCCAAATATCGCTCCGCCGGCGTGAACCTTTCGCCGTTCTGGACCGTCCGGTTCGAGCGGAGCATCTCGACCGTCCTCACGCTTCTTGCGACCATCGGGCTTGTCGGGATGGCGCTCTGGTTCATCCTGCTCCTTTCCGGCATCGTGAAAAGTGCGAGCCATCTCCTGCACGAGAAGAACGACGACACCTGGCAGGCATATCTGACCGTGTTCACCGCCTGGGCCACCTCGGTCTTCATCGCCTTCTTCTACAATTATAATTTTACCCATCACTTCGCGTTCTGGTTTTTTCTCGCGCTCTTGTCATCGCTCGTCGCTTCCGGATCGTTCACCTGGGACGCCCGGAAGTCCGCGGCGAGCTCGTCCGCCCTGTCCGTCGTGTTTCTTCTTCTGTGCGTCGCGGCGGTTTCCGTCGTCTGGCTGTCCGGCCAGCGCTTGGTTGCCGATGCGAAATATGCGCAAGCCGTGCAGCAATATCGTGCCGGGAAGCCCATCCAGGAATCCATCGATTCGCTTACGTCCGCCGCCTCCCTCAACCGCTGGAACGACGTGTATTTCCGGAACCTGTCCCAGTCGTATTTGATCCGTGCGAGCCAGGAGCTCCAGGCGCCGGCGGACGCAGAACGCGCGAAGAAGGTGAACACGTCCGTGACGTCGGCCGTTGATACCGCCAAGCGCGCCACCGAAGTTTCGCCGGCGAACGTGGATAACTGGGCGAATTTCGCGTTGGTGCTCCAGGCGATCGCGCCGTTCACGCGCGGTGCGGACGAGCGCGCGATCGAACTGTTCCGCGAGGCGCTCGCGCGCGAACCGAACAACCCCACGTTCATCAACGAGATCGGGAAGCTGTACGTGTTGCGGTCCGACGCGTATCGCCAACTCCTCCAGTCGAACGAAGAAAAGGTCCGCAAGGAAGCCGAGCAGAACGTGAAAGCCGAACTCGACAAGGCGGCGGAAGCGCTGAACCAGTCCATCCAGATCAAGGCGGATTTCGCTCCGGCACATTACAATCTCGGGCTGGTGTACGAACGGCAGGGACGCGTGCAGGACGCGATCGTGAAACTCGAGCAGGTGCTTCGGACGGACACGCGCAACATCGGCGTCGCGTTCCAGCTCGCGATCCTCTATTACCGCAACAACGAGAAGGACAAGTCGCTCGACATGTTCGAACAGATCGTGGCGCTTGAGCCGAATTACTCCAATGCGCGATGGTACCTTTCGTCCATTTACGAAGAGCGCGGCCGCTATGACAGCGCCATCGCCCAGGTGCAGAAGGTGGCGGAATCGAATCCGGGGAACCAGGTCGTGGAACAACGGTTGAAGTACCTGATCGATCTGCGCGACCGACGGAGCAAGCCGGCCGTCGCCCCGCTCCCGGAGCCGGTGAAGGAAGAAATCAGCGGACCGCGCGAACAGAATGAGGTGAAGCAGCCGTAAGGGAAGTCATCGGGGAACTGCAACCCCTGAGCCCGCCGAAGGGCTGCCCTATAACGTATGCCTAGTTCATGGAGCGAACGGATACGACGGTGGTTCCGGACGGAACCACCGTCTTCCGTCGTATTCGATCCGAGGTCATTCGATCGTCTATGCTTGGAACATCCCGAGCGCGCGCTCGCGGCGCTGCAGCACGGACAACGGGAACTCGCCGACCAGTTTGAAGCTGCCGTCGAGGGGTATGAGCGCACGCTCCAGGATCTCGCGCTCCGTCTGTCGAGTCTGAAGCCGGAAGAACTTCGTCGTGAGGTTCGAGCGCTCCGCGACGTTCACGACGGGCTGCGGCGCATCCTCCGTCGGATCGAGGCGTCCATGCGGAGCTCGCGGGAGATCGAGCGGGAACTCACGGAGTGGCAGGCGCGGGAGGACGAGCGGGGACCGCTCCACGCGGACCATCCGCGGACGCGGGCGGAAATCCTGCGTTCAGAACTTGCGGTCCGCAGGGAGCTGCCTTTGTCCGCCATCTCTCCAGAGACGTCGCCGTTCGCATCCGACTCGGGATCTGGAGTTGAGGAGTCCATCCGCTCCGAATCTCCGGCTCCGGAACCGGATCAAGCGCTCCCGTCCGTCGCACCCGAACACCTTCTCCGCGCGATCATGGCTGCGACGCGCGAGGTTGATCGCTGGCACGCGAGTCCGGAGGTGGGTCGCGACGCCGTAGACGATCTTCAAGAACTTCGGAAATTACACGCCGTTCTGAAGCGGCTGGATCGGGAACAGGGCGTCCGTCGGGACCGGATTGAGCTTGCCGTTCGAGCGCGGGAGACGTATTGACGGACGCGTCGGTTTCCGTCATTCTCTTTGTGTTTCACTCTCGCCTCCTAGGGCCGTTAGCTCAGCTGGTAGAGCGCTTCCATGGCATGGAAGAGGTCAACGGTTCGATCCCGTTACGGTCCACCAAAATGGAATCTGCCTGAGAGGGCAGATTTTTTGTTTTTATTGAGCCAAGAGATGAGTTCATACCCCTATAAAAAGACGCCCGCCATCCGGTGGACGTCTTTTGTTCAACCGCCTCGGCGCGTACCCTGCATAGTTTGTCCTTTCATCATGCAAGATCCAAACGATACACTTGTCCACAGCGGATAATCATGGTTTTTTGCCTGTATTCAGCTCTAATCCAAATTTACCCTTACACAATTGACGCGGCCGGAGAAATTGTGTAGCGGTAGATATATGGGGAGGAAGTTTGGGAAAGTAACCGATGCCATTTTGAATGCGGTTGCCGATGGGATCGAGATCATCGAGTATTCCGCCTACAAACCAGGCGCACTCATGGCTTATGGGTTTCCGTTTGTAAAAGAAGTGGAGGCGGAACGGGCGCGGGAACAAATAGCTGTTACGATCCATCGCCTCAAGAAACGGAAGTACATCCGAGAAACGCGAATCCGGAAAGAGCGCGCCCTGCAGCTGACCGTTCTTGGCGAGCGATACGTCATCCGTTCTCGGGATCCTCTGCCCCCGATGTTGCCCGAAGGGTTGAAGACCCTCGTCTCCTTCGATATCCCCGAACGGGAACGGACGTCTCGGCAGGCATTCCGTCAGGGGCTCAAAGCATTGGGGTTCCGCAAGCTCCATGAAAGTCTCTGGGTCTCGGAACGTGATTGGACGGCGACGATTTTTCGAGACCTCACAATGCGTGGGATCGGCGGATGGGTGAAGATCGTGCATGGACGCGTGGTCGAGAATGCCACGCTTGATGGGCCGCCGGTTTCCTTGTAGTCTCTTGGAGCTTATGCCGCTCCAGATCGGGATCGTCGGGCTGCCGAATGTGGGGAAATCCACGTTGTTTTCTGCGATCACGAAAAAGCAGGTGGACTGCGCGAATTTTCCGTTTTGCACCATCGACCCGAACGTCGGCGTGGTGGAAGTGCCGGACGAACGGCTGGCGAAGCTCGCGGTCATTTCCAAATCAAAAAAGATCGTGCCGACGACCATCGAATTCGTGGATATCGCGGGTCTCGTGAAGGGCGCGGCCGAGGGGCAGGGACTCGGCAACAAATTCCTGTCGCATATCCGCGAGTGTGATGCGATCGCGCAGGTGCTTCGGGCGTTTCCGGATCCGAACGTCATCCATGTCGAACAGACGGTCGACCCGGCGCGCGACGCCGAGACGATCGGGCTTGAGCTTGCGCTTGCGGATCTTGAGACGGTCACGAAGCGGTTTCAAAACGCGGAACGCCTCCTGAAATCCGGCAGAACCAAAGAACTTGAAGCGGAACTCGCGGCGCTCGCTCGCGCAAAAGACGCGCTGGAGAAGGGGACGCATCTGCGCGAACTTGCGTGGACGGACGACGAACGGAAGGTGTTGAAGGGGCTTTCGCTCCTGACGCTCAAGCCGATGCTCTATGTTCTGAATGTCAGCGAGGCCCAACTTCAGGACGGCTCGTGGAAAAAAAATGAAGTTCCCATCTGCGTCAAAATGGAAGCCGAACTCGCCTCGATGGGAGAGGCGGACAAGCGGGAATATCTCGCATCCCTGAACCAGACGGCGTCGGGACTTGATCGTCTTATCGTCAAGGCCTACGAAGCGCTCGGCCTCATTACCTTCCTCACATCCGGCGAAATGGAAACGCGGGCATGGACGGTCGTGAAGGGAACGAAAGCCCCGCAGGCCGCCGGCGTCATCCATAGCGATTTCGAGAAGAATTTCATCCGAGTGGAGGTCACGAATTGGAAGGATTTCGTCGAATACGGCGGCGAGGCGAAGTGCCGCGAGAAGGGATTGGTGCGGATCGAAGGGAAGGACTATGTGATCCAGGACGGGGACGTATGCTATTTTAGAGTCGGAGTGTAATTTTATGTCTCAAAACGTTCGAAAAGTCATCATTCCGGTCGCAGGCTACGGCACGCGGTTTTTGCCCGCGACCAAGGCGATGCCGAAGGAGATGCTTCCGATCATCGACAAGCCGGTCATCCAGTATGTCGTCGAGGAAGCGGTCGCCTCCGGCATCGAAGACGTCATCCTCGTCACGTCATCCGCCAAGCGCGCGGTCGAGGACCATTTCGACGACAACCACGAATTGGAAACGTGGCTCGAACGCACGGGAAAGGAGGCACAGCTCAAGGAGATCCGGGAGATCGGCAAGATGGCCAATTTTGTCTACGTCAGGCAGAAAGGTCCGTATGGCAATGCAACGCCGGTCGTAAACGTCCGTCATCTGATCGGCGACGAACCGTTCGCCGTCCTCTTCGGCGACGAACTGTTCATGGGCGACGTGCCGCGTCTCAAGCAGATGATCGGCGTGTACGAGAAATACGGCGATCCGGTTCTCGGCGCGATCCCCGTCGATGATTTCGGAACGTCGCGGTACGGGATTCTCGATCCGGCCGCGGAAGTCGATCCCGGCGTATTCCAGCTGAAGGGGATGGTGGAGAAACCGGGGCCGGAACGGGCGCCGTCTCGCCTCGCCTCGATCGGTTCCTACATCCTGACGCCGGACATTTTTGACGCGATCAACCGCACGAAACCCGGCCATGGGGGAGAGATCGTTTTGCTCGATGCGATCCAGCGGCTCATGGAAAAACGGCCGATCTACGCGCGCGTCCTCGACGGAACGTACCACGACACCGGAAGCAAGGCCGGATGGCTCAAGGCAAATATCGACACGGCTCTCCGTCGGCCGGACTTGAAAGACGAAGCGAGGGAGATGCTCCGGAAGCTGTTTGTGGGCCGTGAACGGTGATCTGTGAACGGTTCACCGTTCACGGTTCACGGCTGACGGTGTACCATAGAGTCGTATATGTCGAAGCGTCGGCTTGGGAAGCTTGTCACTAGCCTGCTCGTCTTGAGCGTTTTTGTCGGCCAGGGGTGCACGCGGGCGCCCGATGCCGCGACCGCCGCCGCGTCGAAACGCACGGAGCTCAACATGTGGGCGGTCATTGACGACGAGGACGCCTATCAGGACATCATCCGCGACTACCGCGCGCTCCATCCGAACGTCTCGATCAACTTCCGCCGTCTCCGTCTCGAGGAATATGAAAGCGAGCTCCTGAACGCGCTGGCCGAGGATCGCGGGCCGGATATCGTGAGCATCCACAATTCCTGGATGGGCGCTTATCTTCCCAAACTCGCTCCCTTGCCCGCGACTTTGACCATTCCATTTCAGGAAATCAGCGGGACCATCAGCAAAGAAACGGTGGTGCGTTTAAAAACTTCGCCGACGCTTTCTAAAAGTGCTTTAAGGTCGCAGTTTGTGGACGCGGTCGCCGCTGACGCGCTGATCCGCTCCGCGGCCGAGTCCGGAGTGCGTGAAGATATTTACGGACTGCCGCTGGCCCTGGATACGCTGGCGCTTTTTGCAAACCGCGATCTTTTAAATCTTGCCGGCATACCGGAAGTACCGAAAACTTGGAGCGAACTGCAAAGCGCGGTTAAAAAACTTACTAAATTTGATCAGGGGGGCCAGCTTACGCAATCCGGAGCGGCGCTGGGCGCCTCGCGCAATGTGGAACGCGCCTCTGATATCCTGACTCTGCTCATGATGCAAAATGGAACGGAAATGCTTGACCAAAACGGCTCTGCCGCTTTTCACAAGGCGCTGGCCTTTTCCGCCGAGCGCGGGCGCGCTCCCGGGCCGGACGCGCTGATCTTCT
>JACQMO010000029.1 GCA_016203535.1 Candidatus Uhrbacteria bacterium | reverse complement strand
TGGCCGCATGAATTGTAAACTCCTCTGTTTCGATTCGAACGTCCGACCTTCCCGACGTCACGTCGGGACGCTCTATCCAACTGAGCTCATTTTCCCATCTCGGATAATAAATTCAATAATCCTTCGACTCTTCCAAAGCTTTAACTTTTGTTCTGCTGATTTTGCCTGATGGATTGAGGGAAATGACTGTACTAACTCCACCCCCCATGGACACCCTTGAGCTGTGGATGGTGTTTGGCCTCTTTGATGTTCAGATATTCGTCGAGACGGGTCACTGGTTGAACCAACGTAATATAGATTCAGCCGTTGCGAATAGAGAATATATAAAAACCCCATACTCTACCGCTTCCATATATTTTCCAAAACGTCAAATCCCCGGGGATACCGGGGATTTGTGGTGGTGCGACCAGGACGATTCGAACGTCCGACCTCTTCCTTCGCAGGGAAGCGCTCTATCCAGCTGAGCTATGGCCGCATGAATTGTAAACTCCTCTGTTTCGATTCGAACGTCCGACCTTCCCGACGTCACGTCGGGACGCTCTATCCAGCTGAGCTATGGCCGCATGGCATTTTCAGATCTTGAAAAGCCGCGCAAGAATATCAGAAAGATGCTCTTCCTGCAAGAGGAGATTCTCGTCCAAGTATTGCTTCAAATGGTCGCGAAGTTCAATGGGATTTTGCTCATCAAGCGGCAATCGCAACCGAGGACGGATAAGACTGTTCGTTTCGACGTAGAGCAGTTTCGTCTGCGGCGGATGGTACACGATGGAGAAATTCGAGAGGTCCTTATACTCATGGAGCTTGCCGTCCACGACCACGCCGTTCCGCCCGATCTGGATGAGCGCGGGATGCGGCTCTTCGTGTCCCGCAAGGACCAGGATGATCGCACTCAGCAAGATCAGGAAGGCGAACAGAAAATTGTTCGTAAAAACCGCATAGATGACGAACGCCAACGCAACGACGCTCATGATGAGATACCAGCGCGGCCCGCGCTCTCGCTTTTCCCACGCCGAAGTTTCCCACACGAATACGTCCTGGGCCTTGATGATGTCGTCTAACAGCTCCTGGCTATAGGGCATAACAGGTACAGTGTACCACGCAATATCCCCTCGACAAAACACATATAAACTAGTATTTTTCGCATGTCCCGATACATGGCGGAGGGGTGGCTGAGTGGTCTAAAGCAGCAGACTTGAAATCTGCCGTAGCCGCAAGGTTACCGTGAGTTCGAATCTCACCCCCTCCGCCATGATGCGGGATCAGGATGGTATGATACGCCCATGCGAATCCCGCACGGGCTCCTCAAAATCCTGATCGCGATCAGCGTCGCGCTTGGCGTTCTCCTTGTTGTGATGTCCGTTCCACGCACGCAGCCGGTTTCGGAATCTTCCACACAACCATCGCCTCCGAAGCAGCCGTTACTGCAGCGCGTCGTCCAAAATTTTGAACGGCGGAAGAATGATCTCTCCGACGGAAAATGCACCGGATCCGGCGTCCCGTACAAGCTGTCCGTGTCCCCGATGAAGCCGGAGGATTTCTCCATGATCATCCCCTACGGCCTCATGATCGGTGGCCATGTTACGCCCATTGACCATCAATATTTCGCCCCCAAAGATTACAACTCACCGCGGGATGCCTACGACGTGCGCGCCATGGCAGATTCGCGGATCGTTTCCATCCAACCACGAACCGATACTCGCGGCACGGAATATCGGATGGTGTTCACCGTCTCCTGCACGTTCCTCTATTACTACGACCTTGTTACCTCGCTCGCTCCGGACATCAAAGCCGCGTATGATGCGGCGGATGACGGCTCCGGCAGGTACACCCGCGGCGTGGACATTCCCGTCAAAGCCGGACAAGTGATCGGGCGCATCGGCGGACAGACGCTCGATTTTGCCGTCTGGGATACGACGAAAAAACTGACGGGCTTCATCGTGCCCGAGCACTATCGTGAAGAATCCTGGAAAATTAATACGGTGGATCCTCTCGACTACTACACGGATGAGCTGAAGGCGCTCGCGCTCTCGAAATACATCCGGAGCGTCCCGCCGATCTCGGGAAAAATCGATTATGACGTGGACGGGAAATTGATCGGGAATTGGTTCCTAGAGGGAACGGATGGGTACCGCGGCCTAAAAACGACGGACCCCGGAAACTATTGGAAGACGCACCTCGCCTTCGCGCCGGACCACCTCGATCCAACGCGTTTCGTCGTCTCGATGGGAGAGGATTGGAACGGCCGCGCGGAACAGTATCTGGATGCCGACAACTCGCCGGATCCCATCACGGTTACGCCCGCGACAGGACTCGTCACCTTCGACCTTCTCAAATGGACGTATCACACGTCCGATGGCGAGCTGTGGGATCGACAGAACATTGTGACGGACCTTCGCGCTGAAGGATTTCTGCCGGTCCTCGGTTGCGCACTCGTCCAGATGGTAGAAACGAGAAAAATCAAATTCGAGGCCCGAAGAGGACCGTGCACATCCGAAATATCCTTCAGCCCAGCCGCGAAAAATTACACACGATAGTCCTTCGACCTGCCTGGCTTTCGTCCGCTTACGCCCCTAACGCAAGCACGAACCCGTAGACCCGTTTCACCCCGGCTTCGCGCAGGATCCGTGCCGCCTCCCTCATCGTAGCGCCGGTCGTGAACACGTCGTCGGTCAACAAAACCGCCTCTGGGATGTCTGCGTTCTCCCGAACGGAAAACACGCCCTTCACATTCGCCTGTCGAAGCGCATCCGGCGGGAGATCGGCCTGCGTGCTCACGGATGTCTTGCGTTCAAGAAGCGACCCCATCGCGGCCCACGGAATGGGCCCCTTCTTCAGCGCCGCCGCGACGAACGCCGCGGGGTCGAATCCGCGCGTCCGTATCCGATTCGGCGCACCGACGACGGGCTGGACCACGAGCGTGGACTCCCCCGCCCACGGCCAGGGATGGATGCGCGTCTCGGCATATCGTCTCAATACTTCCCGACAGGCGCCGTCCAGACAGGTGGCGTTGCGATATTTCAGTCCGCGAATCACGGCTCGCAAACGCGGGTCGTGGTAATACCCGACGGCAATGAAGCCGTCCAAACCTTCAATCTTCCGATCCTGTCGGACCGTTTCGATCCCTTCCACGCACGTCGAACAACACCATTCCCCACCGACACCGCACGCCACGCAATGCGGAGGAAAAACGGCATCCAGCAAATATCGCCAACCCATCACTATCTACCGCTGCCCTAAAACAACCAACCTGTCAAGTTCCGAAACCTTCATTCGCTCATTCGCACGAATGAGCGAATGAACGCATGAGAGTATGGAATTAGAGCTGGATGTCTTTCCACTCGAGATTGTCCAGCAAATACGTCCCGTCGGACTGCTTTTCAAATGTCACGGTGACCTCCGTATAAGAAACCCGTGTCGGTTGCGCCGGGTTTCCCGCGTCTTCGGCCTGCTGGGCCTGTACGGTGAACGGAATGATGTCGGCGCCGGACACGGCCGCGCGGCTGTCGATGGACACGACACGCGTCACGATGCCGTATGCCGGGCCGTTCGCCGGATGCGCGCGTTGCATCTCTTGCTGCCGTGATCGCAACGTCTCCCTGAACACGGGCGTCGCATTGATGAGGACGTCGTCATACCCCTGGAATCCGTTCGCACTCGAACCGGATCCCACGCGCGAAACGATCGCCGCCGCGAGATCTTCGAGCTGCTTGATGTCCTGCGGAATCGTCGTCGGCTTTCCGGTGAGCGGCGTTTGGACCGGCGGCGCGCCACCCGGCGAGACCGCCCCGGGCAGTCCCGGCGGTTGCGCCGGCAAAAGCTTCGGCAAGAACGGCTGGAACAGGATCCACAGCCCGATCAGGAGCAGGATCAATGCGCCGATGATGAGCAGGATGAGTTTGGTGCGTTTTTCCATACTTATACTTTAACCGCTCCCTTTTCTTCCTCCATCTTCTCCTGGAACTCTTTCTTCGCCTGTTCGATCTGCAGCAATTGCTTCGGGTCGGTCGTGACGATCTGATCCTCGGTATACGAGGCGACGACCTGGATAGCCGCATGTTTTTGCCCGGCAAAGAAAATCCCCTCCCCTTTTCCGGATTCGAGCAGCAGGTACTTTTCCGATTGCGTAAGCAGGAACACGCGCGCGATGAGGTCGATGGACGCCGGACTCTGCTTCAGGAGCAGCTGGAGCGACGAGTTCGTCACGATGGCTTGGCCGTACGGTGACGTCAAAAAATCATTCACGTCCTGCGTGATGGTCGTGACGCCGAGGTAGTACTTGCGGCAGCGTTTCACGAGTGCGAAGATGAATTTCGCCGAATCCTCGGACTGCATGAGCCACCACGCCTCGTCGATCACGAGGACGCGCTTCTTCCGCTCGGACCGCACCACGTTCCAGATGAAGTTCACGATGGTATAGATCGCCATGGGGCGAAGCTCGTCTTCGAGGTCGCGGACGGAAAACGTCACCATCTGGTTGTCCACCTTCACGGTCGTGGGCGAGTTGAGAAGTCCCGCGAACGTCCCCTCCGTATATTTCTTCAGACGCACGACGAGGTCGCCCGTCCCCTCCATCCCTTCGAGCACATCCTGGAAGTCCTGGAGCACCGGCGGTTCGACGGTCGAGAGATCCGAGCCCGGGGTGATGTCTTTCTTGGCATACGTTTCGAGAAGCGCGCGGTCGAGGATCGAATCTTCCGCCACCGTGAGCTTGCCCAGCATGAGCCGAAGCAGCCCTTTCAGCGTAATGACCGCGCTTCGGATGATGTCCTCGACCGACACCGCCTCGCCGGCCGGCCGCGGCAGATCAAACGGGTTGATTTTGGACTGCGACGCGAGCGAAATGTTCACGTACGTCCCGCCCACGGCGTCCGAGAGGTGCTTGTACTCCATTTCCGGGTCGATCACGATGACGTCCGTGCCGACCATCATGGACCGGAGGATCTCGAGCTTGACGGCGTAGGATTTTCCCGCGCCGGACGTGGCGAAAATCACGGCGTTGGCGTTCTGGAGCGAAAACCGGTCGAAGACGATAAGCGAGTTGTTATGCCGGTTGATGCCGTACAGGATCCCGTTGTCGGACGTGAGCTCGGCGGACGTGAACGGGAAACTCGACGCGATCGGCGACGTGCTCATGTTGAACGTAATCATGAGCTCGTCGTTGCAAATCGGGAGCGTGGAGTTGAACCCCTGTTCCGCCTGGAAATACGCCCGTTTGGTGTAGATGAGCATGGAGCCGAACGTTGCCTCGACCGTTGAGGTGAGGCGCTCCAGCTGTTCTTCCGACGTGGAATAGAACGTGACGTAAAACGCAAACTGGAAAAAGTGTTCGATCCCCTGCGTGAGGTCGTCGCGGAGCTGCTCGATGTCCCGGAGCGCGGTTTCCGAAATCGGGTCGCGCGGCTTGCCGGACTCGGCGTCCGACGTGATCTGCGCCTCGAGCACGCCCACTTTCTTCTTGAGTTGTTTCAGCACCACGTCCGCCTTGATCGGAAAAAAGAACATGGACGTGTCCATGGTCGCATTCAGATTGATGATGGGCGAGGCCCATCCGACCGTCACGTAGCGGGGATAGGTCACAATGAAGAGCGTCCGAACGAGCACGTCTCCGAGCCGGACGTAACTCGGCTCGACGCGCATGGCGCTCGGCGCCACGAGGTCCTTGATCGAGGCGACGCCTCGGCGATAGACGCGCTCTTCTTCCAGGGCGACCTTCTCCACTTCCAGCTTCTTTTTTACCTCCTGCGGACTCGGCCCTTTCTCAAGCCCAACGCCGCCCGCGGTGATGGCGGACGGTTCAAATTCTTTTTTTTGCTTGATCTCGATGGCCATATCACCCCTCCAGTTGAAGCTTCGACACGTCCGACATCCGCTGCGCCTCGAACAATTCCGGATTATACACCGTGTAGTAAAGCTCGATGAGCGATTGCGTGTCGAGCATCGCGGCGTTGAGGGACATGGATTGGAGCCCGGACAGCACCTGGTTCACGCGGAGCATGAGCAGCTCCTTATTTTTCCGGAACCGCTCTTCCGAGAGCCGGATCGCGACGGACGGCGTGAGGATTTCCCCGAGCCGCGAGAAAAACCCTTTTTGCTGGTCGGTGGCGGGGTTCAGCGGCACGACGACGTAAAACCGCTTCTGCATGATTTCGCCGAGGTCCACGAGCTGCTTCACGTAGTCAATATAATCGCCGATCTGCCGTCGCAACAGGTCGTTTTTCTGTTCTTTCTCCGCCTCGCGCAATTTCAAGAGATAATCATCGATGTTCATGCGCCGTGATTGGATGACGACCTGGATGGGGAACTCCAGCCCGTTCAAAAACTGCATGTACGCCTGGACGATCGCGTTCTGTTCGTCCACGGATTTCAGCGCGAAGTTGATGCTTGAGACGAGGAGCACGGCGCGGATCGTTCCGTCTTTCATGACGACGACGTCCTCCTTGATTTCGGCGATATCCAAATACCGCTGCGAGGGAACGCCGGGTTTCGGGGTCGCGAGCTTGTTCTTGTTCTTCGCCATACTTACGACGCGCCTTCGTCTTCCGGTTTATAGACCCCGCCCGTGTTCACCGTGAGCGACAGGTCGCGCAGCCGGCTGGAGGTCGGCGGCGGCTTGCGGATCGGGCGCGGGACGACCTTGGAAATCTGGGGCTTCAGGAGTTCCCGAAGCTCGGCGTCGAGCGGCTGCTTATCCCACACGCGGAGCGGCGGACGGGTCTGCGTCTGGAGGAAGTTCACGAAAAACACGTGGAAGGGCTGGCCGTTCACTTTCATGAACGCGAACGTCCCGGCAAACGCGGCCGTCGCGATCCCGATCAGAAGGAAATACACGAACGTAAAAATCTTGTATTCGATGAAAATGATGAACACCGCGCCGAGACAGATCAAAAACTGGCGAACCGTGACCGGCCCGAGGATCTGGTCTTCCTTGTCGATGAATTGTGGAACGATGAACTTATCGGGCATTGTTAATAGTGTAACGTACTATTCAGCGAAACGATAGCCGCGATCTCATCGGGCGACAGGGTGTCCTCGCCCGCTTTCCGTTTCTCTTCGGCCGTCTCGGCCACCGGCTTTCCCTGACGAAAACTTTCCGCGACAAGGGTCATATACCCGGCCTGGAGCGGGCTGGCCTGGTACGCGCGGATCCCCTCGATCCGTTTCTCGAACGACTCTTGCGATAAGGTGTCGATCTTTTGCTGGATTTTTTTTACCGCCTCGTCCGGACGCTTCGCCAGACGCCGGAATTCGGCCACGGTCATGGACCCGAGCTCGCCGACGAGGCCGAAGAGCTGCGGTCCGGCGAATTTGACGGCGTCGACGGACGGACGCGGCGCCGCGGTCGCACGCGCCATTTTCACGGTTTCCGCGGAAACGGCGATGTGCGGCTTGGCGAATTCCGCGACGGGCGTCGGCGGCGCCCCGCCGGCGGGAGGCGGAAGCGCGGTCCCGGCCACGGGCTGGGTCATCTGAACGGCATGCGCCGGGACAAGCCATCCGTATTTCCCCGCCTCTGCGGCGAGTTCTTTCCGTTCCAGGGGGGTCGTCGGCCCGGTCGCGAACACGCGGCGGAGCTCTTCCGCGGCCGCCGTTGTCCCCGCTCCCTCCAGCTTCCGTTGGCGGACCCGTTCCTCGTACCATTTGGCGTGTTCTTCCGCCTCGTGCCGCCGTCGTTCCTCGATCTTCCGCTGCTGGTCGGCCAGTTGCGTCTCGATCTTCCGCTTCTCCTCCGCGGCGATGGCGTCATGGAATTCCCGGTAGCTTTCCTCGACCGTCTTTACGATCGCATCGGCCTGCGTCCCGTCAAGCGCAAGTCCGCCGACCTTCGTGTCCCGCATGAGCAGCTGTTTCAGTTCCGCCGCGCTCCGGACGTCCCGGAGTCGGGAGGAAATGGCGTTCTGGAGGCGGCGAATGAGATAATCGGACGGCGGACGGTACGTCACGCGCGCGAAGGTGGCGTCCACGGACTTCTGGAGCTCCGTCGCCTGTGCCATGTCCGTTTTCGGCATCTGGGCCGCGAGGCCCTGGATCTCCCGCTCTTCGTCCGTCGGAGCGGGAGTCGCGGCGGATTCCGCGGCCGCGGTCTTCCGCGTCGCCTCTTTGGCGAGCCACGATGTCACCTCGTCTTCGGACATCACGGTGGCGCGCGACAAGATGTCGTTCAGCGCGTTCACGGCCGTATCCGCTATTCGTTGATCAAGGCCCAGTCCGCCAAAATCCGCCTTTCGCAACAGGACGTCCCGGACCTGCGAATCCACGCGGACGCCCTTCACCTTGCTCATGATGAGCTCGCGGAGGCGTTCGCGGAGCGGGCCTCCCATCAAGGAAAAACCGGCCGTTCTCGCGACTTCCGTCGCCGCCCCGGAATATGAGAGCGGTTTGGTATACACCACATAATGCGGCGTCGCCGGGAGTTTTAACCCCTCGCGGCGCGCCACGTCCTGCGCAGTCGGCTTGAGCAGGTCTCCGACAGGGATGAAGCGCTCGGCCAGAAGTTTCGCATACAATTCATCGCGCTCGGCGTCCTTCAGCTTCGCGGCGAATTCGTCTTCCAGCGCGACGAGGTACGCCTCCAAGTCCAATTGGCCGGCCATGACGAGGCGGTCGAGGTCGCTGATAAACGTAAGGTCGTCATCGGAAAACTTGAAGATTTTTTTTACGGAATCCACCGATGCCACATATCGGGGGGACAACAAGAATTGGACGAGCGTCGGCGGGACCTCGACCGGCGTTTGGAGTTCTTCTGCCGCGGGTTCGGCCGTGACGGAGGGCGTCGGAGGAACCGGGGCAGGCGTCGCCAGAGCGACCTGCACAGCCGGAGATCGTACGGGCGGAACCGTCAGCTCATCCGCCGGTGGCGCTGGAGGTGGCGGAGGGGGCATAGCTAGGTTTCATCTTCGCCGAGGGCTTTGTCTTCGAATTTTTGACGCCGGCGTTCAAATGCTTCATCGCGAGACTGCTTCCGGCGCTCCTTATATGAAACCGCCTTCTCTTTCGCCGCGGCGCCGGTCGCCTGGACGGCGCGGCGCGCGCCGGTTGCGGCCCGACTCGATACCCCGGAACGCAAGGCGCCGTACTTGTCCCGGATCTCCCATCCCTTCGTCGCCGCCTGCGCCGCTTCTTCGGGATTCGCGATATTCGCCGCTTGCAATTTCTGGATCACCGTAACCGACGTGGCTGATTTGGGATTGCTTGCGACGCCCGCAAGCTGTTCCGCGCTCACCCCCGCTTTCTTTGCCGCGACATCGATGCGTTTCCCCTCTTTTTCAAAGGTGTCGATCAGCTGGCTGACCTTCGCTTGGATGTCCTTATTCCCCTTCTCCGCCGCCTGTTCGTACGCCGCTTTGAGCGACTCCAGCTGGATGTTCGCCATGGCCGCGGAACGCGCTTCGTTATATCCGCCTGCATTTGCTGCCAAGCTATCGACGTCCATACGGGCCAGGATATCCATCGCCTTCGGCGTGGCCTTTTTCAAATCCTCGCTCAACTGGTTCATGGCGCCGTCAAATTCCTTGCGATGTCCCGCGCTTTCGAACACGCCCTGACCGGCGTTGTACTTGAACGCTTCGGGGAGGCGGGCACCGGCGGCCATCGCATCGCTTCGCGCCGTCGAAGCTTGCGCGCTTCCGACGGGAGCCGCTTCCGCACGCTGTTGCGCCGCCTGGATCGCCTGCTCGTTCCGCGTGAATTTCTGCTCGATCTTCACCTGCGGCGCCACGGCCTGCGAGAGCTGCATGCTCAAAATTCGTCCGTCCTTATCCTTGCTGACATACGACCGCGCCTGATCCGCCGCCTTCCGATCATCATCCGTCGCTCCGGCTTTCATGGCCTTGAACTGCGCGGCCCGCTGCTCTTGCGTCGACTCCGTCAAATGTTTTTGCACGAACGCCGCCCTGTTTCCCCCGCCTTCCATCAAACGCTTATACCCATCCGAAGTCGTATCGACGCTCCCGTCGTCCCGTACCGCGCCGACCGCGTACATCATGGCGAGAGCCGAACCGCTGTCCTCGAACGCCGAGGCCTTTTTCGTTTGCAAATATTTCTTCACGTCTTCCGTGCGGCCGGACGCGATGCCGCCCAACCGAGCCCAATCCGGAGACAGCGCCGGATTTTTATCCAGGGCCTCATCAAACGACTTGATCGAATCATCATCACCGGACGCGATCGCCGCATCCTTTCCGCCCTTCAGGTACTCCGCCGCACGCCGCTGGGCCAGGCCTTTGGCGAGCACCGCGCGCTCGCCTTCATCCGTGATGTGTCCGAGTTTCGCTTCTTCTTTTTTCGAGAGCGCCTTCAACCCGAGCTCCGTGGTGGAATCTTTGCCAAGATTAATCTGTGCGGCCGTCGCGGTATATCGATCAAGCGACGCGGCTTTTGCCTGATTGAACGACAACCGGTCTTCCGCCGAGAGTCCGGCGGTTGCTTTGGAGATGCGCGCGCGTCGTTCGCCGATCTGTCTCCCCCGATACCCCGCAAGCCCGGCAAACGTTTCCGCACCGACGCCCGCCGGCGCAAGCCGCAACCCGGCGCGGCCGATCTTGCCTCGGACGTCCGCCAACCGGTCGATCCCTTCAAATCCCGCGCGTCCGGCGGCGCCGGCGACCCGGCCGGTGACTCTCGCCGCGCCGCGCGCGAGATGCACCGCGACTCCCCCGCCGCCCTGCACGCGTTCTGCAAATCCTTTTAATATAGAGGATCCTAACGAACTAGAGGCCTTTACCGCAAACTCCACCCCCTGAAGCATCAAAATGACGGCGACGATGAACGTACCGATCTCCGCCGGAGTCCCCACGGCTGACACGAAGGAATCCGAACCCGCCGCGCTGTTGAGTTCCGCGGAATCCCCGATGGTGTCCCCGAACGCAAGCCCGCTCCCCTGCACGACGGCCAGGGCGAGCCAAAGAAAAAACGCCATGACCGGCCCGGCAATAAGCAACGTGCTCAACCGGCTCCAGAACGTGTCGGTGAACGCCGTGAGCGCCTTCTGTAATTTTCCCGGAAGGGCCCAGGCGAAAAACGCCATGGGCGACATGATGAGCAGGAACCACAGACCGACGATGCGGAACGCGATGAACGCCGTCATGATGACGACGAGCGTCAACGCGATGCCGAGCATGATGATCCCGAGGACAGAAGCGGCGACCAGTTTGAGCGGTTCGTACCCTTCCTGGCTTTCTCCGAGCTTCGTCACCTTATCGAGCTTGAGCGCAGTCACGAAGTTCCCGCCGGCCGCCTGTTTGAACGCGTTCACGAAGGTGAGCATGAGCACCTGCGAGAAGTCGATCATGAGCCCGATGAGCGTTTTCGAAAAATTGATGAGCACGGCCATGAGAAGCAGCCGCGGAAGCACCCGGGAATAATGGAATTCCTTGTATCCGATGATCGTGGAGAACGCCGAGATCAAAAGCACCACGATGAAGAACATGTTCACCACGTCCCGGACGAGCACCCATCCGATCTCGACCGGCTGCGCTTTCAGGAAATTGTTGTACTGGGCGAACGCGATCAGGACGTTCACGACGATGATCACGAGTTTCCCCAGCACGTCGATAATGATCGCGAGGAGTTGGCCGATGGCGTTCAGCACCCAATCCGTCGCATCCTGCGCGCTCGGAAAATCAATTGCCTTCGCCTCATGTCCGATCACCAAGACGCCCACGGCGATCACGCACGCTGCGAGAACCGCACTCCGCGATGACGGCTGCGACACAAAAAAACCCAAACGTCGGAGACGTTCCCGAAGCCGCGCGAGCGCATGGGACATACGTATGAAGAAGTATACCACAACCTGTTGCTTCAGCGCGTAAACGCTGCTAAACTCCGCACAGCATGCGGAACCACGTCCAGGTTGATTTCCTGAATCCGGAGCACGACCGCGCGGCGCGGCGCACGACCATCGCGGTGGCCGTCTTTTTTACGTTGTCCGTCGGCGTCCTTTCGGCCATCGGCGCCGGCGCGTCGTATCTCTCGGTCTCGAAAGGGACGAACGTGCTCATGGAGATCGGCAACCTCCCGGTGATCGGCGACATCCGCCGTCTCGTCCTTGGCGAAAACCAAAACGCCGGGGACGCGATCACGACGCCGGACGGACGCATGAATGTGATGCTCTTCGGCGTGGGTGGTCCCGGACACCACGGCTCGGAACTCACGGACACCATCATCCTCGCGTCCGTCAACACGCAGGCGGAGCGAGTCGCCCTCCTTTCGATCCCCCGCGACCTGGCATTTCCGCTCGGCGGCGCGCGATTCCAGAAAATCAACGCCGTGAACGCGTACGCGGAGCAGGACCACCCGGGACAGGGCACGGCCATGGCATCCAAGGAAATCGGCAAACTGTTCGGCGTCCGGATCGACCACTCCATCAAGGTTGATTTCAAAGGGTTTGAAACGTTCATCGACGCGCTGGGCGGCCTCGATCTCACCGTCGAGCGGGGGTTCACGGATTATTCCTATCCGACGCTCGACGACAAATGGCAGACCGTGGGTTTCAAGGAAGGTCCGCAGCACATGGACGGCGCGACGGCGCTCCGGTTCGTCCGCTCCCGCCACGGGACGAACGGCGAAGGCGGCGACTTCGCGCGGAGCCGCCGGCAACAGCTCGTCATTCGGGCCGTCCGGGAGAAACTCCTCTCGCGCGGCGTGCTCACGAATCCCGGAAAGATCGCCGAACTCTGGGGGATCGTTTCGTCCCACGTCCAAACCGACCTCTCGCCATGGGATCTCGTCAAGATGGCCCCGCTCGCCCTGCGCGTGACGGATGGAGGCGTCACGACGAACGTGCTTACGGACGAACCGGACGGCGAACTGGTCCCGGCGAACGTGGACGGCGCGTTCATGTTGTTCCCGAAAAAACCGGACTGGTCGGAGCTGCAACGGATCGCGCAAAACCCGTTCGCGACGAAGGAAGAACGCGCGCAAGACGAGCGGCCGAGCGAGGTCGTCCGCGTCGAAATCAAGAACGGGACGGTGCGCGGCGGATTCGCGGGGCAGGTGTCCGCGCTCCTCAAGAAACAAGGGTACACGGTCGTCGGCACGGGAAACGCCGTGCGGCGCGGATATGAACGCACCGTCATCTTCGACCTCACGGGCGGCAAAAAAACCACCGAACTCGCCCGCCTGAAAAAGCTCCTCCACGCCAACGTCTCCACCGTCCTGCCGTCGTGGGCGTCCGAGACCTCGACGCGCATCGTCTATTCCGACGAGCTCACGCCCGAACCGGTCGGCGCAACGGCGACGGAATTTTTGGTGATCTTGGGAGAATCGAGCCTGGGGCTCGTCGACCCGTATGCGACGGAGTAAAAACTTTCCCGTCGTGGCCATCGTCGGACGGGCGAACGTCGGAAAATCCACGCTCTGGAACCGGTTGACCGAAACCACGCGCGCGCTCGTGTCCGACATCCCGCACACCACGCGCGACCGCAACTACGGCGTCGTCACCTGGCGGGGCCTGGGGATCGAAGCGGTCGACACCGGCGGGCTTGACGCGGACCAGGGATCGGAAATCGGCCGGGGGATCCTCCGGCAGGCGGAACACGCGATCCGCGAAGCCGATCTCGTCCTGTTTCTTGTCGACGCCGACGCCGGCGTGCTCGGTACGGACCGCGATTTGGCGAAGAACGTCCGCGCCCTGAATCCGCACATCCTCCTCGTGGCGAACAAAATCGACGACCCGCGCAAAATGAGTTTGTCGGCGACAAAGGAAGTGTTCGGGCTTGGTCTCGGCGAAGCGATCGCCGTCTCCGCTTCGACCGGCCGCGGAATCGGCGACCTGCTCGATCTGATCTACGAAGATCTCGAGCGGCGTGGACGTCCTCCGCAGCCGCTCCGCACGGACGAGGGACTCAAACTCGTCATCATGGGACGGCCGAACGTCGGAAAATCGTCGCTCATGAACGCGATTCTCGGCGAAGAGCGCGTCATCGTTTCCTCCACCCCCCACACCACGCGCGAGCCGCAGGATACGAGCTTCGACTGGAAGGGCGAACATGTGACGCTAATCGACACCGCCGGGATGCGCAAGCGAAGCAAGGTCGAAGCGGGTCTGGAAAAAGCCGGGATCGGGCGGAACGAACAGGCGCTCATGCGCGCGGACGTCGCGCTGCTCGTCTTCGACGTGACGGAGGACGTGACCACTCAGGACCGGCATCTCGCCGGACTTCTGCAGGACGCGGGTCGCGGCCTCATCCTCATCGCCAACAAATGGGATCTCGTGGAAGACAAGCAGACGGGCACGGCGGCGGAGTTCGAGGAACTGATCCGCCAGACGTTCCCGTTCCTGTCATGGGCGCCGGTCGTTTTCGTCTCCGCAAAAAACCGTCTCCGGACGGACAAGCTCCTCGAACTTGCGTTCCAGATCCGCGAGGAACGCCGACGGCAGATCGCGTACAATGCACTGCAGCGGTTCCTGAAAACCGTCGTCGCGAGAAAAAAACCCCTCCCCGCCGCGGGGCCGAAATCGCCGTATATCTTTGACGCGACGCAAATCGGGATCGAGCCGCCGTCCTTCCTCATTACGGTCCGCGGCGAAAAGGAATCCGTCCACACGTCCTGGCTGCGATATTTTGAAAACCGGCTGCGCGAAAAATTCGGATTCGACGGGACGCCGATCGTGGTGAAGGCGAAAAACCGGCCGTTTTCGAAACTTCCGGATGAATCACGGCGGATTTCAGCGGGACCGAAAAAGAAAGCGAAGCACCCGTGGGCCAGGAAACGGCGCGCGATCGGGCGAAAAGGAGGGAGGTATTGAGCGCGGACGTGGTGCATGTATTTTTCGCAGCGCTCCGGGCCGCTAGGCCAAGTCTTACTGCCATTTTCCCGCCTGCCGGCTTAAGCTACGAGCGGCAGATTACCGTCGGCGGTGATTGCGGTCGCGAATTCTCCGCG
>JACQMO010000028.1 GCA_016203535.1 Candidatus Uhrbacteria bacterium | reverse complement strand
GAGCGGCTTCAGTCCTTCAATGATTGAATCCCGTTACCACTTCAAAATCAAATCACTCCGGTGTTTGCCGGAGTGATTTTATTGGAGCGGGTGAGGGGACTCGAACCAGGGACCTTCACATTATCAGTGTGACGCTCTAACCACCTGAGCTACACGCGCCTGAAAAATCCTTGTGAAAACGTCGGAATCATAACGGACCCATTCGATCTTGGCAAGGCAGACGGGATCTCGGTATGATGTCCATTATGACCGACATGCAACCTATACAAAAATCCGAAGCGGAGTGGAGGAAGGAACTCACACCCGAGCAGTACCACATCTTACGCGAGAAAGGGACGGAGGCCGCGGGCACCGGGAAGTATTATCATTCAACCGAGACGGGGATGTATCACTGCGGCGCCTGCGGAGCCGCGCTGTTTTCTTCCGATGCGAAATTCGATTCGGGTAGCGGGTGGCCGAGTTTTTACGAACCGGCAACCCCTGATAGCGTGAAGCTCACGCAGGATGACAGCCACGGAATGCGCCGGACGGAGGTGACGTGCGGCCGTTGCGGTTCCCATCTCGGCCACGTCTTCGACGACGGGCCGCAGCCGACCGGCAAACGGTTTTGCATCAACTCGCTGGCGCTCGACATGAAAAAGGGGTGATGGTATCATCCCGCCGCTTGTTCCATGGAACTTTCAACGCAAGAAATCATCATCCGCCTCGTGATCGCGACCGTGCTGTCCGGTCTCATTGGCATTGAGCGCGAGCTCCGCGAGAAGCCGGCTGGCGTTCGCACGAACGCGCTCATCGGGTTGGGATCTGCTGTTATGGCGCTCGTCGGCGCGTATGCGTACGCCCTCTGGCCGGAGACGACGGATCCGACGCGTCTCGCATCGATTGTCGTCCAGGGCGTCGGGTTTCTCGGCGCCGGCGCGATCATCCAAGCCGCAGGATCGGTTCGAGGTCTCACGACCGCCGCGACCATGTGGGTCGTGGCAGGCATCGGCATCGCTGCCGGATTGGGGCTGTATGTCCCGGCGTTTGCGACAGCTGGAATCGTCCTCGTGCTTCTGGTCATCTTCGGTCCCTTGGACGCCCGTCTGATGGGGACGGAAGAAGAACGTGAGCGGCGCGGAGGATGGTTGTTGGGTGGCAAATCAAAAAAGAAATAATTTGCCGAGGTAGCTCAGTGGTAGAGCGAAGGACTGAAAATCCTTGCGTCGCCAGTTCAATCCTGGCCCTCGGCACCACGTAAAAACAGCTCTTGTGGAGCTGTTTTTACGTGTTTTGAAAAGGCCAGGATTGAACTGAGGGAGGGTTTGGGAAAGAAAAAAACGCCGAGATGGCGTTGAGTCGTGTTGTGCGCCGGATCCGTCAGGAGCCGGTGAAGGGCGTCTTTCCGGAGATCTTCCGTGACCGTTCGCTTTCGACGGACGCTTCGAGGAGCGCGCGGTTCAAGCGCGCCTCTTCGCCGAACTCGCCGCGGGGATCGACGAGGTCCTCATCGAAACCGGGATGTGAACGCGGCGGTTGGACCCCGTGGGCGACGGCGCCGGCCTGGGAGGACAACGTTTCGGTCGGAAGTGGATCGTTCTCTTTTTTCATCTGCTTTACCTCTGGCAAATGGACGAACCAACGCAGCAAAAAGGAGCAGCAAGGAACAAAACAACCTCCTGTTGGAGGCCGTTTTCGCATTCCGATTGGTTCAGGATGCGGAAACGACCTAGGAGGCGAAAAAAATGCGAACAATCCCCAGCGTGAAGGAGAGGGTAACGGATCGGCGGGATTGTTCGCCGCGAGGCATGTACACAATCTATCTTCCTCGCAGACCAGCGTCAAGGTATACTTCCGTACATGTTCAACATTGACAACGAAAAATTGATCACGATTTTGATGCTCGCGATCGGCGGGCTGCTCTATTATTTCTACCGGCTGCGTTCCGGTGGAGGCGGCGGTAAACCGTCCTCATCCTCTTCGCGCGGACCTGTTCTTCAAACGTACACGCGCGACCTCTCGGCTGAAGCGGAAGGGAAAAAACTCGATCCGGTCATCGGACGGGAAGATGAAATCGAGCGCGTGATCCACATTTTGGCGCGCCGGAGCAAGAACAATCCGCTTCTTCTGGGCGAGCCGGGCGTCGGGAAAACGGCGGTCGTGGAAGGGATCGCCCGTCGGATCGCCGCCGGAGACGTGCCCGGCAGGCTGCGTGAAAAAAGAGTTCTGGCCTTGGATCTCGGCGGCCTCATTTCCGGAACGAAATACCGCGGCGAGTTCGAGGAGCGCATGAAAAAAATCACCGACGAGATCAAAGGGATGGGCCGCACGATCATCCTGTTCATCGATGAGATCCACATGATCGAGCAGGCCAAGGGAGCGGAAGGCGCCATGAACGTCTCCGACATTTTGAAGCCCGCGCTCTCGCGCGGCGAGCTCCAGGCGATCGGCGCGACGACGTGGAAGGAATACAACGCCTTCATCAAACCGGACGATGCGCTGAACCGCCGGTTCCAGCCGGTCGTCATCGGCGAACCGTCCCCGGAGGCGACGCTCCAGATTCTCCGCGGAATCAAAGGCGCATACGAGGAGCATCACAACGTTCTCTATGAGGATGCCGCGCTCAAAGCCGCGGTCGACCTTTCATCCAAGCACATCACGGATCGGTTTCTTCCGGATAAGGCGATCGACCTTCTGGATGAGGCCGGGGCGAAGGTCTCGATCGAATCATCGCACAATACGAAACACGCAAAGGCCCTCCTCGCGTCGAGCGGCGAGAGCGTGACAACGCAGCTCGCGGCATTGCAGCGGGATCGGCGCGAGCTCGACGAGGAGCTTGGTCACCTGAAAAAGATGGGGGAGCACATCACGGATCCCGAGCTTGAGGGCGTACAGCGTCGGATCGGACACCTCATCGGCGAGATCGACAAGGCCGACGCGCGGATCAAGGAGAAGCGGCTCGGAAAGATTCCCCGCGTGCGCGTCGCCGACATGAAAGACATCGTCGAGCATTGGATCGGGAAAAAATTGAAATGAACAAGCGGAAGCGCATGCCTCATACCAGGACCCTTGCTCGGACGACCACGCGGGTGACCACGAACGTGCTGATCGCCGTGCTCGCGATCGCGATGTTCGGCTTGGCGGCGTACGGCTACGGGTTCGGGTTCGCCGCCCGGACCAAGACCGCGTTCGTGCCGACGAGTTCGCCGAAGATCACCGCGGTCCAGGTCTGTCTGTCTTCAAGCCCGACGCTCGCGGTGCCGCAGGCCTATCCTACGATCAAAGCCGCCTTGCACCAGGCACAGAAAGATAATTACTGCCATGCGGTCGTCGAAGTCTCCGGCGGAACGTATTCGGACGACCTCGTTATCACGCGCGCTACGGACATCATCGGCGTGGGTCGCTCGTTGCCCGTCATCGCGGGAACCCTCACGAATACCGGATCACACAAACTGATTTTAAAAACCCTCACGTTCAAAAACACCCCCCTCCCCGCCGCCATCACCGTGAAGAACGCGAAGGCCGTCACCGAGCTTTGGGAGGTGTTGATCGTGAACGCGAAGGGATTCGGGATCCGGCAGAGCGGTGGAACGCTCTCGCTCCATGCCGTTGAGGTTGATCAGACGGGAATCCAGGGTGCGGCCGTCCGAGGGCGGGCCGTGTCCCGATTCCGGCCGGCGTCGCTCCCTCGATACTCCGTCGGATTGCCGCCGCTGATTTTCGAATTCAACGAGGTCCTGAAAAAATCTGTCCAGGAATCTGCGGTCGTCTCCTTGAAGGAGCTGGAGATCCAGAAGGCGCTGAACGGGACCGGGGTGTACGTGGAGAGCGGGACAACGCTCGAGATCGACACGCTCACGCTGAAAGATAACTTCAGCCACGGTCTCGTCGTCCGCGGAAGCGGAACGCTTGCCAAAGGGACGAAGCTCACCGCGAGCGGAACGACGCATGACGGATCATTGTCGTTCGAAACGGGTGGCGGTCTGTATCGCTACGCCGGTGTCACGGTTGCCGATGGCGCGTCGCTTCTCGTGGACGGATTGGAGCTCGCGGACAATGACGGGTTCGGGATCCTGCTCCTGAACGGATCTAAGGTGCATCTGAAGAACGCCGTCCTCCACGGATCGAAAAAAGTCGGAACGGTCGAGGGAAATAACATCATGCTCGCGGGCGGTTCCATCCTGGAGATGCATGGGGTTGATGTCGCGTATGCCGATCTCGCCGGATTCTGGAATGACGGCAGCTATCTCACGGTGACGGACGGCGCCTTCCACGATAATACGTTCGGCGGTGTGACGGTTGGACTGCCGCAACTCCCGAACGTGAATCCCTTGTGCATCGACCCGGCACAGAACAATTCGGTCTACGACAATTCCGAAGGAGACAAAGTCCAATCTCTCGATCTCTCCACGGCCCCGCTCGGCGGAACGTGTAAGACCGTGCCGTGGCAATAAAAAAAGACCCGGGTCGGAGCGACGCGGGTCAATGAAGCGTGCGGAGATCGCTGATGAAGAAGGTGCGGTTGAAATCCGAACGGCCATAGCACATCCCGATGCGAACGGTCCGAATCCGTGGTTCGGCCGACTGCTCTATCCCGTATTGGGCGAGCTCGTCATTCGTCCCGTCCTCGCGCGGGCTGATGAACAGTTCGCAACGCGACATGCTGATGTGCGAGAGGCGTCCGATCCATCCGCCGCCTTCCACCAGGTTGATATAGAAGGAAAGGTGTCGTGCCCAGTATTGGGCCGGCTTGTTGGCGCCGCGATAGCGGAACCGGACCAGGGGAAGATCGGACGGGCCGCTCGGCAGAAGAATGTCGACGGTGCGCGGGATGATGAGGCGGATGGTTTGCGCGAGGATATCGCGCTCCTGGAAGTCTTTCTGCGTTTGCGGATTGACGAGACGGGGAACATCGGGAACGCGAAGCGCGTTCCCAAGTCGCGCTTCTTTGTTCATGGTGTCCTCCAAAATGTGCGGATATTCAACATATCGAAAAAAAGGGGCCGTGTCAACCCGTTGAGCGATTGTCCTTTCACGCCCCGCGTTATACGTTACGAGAGATACTATGCGAATCGGAATTGACGCGCGGATGATGACGCCGAAAGCGACGCGGGGGATCGGACGCTATGTCGAAGAGCTTGTCCGCGCCCTGCTTGCCGTCGCGCCGGAACATCGGTATGTGCTCGTCACGCGCCAACCCATCCATCCGTTTTCCACCCATCCGTCGGTCGAGACCATCGTGGCCGACGTTCCTTGGTACGGGGTGCGTGAACAGGTGAACATGCCCGGCGTCTTTCGGAAGATCGGCTGCGACGTGATCCACATTCCGCATTGGAACGTCCCCGTGGCGTATTCCGGTCCGCTCGTCGTGACGATCCATGATCTGCTGCTCCGGCATGAGCCCGCGTCCGCGCGCATCTCCACGCGCGGGCCGCTCATCGCGACGATCAAGCGCGCCGGCTACCGATGGACGATCGCCGCCGCCCTCGCACACGCGAAAAAGATTCTTGTTCCGACGGCATTCGTCGCGGATGATCTCCGGACCCTGTACCCGGGCGTCGCGCCAAAGATCGTCATCACGGGCGAAGGCATGGGTCGCAAGACGGCTCCTTCGCCCCTCCGCTCCTCGGCTCCTCCGTCGTCCGATTACCTTCTGTACGTCGGTTCCGCCTATCCCCATAAGGGCCTTGATCTGCTGCTCGACGCCTGGGCGGAGCTTGAAATGCGCCATCCATCGCTCCACCTCAAGATTGCCGGCGCGGATGACGAGTTCATGCGGCGCACGCGGATTGCGGTCCAGCGCCGAGGTTTGCCCCGCATCGAGTTTTTGGGGTACGTGGACGACGCGCAGCTTACGGGCCTCTATCGGGAAGCTCTGGCGCTCGTGTTTCCGTCCCGCTTCGAGGGGTTCGGCCTGCCGCCGCTCGAGGCCATTCAGGCAGGATGTCCGGTCGTGTCGTCCGACGCCGCCGCCCTGCCGGAAACGCTCGGGCCCGATGCGGCGTTTTTCTTTCAATCGGGCTCTAGAACTGCTATACTTGGGGCCATCGAACGCGTGCTCCAGGATCCGAACGCCGCACGGGAAATGGCAATGTCCGCGTTGCCGGGACTCCAGGCGCGGCATGACTGGGCCGCGGCGGCGAAACGGACGCTCGCGGTCTATGAATCCGTGGTGGGAATGACATAACTTTTTGCATGATGTTCAACGACGTCAACAGCGGAAATGATCTTGAATCGCGATTGGCCGGCGTGATCGAACAGGATGGGATCACGATGGTTTCCCCTGAAGGCGTCCGCCGTCGGGCGCGAAAAGCCAAGCGAACCCGGTCGCGACCGGCGCGGAACGTCGTTTCCGACCTCGCGCCGGCGGAGGCGCCCGACCTTCCGGACCGGATCGAGGATCTCGATGTCGCCGCGATCGGCCTGCTGTCCGACGAGGTGTCGTCCGCCACGGAGCGGCCGGTGCTGATCCATCGCGACGACCGACCGCGCAGCCCCTTCGTCCTCTCGCTCCGCCGGATTCGGCTCGCGGAACAGGAAGCGTCGCAAGAGGAACGGTTTTCCTGGGATGCGTGCATGGCGTCCGATCACGCGCCGGACGCCGAAGAAACGGAAGCCGGCGTGTTCGGGACGCTGACGCAGGACCTCGCCATTGAGCCGTGCGATCCGCGCGTGTTTACCGACCAGTTCACCTGCGCCACCTTCGAGCTCGCGTGTCGGAGTTCCTACGGACGTTTGCATCGCGTGTCGCAAGCGACGCGCTCCATCGCCGCGGATTTCGGCGGGCTGTTCAAGCGCGTGCAGCGCGTGGAACGCCGAACGTCCGAGGATGGCAACACGCCCGCGGCGATTCTGGAAATGGCGCGGTTGTCACCCGCCCGCGCGCTGACCGGGTTCGTGGGGCTTCTCTTCGTCATTACGATCCCCGCAAACGCCGTGACGCTATACCGATCATTCCTCCGCACGTCGGAAGCCACCGCCGGAACCGGAACCCAGGCGGTGCAAGAACTCCTGTCCGCCGCCGACGGCCGTCGGGCGCCGGAGGTCGCCGCGTCGCTTACGCGCGCCTCTGCCCATTTCCGGGAGGCGGACGCCATGCTCGGCGAATCGAACGCCCTGGCCGTGGGGTTGGCGTCCGTCTTGCCGACGACCTATCGCTCGGCGCGCGCCCTGCTCGAAGCCGGCGACAAGGTGAGCCAGGCCGGCGCGATTTTGGCGGACGGATTCGACAAGGTGTTCGGCGATCCCTCGCGCCGCCTGGATGAGCGGCTCGATACGCTCGCCGCGTACGCGCAGGGGACGCTGCCGCTCCTCTCTGACGCAAGCCGCGCGGCCGCGAGCGTCAAACCCGACGCGCTTCCGGACGACAAACGAGACCAGTTCGTCATGCTCCGCCGCCGCCTGGAATCCGCCGCGGAGTCCGTCCGCGACCTCTCCGGCCTCGCGGGGCTCCTCTCCGAACTCGTCGGGAAGGACCGCGCGCGTTCGTATCTCCTGGTCTTCCAGAACCACACCGAACTTCGTCCGACGGGCGGCTTCATGGGGTCTGTCGCGGAAGTGACGCTCGACCGCGGCGCGGTGAAAACGCTTCGCGTCCCTCCGGGCGGGACGTACGATCTGAAAGGCCAGCTTTTGGCGCACGTCGTGTCCCCGAAACCGCTCCACCTCATCAATCCCCATTGGCAGTTCCAGGATGCGAACTGGTTCCCGGATTTTCCCACCAGCGCGCGGAAGATGCTGTGGTTCTGGAGCAAGTCCGGACAGCCGACCCAGGACGGGGTCATCGCGGTGAACGCCTCGTTCGTCGAACGCGCGCTCGAGATTACGGGGCCGATCGATATGCCGGCGTACGGAAAGGTCATCGACCGGAACAATTTTTTGCTGGAAACGCAGAAGGCGGTGGAACTCGAATACGACAGGGTCGCGAACACCCCGAAAAAATTCATCGGCGACCTCGCGGACGCGCTGGTTGAACGGATGAAGGCGCTCACGAAAGACGAATACCTTGCCGTCGCGGCGCTCATGTCCGACGCGCTTCGGACGAAGGACATCCAGGTGTATCTCACGGACGAGGACGAGCAGCGCCCGGCAGAGCGGTACGGCTGGAGCGGCGAGCTCAAGCCGACGACGGGGGACAGTCTCGCGATCATCGAGGCGAACATTGCGGGCCAGAAGACGGACGGAGTGATCGACGAGGCCGTCGAACATGTCGCGGAGATCCAGCCCGACGGATCCATCGTGGATTCCGTCACGCTGACGCGTTCGCATGGCGGGGTGAAAGGGGAGCTGTTCCGAGGGGTCCGGAACGTGTCGTACGTCCGGCTGTACGTCCCGCTCGGCAGCCGGCTTCTCGAGACGAAGGGATTCCGTCCGCCGCCGCCCGCGCTGTTCAAACGGCCCGACGACGATTATGGCCCCGACCCGCTGCTTGCAAGTTTTGAAGGGGATGAAGAGACGGCGGGCGACGCGACGATCTCGACCGAAGGAACGCGCACCGTGTTCGGCGGGTGGGCGCAGCTGGATCCCGGAGAGACGCAGACGCTCGTCTATCGCTATCGCCTGCCGTTCACCGTCGGTGACATGCATGATCGGATCGAGGCCGGCCCCGGGGGGAGCGCGTCCGACTCCGCGCGCCGAAGCTACACGCTGCTCTTGAGCAGCCAGTCGGGAAAATCCTCGCGGCAGATCCAGACGTCGGTCGTCCTTCCGTCGGGGTGGCGAACCGTGTGGTTGCGCGGGTTCACGCCGGCGACCGGAGCGATCGCGTGGGCCGGGGCGTGGGATCAGGATACGGCCCTCGCCGCCCTTCTCGAAGAGCCATCCCATGAGCAAGAAAAAACACAATAACGCGGAGGAGATCGAATCAGGACTCACGGCCATTTACCGCGATGACGGCGGGGACGTCCCGGATCTCACGAAACTCGAGCCGGTGAAATCGCGGTGGTGGCTCTACACGATTCTCGCGGGGATGACGTTCGTCTTCGTACTGGTGGCCGCGGCTTGGGCGGGATTTTCGCTGTTCAAACCGTTTCGAGGGTTCACCGGCCAAGGACTGGAACTGCAGGTGGAGGGGCCGGAAAGCGTGTCGCTTGGGCAGGAGACGACGTATTTCATCAACTATCGAAACCGGACGTCCGAACCGATCGCGTCGGCCGAGCTTCGGATCAGCTTTCCAAGTGACTTTGTCGTGAGCGAGCTTGATCCGCGGCCGGTCGGGGAGGAGATGACCTGGAAGCTCGGCGCGTTGCCCGTGGAGGGGCGGGGAACGATCAAGATCCGTGGCGTGTTCACGGGCGCCCTCGGGACGACGACCGCACTCCAGGTCGTCGGAAGCTACCGGCCGGCCAGCTTCAACAGCGACTTCGAGGCGCTGGCGACCAAGGTGTTGCAATACGCGAACAGCGTGCTGAACGGGACGCTGATCGTCCCGGCGAAGGTCCTGCCCGGCGACCGCGTTGCGTTTTCCTATGCGATTGAAAACGCCGGAGAAACCCCGTTTGAGGGGCTTGAATCGCGGATCACGCTTCCGGAAGGTTTTCAGCTTGACGCGACCTCGACGAACGGCACGATCGACGGCCGTGTCTGGCGCGTCCCGCTGCCGGTGCTTGCCGCCGGCGCGTCGACGACTGTGGTCGTCCGGGGGAGTTTCGCGTCCGGCGTGTCCGGCGAAGCGCATGTCGTCGCCGAAACCGGACGAACGTCTTCCGAAGGGGCGTTTCTTCCCAGCCAACGGACGGAGACTTCGTTTACGGTCCTGGCCGGCGACCTCTCGCTCAAGCTCGTCGTGAACGGGAACGATACGGATCAGGCGATCGCGTACGGAAGCCCGCTTCGGTTCGGAATCAGCTACGAAAACACGGCGACGGAAGACCTGCGCGACGTGACGCTCCGCCTTCGCGTTGAAGCCGTCAGCTCGACCCCGGGGACAGCTCCACTCGTTGATTGGGCGACGCTGGAAGACAACGCGAGCGGCACGCGGAAGGGGAACGTGATCACCTGGGGGAAGGAGCAGGTTGTGGCGCTTAAGCGTTTGCCGCCGCGCGAGGACGGGTTCATCGACGTCGGGGTGACCGCGTTGCAACGGTCGGCGGGTTTTCCGTCGTTGGCGTTCCGCGTTACTCTTGAAGCGGAAATCGGCGCGGTGGGGTCCGAGACCGTGAAGCGCGTGGTGAAATCCGCGCCCATCACGCTCCGGTATCTCACCGACGCAACGGCGGACGTCGAGGCGCGGTATTTTTCGGAGGAAGGCGCGCCGATCGGGTCCGGCCCGTTGCCGCCGGTCGTGGGACAGACGACGACGTACCGGATCCAGTGGACGGTTTCAAAAAAATTCCATGAGCTGAAAGACATGAAGATGTCGGCGTCGCTCCCGAAGATCGCGTCATGGCCGGGCGCGACGGTCGTCGACGCGGGGGAGGTGTCGTACGACGAACAGACGCGGACGGTCCGTTGGATGCTGAACCGGCTGCCGGCGATCGTGAACGAGTCGACGGTCACGTTCTCGGTCGCGATCACCCCGACGGAAGCGGACGCGAACCGGTTTGCGCAGCTCCTCGGCGAAACCCGCTTCGAAGCGACGGACGCGGAGACCGCGACCCTCTTCACGCGAACCGCTCCCGCGCTCACGACGGATCTGGAAAATGATGAAGCCGCACAGGGGAAAGGGGTTGTGCGAAAACCGTGATCCGTCGAGGTGTGGTACGCTTGTCCGTATGACAAACGCCGTCAGAACGAAAGCGAAAGCAACAACCGACGTCGCGACCAAGGTCGTGACCATCGCCGCCGCCCTGCTCCTGTTCGGCCTCGCCGCCTACGGATACGGGTTCGGTTTTTCTTTTTCTCCGTCGAAACAATCCTCCGTCGCGCCCGCGGCAAAATTGCCATCAGTCGTCACGAAGAAAGAGCCGAAAAACGAACTGATCGTGAATCAGCTTCCGCTCGAATCGTACACGTTGCCCGCCCCGGGCGTGTGGAAAGCCCCCAAGGAGCTTTTGAAGTTCAACATCACCTATAAAAAAGATCCGTCACGGTTCGGGAAGGTCACCCTCAAGCAACTATATATACCGATCATCCTCTCCACGCCCGGATACCTGGTCCGCGAGGTACGGATCGTCCAGGACGGGCAGGAGGTCGCGTTGCCGTATCGCGTGACGGCGCTCCGGGCCGTGGAGCCGCAGAAGCTTCACGACATCACGAAGGGTTCGGATGACGACATCGCCGCCTTCGGAGCAGAGGAACGATTCAACGTGTTCCTGACGTTCGATGACGAGCTGGAAGTCCCGACGTATGGCGCCACCTATTCCATCATCGGGATCGTCGCGAGTCCCATCGAAACAGCCAAGAAGGCAAAACTGCGGACGCTGAACGCGCTCACGAGCGGCGGCTCTTCCGTGGGAAAATATGGCGGGTACCTCATCCATAACCGCTTTGTCCAGGAGGCGTGGGATGGTGCGCCGCCGTTTCTGGCTTCTCCGAACATTTATCATCTTCTCCGCCTGAATTCACCGGTTGATACCGACCCGACAAACCCAAAGCCGAATTATCTCGAGGCCGGCCACGCCCTGTTCTCGGACAACTCGTCCCCGATGCACAGCTCGGCAGCGGGTTCCGAGGGGGGATCGGACGACTGGTTCCAAGTCGTGGGCATCGGGTATGGCGAGGAACTGAAGGCGCCGTAACGTCAGATCAATAACAAAATCCCGCAGATCAGCGGGATATTGTTATGGTGCGCCCTGAGGGAATCGAACCCCCAGCACTGGTTCCGAAGACCAGCACTCTATCCGTTGAGCTAAGGGCGCGTGAATTATTTCCAACCTTTCGCTTCAAGGCCCGCGTCGGCGGCGGCGACTTGCGCTTCCTGCTTTGACGTGCCGCGGCCGACCGCGACCATTTCCTTTTCAAGGAACACGCCGACCGTGAACTCCTTCTGATGGTCAGGTCCGACTTCCGACAGGACTTTATACGACGGCGTGACGCCCAGGAGCTCCTGCGCCGTCTCCTGGAATTTACTCTTCGGATCCACGTACAGCGCATTCTTCAGGATGAATGGCAGGTGGGAAAGCACGTGCGTCTTGATGAACTGTCCTGCCGCGGACGTCCCGCCGTCCAGATAAATCGCGCCGATGATCGCCTCGATCGCGTTCGCGAGGATGTACATCCGCGCTTTCGATTGCTTGTCCCGCGCCTCCCCCTTGGAGAGGAGCAGGAAGTCCTCGAACTGCAGCTGGTTGGATATCCCCGCAAGGGTTTTCGCGTTCACGAGCGCCGAACGCCAGGTCGTGAGCTCGCCCTCGGGGTTCGCGTAGTTTTGGTACAGGTGCTCCGTCACGATGAGTTCCAATACGGCATCGCCCAAAAACTCCAGCCGTTCGTTGTGCGGATAGGGAAAATCCGCATGCTCGTTCAGATAGGAGCGGTGGGTGATCGCCTGGATGAGCAGGCCCTTGTCCCGGAACGTATAGCCGAGACGCTGTTCGAGGACGCTAAGGTCTTTCAGCAGTTCCATGTTCGTTCGGTTCTTCCTTCTTTTCCTTCGGTTTGTCCGCCTCTTTCACATGCCCTTGTTCGATCTGGTTCCGGTAGACGGCGCCAAGGACGCCGTTCACGAATTTTCCGGAAGACTCGCCGCCGAACGTTTTTGCGAGCTCGATCGCCTCGTTGATGGCGACTTTCGAGGGGATCTCGTCGTTATACACCAGCTCGTAGGCGCCGATTCGCAGCACGTTGCGATCGACCGTCGTAATTTTTTCGAGCGGCCAGTCCGGCGCGAATTTCGAAATCATGGCATCGATCTCGTCGCGGTGCGCAAGGAGGTCGGCCACGAGATGTTTCGCGAAATCCTTTTCGTCCAGCTCCGGCGCCATCTCCTCGAGATTCCGTTCGAGGATCTGGACGGCATCCCGCTGCGCATGGTGAAAATCCCACTCGTAGAGAGATTGCATCGCAATGGCGCGGGCAAGGTGGCGGTTGGACATACAAGGGGCGAGGAGGATCCAGAATGCCGTTCTGAAGTCCCGGGAAGGTGCGGGCGGGGGATTAGGCGTGGTCGTGACCCTCGTGGGCGTGTTCGGGAGCGGCGGTTTTCAGGAGTTTTTCCAGCTTTTTTTCTCGGCCCTTCACATGGATGGGATGGCCGTTATATTCCGTCGCTCCCGGGGCGGCGCGGTGGGAAAAATGCTGCATTCCGGTCTTTTTGTTCGACGTGATACTCGCGGGTTTCAACGCAAAATGCGACGCGCGGCGCCGTTTATGCGAGCTGGTTCGACGATGTCCGGGAAGTCCCATACGGAAAAATCATTGAATGATAGCACTATTCTATCAGGTTTTTCCACAACAGGCAACCGTCCGACGCAAAAGCCGCCTCTCGGCGGCTCTCGGGTCTTTACGGCATGACCGTGACCGGCTGCGGCGCGAAACTCGCGTGGTATTCGCGGCCCTTGTCGTCCACGACCGTGGCGTAGAATCGGTGGGACGGGAGGGAACTGTCCATGACGGTTTTGGTCCGGCATTCCGTGGTCCAGTTGCAGGCCAGGATCACCCTGTCGGTTTCGAGGTCGATGATCCGGGTGGTGAGCTTGGCGATCGGGGAGTTCTCGCCCATGATTTTGGTCGAGAGGTACACGGTGTCGCCGCGCTTCACCGCGACCTTGTCCGTGATCAGGCGGACGCGTCCGCCGAACCCCTGTTTGCCGCCGACATAGGCCCCGTCGGCCAGGCGGAAATCGCGTCGACGATTGTTCTGGTCAACCACGCGGATGATGAAGAAATGGTTCTTATATTCGTCCGCGTAGGTGATGTCCACGCTGCAGGTGACGGTGCCCGTGCCGATGCACGCCTTGTGGACCGTCCCGTTGGTTTCGCGGATTTCCACGTAGAAGGAGTCGCTCGGCTTGCCGGCGTTCACCTTCGCTTCCACATGGACCGGCACGCCCGGAGCGACCGCGACGTTTTCGTCGGACCATTTGAGATCCTTCCCCTGCGAACGGACAACCGCATATTCGAGGGTCGCGTCCGCGGACTGCTGTTCGATGTCAGAGGTGAGCGTCGTTTTGGTTCCGAAGTCGTTCGCCGTGAACGTGTAGCTGTTGAAGCTCGGATACCAGCCGCTCGGGAGCACCGTCGCGTTCGTCGTCCCGGCGATGAGCGCCTGGTTCGAGGAATTGTTCGCAATGGCGAGATAGCCGACCTCCGTCGCATCCGTGATGCCGACGAGCGTGTCATTCGTCGCGCAGCTGACAGAACCGGTGCACGTCTTGACAAGCGAGTTGTCTTTCGCGCGGTAGATGCGGATCGTGAGGTCGGAGTCAAGCACGGTCGGGTTCATGGCCGTCGCGACCACGCGGACGACCGGCTGTTCGTTGCGGGGCGCGAGGACTTCCGAAAAAGCGAGCACCGATCCCTGCGAGGAAAGCTGCGGCAGGAAGAGTCGGAGCGTCACCGGGTTCGAGTCGAGTTTCTTCGGCCCGCTCGGCGTGACGTAGCTCGCCTGCGCCGTGTACGTCTTCGTCACGTCCGTGCCGGTGAGCGCCACCTGAACGGCGCAGGTCGTCGCGTTCCCGCAGCTCTTCACGAGCGTCTTGTTCTCGCCGTAGATGTCGATCGCGATGTTTTGCACCTGCGCGTTCGTCGCGAGTTTGGCCGTAAGCATCGCGGCTTCGCCCTTCGTCACCTCATATTTGGAAAGGGAGAGCGAGAGCGCGTCGACCGGCAAGTTGTCGAGCAGGTTCAGCGACGGATTGGTCACGCCGTTGTATTCGTTTCCGCCGTTGTATTCCCATGCGAACGCGATCGGCTGGCCGATGGTGTAGGTGCTGAAAAAGGCGTCCGGGATGTCCTCCACGCGGGTCTGCCAGTTCGGCCCGTAGTGAACCGCGGCGATGGCTTCGGTCGTTACCCAGCGGAGCACGCCATAGCGGGACACCGCGTAGACCTTGGGGCTCGACGCGACCTTCACGAGTTTCGCGGCCGGACGGTAGGTCACGACGCCGCCGAACGGAATTGCGGCCAATTCCTGGTCGCCGATCACGTGCACGTCGTTGAACTTCTCGGACGAGAACCAGCTCCAAAAGGTCTTGAGGTTCGGAAAAGCGTACCGCTTCCCATTCTCGGCGACCCAGTAGACGGCCGGGCCGGAGCCCTTGATGAGCACGTTCGAGCCGATGACGGCCGCGCGGGCGGGAGTCGAAACGCCAAACAAGCCGGTTCCGAGGGAACTTACGGCCAACAGGGCAAGAAGGAGGTTTTTCATATGTAGATTGAGGTCGTCGGTGACGACAGCCGACATAATCATATTGCGCGGGATTCGTCAAGTATTCCAGACACCCTTGCCGCCGGGAGGCTTCGCTGCTAATATCAGCCCAATTCTATGGCGAATCTCGAACAAACCTTGGTGCTCATCAAGCCGGACGGGGTGCAGCGCGGGTTTATCGGGGAAATTCTAGGCCGATTCGAACGGGCGGGGCTGAAAGTGACGGCGCTCAAGATGGTCCATGCGGCGCATGAGGACGTGGACAAGCACTACGCCCTGACCGAAGAATGGATGAAAGGGGTGTTCGAGAAGGCAAAAACAAAATACGAGACAAAGGGCGAAACGTTTCCGTACACCGACCATATCGCCTACGGCACGGACATTAAGAATGGGCTGGTGGCGTTTTTGAAGTCCGCGCCGATCGTCGCGATGGTCTTGGAAGGGGAACAGGCCGTGTCCCTCGTGCGGAAGCTCGTGGGCGCCACCGAACCGGCGTCCGCCGCGCCCGGCACCATCCGCGGCGACCTCTCGCACGACACCTACGCCCTCTCGAACAGCCAAAACCGTCCGCTCCGCAACCTGATCCACGCCTCCGGCACCGTGGACGAAGCGAAAAACGAGATCGCCGTTTGGTTCACCGACGTCGAACTCTACAAATACGAACACGTAAACGACCGCGTCCAGTACGACCCGAGCTGGTTTTTGGGTTGACAGGCGCCTCGGTACTCGGTATCTTCCACAGGTTTTTGTGGCTCTTTTTTAACTCGGAGGGAACATGGACGAATCGGACGATCGGTGGCGGCGGCGACTGAACAGCATCGTGTTTCGGATGTTGAGCGGAATTTCCGCGCAAACGTTCATTGCGAGTTTGCCCCACGACTGGCGGCAGACCCTGAAGGAGCTGGTCGAAGACTGGCTGCGGCAGCAGGATCTTCAGAACGCGCGCATTCCCGGGAGCATGCCGGACCGCGAGGATTCGGAGGAGGCGCCGCAGCTTCGCTTGTGCTGGGCGGTCCACACAGGAAAGTCGACGCGAGAGCTCTTGGGCAAGAAGACGGACATCTCGAACGTTGGCGAGCTCATCGACGCCGCGCTGCACGATGCCTCGGCCGAGGAGTTCAGCGGCATGGTCGAGCCGCACACGCTTGGGGCGCTGGCCGAACTGCTGATCTCCCATGCGGCCGGGCATGAGGAAACGGTCCGTGTGCGCGATGCGTCCGACGATTCCGTGTGCGGCACGCTCTCACCGGACCAACCGTTCGTCATTCTCCGCGTCGCCGAACGGCCGTCCGCTCCCGAAGCGGTCACGCAGGAATCACGTTCCTGGGACGACGGCGACGAGGCGAGGCATTCGACCCTTCCTCCGCCCCCCGTGAACTGACGGCACAGTATCTTGCCTGCTTCTCGCCTCGGAATTTCCGGGGTTTTTTCTTGTCTTGACCCCGTGTTTCGGATGCGGCACTCTTGAAGAGTCTGGGGGATTCAGGTCGGTATGAGATTTCGAGCTAATTCGGTACTTGGGACGACGATTTCGGCATCCGCCGTGGCGGAGCGATGACCGTCCCGCAGCGTCCAGTTTTGGGGAATCGGCAGGATGGTCCGCCACAGGCGGACTGTCCCGGCGCGCTCCTCATGACGATGTGCTCACCTATACGAGCAGTTCCGAAATCTCACTGACCCCTCCAGGCAGTGAAGAAAACGCTCTTAGGGAGCGTTTTTGATTTCACGATTGAGTCGGGCTAGCGGGACTCGAACCCGCGACCTCTTGCACCCCATGCAAGCGCGCTAGCCAACTGCGCTATAGCCCGACTCACGCGTGAACGATGGCATCATTCGCCGACGGACTATAAAAGAATTGTCGGTTTGTGGAAAGTGCGTCAAGATAGGCGCGCGAAAGGAGTTTTGAATTGGCCCAGTTTTTCGACCAAGCGGTGCGCAGGCCGATTTTGGCCTACGCTCCAACCTGGATCCATCCCAACCATCTCTCGATCCTGCGCGCCGCCTGCATTCTTCCGCTCATCTGGGCGAAAGACCGGCCGGCGCTCGCCGTGTCCATCGCCATCTTCTCGGCGCTGTGCGACATGTTGGACGGGCCGCTGTCCCGTATCCGCGGCCAGGTCTCGCAGACCGGGGCCGTCCTCGACGCCACGTCCGATAAGATTTTCGTCCTCGGAGCGTTGGTATTCGTCGTCTGGGAGCGTGTGCCATTCCCGATCAGCGCGGCGATCATCGCGCTCGATCTCGTCCTTACGGCGATGCGTCCCATCAAGCGATGGCGCGGCGCGCGTTCCGACGCGAACCAATGGGGCGCGATCAAAGTATGGGCGCAGAGCTTCGGCCTATGCTTCGTCCTCACCGGCAATCCGACGCTCACGTTCCTTGCCGTTCCGACGTTCATCCTGGCGATCGCCCTCGCCGTCCTCTCCCTCGTCGGCCACCTCCGCGACATCATGGCGCCCCGCGTTCCCTGATGTCGTTTTTTTGTTTTCCGCAGGGAACCCTTGACAATATGGGGGATTCTCCTTGCGCGGGGCACACGGGAGCCGTATGCTGTGGACACTTTACTCCTAAGTTTTTACTCACGCCCTATGGCAAAAATGACGAAGTCCCAGCTCATGGATGCGATCGCCTCCAAGACCGGACACACGAAGAAAGACGTCGCCGCCCTCATGGACGCGATGGTCGCCGTCGCGTATTCCGAAACCAAAAAGAGCGGAGAATTCAGCATCCCCGGCCTCGGAAAGCTGGTGAAAAAGCACCGCGCCGCCCGCATGGGCCGCAACCCGGCGACCGGCGAACAGATCTCGATCCCGGCCAAAACCGTCGTGAAGTTCCGCGTCGCCAAGGCCGCCAAGGACGCGATTCTGTAAAAAGAAACGAATACGCCTGAAAACCCCGATTCAATGTCGGGGTTTTTCTTCGCGAGACTTCTGCTATCCTGTAACGGTCCCCGGCTCACAGTTCACCTTCCCTGTATGCCCCTCCTTATCGCCACGTGCGGTCCGACCGCGATCGGAAAGACTCACCAGATGCATCGGCTCATCGCGTCCGACCATCGTCGGTTCGCCGCGGTCTTGAGCGTCACAACTCGTCAGCGACGCAGTGCGGAAGACGGCGAATGGTACCGTCTCGTTACGCGCGAATCGCTGGCCTCTCTCGACGCGAACGACGTGGTTTCCAACGTCGAATTTCGCGGCGAGCGGTACGTGCTGTTGCGGTCGGAAATCGAGAAGGCGCTGGCTCGCGCGCCCATCGCGTTCATGGCCATCGTCCCGTCCGTGATTCTCCTGATGCGCGAACGAAACATTCCGCACGCCTGCATCAACTGCCGGGTCGGAAATTTCGACGGCTATGTCGAACGGCTGAAGCGCCGGGGGTTCTCCGGCGAGGCGCTTGAAGCGGAACGACAAACGGCCCGCGCCTTCGCGTACCCGCCGGCGGATCCCGCTTGGCCGCAGGTCGACGTGGAATTCGGTTCGGACGCGGACGATGACGCGCGGTTCACCGACGCGGTACGAGCGCTCTCGGGCAAACTTTTCCCGCAGCACCCCGTCTGATACGCTGGACGCGTGCCAAAGGTCATCGCCGCCAT
This sequence comes from Candidatus Uhrbacteria bacterium, assembly GCA_016203535.1. GTDB lineage: Bacteria > Patescibacteriota > Patescibacteriia > 2-12-FULL-60-25 > 2-12-FULL-60-25 > JAHJFW01. Next base: position 1,132 of record JACQMO010000028.1, on the reverse strand, counting down.
CGCGCCGCCACGACGGGAGCGTCCCGCCGAACCCGGCGTCTGCCTCGTGCGCGCCCGTGCCGAGCTCGTCTCGCTCGGGGGAGCCGTCCTCCTTGCGCTGTGCGTGCTGATTTCCGCGATCCTGTTTTTGGTCCTGACCGTTCCGGGCGCGACCGCGAGCCAGCGGGTGATCGCGGTCATCCTGTTCGTCGCGTGCTGGCTCTATTTCGTGAACGGCATCACGGAAGAATTGTCCCTCGTGGATCACACCCTGGTCTACCGGTCCGCCCTCGGCCGTTCCCGCCGCATCCCCCTGTCCGAGCTTGAGGCTATGATCCTCCGGCACGAAGGGTTCAATCTCGAACGCGGGATGGAGACGATCGAATTCCGGCAGACCGGCCGGAAGCCAGATCGCGTGTCGCTCGGTCCGTGCTGGCAACGGCACAAGCTCGAGGAGTTCCTCGCGTCCGTCGAACAGGCGCTGCAGCAATAGAAATACTCTGATGAATATGAAACAGAAACGAAAACTACCTTCGAAGAAAGCGCCGCGCGCCATGGGGAAGCGGTTCTCGCAATGGCTTTGTTCCCCAGAAAACGTCTGCGTCCCGTTCGAGCAGCAGCCGTTCACCGAGAACCTGAACTGGCGCATTTTCCGGATCATGGCGGAGTTCATCGAAGGGTTCGAGTTTTTGTCCAAACTCAAAAACGAAGTGACGATTTTCGGCAGCGCGCGCGCCGAACCGACGAGCAAGCACTATAAGGAAGCCCGGCGTCTCGGATATCTCCTCGGCAAGAACGGATACGCCGTGATTACGGGCGGGGGGCCGGGGATCATGGAAGCCGCGAACCGCGGCGCGTTCGAGGCGAAGGGGGATTCCATCGGACTCGACATCGAGTTGCCGCACGCGCAACGGCGGAACAAGTACGCGATGAAGGCGATCGGCTTCCATTATTTTTTCACGCGCAAGGTGATGCTCTCCGCGTCCGCGCAGGCGTATATCTTCTTCCCCGGCGGATTCGGCACGCTGGACGAGATGACCGAGCTCACCGAGCTCATCCAGACGAAGAAAATGCAGCACGTCCCGATCGTGCTTGTCGGCAAGGAATTTTGGCACGGATACCTCGCCTGGGTCCGCACCGCCATGCTCGACGT
>JACQMO010000027.1 GCA_016203535.1 Candidatus Uhrbacteria bacterium | reverse complement strand
GCCGTACGCGGCGCCGTCGATCCCAAGATGGTCGTTCCGTTTGAGCGTGCCGGTCTGCACGAGCACCGTCGCCACCGGGCCTTCGCCTTTGTCCACGTGCGCCTCGATCACCGTCCCGGCGGCGAGCCGGTTCGGATTCGCGACGATCTTGTCCGCGTGGAGGTCCGCCACGAGCAGCACCATGTCGAGCAAATCGTCGATGCCCAAACCAGTCTTCGCGGAAATCTTCACGAGCGGAACGGTCCCGCCCCACGCCTCCGTCGTCACGCCGTTTTCCGCAAGCTGGGCGAGGACGCGGTCCGGATCGGCTTCGGGCTTGTCCATCTTGTTCAGCGCGACGATGAACGGAAGCTTCGCCGCCTGGATGATCGAAATGGCTTCCTTCGTCTGCGGCTGCACGCCGTCATCCGCTGCCACGACGAGAATCGCGACGTCCGCGACGCGGGCGCCGCGGGAGCGCATGACGGTGAACGCCTCGTGTCCGGGCGTGTCGATGAAGGTGATGTTCCGCGCTTTTTTCTCAATCTGATATGCGCCGATGTGCTGCGTAATCCCCCCGGCCTCGCCGGCCATGACGTTCGTCGAACGGATCGCGTCGAGCGTCTTCGTCTTCCCGTGGTCCACGTGGCCCATTACGACGACGACCGGCGGCCGCGGCGCGCACGCCTCCGGCGCATCGCATTCGAGAATCGCGCGGACGCGATCGCTCACCTGTTCGGCCTCTTTTTGCTCGCCCGTGGATTCGTCCTCCGGCTGCGCCTTGAATCCCAGTTCTTCCGCGATGATCGCCGCCGTTTCAAAATCGAGCCGTTCGTTCTGGGCCGCCAGGATCCCGGCCTTCATCAGCTGCTGGATGACTTTCGTTACCGGCAGGTTGAGCATCCCGGCGAAATCGCGGACCACGACGACGGGCGGGAGCTTCACCAGCTTCAGCTCGCGCGGCTCTGCGCCTTCGACGCGGCGCGTGGGGGTGAGCACCAGGGAATCGCGCAGGCGCCGGGCGCGTTCGTACTCCAGCCACTTGCGCATGATCTTTTCGCCCATCACGTCGTCGATCTTGATGGCGCGCGCGCCGATATCAAAACCGAGCTCCGGAAGTTTCGCGAGGAGCTCCTGCGGCGTCGTGCGCAGACGGCGGGCCAAATCCGATACGTTCATGCGTCGCATCCTATGGGAAAACGACGGTTTGGTCAAGAAATGATAGGGTATCCGGATGGATCGCATCCTCCTCATCGACAAGCCCGCCGGCATGACGTCGCATGACGTCGTGGATCGCGTACGAAAAATTTTCGGAACGCGGCAGGTCGGGCATGCGGGAACCCTGGATCCCTTCGCCACCGGGCTGCTTCTCATCGGCGTCGGCGCGGCGACGAAGCGGCTGTCAGAATACGTGGGGCTTGATAAGACGTACGAAGCCACGGCCCGCCTCGGCGCCACCAGCACGACCTTCGATCCCGAAGGAACCATTGTTGAAATACCAAATCCCAAATTCCAAATTCCAACTCGGGATGATGTTGAAAACGCTCTTGAAACATTCCGCGGCAGATATGATCAGAAAGCACCGCTCCATTCCGCGAAAAAACTCGGAGGGAAAAAATTATACGAGCTCGCGAGAAAAGGAACCGCGACGGAAGACATGCGGCCGACCAAGCGCGTGACGATTTCCGAGCTCAAAATTCTCTCCTATGAATGGCCAAGCCTGAAATTCCGCGTCCGTTGTTCTTCCGGCACGTACATACGCTCGCTCGCCGATGACATCGGCCGCGCACTCGGCTGCGGCGCCTATCTCACCGAGTTACGACGAACGGCCATCGGTCAGCATCTCATCGGGGACGCGACGCCCCTCGACAAGCTCACGGCTGACTGATATCCTCGGGATACCGACCATTGATTCTTAGTACGCACCGGTTTGAAGACAGGGGACGTTCCAATGAGGTCGGCTTTTCCTCGCATTTTTAGGCCGAAACGGACGCGACAATGGAATATCCCGACGCCCAACCGAATGGGAGGGGTCGGGATGGCGATTCCGCACGGGATTGCCAAGCCGTTCCATCCTCTCAATGGGGATGACTGTCTGATGTGCCGGGCGTGAAACTATGTTCTACGCCCTGATTGGCATTTTGCTCGGCGCGCTCGCCGGATTCGGAGGCGCCAAGCTGATCACCTCCGCGAAAGGAAAGAAACTCCGGCAACTCATCGAGGACGCCGAGTCGAAGGCGAAAAAACTCCTGGCAGACGCCGAGTCGAAGGAACAGGAGGCGCTCCTCAAAGCCAAGGACAAAGCGATCAAGATCCTGGAGGAGGCCCGCCTCGAAGAAAAACGGGCCCTGGAGGAACTGAAGAACCAGCAGGCCTCGCTTGCCGAACGCGAACACGCCTTTGGCGGCAAACTGTTGGAATTGGAGGATGCGCGGAAAAGCGTCGAGGCCAAAAACGCGCTCCTGTCCGAGGAACAGCAACGGATCGAAGCGATGAAACGGGAAGAAACCGCGCGTCTGGAAGAAATCGCGGGGCTGAACCGCGAGCAGGCGCAGTCCCGGTTGATGCAGCTCGTGGAAGAACAGCATCAGGACACGCTGATCTCCCGCGTCCGGAAACTGGAACAGATGGAGACGGAGGACATCGACCGCAAGGCGAAGAACATCCTCGCCGTCGCGGTCCAGCGGCTCGCATCCTCGCATGTCGTCGAAACCACGACGACGCACGTCGAGCTCCCGAGCGATGACATGAAAGGACGCATCATCGGTCGCGAGGGGCGGAACATCAAGGCACTCGAGACGCTCACGGGCTGCGAACTCATCGTGGATGACACGCCGGGCATGATCACGATTTCGGGTTTCTCCCCCATCCGCCGCCATGTCGCGAAACGCGCGCTCGACAAACTCATCGCCGACGGCCGCATCCATCCGGGACGGATCGAGGAGGCCGTGGACGAGGCGAAACGGGACCTCGCGATCGACATCAAAAAGGCCGGCGAAGACGCGCTCTTCCAGCTCGGCATTTCCATGGCGGGGATCGACCCCAAGCTCGTGCAGATCCTCGGCCGGCTCAAATACCGCACCTCGCACGGCCAGAACCAGTTGCTCCACTCGATGGAGGTCGCGAACCTCGCCGCGCTCATCGCCGAACAGCTTGGCGCGGACGTCACCGTGTGCAAGAAAGGCGGCCTGTTCCACGACATCGGCAAGGCCGTGGACCACGACATGCAGGGCGGCCATCCGGAGCTCGGATACCAGATCATGAAAAAATTCGGGTTCCCGGAAGAGATTTGCTACCAATCCATCGGGCACCACGAGGACAAACCGAAAACGCTCGAAGCCGTGATCGTGAAGGCCGCGGACGCCATTTCCGGCGCCCGGCCGGGAGCGCGCAAGGACTCGCTCGAGCTCTATGTGAAACGGCTGGAGGAGCTGGAAAACGTCGCGACCTCATTCGAGGGCGTGGAAAAAGTGTACGCGATCCAGGCCGGACGCGAGATCCGCGTGTTCGTGAACCCGAAGGCGATCGACGACTTCGCAGCGACGAAACTCGCGCGCGACATCGCCTTGAAGATCGAACAGGAACTGAAATATCCCGGGGAAGTGCGGGTGACATTGATCCGCGAGACGAGGATTATTGAATACGCGCGGTAAAAATGGGACTCAAAATTCTCTTCTTCGGCGACGTCGTCGGCGCCATCGGCCGGAACGCATTGGCGTCGGTCCTGCCCGGATTGAAGGATCGTCTCGCGCCCGATCTCGTCATCGCAAACGCCGAGAACCTTTCCCACGGCGCCGGCGTCACGGAGAAGACGCTCCTTGAGCTCAGCGCCGCCGGCGTGGACCTCTTCACCGGCGGGAATCACTCGTGGAACAACCCGCTCGGCGTCCCGCTGTTCGACGATCCGGCGTGGGCGGATCTCCTGATCGTCCCGACAAACTACGGCGACGCGAAAAACGGACGGAACTGGATCATTCGCCGCGTCGGCGACACCGACGTGCTCATCGCGAACCTCATGGGACGGCTCTTCACCCACCCGGACACCCGCTCGCCCTTCACCTCGCTCGACCTGCTCCTCACGCAGCAACGCATCCGCGACACGAAGGTCCGGATCGTCGATTTCCATGCGGAAGCGACCGCGGAAAAAGAGGCGTTCGGCCACTTTGCGGACGGCCGCGTGAGCGCCGTGTTCGGGACGCACACACACGTCGCGACCGCGGACGCCAAGATCCTCCCCGGAGGCACGGCCTATATCACGGATATCGGCCGGTGCGGGGCGGAAGATTCCGTGATCGGATACGAAAAAAAGACCGCAATCAAGGCCTTTTTGGACGAAGGATCCCGGGGATACGACCTCCCGAAAACAGGCCGAGCCGAATTGAACGCCGTCCTCGCGACGATTGACGCCGAGACCGGAAAAACCCTGGCCCTTGACCGAATCCGCGAATTTGTTGCTGTGTAGGGCGAAAAAAGCTACCCTGACTATGGTACTTTTGGCTTTTGCCTTTTAATTTTTTGACTTCTTTTATGAACAAAGCCGAGCTCATCACGGTCATCGCCGAAAAGGTCGGCGTGACCAAAAAACAGGCCGAAGACATGGTGGAGTGCGTGGTGGACACCGTCACGGAAACCCTGAAGAAGGGCGGAGAGGTCACCATCGCCGGCTTCGGAGCGTTCTCCGCGAAACAGCGCGCCGGACGCACGGGCGTGAACCCCCAGAACCCCTCGGAAAAAATCCAGATCCCGTCCGTCACCGTCCCGAAGTTCAAAGCCGGAAAGGGGTTGAAGGACGCGCTGAAGAGCGGGCCGCCCGCGCCGGCGATGTGATCCCATCAAAAAACACTCACACGGTGCCGAGGCACCGTGTGAGTGTTTTTATGATACGCTTCCGTCATGGCGAACGACCTCTCGCTCCTCTCGCGCCTGTTCAGCCAGACCGTGGAGGCCCACGCGTCGGACATCCATCTGCACACGGATGAGCGGCCGATTTTGCGCATCCAGGGAAATCTGAAGCCGGTGAAGGAGGAAGCGGTCATCACGGAAAAAATCCTGCTGGGGGAAATCAAAAGGATCCTCACGCCGGACAAATACGAGCGGTTCGAAGCGCGCCATGAGATCGACGCGTCATTTGAACTTCCCGACCGCACGCGGTTCCGCATCAACGTCTACTGGACGAAAGGACGGCCCGGACTTGCGGCGCGGCTCATCCCGCCGACCATCCCGACGCTCGAGGAACTCGGAGCGCCGGAAGCCGCGGACGAATTCGTCACCCTGCCGCAAGGACTCGTGCTCGTGGCCGGCCCGACCGGAGCCGGAAAATCGACGCTCCTTGCGAGCATGCTCGAACACATCAACCGGAACCGCGTCGAGCATATCGTGACGCTCGAGGATCCTATTGAATTCGTCTACGAGTCGAAAAAAAGTCTGGTGACGCAACGTGAGCTCGGGCTCGACTTCGTGAGCTTTTCCGAAGGACTGAAGCACGTGTTCCGCCAGGATCCGGATATCGTGCTGGTCGGCGAAATGCGCGATCCGGAATCCATCTCGCTCGCGCTCACGCTCGCCGAAACCGGGCATCTGGTGCTTACAACGCTCCATACGAACGGCGCGGCGCAAACCGTCGAACGGATCATCGATTCCTTCCCCGGAGCCCGACAGCAGCAGATCCGCCTCCAGCTTTCGCTGATGCTGAAAGGGGTGATTTCGCAGCTCCTCCTGCCGGGACTGAAAGGAAAGCTCATCCCCGTCCATGAGGTCCTGATCAATTCGCATGCCGTCTCAAACCTCATCCGCGAGGGCCGGACGGAACAGCTCCAGAACACGATGTTTACCTCAAAGGATGAGCGGATGGTGGACCTCGACCAGGAACTCGCCTGGCTCGTCAAGGAAAAAATGCTCTCCCCTGACGTCGCCCGCATCCACGCGCACAATCCGAAAAATTTTTAGAACGACGCGATCTCTTCCTGAATGTCGCCGAGTTTCACGAGTCGCGCTTCTTTTTCGCCGCGCAATTTCCATTCGACCGCGTCCTCTTTGAGCGTTTTTTCCGAAACGAGGATGCGCAGGGGCAATCCGAGGAGGTCCGCGTCCGCGAGTTTCTCACCCGCCGACGCATCGCGGTCGTCCCAGAGCACCCGAACCCCCTCGTGTTCGAGATCGTCTGCGATGCCTCCAGCGGTTTCGAGGATCTTTTCCTGGACCGCGTTGTCTTTTGAAGAAAGCGAGACGAGATGGACCGGCATGGGCGCGACGGATTTCGGCCAGACAATTCCGCGTTCGTCATGCGACGCCTCGACGATCGAGCCGACGAGCCGGGTCGTCCCGATGCCGTAACAGCCCATGTACACCATCTGCTTTTTCCCGCCCTCGGTCGTCACCTCGAACTTGAACGCTTCCGCGAACGTGTGTCCGAGGTCGAAGATGTTTCCCAGTTCGATCCCCTTCGTGAGTCCGAGCGTCGCCCCGCACTGCGGGCAGTCATTGCCCTTCTCCTTCGTCGCGATCTCCATGTTCTGCGCGAACGGGCAGGACGGGCAGGCGAGAATCACGTCCTCCCCCGCCGGCGTTTCGAGGTGGAACTCGTGCGAAAATTTCTTCGTGAACTCGCCGCCGGATGCTTCGGTCACCTTCGCGTCCAGCCCGCACCGCTTGAAAATGCGGAGGTATGCCTCGATCGCCTTGGCGTAAAACACTTCGAGGTCGTCCTGCGTCAGATGGAAGGAATACAGGTCCTTCATGCCGAACTCGCGGCCGCGCAGGATCCCGCTCTTGGCGCGGAGCTCGTCGCGGAACTTCGACTGGATCTGATACACGGCCACGGGCAGATCCTTATATGACGTGACGAATTGCTGGATGAGCGGGGTCACGATTTCCTCGTGCGTCGGTCCGAGCGCATATTCTTTTTTCGTCTGGCTCTTCAGCTTGAACAGCACATCCACCGTGTCCCACCGGCCGGTCGTGACCCACGGCTCCTTCGGTTGGAGCGCGGACATGAGGATTTCCTGGGCGCCGAGCGCGTCCATCTCGTCGCGGATGATCGCCTCGACCTTGCGGAGAACCTTGAGACCCAAGGGAAGCCAGCTGTACACGCCGGCCATCTCCTGATGGACGAACCCGCCCTGGACGAGCAGCCGGGCGTTCGCGGAATCGGCATCGTGCGGCGGTTCTTTCGACGTCTTGGTGAACAAGCGGGACATGCGCATAGTGATCGAAAGCGTAGCGGAAAACCGCCAAAAAGAAAACCGGGGTATGGTATACTTTCCGCCATATGAACCATACGAAACTTTTTCGCGCCATGACGGGACTCGTCGTGTCTCTTTTGGCGCTTCCGAACGCGCTCCCGGCGCTCGCCGCGGGGTGGGTGGAGATCTCGATCCCGACGCCGGCGACGGATATCGATTTCACTTCCAAAGGCAATGCCGGAGCCGCGCTTTCCTCCGAAACCGGAAAATTTCTCCAAACGCTCGACGGAGGAAAAACGTGGACCCTCAATGATACGGGATTGGGCAAGACGCTCTATGGTCTTGACATTCCCGTGAAAGGAGAGGGACTCATGATGGTCGGAGAGGAGAAAAAAAGCGTGTATACGACGGGTGACTGGACGAAATTCACCCTCGGTCCCAGCGAGAAAGAAAAAATTACCTCGACGATCCAGCTGTGGGATGTCAGCATGGTGAGCGACATGGAGGGATGGGCGGTCGGAACGGATGGGACGATTCTCCGCACGAAAGACGGGGGGACAAGCTGGTCAAGCGAGATATCAGGAACCGCACTGGCCTTAAATGCGGTCCATATGGTCGATGCAGACCACGGATGGGCGGTCGGTTGGAACGGGACAATCCTCCGATACGAGAATGGGGTTTGGAAAAATTTGAAATCGCCTACCACACAGCATCTCTTGGACGTTCATTTCTTCGATACCCATCGGGGGGTGGCCGTGGGCGCAAATCGAACCATCCTCTATACGTCGAACGACGGCGATTCGTGGCAGGATATTGCCAATGCCTCGGTTCTGGATCCGCTTGGCATCGCGTCAGCGCTCACCCTCCGCACGGTTCGGATGATCGATGCGGAAACCTTCATGATCGGCGGAGACTTCGGCGTGATTTTCGAAACCGCGAACGGCGGAAAAACATGGACGCTCATGCCGAGCAAGGTCACGTGGAATGTCACCCAAGTCATGTATAAGACGCTGGGCGACCGGTTCGCGGTCGGCGGCTCATCCCTGCTTCGATACGACGGCACTCCCCCCAACGCCCCCAGCGGACTCAAGCTTTCCAGCGGCGGCACCGTAAGCGCGTCTCCCAACGTGACATGCGAATGGTCCGCAGCGGCGGACGGTGAGACGTCCGTCGTTTCCTACAACGCGGGATTTAATGGAAATCTAAGCAACGTCGGAACGGCCACGTCGGTTTCCTCCGGCCTGACGAACGGCACCCACACCTGCGACGTCCAGAGCATGGATGCGGCCGGAAACACGTCCACCGCCGCCTCGATGAAATTCGAGGTCAAGGCAACGCCGCCGACGGTCGGCATCCCGGCGCCGGATCAGAAAATCATCACGGAAGACTGGCCGGTGACCTTCTCGTCGAAAGCAGAAGACGCGGACGGCATCAAGGCCTGCTGGCTGGTCGTGGAAAGTGCGATCGGCGACAGCGCAAAGGTTGAAAAAAACGTCGCAACGCAGGCGTACATCTTCAAAAATCCCGGAACGTTCAAGGTCCAGATGCGCTGTGACGACATCTTCGGCGCCGTGACGTATAGCGATGCGACCACCGCAACCGTAGTCGCGGATACGACGGCCGCGACGTCAACGTCGTCCATCTCTGCTGACCCGACCTCCGTGCAGGCAGACAATACGTCAACCTCGAAAATTGCCGTCATCGTGAAGAACGCCGGCGGCGGAGCGCTGTCCGGGAAGACGGTGACGCTCACGTCCTCGCGGCCGACGTCGGATACCGTGACGGCGGTCAGCCCGACGACGGATTCGGCGGGACAGGCCACGTTCACGGTCAAATCTTCCGCGACCGGGACCGCGACGCTCACGGGGAAAACGAACGGGATGACATTGAGCGCCTCCGTCACGTTTACGGAAGTGAAGGTGGTGACGCCACCTCCGGCCGATACCGTCGCCGCAACATCAACCTCGTCAATCAAGGCCGACCCGACGACCGTCCCGGCGGACGGCACGAGCAAGTCCCTCGTCACGATCACCGTAAAGAACGCCGGCGGAACTGCCATCTCGGGCAAAACCGTCGTCCTGTCTTCGTCGCGGCCAGCGGACACGATCTCCGCCGTTTCAGCGGTCACGGACCCATCGGGCCAGGCGACGTTCATGATCAGGTCATCCGCCACCGGAACCGCGCAGCTCACGGCCAAATTTAACGGCACGACGCTCGGAGCCACGGTCACCTTTACGGAAAAAGCCGTCACGCCGGCCCCGGAGACGAAGCCGAGCGTTCCGGTGACCGAGGAGCTGATCGAAAAACAACAAGAAGCGCAGACGGCACAGATCGCCAAGGCAGGGTTTGCGTCAAAAGTCGATCCGGTGCAGGTAACGAAAATCTCGTCGGCCGGATTCAACCTCCATGAAATCGTGAAACTTCCCGATGATGGAAACGCGAACACGCAGGAGGACAGCGCGGTGTACTACCTCGGGGCGGACGGGAAACGCCACGCCTTCCCCAACGAACGCGTTTTTTTCACCTGGTACTGCGACTTCTCGAACGTGAAAACCATCGTGCCGGACAAACTTGCGGAACTTCCGCTCTCCCTCAACGTCACCTATATTCCCGGCAAAAAACTGGTGAAGTTCCAAACCGATCCAAAAGTCTATGCGGTCGATAAAGGCGGGGTGCTGCGCTGGATCAAGACCGAGGCGATCGCGATCGCCCTGTACGGGTCGGCATGGAACAAGAACGTCGACGACATTTCTGACGCCTTCTTCACCAACTACGTGTTCGGAAACGACGTCGCCGGCGAGACGGACTACCATCCGGAAATTGCCGAACGGACCGTCGCGGCGCCGAGCGACTCTATGCGGATCGAAGGGTACGCGGAGAGCCCCCTCCGGCCGTCGATTCCCGCCTGCCCCGTAGCTGATTCCGACAAAGACGGCGTTCCAGACTCGGAAGAAAAGGCCGGTGGAACCGATCCGGCGGACTCGGATACGGACAACGACGGCTTGAACGACGGGAAGGAGAAACAGCTCGGCACGGACCCGAAAAATGCCGATACGGACGGGGACGGATACCCGGACAAGACCGAGCTTGACGGCGGTTACAATCCATTAGGACCGGGGAAGCTCTGATCCCGAATCAAAAAAATTCCCTCCGGATGGCGGGAATTTTTTTATTGGTGATATAGTAGTCTTCTATGAAATCCTCCAAATTCCTCTCCCGTGTCGTGACAGGATTCGGCGTGTCCCTTCTGGCGCTCACGAGCGCCCTGCCAGCCCTGGCCGCCGGTTGGGGCGAAGTCTCTTCCGGCACGACGATCGCTCTTAACAAAGTTGCGTTTTCCCAAGACGGAGTTTATGGAATCGCCGTCGGCGGTTCAGGAATCATTTCCCGGACAAGCGACGGCGGAAAAACCTGGACCGTCTCGGTCGTCGGGAGCATCGCGCAAACCCACCAAGGGATCGGGTTTGCCTGGAACCAGAATCAAACCGCCTACATGGCGACGAACGATGGAAAGATCCGCAAAACGACCGATGCGGGAGCGAACTGGACGCTCGCCTATGACAGCGCCCAGCCGCTCTACGGCATTTACGTGAACGGTACAACGAATGTATGGGCCGTCGGAAACAACACGGTTGTCCGCACGCTTGATGGAACAAGCTGGCAGGAAAAAACGGTGACCGGCGTTTGGCGCGACACCTGGTTCATCCCGGATTACATCATCGGCTATATCGTCGGTGACGATGGAAAAATAGTGAGGGTAACCAACGCCACAAAGCCCGACCTTGATGACGCCACGTTTACAACCTATACGCCGACGGCTCAGGATTTAACGGCTACGATATTGGGCGATGACTACTTTGCCGTCGGTGATGATTTAACGTTTGCAACGTCACCGAACGGAACCTCGTGGACCGCGTCAACGCTCACATGGACCAATAATCCAAGTACCCCTGCTCCCTCGACAACGGATTTGCTCGACATCCACCGAAAATCTCCTCAAGATTTGGTCATTACGGCCCAGAATGGCTATTTCTTTGAAAGTACGGATAATGGAGTGACGTGGCAGCAAAAGGGCCCGCTTACATCATTCTCAAACCACTGGAACGGCACGCATCTCAAAAGCTCGACAGATAAATTCATGGTGGGAGGCGGGGGAAAAATCGTCCGATTTGATGCCGTGAAGCCAGGCGCCGTAACCAATCTCGCCATCACCGGAGGGACGCCGAATAGCGATTCGACGCCGACATTCACCTGGAGTCCCGCGATCGACAATGAGACGGGAATCTCTGTCTACAATGTGATCGTGAACGGCAACAGCAACGGCAACTCCGACATCAGCGCACAAATCCCCGGGGCCAGCACGACCTGGACGGTACCGACCGGGAACCCGCTCGCGGAGCAAAGTTACACGGTCTTCATCGAGGCGATTGATAAGGGCGGCAATGTTGAAACCGCAAGCCTCGCATTCGTCTTGGATACGACATCTCCCGCGATCGGCGCCATCTCCCCCGTCACGGCGGTGGCCGGTTCCGCCACGATGTTCACCTCGAACGTGAGCGATGCGAGCGGCATCAAGAGCTGCGCGTTTTATCCGGACGCCGGGAAACCGGACATGACCGTCGCCGGCGGCCAGGCATCCATTACGTATACCTTCGCAACTGTCGGGACCTATCAGGTTGAAGTGAAATGCATCGATAACGCCGGGAATGAAGGATCGAGCGGGATGACGACGATGACAATCACGACGCCTCCCCCACCACCAGCGGATACGACACCATCGGCGAGCGCGTCCGTCGTTTCACCGAACCCCGCGTCAGTCGCAGCAGACGGATCAAGCATCTCGACGATCACGGTCACGGTAAAAAACATGAGCGGACAGGAATTGTCGGGAAAAACGGTTTCGCTTGCCTCTTCTCGGGGCTCGACCGACACGATTGCAGCGACCATGGGGACGACAAATGGCTCTGGTCAGGCGACGTTCACGGTGAAGTCCTCGACGGCCGGTTCATCAACCCTGACGGCGACGGCCGATTCGATCACACTGGGTACCGCGGCAATCACGTTCACGGCAACAGAAACACCTCCGCCGCCGCCCCCCACCCCGACCCCCAACCCGAACAACTGTCCGCTCTCGGTCGGCACGCTCGTGAAGCTCCCGAATGACGGAAATGCAGAAACGCAGGAAGACAGCGCGGTATATTACTATGGGCAGGACTGCAAGCGTCATGCCTTCCCAAATTCACAGGTGTACTTCACCTGGTATGCCAATTTCGACACGGTCACGGAGGTTCCGCTTGCGACCCTTTCAAGCATGACCCTCGGCAAGAACGTCACCTATCGCCCCGGTGTCCGCATGGTGAAATTCACCACCGTGAACAACGTCTATGCCGTCGCGAAGAACGGCGTGCTCCGCTGGGTGAAAACCGAGGGGATCGCCACGGCGCTTTACGGCTCCGACTGGAACAAAAAAATCGACGACATCTCCGATGCTTTCTACGTGAACTACGCGTTCGGCGCGGACATCAACTCGGCATCGGACTATAGCGTCACCGCGGAACAAGCCGTCGCGCTCACGATCGATCAAAGTCTGTAGCGACTCAGCGGCGACTCAAAAATCCCCGCGAGGGGATTTTTGAAATGGTGCGCCCCAGACGATTCGAACGTCTGACCTCTTCCTTCGGAGGGAAGCGCTCTATCCAGCTGAGCTAGGGGCGCGGAAAGCGGAGCGAGCATAACGGAAAACGTCATTTGGGACAAGGGGTTTTCTTGACTGGGCGTTTGGGATTTCGTATCATCCGAACGCTCAAAACGCGCGCGTCGCTAGCTCAATTGGTTAGAGCAGGGGCCTCTTAAGCCCAAGGTTCCCGGTTCGATTCCGGGGCGACGCACCAAAACAAAAATCCCCTCGCGGGGATTTTTGTTTGAAAATCTTTTCTCTTACATCTTCTTCATCTCCCCGCCCATCTTGCAGGCCTTGCAAGCGCCGCAGAAGAACATGGAGACCGCGGACAGTCCGACGAGGACGTACACGATGCGCTCGACCGTCGGCCAGGCGCCGAGAATCGTATTCACCAGATTAAAGTTGAAGGCGCCGACCAGCCCCCAATTCAAGGCGCCGACGATCACGAGGATCCAGGCGACCTTATGCACACCGCACATTTTCATCATCATACAAGCGATGAAAAACTTAAGAATAAAGGACCATTTCAGAATACCATGGCACGGCTATAACCTCCACCACAGCCGCGGAAACGCCAAAAAGTACAACGTCGGACGATACGGCAGATCCCATGTCCCGCACAGGTCGGCGCGCCGCCCGCCCCATCCGAGCTTGAAGCGCGAAATTCCCTCCCATGACGGCTTGTACGCATACGCCCCTTTCGACGCGGGATTCACCCCCCAGAAATCGTACGTCAAAAACCCGTCGCGCTTCGCCTGCATGATCGCATCCCAGTGGAGCGCGTATGGCGCCATGAGATTTTTCCCGTCGGCGGATGACGCGCCATGGAGATAGGTCGTGGTCCGGCCGTATACGATCTCGAGACTCCCGGCGAGAAGCGTTCCGTCCCGCTCGGCCAGACGGATCCGCGCCAGCCCCTCGCGTTCCAGCGTCCGGAACATCTCCGTGAGATATGCGCGATCATGCGTCGTAAACCGATCGCGCTCCGCCGTCGCCTCGTGCAGGTCAAAAAAGGCGCGGACGTCCTCCGGGCGCGTCGCCGGGCGCGTCGTCACCCCGTGCCGTTCCGCGAGACGGATGTTATAGCGGGTCTTCTGTTTCATGGCGGCGAGCAGGTCATCGCGCGACCGGTCAAGATCGATGAGGACGGTTGAGGCGGGATTCACCGGAACGTTGCGTACGAACGGGAGCGCGAGAAGCCCCTCCGGCTTCCCGAGTTCGGCGACGGGCTCCACGCGGAGAAACAGCGCGCGGCCGGCCGCACGGGACAGGCGCTCCCGGAACAGGCGAAACGCTTCGATCCGCTCATCCGGACCGAGCCGCTCGGAAAATACGGGACCGCGCGGGGCGAACCAGTACCCGCTCATGGGCCGCTTCGGTCGGAACTCGAGCTGCGCCGCGAGCTTCCAGGTCCCGTCTTGGCTGATCAGCGCGAGCCGCCGGATGTCGCATCCGCCGCCGCGCCGAAATTCCCCCCACGCCCACGACTGCGTGAACTGGCTCCATGGGCGTGCCGACTGGAATGATTCCCACGCGTCGCGCGACGTAATCTCATGCAGGGTCATGGGGCAAGATATTTAAGCGCCCGACGGACGCGTTCCGACGTATCGCCGGACTCCCCTCCGGCATGGGCGAGCGCGTCGCGCGCCTGCACCGCGCTATATCCGAGCGATACGAGCGCGTCCATGATTTCCCGCTCGGGCTGGCTGACGGTTTGTTCCCCGACGAGCTTTCCTTTCAGCTCGAGTACGACCTTCTGCGCCGTCTTCATCCCCACGCCGGGAACGGAGGTGAGCCGCGCAAGATCGCCGGACATGATTGCGCCCTGGACGTCACGGAATGGCCCTGCGGACAACATGGACAACGCGGCTTTCGGACCGACCCCGGGGACGTTCAGGAGTTTCTTGAAAAAATCCAACTCGTCATACGACAAAAAACCGAACAGGTCCCGAACGTCTTCGCGGACGTGGTCATAGATGTAGAGCATCGCGTCTTGGCCCGCGCCGAGGGCGTCCAGAGTCGGAAGCGCGACGGACACGGAATACCCGACGCCGCCGACCTCGAGGAGCACGAACGACGGATGGATCTCGCGCACCGTGCCGCGAAGGGAACCGATCATGGGATCATCCTAGCAAAGAAACAAAAAACGCGCTCCGAAGGTGATCGAAGCGCGTTGAGGAAACGCCTAGTAGGAAGGTTCGTCGTCGCTGCCGGAGAGCGCCCTGTACCGTTCACGCATGCGTCCGGCTTCTTCGGTCCATTTTTTCCGCGTGAAGCACTCCGCGATCCAGTACTTCGGATTGGGAAAATCCGGATACTTGTTCGCGATGAACAAAAGCGCGTTCTCGGCCTGGATGGGACAGGTCGCGCCGGCGCTCCGGTCGAGCGCCCGTTTGACGGACGTCGTCGCCATGACGTACCCGCGCTGATCCGTTGACGGAAGATCCGCGAGCGAGGTGCGCCGGACCGGCCGGATCGCCGTCGCGGACGGGGGCGGCGGCGGAGGCGGCATCTCAGCAGATGACGCGACCGCGGCGGCCGGCGTCTCTCCCCCGCCTCCGTTCCCTTGCGAAGACGGAAAGAGGAAGATCATCGCGACGAGAGCGGCGAGGACTCCCCCTGCGGCAATCGCCACCCGTCGGCCGCTCCGCGCCGGGTTGGACGGCTTCGTGGGCTTGAGCGGAGCCGGCCGGACCGACACGTGCGTCGGCTTCGGCTTTCGGCCGCTTTCCGACAGGCTCGACCGGTGGGCGTCCAGAATCTCCTGCAGGCGACGGATCGCCTCGCGGGCGTTCGGGATGCGCTTTTCCGGCTCCCGTTCCAGGAGATCGAGGATCCATCGTTCCAGCGCGGAGTTCATCTCCCGGATGAACCGGCTGGGATGCTTTTTCGCGTCAAAGTCACGCGTCGTCTCCATGATGAGACCGCCGATGGACGTGCACTCGCGCGCGGAGCGTCCGGTCACGAGCTCGTACGCGATGAGTCCGACCGCGTAGAGGTCCGACCGTTCGTCCACGTTCTGCGCGAACAGTTGTTCCGGGGACACGTAGAGCAGCGTCCCGATGACCTGGTCCGGCTTGGTGAGCTTCGCGGTCTTCACCAGCGTCCCGAACGAACAGTCCTCCATCACCTTTACCACTCCGAAATCGGAGAGCTTGATGAAGAGGCGGCCGTTCGGCTGGCGGCGCCACAGGATGTTCTGCGGCTTGACGTCGCGGTGGACCAGCCCCAGCTTGTGGATCGCGCCCAGGGCGTCGAGCAGCTGCAGGAGGATGTCACCGATGTCGGCGAACGGGAGCAGGGTCCCCGTGATCGGGTCCTTCCCCTGGGCGACGACATGGTGGTGGATGAGGTCCGACAGCTCGACGCCGTCGAAAAACTCCATCACATAGAAAATGTCGAAACAGCCGGGCTCCATTTCGTCGAGCCCCTGATCGAGGCACTGGACGACATGGGGATGTGCCAGGCGGCTCATCACCTTCATCTCGCGCCGGAACCGGCTGATCACTTCGGGATTGGGATAGAGGTCGTTCAAGGGATACTTGACCGCCACTTCCCGCCCCTCGAGATGATCGATGCCCAGATAGACCCTCGCCATGCCGCCCTCGCCCAGGACGGCGACGAGCTCGTAGCGCTGGTCGTCTTCCTTGGTTCGAATGAACCGCTTGATGAACGTCTCCTTGGACATCCAACACCCCTTTCTGCGGGCCGTTGTTCGGTTGTGAAAGAATCCCAAACCACCTGATCTGGGAACAGCGTACCATAGGCGATTTCCGGCGTTTTGTCAACTCCCGCGGGCCGTCTACGCCTTCTCCAGGCCGATCAAAAACTCCCCTTCCGTCGTCTTCACCGTCGCCGTGAATTTCGCGGGTGCCGGCGCGGCCTCGCCGACCGCGAGTCGCGCGGCGCGAATGTCCGTTTTGAGTTCCGTCTCGACCGCCGCCAGGAACTCCTCGGCGCCGGCGGACGAAATGAAGGCCACGATACGATCCGCGGGGTTCAGCGACGCCTCCTTGCGCAAGTGCATGAATTGCCGGACCAGCTCGCGGAGCGCGCCTTTCCGACGGAGCTCGGGAGTCAACGTCGTGTCGAGCGTCACCTGCCATGCCACGGATTCTTCGAGCCCATCCTCGCCCGACGAAATTTCCACCCGCTCGACATTGAGTTCGTCGCGGACGAGCGCAAGAAGATCCTGGCGTTTTGAACGCCGGTCCGCCTGCGACGCGTCGCGGAACCGGATCGAGAACCGTCCGAGCGCCTGGCGCACCGGGAGTTTCGCGACGGCACGCGCTTCCAGCCCTTCCGTCACGGCGTCGCGCACCCATGCCATGTCTTCGAGAAGCCGCGTGTCGATGAGCCGCTCGTCCGCCTTCGGCCACCGGTCGAGATGCACGGACATTTTCTCGCCCTCCATGTCCTGGTACAGCCGCTCGGCAAAAAACGGGGTGAACGGCGCCATAAGCAGCGCCAGTTCCGTAAGGACTTCGCGAAGCGTCCGAAGCGCATCCATCCGCTCGTCCGGATCGTCCCCCTTCATCCGCTCGCGCGACCGCCGGAGCCACCAGGTCGAGAGGTCTTCAATGAACGGCCGGAGCAGGCGCGACGCCTCGACGAGATCGTATCCGTCCATCGCGTCCCCCATCTCTTTTTCCAGCGTCATGAGCCGCGCGTACAGCCACCGGTCGAGAATGTGCGCGGAGCGCGGCTTCTTCCGTTCAATCCGATCGTCACCGGCATAGAGCAAGTAAAACGCGCGGACGTTCCAGAGCGTGCCCAGGACCGCGCGCTGAAGTTGCTCGCAATCCTTTTCCACGAAGTTCAGCTGCTCGCCACGCACGACGGCCGACGACAGGAGGTACAGCCGGAACGTGTCCGCGCCCACGCTCGTCATGATGTCCCAGGAGTCCTTGTAATTCTTCAGTTTTTTCGAGAGCTTCTTCCCTTCCTCCGACATGATGAAACCGGTCGTGATCACGTCCGTGAATGCCGGCTTGCCGAACAGCGCCGTCGCGAGGACATGCAGGCTGTAAAACCAGCCGCGCGTCTGATCCTGCGCCTCCGCGATAAAATCCGCGGGAAAATGTTCTTCAAACCAGTCTTTCTTCTCAAAGGGATAATGCGCGGACGCGTACGGCATGCTGCCCGATTCGAACCAGCAATCGAACACGTCCGGCACGCGCGCCATCTCGCCGCCGCACGAACACGGAAGCACGACCCGGTCGATCGCGGGACGATGCAGATCGCTTTTCGCGTCCACACGTTCCTTGGCCGCAAGCTTCTTCAGCTCTGCGACCGACCCGACGACGCGACGCTCGGCGCAGGTTCCGCATTCCCACACGGGAAGCGGCGCGCCCCAATAGCGCGTCCGCGAGATGCACCAGTCCGGCGCGGTTTTGAGGCCGTTGCCGAACCGCCCTTCCTTGAAGTGTTCCGGATGCCAGGTGATCTTTTTCGCGGTCTCGAGCAGTTTCGGTTTGAGCTTCGTGACGTCCACGAACCACGCCGCCTGCGCTTTGTAGAGCAGCTCGGAATTGCACCGCCAGCACACGGGGACGCTGTGCGAAATCGTCGTCTCGTCGAACAGGAGCCCCCGTTTCTTCAGGTCCGCGATGATGAGCGGGTTCGACGCTTTCACCGGCAGCCCGGCAAAGTCCCCCAGCTCCGGCCGCTGCCGACCCTCCTCGTCCACCGTGAGGAGCACTGGCAAATCATGCGCCTTCGACGCCGCGAAGTCCTCCTCGCCGAACGCCGGCGCGGTGTGCACGAGTCCCGTGCCTTCCGACGCGCTCACGTAGTCCATCGCGACCACGCGGTGCGCCGGCTTCTCGAGCGGCACAAACGAATAGAGCGGCTCGTATTCCATCCCGACGAGGTCGGACCCGTGTAAGCGCTCAAGGGTCTCGAACGGCACCTCCGCGTTCGACTTCAGCGGATAAAACGCGTGGAGGACGTCGTTCATCCGATCCTTCGCGAAGATGAACGTCTCTCCGGTTGCGCTCACCAGGACCTTCAGGTATTCGAGGTCCGGATGCGCCGCGATCGCCGTATTGGCCGGCAGGGTCCACGGCGTCGTGGTCCACGCGAGGAGATAGGTCTTGTCCGCGCCGCGGACCTTGAATTTCACCGTGACCGCAGGATCCTCGCGGGTTTCATACGAGTCGCCCATCGCCGTCTCGAAATTGGAGAGCGGCGTCGCGCACCGCGGGCAATAGAGCGAGACGCGCCGATCCTTGTAGACCAGCCCCTTTCGGTAGAGCTCGGAAAACACCCACCACACGGACTCGATATAGTCGTTGTCCATGGTCTTGTACGAACGCTCGAAATCCACCCAGCGGCCGAGGCGTTTGATGTACCGGTCCCATTCCTTTTCATACCGGTCGACGGAAGCGCGGCAGGCGGCGTTGAACTTGTCGATGCCGTATCCCTCGATGTCGCGCTTGGAGTCGAGCTTGAGCTCCTTCTCGATCAGGTTTTCGATCGGCAGCCCGTGACAGTCCCACCCCCAGCGGCGGAGCACGCGATAGCCCTTCATGGTCCAGTACCGCGGCACCGCGTCTTTGATCGCGGATTGGAGCAGGTGGCCGTAGTGCGGAAGCCCGGTCGCGAACGGCGGCCCGTCGTAGAACACGAATTCCTTCTTCTCGGACCGTTCCGAAATCGAACGCTCGAAAATCTCCTTCTTCTTCCAAAAGGCGGCGATCTCCTCTTCCATTTTGGGGAAATCAGGACGAGACGAGGTCGGTTCTGACATATATTCGGACGTCGGACGTCCGACGATCGGTGCCGGACTATGGTACACTCTGCCCATGAAACGGCAAACGATCTACCTCGCCGCCGACCACGCCGGATTCGGGCTGAAAGAGCGGTTGTTTTCCGCGCTGTGCGCATTGCCGGTCGAGCTCGTGGATCTCACGCCGAGGTTCGTCGCGGGCGACGATTACCCCGCAATCGGACGGACGCTCGCACGGAAGGTCGCAAAGGGAAAGGATGCTCGGGGAATCCTCATCTGCGGAAGCGGGATCGGCGTCGCGATCGCGGCGAACCGCGTGAACGGCGCGCGGGCATTCGACGCGCACTCGGCTGCGGAGGTGAAATTGGCGCGCCGGCACAACGACGCGAACATCCTCGCCCTGTCCGGATGGAATCTGGATAAACTCGCCGCCATGAATTTGATCCGGATATTTTTGAAGACGCCATTTTCCCGGGCCAAGCGCCACCACCGACGAGTGAGGCAGTTACAGTAACGTCATCCTGAGCGACGTCGAAGGATCTTCCATATGAATGAATTAATCCCGGCGATTCTCGCCCCGGACGAAAAAACCTTCCGTGAACGGTTGGCGTTGCTCCATGATGAATTCCCCGTCGTGCAGATCGACATCATGGACGGCGCATTCGTTCCGAACCGGACATGGTTCGACGTAAACGTCCTGCGCCGGCTCGAGACTCCCGTGCGTTTCGAGCTCCATCTCATGGTGATGGATCCCGGTCGCTCCGTGGAGGAAACAAGCGACATCGCGTCGGTCGTGCGCCACATCTGGCACGTCGAAACGCAGATCGACCATGCGTCGCTCATCGCCCGCTGCCACACGCTTAAAAAAGAAGCGGGGCTCGCGCTGTCCCCCAAGACCCCGACCGACACGATCGCGCGGCATGCCCTCGAACTCGACGAGATCCTCATCATGGGCGCAGAGCCGGGACTCTCGGGACAGAAACTCCAGCCGCAAATGATCGATCGCGCCTGGGAAATCCACGGCCGTTGGCCGGAAATCCCGCTCGGCTTCGACATCGACGTCAACGCGGAAACAATCCCAAAGCTCAAACCCACGGGCATCTCGCGATTCTGCGCCGCCAGCGCGATTTTCGGCGTCGCGGATCCGCTTGAAACGGCGAAGCGACTTCGCGATCTCCTTTAAACACTGAACCAGACGACATCAACGCGTTTTTTTGGTATCGTATGAGCAACCCTTGTTCAAGGTAGCCCCTCGACCTGTTCAGGGACTATTTCCATTTATGCCTCTTCGCCCATTTCTCCTCTCCGCCCTGTCCCTTCTCGGCCTCCTCGCCGCGGCGACCTCCTCTGCCGCGACGCTCACGCCCGGCGATCTTGTGAAGGCGTCCGGCCCGAGCGTGTACTATTACGCGGAAAACGGAAAACGATACGTGTTCCCGACCGAAAAAACGTACCTCACCTGGTACGCGGATTTTTCCTCGGTCAAAACGGTCACGGACGCCGAACTCGGCGCGCTCATGATCGGCGGAAACGCGACGTACCGACCCGGCGTGAAACTCGTGAAGATCACGACCGATCCCAAGGTCTACGCCATCGGCCCGGGCAATCAGCTTCGCTGGATCAAGACGGAACAAGTCGCGAAGGAACTGTACGGCGCCGACTGGGCCACGCAGGTGGATGACATCCCGGACCCGTTCTTCATCAATTATATGCTCGGCGCGGAAGTTTCTTCCGCGGGCGACTACGACCGGACGGCGCTCCGCGATGCCGCGCCGACGATCCAGGCGACGCTCACCGCACCGGCGCCCGCACCGGCGCCTGTACCGACTCCGACGCCCGCCCCAACGAGCACCGGCGGGATCCAATTCTCCGTCTCAAAAGCCATGGTCCGCGCAGGCGACGTCGAAACACTGACCGCGTCGGCATCGAGCACGAGCGGCATCGCGAAAATCGAACTGTATTTCGACGGCAGCCTCATCCAAACCTGCAATTCGACGACCTGCACGGGGGAAGCCACGGTGCCGATTTCCGGAACCAAGTCGTCCTATGAAGCGCGCGCGAAAGCGATCGCCGTGAATACCGACACGTTCGAAAAACTCATCACCGTCCCGCTCGATACGAGCGCCAGCGCGCTCGCCAGACTCACCATCGAACGGCCCATCATCCGCCAGGGACAGGTGGGAAGCGCAATCGTCGACGCGGACGCTTCCGTCGCCGTGCTCCGGACGGACATCTACCGCGACAGCGTCTCGGTGAAAGCGTGCGCCTCCGGGATCCGCCAATGCCGCTGGAGCGATCCGCTTACGGGCGCCGTCGGAACGGTCTACGATTTTTACGGGCTCGTCACCGATACCATCGGCCGCACCTACCAAACCCCGCACAAGACGATCACGGTCGGCACGAACGACACGCCCTTCGTCACGGTCGCGGTGGGCAAATCCTCCATCTACACGGGCGAGACGGTGGATGTGACGGTAATGGCGAGCGACGACGACGGGATCACGATGATTGACATCCTGAAGGACGGCGCGGTCATCAAAACCTGCCAGGGAGCATCGCCGTGCAGCATGGTGACCGGCCCCTGGCCATCGGTCGGCGCCCTGCACTTCAACGGCCGGGCGACGGACACCCTCGGACTTTCGGCGACGAACGACGACACGGTAGTCACGGTTACCTCCGCCTACTGACGCGCTTGTTCGGCGGTTGACGCGATCGCCCGATCCGCGCACACTTTTCCCATCACCTCATTCATTCCTCACTCTTCCCTATGCGCAAAAAACTCCTGCGTGCCGGCGCCGCTCTTCTCGGCGCCGCTTCACTCGCGCTCCCGTTCGCCGGCCATGCCGCGACGACGAGCGCCTTTTCGACCGGAGACCTCATTCGCGGCGAAACCGTGAACACGGTCTATTATTACTCCCCGGACGGCCGCCGGTACGTCTTCCCCAACGAAAAGACGTATTTCACCTGGTATGCCGACTTTTCTGGCGTCAAAATGATCCCGGATAATTTGCTCGGCGCGATCCCGCTCGGCACCTCGAACGTGACATACCGCCCGGGCGTGAAGATGGTGAAGATCACGACGGATCCGAAAGTGTACGCGGTGGACCAGGGCGGCGTGCTCCGCTGGGTCAAGACGGAACAGCTCGCGGAGACGCTCTTCGGGCTCAACTGGAAACAAAAGATTGAAGACGTGCCGGACGCGTTCTTCGTGAACTACAAGGTGGGCACGGCGCTTGAAACGTCGGCCGATTACAATGCCGCGAATGTCATGACGCTCACCCCGAACATCGCGACGGACAAGCAGTTCGACGAGACCCTGGTGACGATCACGATCGGCAGCGTCTCGAACGGGTTCGTGCCGACATCGACGACCGTCAAAAAAGGCAAGACCGTCACCTGGACGAACCGGGACATCGTCCCCCACACGGTCACGGGAAGCGCGTTCGATTCCGGCACGCTGCAACCCGGACAGTCATACACGCGGACGTTCAGCGCGACGGGATCGTTCGACTATGCGTGCGGCATCCATCCGGTGATGCAGGGCACCATCAACGTCGTGAATTGATCGGACGCCTCCCAAAGAATCGAAACGCCGCTCCGATGGTCATCGGAGCGGTTTTTTTATCCGGTTCACGGTGCTACACTTCCCCCATCTATGCCTCCCCTCTCATCGCCAAAACGTCCGAGCTTCCTTTCGTGGTCCATCTACGTAGGAGCCGTCGCGCTCACCCTCTACGTCGTCTGGTCCGCGTGGAGCACAGTGTTCCGAACGGCGCCTCGACGCCCGCTCCTTGCTCCGGAAGAAGGCATGATTTCCTTGGGGATCGGCGCGCCCTCATTTGTCGGGGAGCCGCCCATGGCCCGGGAAACCGCGGTGGCGGACATGAAGGCCTTCGCGCCAGCCGGAACCGCCGCGCCCCAGCCGAGCTCGCCGCTGCAACGGATCATCCGGAACGGGGAACTCTCCCTCCGCGTCGCGGACGCGGCAACGAGCCTCGAGGAGGTCCAACGGATCGCGACCGCGCGGAACGGCTACGTGGAATCGTCGTCCATCAGCGATCCGGGCGCCGGCCCCCGAACGGCCTGGGTGACCGTCCGTGTTCCGGCCTCCGCGTTCGAAGACACGATGAAGGAACTCAAGGCGCTCGCCGTGGTCGTTCTGAACGCCTCGGTCCGCGGACAGGACGTCACCGCGGAATACGTCGATCTCGAGGCGGACATCCGCAACGCGCGCGCCGCCGAAGCGTCCTATCTCGACCTCCTGAAACGCACGGGAAGCATCGAAGAAATCCTCGCCGTCACCCAGCAACTGAACCAGACCCGCGGGGAGATCGAGCGGCTCGATGCGCGCAAACGGTACCTCGAGAATTTGACCGACCTTGCGACGATCTCGATTTCCCTCACCGAAGAAACGCGCGTGGAATTCCCGGAACGGACGTGGAAGCCGCTCGAGGTGCTCCGCCAGGCGACGCGCGAACTCGTGATCGCGCTGCAGGGGCTCGTGGACTTCCTCATCCGGTTCGTGATCGCGCTCGTCGGCCTCCTCCTCCCCATCGCGGCGCTCGTCGCTCTCCTCGTCTGGCTCGGCTGGAAACTCGTGAAACTCATTCTGCGACGATTTAAAAAATAGACCGCATGCCTCATTTGCACGAAAAAAAAATCAAGCAACTCGAGCTCATCGCGAACAAGCTCCGCCAGCACGTGATCACGTCCGTCGCGGCGGCGAAAAGCGGCCATCAGGGCGGATCGCTCGGGATGGCCGACGTCTTCACGGTCCTATACTTCCATGAGCTCCGACATCGCCCGAAAGATCCGGAGTGGCCGGACCGCGACCGGCTGATTCTCTCGAATGGCCACATCTGCCCCATCCGATACGCGGCCATGGCCGAAGCCGGATACTTCCCGGTGAAGGAACTCCTCACGCTCCGCAAGCTCGGGAGCCGGCTCCAGGGACACCCGGAACGCCTGCGTCTTCCAGGAAGCGAAACGACATCTGGCCCGCTCGGATCCGGACTCGCGCAAGCCGCCGGACTCGCGTATGTGGCAAAGATGGATAAAAAAAACTGGCGCACGTTCTGCCTCACCTCCGACGGCGAACACGAAGCCGGGGTGCATTGGGAAGCGGTCCTCTTTGCCGGGAAAAACCGCCTGGACAACCTGATCGCGGTCGTGGACCGGAACAACATCCAGATCGACGGGAACACGGAGGACATCATGCCGCTCGAACCCCTCCGCGCGAAATACGAGGCGTTCAACTGGCATGTGATCGAGTGTAACGGAAACGACATCCTGGACGTGGCGCGCGCCCTTGAGGAGGCGAAAAAAATCCACCAACGGCCGATCTGCATTATCGCGCACACCGTCCCCGGCCGGGGCGTGTCGTATATGGAGAACAACTATCTCTGGCACTCCCAGCCGTTCAAGTCCGGCGAAGCCGAACAGGCGCTCGCCGAACTGAAGGGGATCGAAAAACGTCTCACCAAAGAACATGCCGCGTAATCCATTCACATCCCCCGCTCGAACCGCTGTCCGGAAGGCGAACGCGTATCTTGCGCCGAAATTATTCGGAACGGACGTCCCGCAAAAACCCACGCGCGACGGATACGGCCTCGGCGTGGTGGAAGCGGCGAAGAAAAACCCGAACATCCTCGTGCTCTGCGCGGACCTCACGGAATCGACGCGCAACCTTGAATTCAAAAAACTCTTTCCCGACCGGTTCGTACAGATGGGCGTCCACGAACAGCTCCTCGCGGCGCTCGGCGCCGGCATGGCGCTCGCCGGAAAGATCCCGTTCATCACGTCCTACGCCATGTTCTGCCCGGGACGCGCATGGGAGCAGGTGCGGACGAACATCTGCCTGAACGACGTGAACGTGAAGATCATCGGGAGCCATGCGGGGGTATCGGTCGGGCCCGACGGCGCCACGCACCAGGCGATCGAGGATATCGCGATCATGCGTCCGATCCCGAACATCACAATCATCGCGCCGTGCGACGCGATCGAAGCACGAAAGGCGACGGTTGCGATCTCCAAGAAAGTCGGCCCCTGTTACGTCCGATTCGCGCGGGAAAAAACGCCGGTCTTTACGACGAAACGGACGCCGTTCAAGATCGGGAAGGCCGAGGTGTTCCGGAACGGCTCGGACGTCGCGGTGATCGCCTGCGGTCCGCTCGTCTACAGAGCGCTCCAGGCCGCGGAGGAATTGGCGAAAAAAAATATCGACGTCCTCGTGCTCAATTCTCACACCATCAAACCGCTGGACGAAAAAGCCGTCCTCGCCGCCGCGCGGAAATGCCGCGCGGTCGTGACGGTCGAGGAACACCAGATTACGGGCGGGCTCGGCGGCGCGGTGGCGGAACTCCTGGCAAAAAAGCTTCCGACCCCGATCGAATTCGTCGGCGTCCCGAACGTCTTCGGAGAGTCCGGCGACCCGAACGAACTGGTGGAGCATTTCGGCATGGGCGTCAACTCGATCACCAACGCCATTCTCACCTCCCTGAAACGAAAATGATGCTATGAGCCCATCTGAACAACCCCAACAACCCGAAGCGCGGAGACAGCACGTTCAGTTTTTTTCACCCGAAGAGGTTGCGGCGATGCAGCGGAAACTCGAAGAGGCCGGAATCGACGTCGAAGCCCGACGGAAACAAATGCGTGAAGCGTCGGAAGCGGCGGCGCCGTCGCCGGAAGAGATTGCAAAAAAGGAGGTCTCCGGATCCCTGCAGGAGGAACTTTCGGATGTCGGACGGGCGCTCCAGGCGTCTGAAACGCAGCTTCGCCTCATGCAACGCACACCCGGAGCGCAAACCATGTACGAAGGGTACCAGCCTCGTCAGTTCGATCCAAAAGCCATCGAAGCGCAGGAGGATGCGATGCTCCGCCAACTCGGTTTGAAGCGCGGCCTGGAGCAGGCGTTTCAGGCATTCGAACACGGACGCCCCATCCCTCCGGAGTCGCGCGCTGCGCTGCGCGAAATCCAAAGCCAGGCCGCGGAACAGCTCCGGACGCTGTACGAGAAAAAACAGACCGATCCGCGATTTGAGCAAGGGTATCTGTCGGCCCAACGGCGGCTCCAGTCTATTACGTCGCTCATGGAGCGGCTCGCCCTATGACCTACGACATCATTTCGATCGGCGAATCGCTTCGCGACGTGTTCTATCAGCTGGATGAGGCCAACGGGAGCTCGCACCTGGATACCGAACGGAACCTCCTCTGCTTCGAGTACGCGGAAAAAATTCCGGTGAAACACGTCGTCAAGGTTCCGGCGGCCGGCAACGCATCGAACGCCGCGGTCGGCGCCTCGCGCCTGGGATTGAAATCCGCCCTCGTGAGCTGGGTCGGCGACGACCATGCCGGACGCCACTCCCGCGAAGCGCTCCAGAAGGACCGCGTGGATTGCCGCTATCTCCTCACCGACAAACTCCATCCGACAAGCGAGGCCACGATTTTGAACTACAAAACCGAGCGAACGCAGTTCGTCTATTTCCAACCGCGTTCATACAACCTTCCGCGTCTCGCGACCGCGCGGTGCATCTACTACACCGCCATGGGAAACCATCACGCGACGTTCGACCGCGCGGTGCTGAAACACCTGACGGCTCATCCGAAAACGTTTTTCGTGTTCCAGCCGGGGACGACACATGTCCTGGGCGGGCTGAAGCACATCCGGGGGCTCATCATGCGGAGCGATCTCTTCATCCTGAACAAGGACGAGGCGCACCACCTGCTCCCGGACGGCGACCGGACCACGCTCGCCATGATGGAACGGTTCCTCTCCATCGGCGCGAAAACGGTGGTTGTCACGGACGGCGCAAACGGCGCGGAGTGCTACAACGGAACAAGCCACTGCCGCATCCCCGTTTTCCCGGCCCAACCGGTGGAAAAAACGGGCGCCGGCGACAGTTTCGCGATCGGCATGACGGCTGCCATCCTTCTGGGAAAAAATGTGCATGAAGCGCTCCGATGGGGCACGGCGAACGGCTGGAGCGTCATCCAACGTATCGGCCCGCAAAAAGGTCTGCTGACGGTGAACGAAATGCGCAAGGTCCTGAAAAAATTCTCCCGGATCAAGGCCCAGATGCTCCAGCATCCGCGTCATCCGATGTCCTCATAACCCTGCCGTATGCTCGTCCCCGCAAAAAAACTGCTCATCCCAGCGCGCGCAAAAAACTACGCCGTCCCCGCGTTCAACGTGAACAATCTGGAAGTCCTCAAGGCGGTCATGTCCGCGGCCGAGAAGATGCGGTCGCCCGTGATCCTGCAAACCTCGGAGGGCGCAATCGACTATGCCGGCATCGAGTATCTTTCGGCCATGATCCGCGTCGCGGCGGCCGGAAAGATCCCGGTCGTCATGCATCTGGACCACGGCAAGGAACTCCGGTACGTGAAGATGGCGCTCGCGCACGGGTACAGCTCGGTCATGATGGACGGATCGGCGCTCCCGTATCGGAAAAACGTCGCGATCACGAAGACCGTCGTCCGGCTCGCCCATGCGAAAGGCGTTTCCGTTGAAGCGGAGATCGGCGCGCTCGCCGGCATCGAGGATTTCGTGAGCGTCGAGGAGAAGGACGCCAAGCTCACCAACCCGGACGAAGCCGCCCGGTTCGCGGAGAAAACGGGTTGCGATTCGCTCGCGATCGCCATCGGCACGTCGCACGGCGCGTTCAAGTTCAAAGGAAAGACCCATCTCGACATCGCCCGGCTGAAACGGATCGCGGGTCTCGTGAAGCTTCCGCTCGTGCTCCACGGCGCGTCCGGCGTCCGGGAAGACGTGAAAAAAATCGCCGAGTCTCATGGCGCCAAACTCGGCGAAGCCCGCGGCGTGCTCGATGCGGACATCCGCGCCGCCATCCGGAACGGTGTCGCGAAAATCAACATCGATACGGATTTGAGATTGGCGTTTACGGCCGGCGTCCGCGAGGCGGTGGATGATCTCCCGAAGGTCATCGATCCGCGCAAGCTCCTCGAACCGGCGACCCTCCTCATGCGCGAGGTCGCGATGAAAAAAATGAAACTCTTCGGCAGCGACGGTCGTGTGCGGTGAACCGGGCATCCCTTGACGCGACGGACATTTTTTGCCATCCTCAACCCGCACATTCCCAACAAGGAGCTTGACCAGTGAAGGAGGCCACGATGGCCGCAACCGGACTTGTTCATACCGATGCCGCGAAGAAAACCGATGACGCGCTGCACAAGGAAGGCGCCGCGTATTTGAGCGCGCGACCGGCGCTCCAGATCGTCGCCGAGCTTCTCGAGACGCTCCGGCTGCTCTCGCTCGACTGGTGGTCGCCCGCGATGCTCCGCGACGCGTTCCCGACCGCAGAGCGCATGACCGCGTTCGGTGAACGCCCGGATCTGCGTCAGAAAATCACGACCGAGCTGACCGGCTACCTTCCGATGGCGGCGCGGCGCATGACGCCGCAAGACCAGACGAACCTGATCGATCTGGCGGTCGAGTGCGGGGCAACCCCTCTGGAGCGTTGGGAATCCGCGTTCCACATCACGACCCTGGTCGTCTACATGGATGCGCGGAAATTCTGGTGGCTCTTCCGCGAGCGCATGCCGTGGAACGACAATGCCGAGCCGCATCAGGAAATCATCGCGCGTCTCATCGATGCGCTCATGAAGGAACGCGGGGACGGGAACGTAAAACCGATCCTGACCCCGCTCGACTTCCTGTGGTCCATCGACCGCCGGAGCTGGCAGACGCGCATCCCCGTCGAAACGCGCATGGCGATCGACGAAGCGATGCTTGCGCTCGAAAAGGTGAAGCCGAACGAACCGTTCGGTTCGAAGCGGATCCTCTCGATCGCGACGCCCGCCCTCATCCTTCGCCACATCCCGATCGCGGAGCTCTCCGGCATCGTGGACGCGGCCGAACAGGCGATGGGGTTCGAGAAATCCTCCCCAAAAGCCTAGAGGCGCCTGCCGCCGAGCTCCACACGGAGCCGGGCAGAGCGCCGAAGCATCCGCCTGAAGACGTCTTTGAACGCGAGACGACCCGTCCGCCGGCGGACGATCCCCCTCCGTCACAGGCGACGCCGGAACTGGAAACCGAAGAAGTCGACGACGACGGTCTCGGCCTCGAAGAGCTGGAGCTCGAAGACATGGGCTATGACGCGCCGGACGGCGACCCGCGCGAGGACGTCCCGCGCATTCCGGACAGCGCGTTCGACGCGGCCCGCGGCAAGCCCATCACCGATCCGCCGGACGCCCCGAGGTCATCCGGATCGTCCCTCATTGCGTTCAACTACCTCATCCAGATCGAGGACGAGTTGGGGCTCCAGTTCTCCGACGAAACGACCGAGGAGGAAGCCGGCGATCTGAAGACCCTCATGCTCGAAGGCCGGTGGCTCGTGGACGAGGAACGCCTCCGAAGAGCCATCGTCTCCACGCTCCAACGGATCAAGCCCGACACCTACGGGTCGGACGGCCCCTGGAAAACCACCGAACTTCCGGAGCTCTGCGACGTGTTCCTCGCCGAACTGGCGATTACGCCCGCGCTCATGGCCGTGGCGGACCGTCTTCGCCGGGAATCCCCGCCGTCACGACCGGCGCCCCCGCGGCGTCCGGTGTCATCCCGATAAGGATCTCCCCTCTCCGCGAGCCATCGCGGATTTTTTTCTGCCCGAACGCTTGACAGTGACGCATTTTTTTGCCATGCTCCCCTGGCACATTTCAGGCGCTTCCGTTCATTCTCGACAAGGAGGGTACATGAATGAAGCGATCGAACGGTTTCTCCAGGACCTGCTGACGGAGGGGTTCCGAAAGCGGATCCTGGATCCCGAGCATTTCCTTTCGGTGATCACGCCGCAAATGATCATGCGCGGGTTCTGCGAACATCCGAAATTGCGGTCGCGCATCGTGACCGCGCTCACCGGAATGAACGAGCACATCGCGTTCCTGCTCGCGCCGGAATCTTGCGCGGACATCCTTCAGATCGCGCTCGACGTCGGGATCACGACCCCCGACGCCGTAGTACAACTCATCGATCCTGCACAAGGCGCGCATCTCTTCGAGAAGCGCGACGTCTGGTCCTTCATCACCGAGAGCGGTTTCTGGGAGCTCAAAGGCGACCGGGAATACCAGCAACGCGTTCTCGACTACATGGCCGTTTTGCTCGAGCGGGCTATATTCCACGACGTGGTCACGGCCGAGGAAGTCCTGGGACACATCGGGTACGACGTCATCGCGAACCATTTCCGGAAAAAGATGGCCGGAGTCGTTCGCGAGACGGTCACGCGCGGCCGCCGCGGTGAGTGCTACACCGCCTTGGACTTTTTCAACCAAGTCACCTTCCGCGCGTTCATCCAGATCTACCCGATCAACGCGCTTTGGAGGAAGGTCATCGCGCCGCGGATCGCCTTCGCGCACGGGCTCATCACCGAGCTCCCGCCGCAATCCCTTCGGCCGCCCCCGAGCTTGAAGGGCATGCGTTGAACCCGCTTTCACGACCCCCCGTCCGACACGCTCGCACGGGGATTTTTATTTTCCCGCTCTATCTATTCTTTTAACGATAACGACAAGTTGCGTCAGCACGGGTGACGCGGGAACGGGGGACCCCCGGCGCCGCGCAGCCCGAGCACGGGCGAGGACGACGGGGGTGGGCCGCGGCAGGACCTGTGGGTGTTCGGCTCGTCCCCCTCTTTCTTGACATTCCCGGCGTTTTCTGCCATTCTCAACCGGCACCTTTTACTTACTTCTTCCGTTCAATCACACCCTGAATGCCACTGGAGGGCAAACAATGAGTGACGCTGGACAAACGTTCAAATCCAACCTGCCGGAAGGTCGACAGCGGTTCCTCTCGGAGGTCATCGTCCACGGGCTCGACATCGGGATCCGTGACGACTACGACTTCGTGAGGAACTTCTCGCCCCTCATCATCATGGAGGGGCTCAAGAACGAACCGAAGCTGCGCGCACGCATCCTCTGCCCGACGACGAACCTCATGGAGGAGGTCGCGCTGCGGGCCCGCGCCGAGGACGCCGCGACGCTGCTCCTGCTCGCGCTCGAGGTTCGTGAGGATACGGCCGCGAAGATCGTCGCGCACATCCATCCGGACGATCGCGTCCTGTTCCTGCCGATCCTGCTCCTCTGGAACTACCACACGGAGTCCGGCTTCTGGAAGCCGGACGCGGTGTCGAAGAACCCGGCCCGCAGCAAGCAGCACCTCCAGTTCATGCTGGAGTGCGCGCTCGCCAACGGTCTCGTGACGCACCAGGACATCGTGGACGGGGTGGGGTTCGATACCATCGCGTCTCGCTTCCCCAACACGGAGCTCGCCAAGCTCCTGCGCGCGACGGTCACCGCCGGGCGGCAGAAGGGGTCCTACGCGGACCGCGATCTGCTCGAAACGACGCCGGCATCGGTGTTCGTCGAGCACATCCCGCTGGACCACATCTGGGAGAACGTCATCGGCCCCAAGGTCGCCCAGGCGCACGGGTTCATCGAACCCCCGCCGCCCGCCGAGCCCGTGCTCGAGCTGACCGATTCCTCCGACGACGAGGACCTCCCCGAGGAAGAGGGCGGTGACGACGCGGAGTCGGCGGCGCCTGCCGAAGCCACGGCGAGCGACGCGCCGAACGGCGAGGGCATCGCCCCAAAAGCGCAGTTGCGCCTGAGCTGACCCCGTCGGTTCAGAGCGCTCCGCCCGCGCCATCGAACGGCTCCGAGCCGCCCGACCCGCCGGAACCTCCACCCGCGGAGACAGAGAGCGAAGAGGACGCGGCCGAACGCCTGGTCCTGCTCGCCCAGTTGGAATCGAAGAAGATCCCGGCCGACCTGAACATCCCGCTCGACGCCCTCCGCGCGCTCGGGCGTCTGCTCCTCCACGCGGAGTGGGTTGCAGACGAAGCGGGCCGCAGGAGCGCGATGATCGCCTTCCTGACTCAACTCGACCCCACCCGGTATACCAAGGACGGGCTGGGCCGGAAGAACGGGAAGATCATCGAGCGCATGTTCCTCATGGAGCTCCACGGGAAGGACCAGACGCTCGCGCAGACGCTCCTGGCCGCAAAGAGCCGCGCAACCTGACCCACGATACGCTCGTGGGTTTTTTCTTGGCCTGACGCCATGCTACACTTCGGGTGCCGGAATTCTTTCAAAAACCGTGGGGCGGCATCTCGCATGCTGCCGCGATCAAACGGCGGAAGCGATCTCGGACCGCTTTTATTCTTTCCTAGACGTTGGCGACCCTAGGAGGTCCGGCTCCCGCCCGACGGTTTTTATGGCGACAAATCCCTTCACGCGGGCGCGATCCCATCGTTTTGATGTCCTTACGGTCGGTGCCGCCACCCGCGACGTCTTCATCCAAAGCAAGAAATTCAAGAGCGTCAAAAACCCGCACGCGCCGGACGGCCTGGATGCCTGTTTTCCGCTTGGCGCGAAAATCGACCTGGACGCCGTCACGTTCGAGACGGGCGGCGGCGCGACCAACGCGGCCGTCACATTCGCGCGGTTCGGCATGAAAACCGCGTGCGCGGCGCGCATCGGGAAGGATCCGGGCGGAAATGAAATCATCACGCGCCTCAAACGGGAACGGGTCGAGACATCCGGCCTGCAATCAGATCCGAAGCTCGGAACAGGATACTCGCTGATTCTCGTCTCCGGGACCGGCCAGCGCGCCATCCTCGTGTTCCGCGGCGCGTCGCGCCGGCTGGACGCGCGTGCCATCCCCTGGAGCCGCCTGCGGCCCGAATGGATCTACCTCACGTCCGTTGCCGGCGACCTCAAGGCGCTCACGCGCATTTTTTCCGAGGTGAAAAAATTCCATTCGCATGTCGCGTGGAACCCCGGGAACGCGGAGATCGAGCTTGGCATGAAACGCCTCCTCCCCTTCCTCATGCAGGCGGATATATTGAATGTCAATCGCGAGGAAGCGGCCGCGCTCGCCGAGGTCGCGCCGCGTGACCTTGAATCTATCCTGCAACGGTTGGGATCTGTCCCGCGACAGGCGCTTGTCGTGACCGACGGACGGCATGGGGCGTATATCGCGAGCCGCGGCATCACGTGGTACGCGCCGGCGCTCCCGGGAAAACGCGTCAATACGACCGGAGCGGGCGACGCGTTCGGCTCCGCGTTCGTTGCCGCCGCGATCAAAACGGGGAACATCGAAACAGGACTCCGTGCCGGGATGCTGAACGCGTTCGGCGTCATCACCCACATGGGCGCCAAGGCCGGAATCCTGAAACGATTTCCATCTCACACCGACCTCCGGCGCGTGAAGGTGAAAAAACTCGCATGACGCTCCTCGCTCGATTACGCCATTTCGTCATGGAAAACCAGATCATGGTGGTATTTTTCGGCATTCTGGCCGGCTTCTTGTTTCCGGCCGTCTTCAAACCGATCGCTGCGTATGGGTCGTTCCTGCTCATGCTGATTTTCTTCACGTCGAGTCTGCGGCTGTCGCTGGAAGAACTCGCGGATTACGCGAAAGATTGGCGGATGGTCCTGCTCACGACCCTCTTCATGCTCGTGTTCCTTCCCGTCGCCATGTGGCTGCCGCCGCGGATTTTCGCGCCGGATTGGGCGCTCCCGTTTCTTATCGTCGGCGCCATGCCGACGGGGATGACCATCGCGCTCATCGCGGACTACTTCGGCGGACGGGCCAGCCTCGCCATCATGATCGTCATCGTGACGAGCCTGTTTGCGCCCTTCTCCATCCCCTTCGTGATGGAGCTCACGGTCGGGCGCGCGGTCGAAATCGACGCATCGGGCATGTTCCGCTCGCTCGCGCAGGCCATCATCCTGCCCTTCCTCGCCTCCTGGGCGGTCCAGCGCGCGGCCGGGAAGGCCGTGAAGCGCCGCGACGCCCTCTGGCGGACGCTCTCGATCGCGGCCTTCGGCGTGCTCATCGCGTCCATCGTCAGCAAGACGGTGGGCGATGGGTCCGATGGCGCGTTCGAATCCCTCCTCTCCCTCGAATCCGCAGTCGCCCTCGCGGCGGGCTTCGCGGTCATCGTCGGGGTCACCTGGCTCTCCTACCGCGTCTCGACCTGGAAGAGCGTGCCCGAGCGCGTCACGATCGCGCTGTGCATGGTCTACATGAACTTCACGCTCTCGCTCTATGTGG
>JACQMO010000026.1 GCA_016203535.1 Candidatus Uhrbacteria bacterium | reverse complement strand
GTGGAAGACGTGTTCTCGATTGAAGGCCGCGGCACGGTCGCAACCGGTCGCATCGAGCGCGGGATGGTGAAGATCAACGAAGAAGTCGAGCTCGTCGGCCTGGGCGAAACCCGCAAGACCGTCGTGACCGGGATCGAGATGTTCAACAAGCAGCTGTCCGAAGGGATGGCCGGCGACAACGCCGGGCTGCTCCTCCGCGGCATCAAAAAGGAAGAGATCGAGCGCGGGATGGTGCTCGCCAAGCCGGGATCCATCACGCCGCACACGCAGTTCGAGGCCGAGGTGTACGCCCTCACGAAAGAGGAAGGCGGACGCCACAAGCCGTTCCTGACCGGATACAAGCCGCAATTCTACATCCGCACGACGGACGTAACCGGCGAAGTGAAGCTTCCGGAAGCCGTGGCCATGGTGAACCCGGGTGACACGGTGCAAATGACCGTGACCCTCATCACCCCGGTCGCGATGGAAGAGAAAATGCGTTTCGCCATCCGCGAAGGCGGCAAGACCGTCGGCGCCGGCGTCGTGACCAAGATCCTCAAATAACATGGCGGACGCTCCGAAAAAGGCAACGGCAGCGGTAAAAGAATCGGCGGCGTCGCGCGTCCGGATCAAGATCCGGGCGTACGACCACAAGATCATCGACCAGTCCACGCGGACGATCATCGACACCGCCGAACGCACCGGAGCGAAAGTCGTCGGCCCCGTTCCCTTGCCGACCGAAAAGAAAAAGTGGACCGTGAACCGCTCGACCTTCGTCCACAAAAACGCGCGCGAACAGTTCGAGATGCGGATCCATAAACGGATCGTCGACATCATGGACCCGAACGCCAAAACCATCGATGCCCTGACCTCCCTGAACCTCCCCGCGGGGGTTGACGTGGAGATCAAGATGTAGCACACTCCCGCTCGTACCTGCCGAACGGACGCGCCCAAGGAGAAAGTTGTCCCGATGTCCTCGGGACATAACCTCCCTGCGATTCGTGCAAACCCCTCGGCGGAATCCCTCAAAATTTGACGCCTTTGAATCGCAAAAGGCCAGAAATGTTGCCCCGATGTTTTTCGAGGCGATATTTCTGGCCTTTTGTATCAACGGTATGAAATTCATTCTTGCAAAAAAGTTGGAAATGTCACAGGTCTTCCGTCCCGATGGGACGGTTGTTCCCGTGACCTTGCTCCAAGCCGGTCCGTGCACCATTACCCAGGTGAAGCAGGTCGAGGGAGACGGCTACCAGGCGGTGCAGGTGGGATTTCTTCCCGCAAAAAAACTCGCCAAGCCGCAGGCGGAGCACTTGAAGGATCTGCCAAAATTCCAGATCCTCCGCGAATTCCGCGTTGACGACGCATCGGCGTTCAAACGAGGCGACAACATCGACGCGTCTTCATTTACTGCGGGTGATGTCCTGGACGTTACCGGCATCTCAAAGGGGAAGGGATTCCAGGGTGTCGTGAAGCGCCACGGGTTCCATGGGTCTCCGGCGACGCACGGACATAAGGATCAACAGCGCATGCCGGGATCGTCCGGCGCCGGCGGCGTGCAGCACGTTTTCAAGGGGACGCGAAAGCCCGGACGCATGGGCGGCGACACCATCACCGTAAAGAATTTAGAAGTCGTGGAGATCCGTGAGAACGGAATTTTAGCCGTGAAAGGCGCCGTCCCGGGAAGCCGGAATACCGTTCTTGAACTCCGAACCGTGTAATCCTATGCCATCCGCCAACATCTACAATCAGGAGGGCCAGATGACGGGGAAGATGGAACTCAATCCGTCGTATTTCGGCGTGACCGTGAAGCCGGCATTGGTCCATGAGATGGTGGTCGCACAACAGGCGAACGCGCGGAAAAACACGGGGCATGCCAAAACCCGCGGCGAGGTCCGGGGAGGCGGGAAAAAACCTTGGAAGCAGAAAGGCACCGGACGCGCGCGCCAGGGATCCATCCGATCCCCGCAGTGGGTCGGCGGCGGCGTCGCGCATGGTCCGCGGAAGGAACGGAACTATTCCGTGAAAGTGAATCGGAAGGCGAAACGGTCGGCGCTCTACATGGCGCTGTCGGACAAAGTTTCGGACGAGAAGTTTCTAGTCCTCGAACCGCCGGTGTTTTCGGAACCGAAGACGAAGCTCGCAGCCGCTATGATGAAACGTCTGCCGGTCGGCCGGAAGACGCTCTTCGTCATTCCGGCGTCGAACCCGTCGCTCCTGCGCATGGTGCGGAATTTGCCGAGCGTGAAACTTGTCACCGTGAACACGCTGAACCTGGTTGACGTCGTGAGTTTCCCGACGCTCCTGTTCCAGCGGGACGCGGTCGGCGCATTTGAAAAAATCTATGGGACTGTTTGATCGCGTTCGAAAAAAGACGCAACCGGCCGCGACGCCGGAAGCGACGCGTCCCCCGGCCGAACCGAAGAAGGCCGAGGCGGCGTTGGCCGTGCCGGCGGTGCGCGTCGGCGGCGGGGCCCGGGCGGACCTCCTGGTGAAGCCGCACGTGAGCGAAAAAGCCGCGACCCTCGCGTCGAAGGGGACGTACGTGTTCGACGTTCCGATGTCCGCCAACAAGATCGAGGTGCGGAAAGCCGTCGAATCGGTGTACGACGTGAAGGTGGAAGCGGTGCGCATCTCGCGCGGCATCGGAAAAATCCTCCACCGCGGGAAGAACGTCGGGCAGCGCGCCCGATGGAAAAAAGCCCTTGTCACCTTGAAGAAAGGGCAGTCGCTCGACCTCTACGAAGGGGTGTAATCCAACGCTATGCCGATCAAGAAATACCGTCCGCTCACTGGCGCCCGCCGACACTCCTCGGTGCAGGATTTTTCCGACATCACGCGCACGCGGCCGGAAAAGAGCCTGATCATGCCGCGGAAGAAATTCTCCGGACGGACGAAGGGAAAGATCACGGTCCGCCACCAGGGCGGCGGGTCGAAGCAGTTCGTCCGCGTCATCGATTATCGCCGCGACAAGTACGACATCCCGGCGACCGTTTCGTCCATCGAATACGACCCGTCG
The DNA here is from genome assembly GCA_016203535.1 of Candidatus Uhrbacteria bacterium. GTDB lineage: Bacteria > Patescibacteriota > Patescibacteriia > 2-12-FULL-60-25 > 2-12-FULL-60-25 > JAHJFW01. The sequence continues at coordinate 20,219 of JACQMO010000026.1, read as the reverse complement.
CGCGGCGCGCGTATTTCTCTCCTGGTGTACAAGGACGGGGAAAAGCGGTATATCATCGCTCCGGACGGGCTCAAGGTCGGCGACATGGTCATGTCGTCGAAGACCGGTGCGGAGATCAACCCGGGCAACGCGATGCCGTTGGAAAAGCTTCCGGTCGGCGTCATGGTCCATAACGTCGAACTTACCCCCGGCAAGGGCGCGCAGCTCGCGCGCGGCGCCGGGACCTCGATCCAGCTCATGGCGCTTGAAGGGGAGTATGCCGCGCTGAAAGTCCCCTCGGGCGAACTGCGGAACGTCCCCAAAGGATGTCTCGCGACGATCGGCACCGTGTCGAATCCGGATTGGCGCCTGGTCCGCTGGGGCAAGGCCGGACGGATGCGCTGGCGCGGGATCAAACCGACCGTCCGCGGAAAGGTGATGAACCCGGTCGACCACCCGCACGGAGGCGGCGAAGGCAAGCACCCCATCGGGATGAAATTCGCCAAGACGAAGTGGGGGAAGCACGCGCTTGGCGTGAAGACCCGCCGGAAGAAGCTCGCCTCCGACGCGCTTATTATCCAGCGCCGCCGCAAGAAATAATATGTCACGAAGCCTCAAAAAAGGACCGTTTACCGACCTGAAACTCCTGGCGAAGGTGTCGAAGCTCAAGTCGGGAGACAAGACCGTGATCAAGACCTGGTCGCGGGCGTCAACCATTACGCCGGAAATGGTCGGGTTCACGTTCGGCGTGCACAACGGAAAGGTGCATCTGCCGGTGACGGTCGTGGAAAACATGGTCGGGCATAAGCTCGGGGAATTTTCACCGACGCGGAAATTCGTCCGCCACGGCGGAAAGATGCAGAAGGAACTGGAAGCGGCAAAGTCCGCCACGCCTGCCCCGGCCGCCGAACCCGCCAAGAAATAACGCCTATGGACGTCCGCGCCACCCTCCGTCATCTCCACATGGCCCCTCGCAAGGTCCGGCTTGTGGTTGATCTTATCCGCGGCCTCTCCGTCTCCGAAGCGGAAACCCGTCTCACGTTTTTGAAACGCGACGCGGCGCGGCCGGTTTTGAAGCTCCTCCGTTCCGCCATCGCGAACGCCGAGCATAACTTCAAGCTGGACCGGACGACGCTCGTCGTGAAGACGATTACGGCGGACGGCGGCGTGACGCTCAAGCGGTTCCGTCCTCGCGCCATGGGCCGCGCGGCGCCGATCCGGAAGCGGACGACCCACATCAACCTCACTCTCGCGCCCGCGTCGGAAATCACGCTGGGGAAGAAGAGGGCTAAACGGGCAGCCGCGAAACGGCGCGGGACGAAAACGACGGCGTGAGCAAACGGCTACCACTATCTATGGGACACAAAGTTCATCCAAAAGTTTTCCGCCTCGGCACGACCACGACCTGGCCGTCGCGGTGGTTTGCGCGCGAGGACGCGTACCGTTCCCTCCTGAAAGAGGACCTCGAGATCCGGTCGTTCCTGAAGAAAGAACTTCGGGAAGCGCAGGTGAGCCAGCTCCAGATCGAGCGCTCGCGCGGGACGCTCGCCATTACCATCTCCACCGGCAAACCCGGACTCCTCATCGGACGCTCCGGCGTCGGCATCGAGGAGCTGAAGCGGAAGCTTCGCGGCGCGTTCTTCCGCGGGAAGAAGGTCCAGCTCCAGGTGAACATCGTCGAGACGCCGAAGGCCTCGCTTGAGTCGGCCATCGTCGCCCAGCAGGTCGCGATGGACCTCGAGCGTCGGCTCCCGTTCCGCCGCGTGCTCAAATCCTCGATCGAGCGCGTAAAGAAAGCCGGCGCCCTCGGCGTGAAAATTGCCGTCGCCGGCCGACTGAACGGCGCCGAAATCGCCCGCCGCGAATGGCTCGGCTGGGGGAAAATCCCGCTGACCAACCTGCGCGCGGACATCGATTTCGCGCAGGAAACCGCCCACACCATGGCTGGCGCGATCGGCGTAAAGGTCTGGATCTACCGCGGAGACATCTTTGAACAGGACCGGATGGCGCAGTACCAGCCGACGACCCCGACCCGCGCGCGCGGCCGGCTTCCGCGAACCTAACGCACGGCACGTCTATGTTGATTCCCCGAAAGGTCAAACACCGCAAAATGCACAAAGGCCGGCGCCGCAACGTCGGCATCGCGACGGACAAGCTTGATTTGGCGTTCGGCAAGTACGGACTGAAGGCCATGACGCCGGCGTGGGTGTCTGCGAGACAGATTGAATCCGCGCGACGCGTGCTGACGCGGTTCACCCGCCGCGGCGGGAAGATCTGGATCCGCATCTTCGCGGACAAGCCGATCACGAAGAAGGGGAATGAAGTGCCCATGGGCGCCGGAAAAGGCGCGGTAGACCACTACGTCGCGGTGGTGAAACCCGGCACGATGATGTTCGAGATGGACGGGATTCCGGAGACGTCCGCGAAAGAAGCGCTCGAACTCGCGCGGTACAAACTCTCGTGCCGCTCGAAGTTCGTCACGAAGGTGTAACCGATATGAATACCAACGACCTGCGACAACAGACTCGGGAGGAGCTCCTCAAGACGGCCGCCAACCTGCGCGGCGAGATCCGGGACCTCCGGTTCAAGATTTCCACGCGGCAGCATTCCAAAGTCCGCACCCTTCGACACACCGCGCACGATCTCGCGCGCGTCCTGACCGTCCTTCGCGAAAAGCAGACCACGACCCCCGCCACACACGTATGAACACCTCTCTTGATCAACACACCGCATCGACCGTTTCACGCCGGCGTCTTCAGGGCGTCGTGGTGAAAGCCGCCATGATGAAAACCATCGTGGTTCGGGTGGACCGCCGCATCCCGCATCCGAAGTACGGCAAGTACTACACCCGTTCGGCGAAATTCAAGGTGCACGACGAGCGGGCCGCCGCGAAGATCGGAGACGTGGTGGAATTCGAGGAAACCCGGCCGATCTCGAAGGACAAGCGCTGGCGCTATCTCCGGACCATTACGGCTATCGGCCAACCGGCCGACCGGCCTACATCCTAACGCTATGGTGCAACACCGAACAATGCTCGCCGTCGCCGACAACACCGGAGCCAAAAAGCTCCAGTGCATCCGCGTGCTCGGCGGGTACAAGAAACGGACCGCCGGGATCGCGGATGTCGTAACCTGCGTCGTGAAGGAAGCGGTCCCGAACGGTACGGTGAAAAAGGCGGACATCGTCCATGCCGTGATCGTTCGCACGCATAAAGAGACCCGCCGTCCGGACGGGACCTACATCCGGTTCGACGACAACGCGGCCGTGATCGTTGACCGCAAATCCAAGGAACCGAAAGGGACGCGCATCTTCGGGCCGGTCGCCCGCGAGCTCCGGTCGAAGGGCTTCGCCAAAATCGTTTCCCTTGCGCCCGAAGTTCTCTGATCCTATGGCAACACGCAACATCAAAACCGGAGACATGGTGAAGATCCTCACCGGCAAAGACAAGGGAAAGACGGCGAAAGTCGTCCAGGTGTTCCCGAAGCTGAACCGCGTCGTCGTGGAGGGTGTGAACGTGATGAAGCGGCATCTCCGGACGCGCCGCCAGGGAGAAAAAGGGCAGGTCGTTGAATTTTCCATGCCGATCCACGCGTCGAACGTCGCGCGGATCTCCGAGGACGTGAAACCAAACTGATATGACCCTCAAGGAACAGTATACGAAACAGATCATCCCGGCCCTGTCCAAGGAATTCGGCATCACGAATCACATGGCGGTTCCGAACGTGCGGAGCGTGACGGTCGCCGTCGGGTTGTCGCAGGGGCTGAAGGACCCGAAGTTCTTCGAGGTGGCCGAGAGCGTCCTCACCCGCATCACGGGCCAGAAGCCGGTGAAGACCAAGGCGAAGAAATCCATCTCCAACTTCAAGATCCGGCAAGGGATGGTCGTCGGCATGCGCGTTACGCTCCGCGGGAAGCGCATGTGGGATTTCCTTGAGAAATTCGTGCGCGTCACGTTCGCGCGCGTCCGGGACTTCCGCGGAATCTCGTCCTCGCACGTCGACGCGCAAGGGAACATCACCGTGGGGTTCCGGGAATTCCTGTCCTTCCCGGAAATCCGTCCGGACGAGGTCGAGCGCATCCATGGGCTCCAGGTGACGGTCACGACGACCGCGGGCGATCATGCGAAGGGCCTCGCGCTCCTGAAGGCGTTGGGGTTCCCGTTCCATAAAGACTAACTTGAGCTATGGCAACCACCTCACAAATGGCAAAGTCGCGGAAGACCGCAAAATTCTCCAGCCGGAAGATGCGGCGCTGTTGGCGCTGCGGCCGCAGGCACGGATTCATGCGGGATTTCAACATCTGCCGGATCTGCTTCCGCGAGCTCGCCAACCGCGGCGAATTGCCCGGCGTAAAAAAATCCAGCTGGTAAACGTATGCACACCGATCCCATCAGTGACTTCTTGACGCGCATCCGGAATGCGCAACGGGCCCATCTGGACGCCGTGGTGTCGCCGTCGTCGCGGCTCAAGTTCGCGATTGCGAAAATCCTCGAACGCGAAGGATTCGTCGGCCCGGTCTCCGAGACGACGGACGGCCCGAGGAAGACGATCACGGTCAAGCTCAAGTACCACGGGCACGAGCCGGCGATCCGTTCGATCATGCGCGTGTCCTCGCCGTCGCGCCGGACGTACCGGAAGGCCAACGAGCTCCCGCGCGTCCTTTCGGATTTCGGGATCGCGATCGTCTCCACTTCGCTCGGGATGATGACGAACAAGGACGCGCGCCGGCGCAAACTCGGGGGCGAGATTATTTGCGAAGTCTATTGATATGTCCCGCATCGGAAAAAAACCCGTCCTGCTCCCGGCCGCCGTGAATGTCACGATCGGCGATACGGACGCCGTCATCACGGGTCCGAAGGGGAGCGTGACCGTCCGGCTGCCGGCTCCGACCCGCGTGACGTTTGAGGAATCGCCGCGGTCCCTCGTCGTTTCCGTCCCGAATCCGGACGAGAAAACCGACAAGAGCGTGTGGGGACTCACGCGACAACTCCTCTCGAACGCCGTAGCCGGCGTCCAAACGCCGTTTGAAACGTCGTTGGAACTCGTGGGTGTCGGGTTCAAAGTCGCGCTCGCCGACCGCGCCCTGACGCTCGACGTCGGCTTTTCCCATTCCGTCGCCTTCCCGTTGCCGGACGGGATCAACGCCAAGGTAGAAAAACAGGTCGTGACGCTCTCCGGCGTGGACAAACATCTGGTCGGGGAAACCGCCGCCCGGCTGCGCCGCGTCCGTCCCCCGGAGCCGTATAAAGGGAAGGGGATCAAGTATACGACCGAGACGATCCGCCGGAAGGCGGGGAAGACGGCGACGAAAGCCGCGTCCTAAACGTGACCAATGGTATGAACACCCAACGAACCGCACAAGCCTCCCGAACGCGCCGCATCGCGCGCACGCGGGCGAAGATCGCCGGAACCGCCGCGCGTCCGCGCCTGGCCGTCCGCCGGACGCTGCAGCATATCTATGCGCAGCTTATTGACGATGCCGCCGGCCGGACGCTTGTCGCGGCTTCGGATCTCGATCTTGGGACGGAGGCGACGAAGGGCAAGCGGAAAACCGACCGCGCACAGGCCGTCGGCGCGCTGATTGCCGAGCGTGCCGCCGCCAAGGGGATCACGGCCGCCGTTTTCGACCGGAGGGATAAGAAGTACCACGGCCGCGTCAAAGCCCTGGCCGACGGTGCGCGGGCGGGAGGACTCAATTTTTGAATTTTATGTCTGACAACGAATCACCCATCATCGCGAACGAGCCGGCCGCGGCTCCTTCCGCTCCGGCGGCGTCCGCTCCGGCTGCGTCCGTTCCGACTCCTTCCCCCCAACCGCCGTGGCACGGCCGTCGGACGATGCGCGGGCCGGGACAGCGAGGCCCCGGCCAACGCGGCCGCGGACCGCGCGGCGGACGTCCGACGTCCGGCGAGTTCCAGGTCGAATCCGACTACGAGGAAAAGAACCTTGAGGTCGCGCGCGTCACGCGCGTCACCAAGGGCGGCAAGCGCATGCGGTTCCGGACGCTCACCGTCATCGGCAACCGCAAGGGGCGCGTCGGTTTCGGGTTGGCGAAAGGCGTGGACGTCGCCGGAGCCATCGGGAAGGCCACGACGCAGGCGCGGAAGGCGCTCATGACGGTCCCGCTCGTGAAAGATTCCATCCCGCACGCCGTCCGCGCCAAGTACCGTGCCGCCGAAGTGCTCCTGAAACCCGCCCCGCGCGGGACCGGCGTCAAAGCCGGCGGCGCCGTCCGCGCCGTGCTCGAGCTTGCCGGCGTTCCGAACGTGTCGGCGAAGATTCTCGGTTCGAGCAACAAGATCAATAACGTCAAGGCGGCGTTTGCCGCGCTGAAGAAATTGCGGGCGCCGGTCAAGGGGGAAGTCAAAAGTTAAAAGGCAAAAGTATCAAGCAAAGGTATGACACTCTCTCTCCATACGCTTGCGCCGGCCAAAGGCGCACGAAAAAAATCCTTTCGCGTCGGGCGCGGGAACGCGTCGGGCCGCGGCACGACCGCCGGCCGCGGCACGAAAGGCCAACGCGCACGCACGGGCGGACGCAACCGGCTGAAGATCAAGGGGATCAAACAGATGCTCCTCGGGTTTCCGAAATCGCGCGGTTTCCAGAGTAAATTCCCCACGGTGTATGATGTGCGCGTCGAGAAGCTCATGGCCGCGTTTTCCGACGGCGAGCGGGTGAATCTGGCCGCGCTCAAGGCACGGCATCTGGTTCCGAACGTCGCCGCGCGCGCCAAAGTCATCGGTGGGGGGAACGTCACGAAAAAACTCACGCTCGTGGGACTGCTCGCCACGGCCTCGGTGAAGGAAGCGATCCTTAAGGCGGGAGGCAGCGTCGAGCCCGCCAAAAAATAATTCTTGCTATGTGGGAAAAACTCCAAGCCGCCTGGCGCATCAAAGAGGTCCGAAACGCCTTTCTGGTGGTGTTGGCCGTCATGGTGATTTTTCGGATCACGGCCCACATTCCGCTTCCGGGGATCAACCTCCAGGCGCTTCGGAATTTTTTTGAAGCGAACCAGGTTCTCGGTCTCCTGAACCTGTTTTCCGGCGGGACCATCTCAAGTTTTTCGGTCGTCGCATTGGGCGTCGCGCCGTATATCACCGCGTCCATCATCTTCCAGCTGCTCACCATGATCTTCCCGTCGCTCGAGGCGATCCAGAAGGAAGGGGAAGCCGGGCAGCGGCGTATCACGCAGTGGACGCGCATGCTCACCGTTCCGCTCGCGATCCTGCAATCGTTCGGACTCCTGTCGCTCCTCCGCCAATCGCAGTTTCAGATTCTGACGAAGACCGACCCGCTCCATATCGTCACGATCATCATCACGGTGACCGCGGGGACCGTGTTTCTCATGTGGCTCGGGGAGCTGATCTCGGAAAAGAAGGTCGGCAACGGGATTTCCCTCCTGATTTTTGCCGGGATCGTGGCCAGTCTTCCGCAGCAGGCGTCGCAGTTGTTCGTGAGCTTCGACCAGTCGCAAATTTTCGTCTGGGCCGTCTATGCCTTCATCGCCCTCGCGACGATTTTCGGCGTGGTCTTCGTGACGGAGGCGCAGCGGAACATCCCGGTGCAGTACGCGCGCCAATCCCGCGGCGCCGGCGTCCTGTCCGGCGGCATCGCCTCGAACCTCCCGCTCCGCGTGAACATGGCCGGCGTGATCCCGATCATTTTTGCCATTTCGCTGCTCCTCTTCCCGTCCGTCGTCGCGCAATTCTTTGTGAGCGCGCGCACGGCGTGGATCGCCGATGCCGCCCGCTGGGTCATCACCACGCTGCAGAACCAGCTGGTGTACGGGGCGCTGTATTTCTTCCTGGTGTTCGCGTTCACCTATTTCTACACGGCCGTCGTGTTTCATCCGGACAAGATCGCCGAGAATTTGCAGAAACAGGGCGGGTTTATCCCCGGGATCCGTCCCGGCCGTCCGACCGCCGAGTACCTGAACGCGGTCATCAATCGCATCAATTTGTTCGGCGCCGGTTTTTTGGGCGCCATCGCCATCCTGCCGCTCATCGGCCAGGGAGTCGGCGGTTCGCGCTTGCTCGCCGTCGGCGGGACGTCGCTCCTCATCGTGGTGTCCGTTGTGATCGAATCGGTGAAGCAGGTGGAGTCGCAGATTACCATGCGTCAATACGACGCGTACTAGACCGGCAGGCAGGTAGCCGATGGGAGCTTCTCTGTGATACTCTGATTTTTCTGTGATGAAGAAGCGTCTCCGAGCGGTGTTATTCGGACCCCAGGGCTGCGGCAAGGGGACGCAGGGGCAGCTGCTCGCGGATCGCTTCGACGTTCCGCTGATCGGGGTCGGTGACCTGTTCCGGGCTGAGATCTCCGAACGGTCGAGCTTGGGGAGGGTCGCGAAGAAGTACGTCGAGACCGGATCGCTCGCGCCGGACGACCTCACGAACGCGATCGTCGCGAACCAGATGAAGCGGCTGGACCTCGCGCGCGGGTTCGTTCTGGACGGATATCCGCGCAACGTCGAACAGGCCATCCATCTCGACCGGATCGCGAAGATCTCGCTCGCCATCCACATCAAGATTTCGGATGCCGAAGCGATCCGCCGGCTCACCGGCCGCCTGCAGTGCCGGTTCTGCCACCAGACCTATCACCTCACGGAGGCGCCGCCCATCAAGCCCGGCGTGTGCGCCGTCTGCGGGCGGAAGCTCGTGAAGCGCACGGACGACACGGAAGATCTGATCCGCAACCGGCTCGCGAACTACCACTTCATGACCGAACCGTTGGCCGCGTATTACCGCCAGCGGGGCGTGCTGCTCGCGATCAACGGGGAACAGCCGATCCCGTACGTGTTCGAGGACATCGTGAAGAAAGCTGGGAAGCTGGGGTTTAAAAGTTAGACATCATGTCACTCATCAAGACCCATGAAGAAATAGAGAAATTGAAACGCGGCGGCGTGCTGCTTTCGGCGACGCTCCGGAAGGTGATGGCAGCCTGCCGGCCCGGAGTGTCCACGAAAGAGCTGGACGAGATCGCGCAGCGGGAGTTCGCGCGCGTCGGTGGGACGCCGTCGTTTTTGGGATACAAAATCAGCGCGGACGACCCACCCTTCCCGTCCGCAGTGTGCATTTCCATGAACGACGAGGTCGTGCACGGACCGGCAACGCCGGAGCGCACCATCCGTGACGGCGACATCGTCGGTCTTGATATCGGCATGTGGCATGAGGGGCTTGCGACCGACATGGCGACGACGGTCATCGTGGGCGACGTGCGGCCGGAGGTCCGGCGGCTGGTTGAGGACACGCGGGAGTCGCTCGTCCGGGGCATCGCCGCCATCAAAGCCGGCGGCTGGGTGGGGGACATCGGCGCGGCCGTGGAGGATTATTTGAAACCGAAGGGGTACGGCATCGTCAAAGATTTGGTCGGTCACGGGGTGGGCCATGCGGTGCACGAGGAGCCACAGATCCCGAACTACCGTGATCCGCGCGGACCGCGTGTTCGTCTCGAGGAAGGGATGGTGCTCGCGATCGAGCCGATGGTCGCGCTCGGAACCTGGAAGGTGAAGATGAAACCGGACGGCTGGACCATCGTCACCGCCGACGGCTCCCCGGCCGCGCATTTCGAAGTCACGATCGCGGTCACGAAAGACGGATATGACCTCATTACTCCTTGGCCGGATGTTTAACTGTCATTCCAAATAATTTGAAGATCCTTCGGCTTCGCTCAGAATGACATTTGTTTATGAGAATATTAGGTATCGACTACGGAACGAAACGCATCGGCATCGCGCTGGGTGACACCGAGACGCGCATCGCGTCGCCTTGGACGGTGCTCACGGTCGACAGCAAGCTCGATGTCTTGCGGCGTCTGCATGACATGATCGAGCTCGAACAGATCGAGCGCGTGGTGGTCGGCGTGCCGCGCCATCAGAAAGCCGGCAAGACGAGTGATCGAACCATCAAAGAAATACAAAGCTTCATCAACGATGTGCGGGCGCAGGGCGTGGAGGTCGAAACGGAAGACGAAAGTCTGACGACGAAAATGGCGGCGGTTCAGATGCAGGAGCGCGGAGAAAAGGGGAAGCGCGACGATCTCGCGGCTGCGGCGATTTTACAGAGCTGGTTGGATAAAAAGCACTGACATGCGTATCCTCATCGCCACAAATAATCCAAGCAAGCTCGAGCGCGTGAGACAATTGCTCGCAGGCACTGGCATAGAAGCGTTGTCGCCGGCCGATCTTGGTATTCCGGCCGTAGATGTCGAAGAGGGGAATGATTTGGATCAGAATGCTGAAGCGAAAGCGAAGGCGTATGCGGGGAAGACGGATCTTCCGATTCTTGGAATGGATACCGCCTTCGTCATTCCGGGAGAAAATATTGAGCCTGCAATGGTGAAGCGAAATGCTTTAGACGGTCGCGATGAGTCGAGTATGACGTGTGATGAAATCGCCAATGCGATGGTCGAATTTTATAGGAAAATTGCGGCACGACACGGGGGCACGGCGAAGGCATTGTGGAAAGACGTTTTTGCTCTGATCCTGCCGGACGGATCCGTGAAGCGAGAATACGGGGAGCGACCTGTAACGCTCACGGGAGAAGTGAGAGGTAAGGTAGATCCGCATCTTCCTCTCCGCTCGATGTATATTGTGGAGTCAACAGGAAAATATACCGCTGACCATACTCCCGAAGAACATCTGATCGAATTGAGGCCATATCAAGACGCGCTCAAACGTTTGCTTGGCATCGGATGATATGTCGTATGTGAGAGACAGGGCGTTCATTCTGAAAAAGGAGCCGCTTCGGGAACATGACCGCCGGTACACCCTGTATGGCCGCGACCACGGGCTGCTCATCGCGGTGGCGCGGGGCGCGTCGCATAAACGCTCGAAGCAGGCAGGTCATCTCGAACCGTTTTCCGAAGTGGAGGTGATGATCGCGATCGGCCGCGCCGCGGACAAACTCGCGGTCGCACGACAGATCTCCCGTCCCGCGTTCAACACGCTCGCGGGATGTGCCGTAATGGGAGCCTTCGTCGATCTCGTCTCATCGGTCACGCACCCGGGCGTGAGCGACGCGAGGATTTTTGATGTATTGCGCGAAACGCGTGACGCCTGCGCCGCATTGTCCACCGAACCCACACCCGAACGGGCGCGTCTCATCCATGCCGGCGCGGCGCTCAAGCTTCTCGATCTGTTGGGCTACAGCCCGCCCGTTGAAGGCGCGTTGCTGAATTTTCTTCGACGATTTCCGCTCACCGATGCCCTGCGCGTGACGGCGGCAGCCGAGGTGTTCACCGCCACTGCGGCGTTCGTGGAAGACGCGCTCCAGCATGCGCCGCTGAAACATGCGCCGCACGGTCCGGCGACCATCGCGGCCCTGCTGACCCCGGCCGGTTGACGCCGCCCGGCGCCTTTGGTGAGATGCGTGCCAGGTTCTTTTTTTGGCAATCCACAGGAGGTATCTGGATGTTCCGAATCGTGACGAGCCATGTCCGTTTTCCGGTTCCTAGTCCCAAGCAGAGTTTTCGGCCGCCCTACGCGCCTCCTCCGCTGCGACTCATCCTGCCCCGTGACCGTGAGGAGACGCCGACGTTCTCCGTTCCCAGGGACGGCGTCATCCGCGCCGTGGCTTCGGCCGCCGGACGGATGCGGCGCTCGTCCCCGCGGATCGTGCGGTTCGACCGGGTGCTCCGAACCTACTGCGGCATGGTCATCGGCTACGTGAACCGCTACACGGTCGGGGAGTACGTCTATCTGAAGCTCAAGGACCTGGCGGATCGGGCGAAGCGAGGTCGCAAGACCCTCTTCCGCCGGGATCTGGAAGAGTCGGCCGAACGGCTGTTCGCCGACATCGAGATGCGGATCCTCGCGATGGCCGCGCACGGGACGCAGCTCGACAGTCCGTCGCACCGCGGGTACGTGCGCATCAAGGCACCGTTCGCGGAGCGCAAGGGTCTGTGCTACCTGACCCTCGGGCGATCCGGACCGACCGGCGAGCGGAAGGTGCTGTGCCTCGAGACCAAAGGAACCTTCCGCCGGCGCATGCGCAGCCGCTCCGCGCATCGGGATCGCATCTACCGCAACATCCCGCAGCGCATTCTCCATTGATGCTCGACCCCCTTGCCGACACGGGGGTTTTTTCTTACAGTAACCGACTACCAGTTTCTCGCTGCCAACTATGGACTGTCTCATTTCTCGTTTTGGTGATCATGTCGGAGAACCCGTGACCGTGAGGGGCTGGACGCATAACGTCCGCTCATCCGGCAGCATCGCGTTTCTTCAGCTCCGCGACGGTTCCGGATTTACGCAGGCCGTTGTCTCCAAGGAGAAGGTGGACGAAGCGTCCTGGTTGGCGGCAACTTCGGCAACCATCGAATCCTCCGTCGTGATTATGGGTACCGTGTCGGCGCATCCGAAGAAGGAGGAAGTGTATGAACTCCAGGCGACAGCCGTGGAGCTTCTCCAGCGCGCGGAAGAATATCCCATCGGGAAAAAGGAACACGGTCCGGATTTTTTGCTCGACAACCGGCATCTGTGGCTCCGCGCGCCGTCGCAATGGGCGATCCAGCGCATCCGCGACACGATCATCCACGCGACCTACGACTGGATGCGCGACCATGATTTCGTAAAGATCGACGCTCCGATTTTCACCCCGAACGCCTGCGAAGGGACGACGGAGCTTTTCGAGGTGGATTATTTCGAGGACCGGAAGGCGTACCTCACCCAGTCCGGCCAGCTCTATCTCGAAGCCGCGATCGCGTCGGTCGGTCGTTGTTTCGACTTCGGCCCGGTGTTCCGCGCGGAAAAATCCAAGACGCGGCGTCATTTGATCGAGTTTTGGATGATGGATGCGGAAGCGGCCTTCGTGGACCACGCGGGAAACATGGATATTCAGGAGCAGCTCATCTCCTTCATCGTCGGTCAGGTGCTGACGCGGCGCCGGACGGAGCTCCAGATCCTGGAGCGCGACGTGAAACCGCTCGAGAACGTCTCGCCGCCGTTTTATCGGATCACGCACGCCGAGGCCGTGGCGAAGTTGAATGAGTTGGGCAGCGACATCGGCGAGATGGATGACCTGGGTGCGGACGATGAAACGCTCCTCACGCGGCAGTTCGACAAACCGCTTTTCATAGAGAAATATCCGGCCGCCGTCAAGGCGTTTTACATGAAGCGCGACACGTCGGATCCCACGCGCGTGCTCAATTCCGACTTGCTCGCGCCCGAAGGGTACGGCGAGATCATCGGCGGTTCGCAGCGCGAAGACGATTACGACGCGCTCGTCGCGCGGGTCCGCGAGCATAATCTGCCGGAACACGCGTTCCAGTGGTACCTCGATTTGCGGCGGTACGGCTCCGTCCCGCATTCCGGTTTCGGGTACGGACTTGAACGCATCGTGGCTTGGATTTGCGGCCTCCCGCACGTCCGTGAGACGATCCCGTTCCCGCGGCTCCTGAACCGGTTGGAGCCGTAGTGATATGCTATGCCGATGAAAAAGAAACGGTCCGTCCGCGGCCTCTTTGCGCTTATCCCGACGTTGGTTCTGGCGACGGTGGCGGCGTCGGCGTATCTCCGGCCTCCAACCCCGCAGCCGCCCGCCAAGCAACCGTCCGCACCGGCAGCGCCGGAAGGCGGCCCTCGGATTCTTATCGTCGGGCAAACCGGCGCGTCGCTTGTCGTCGGAACGGAACGGCGCGCGCTCTCCTGGCCGGACGACGTGAAGCTTCTCGGCGCGCCGCTTTCAACGCTCCGCGGGCGCGATCCGCAGACCGGCGAGGATGCGTGGCTCGACACCGGGTTCGTGCGCGCCACGTCGTCCGGATTGCGGTCTCCAGACGGCCGACGGTCGCTCCATCCGACGCCATCCGCGCCGGACGGCACGGGCGCGGTCATCGTCAAATTCGGCGGGGACGTCCGAACGATCATTTTGCGCGAGGCGAACGGCCGCGGGATTCGTGACGCCCGCGCCGTCGGTTGGTGGGATGATGAAACGATTGCGGTCGTCGGGGTACGTCAGGGGGCGCAGACCATGTTTGCGGTGGGACTTGCCGGAGACGTCCGGACGGTGGCTGTGATGCCGGAAACGGCATCACGTTTTGAGATACGCGACGGCGCACTCTGGGTCGTGACGCTCACGCCGGGGGAGGGGCTGGAAAGCGAGCCGCGGCCACCGTCGGAACTTCATCGCATCACCAAAGACGGGACGGATGAGCGGGTGGTCACGGACGCCGAACGGGTGATCGCGCGGATCGCGGTGCGCGACGGCGCGCTTGCCGCCTACCAGACGGAAGACGGGAGATTGTTCCAGGGCGCGTCGAGCTACGCGATTTCGGGGACGTTGCTGGATCCCGCGCCCGACGGATGGGTGCTCGTGTCTCGAGGGCCCGACCTCGTTCTTTTGCAGCCCGCGACAGGGGAAGAACGCCTCCTTCCGCGACCGGACGAACCGGTGCTGGCCACCTTCATCCTCCCCGCCGCGACAGTCGACGAAAACGGGCAAACCCGGTAGCATATGGGGCATGCCAGAAGGGAAATATCCCGCCACGGATATCAAGATTTTTGCCGCGCTCGGGGTCGTAGGCCTCGCGCTGCTCACGGTCGCGGCCGGCCTTCTTGTGTATGGTGCGTTCGAGCTCCAGCGAAAGACATCCTGCGAATCCCGGTCGTCGAAGGATCCGGGTTGCGCTCCGGGGCCGCTTTGGGGTGTCCTCGACGGGATCCAAAAAGAGGTTGAGACGGAAACCGAAACGCCATCCGTGGAATCTTTCGAAGCTCCGGGCGCGGCGCCGGGATTGGGCGATGAAGGCGCCGCGTGCGGCGGACCTGCGCGTCTGCCATGCAAGCCGGGGATGACCTGCCAGAAAGAAGCTGGCGCCTCGCTCGGCGTCTGTGTTTCCGTCTCCGCGCCATGATCGTATGAAACGAACGAACGAACGAACAATGATCGGGGAGACCGTCTCGCAGGTCGGTAACGACGTGAGGGTAAATGGATGGGTGCACGCGCGGCGCGACATGGGAAAGATCGTATTTTTGGACGTGCGTGACCGGAGCGGTCTCTTGCAAGTCGTCTGCGTGCCGTCAGAGCTGTCGGACGCCGCAAAGAAAATCGTCGTCGATCTCCGCACCGAGTTTTGCATTTCAGTACGCGGCGTCGTGCAAAAACGCGGAGTCAAGCAGGTGAACCCCAACCTTCCGACCGGAGAGGTGGAAATTCTCGCGAAAGACATTGAGGTATACAACCCGTCGAAAACGCCGCCGTTCGAGCTCGACAAGGACACGCGCGAGATCAACGAGGAGCTGCGTTTGAAATATCGGTATCTCGATCTGCGTTCGCCGCGGATGCTTCGCAATCTCATCCTGCGCGACCGCGTCATTTCGTTTTTTCGCGACTTCCTTCATGAGCGAGATTTTGTCGAGGTCGAAACGCCGTATCTCACGAAAGGGACGCCGGAGGGCGCACGTGAGTTTCTCGTGCCGTCGCGCCTCCATCCGGGAGAGTTTTATGTGTTGCCGCAATCGCCGCAGCAATTCAAGCAACTGCTCATGGTCGGCGGCATTGAAAAATATTTCCAGATTGCGCGGTGTTTCCGCGACGAGGACCAACGCGGAGACCGCCAGCCGGAATTCACTCAGCTCGACCTCGAGATGTCCTTTGTCGACCGCGAAGATATCCTCCGGCTGGTCGAGGAGATGATGATCGCGATGGTGAAACAGTGCGCGCCGGAAAAACGCATCCAGACCGTTCCGTTTCCTCGACTGTCCTATCAGGAAGCAATGGCGGAATACGGAACGGACAAGCCGGATCTCCGGATGGACAAAAACGACCCGAATCTTCTCGCCTTCTGCTGGGTGCTCGACTTTCCTTTTTTTGAGGAAACCGAGGATGGCTGGACGTTCAGCCATAACCCGTTTTCCGCGCCAACACCAGAACATATGGTGTGGCTGCTCGCGAAAAAGAACATCGGCAAGATTCTGACGACACAATACGACATCGTGTTGAATGGCTTCGAAGCGGGCGGCGGAAGTATCCGCAATCACCGGCCGGAAGCGCTCCGTGCCGTGCTCGAGATTCTCGGCCTGTCCGACAAGGAAATCCAAACGCAGTTCGGCCACATGCTCGACGCGTTCGCATACGGCGCGCCACCGCACGGCGGGATCGCGCCCGGCATCGACCGGATCGTCATGATCCTCGCAAACGAGCCGAACATTCGTGAAGTGATCGCGGTACCGAAAACGGGGGACGCCCGGGACGTGATGATGGGCGCGCCGTCGGTTCTTCCGAAAAAGCGGCTGGACGAGGCGCATATAAACCTTCAGGACAAGCAGCAAGTAGCAGGCAGCAAGAAGCAAGGGAAAAAGTAGCTATGGCGGTCAGTTTCAGTATTGAACAGTTTGAAGGGCCGCTTGACCTGCTGCTTCAGCTTGTCGAGCAGGAGAAGCTTAATATTTCGGACGTGTCGCTCGCGACGGTCGCGGAACAGTTCGTTGCGCATGTCGAATCGAATCCCGCGATCCCGCCGGAGGAGCTCGCGGACTTTTTGGTCGTCGCGGCGAAACTTATGTACATGAAATCGAAGCTGCTGGTTCCGTCACTCCACGATGCCGAATTGGAAGAGGGGCCGGATCTCGAAACACAGCTTCGTGAATACCAACGGTTTGTCGCGGCGTCCAGGGGGATCGCCGCGCGTTGGGATTCGTCGGAGCGTTCATTTTCGCGCGTGGAACGCCGGGTACACATCCGTCCGGACACGTTCGTCCCGCCGCACGGCGTCACGGCCGACGTGCTCCATCATGTGATGCGTCTCGTCATTTCCCGTCTTGAGCCGATTCTCCGGTTGCCGAAGGCGAGCATCGAGCGCGCGGTGACGATTCAGGAAAAAATCCGCGACCTCTACGAGCGGCTGAAACGCCACGCGCGGACCAGCTTCCGCTCGTTCGTCACTGGTGTCGGCGACCGGACCGAGGTGATCGTCTCGTTCCTTGCATTGCTCGAACTCGTGAAACAGCGATTCATCCACGTCGACCAGTCGGATCGATTTACCGACATCAAGATTCGCCGTCATCCGGACGCTCCGAAATCAAATCCCGTCGCCGCCGAGATATGACCCTTGATGCAACCATTGAAGCCCTGCTCTTTGCCGCGGCGAAACCCTGCGCGGTGAAGCGGCTTGCCGAGCTGACCGGCAAGGACGCCGACGACGTGAAGAAGGCGCTCGCGACCCTTGAGGAACGTTTGGAAGAAGCCGACAGCGGGCTCATGCTCATCCGCCACGGACATGAGGCCGAACTCGTCACGCGTCCGGAGGCGTCAGCGATCGTGTCGCTATTACTCAAGGCCGAGGCCTATGGTGAACTGACGCGGCCGTCGCTCGAAGCGCTCACGATTTTGGCGTACCGCGGCCCGCTCACCCGTCCGGAATTGGAGCAGATCCGCGGCGTCCAATCGTCGCTCATCCTCCGTAACCTCATGATGCGCGGGTTGGTGGAAGAACGAGAAGAAATGCGTCTCGGCCAGCCGAAGTATGCCGTTACGGTCGATTTTCTCCGCGCGCTCGGCCTTTCGTCCGTTGAAGAATTGGCGGACTATGAAGAACTGCGCGGGCACGCGACCGTCGTCGACGTCCTGTCCCAGCTTGAAACCGTCGAAACACATGATTGACGTCCTCATCACCCTGCTTACCGCCATGAGCTTCGCGACACCCGCCGAAGCCGCCACGCCGTCTCCCGCGGCTTTCGTTCGGCCACTCCCGCGCGCCGAACAGGCGCCTCGGCCCGCGCCGCCGAAGAAACAGCGGAAGGAAAGCATCGGCATCGCGACGACGGGACGATCCGCGTTTATTGCCGACGTTGCGACCGGTCAGGTGCTGTACGCGAAAAAGCCTCACGATGTCATGCCGATCGCGAGTCTCACGAAACTCATGACCGCGATCGTTCTGATGGATTCCGATCTGAACCTGGACGAACCCGTCACCTTCGTCTCCGAGGATTTCGATGGGGAGGGGAAAGCCGTCTTCGTCCCGGGCGAAACCGTTTCGCGCCGCGATGCCCTTCGCGCGTTACTCGTCGGTTCCGTAAACGCCGCGGGAAACGCCCTGGCGCGCACAAGCAAGGGGATGGAACCGTTCGTCCAGGCCATGAACACGAAAGCGCGTGCGCTCAAGCTGGCATCACCCGTGTTCGTTGATCCGACCGGCGTCAACCCGTCGAACCGCGCGAACGCCGCGGATGTCGCGGCCATGCTCTCGATCGCGATGTCCTATCCGGAACTTCGCCAGATCGCATCGCTCCCGGTCGTGACGATCAAGGGAGGGAGCGGCCGATCGTACGAGATTGCCTCGACGAATCTTTTGTTGCCATCTTTCTTGAACAAGGCGCCATATCAGATCGTCGGCGCGAAAACAGGGTCTCTCCCAGAAGCCGGTTTTTGCATGGCGCAACTCACGCGCGATGCTGCCGGACACGAAGTCGTCGCGGTGACGCTTTCGAGCTCCAACCATTTCACGCGCTATCAGGATATCAAGGGACTCACGGCGTGGGCGTTTGATGCGTATCGGTGGGAATGAAGACGGTCGGTATCGATCTCCGTTGTCTTCCTACCGACGGATCGGCCGGAGCCGGCGTGGCGCACGCCGCCGGGTTTTTGACGGAGGCATTGTTGGCCCAGCGCGTGGCTTGGGAGTGGAGACCCTATACACCGACAACGGCAACAGGCGCTTCACTCCGCGCGGCGATGAAGGCGCGTCCATGCGATTTCCTTTTCGTTCCAAGTGGGGCCGTCGCGCCGCTGCTTTGGATTCCCGCTCTCCCATGGGTCCACGATCTGGCGATTTTCGATCATCCCGAATGGTTTCCGCAGTCATTTTTCCGTCGAGCAATCACGACGACGCTTTTCCTTCGCGGAATCCGGCGTGCGCCGCACGTGTTTGCCGTGAGCGAGCATACGAAGCGCGAGATCGTTCGTGTCTGCGGCGTTGATCCCAAACGGATACTCGTGACGTATGAAGGCGGTGACCCGCTTCTTGCCGCGATGCGATTCGAGGATTTGGAACAGAAGAAACGAGAAGCCCGTGATCGGATACGCGCGAGCGGAATTGTGAGCCCGTTCGTGTTGGCGCTGGGAACCGTTGAGCCGAGGAAAAATCTTTCCATGCTGGTTGAGATGCGTCTACCGATCGATCTTGTCATCGCCGGAGCGGACGGATGGAAGATGAACGCATTGCCGTCACGAACCGGCGTACACCGGATCACGGACGTCTCCGACGAGCTCCGACGCGATGTGCTGCTCGCCGCGGAGGTCGTGGCGGTTCCGTCGCTTCACGAAGGATTCGGGCTCGTCGCGCTTGAAGCCATGCAGGCAGGAACGGCAGTCATCGCGTCCAACGCCGGCGCGCTTCCCGAAGTGATAGGAGACGGCGGGATGCTTCTTGATCCGAATGACCGCGACGGATGGGAACGCGCAATCAACGGTCTCCTGAAGGATCCGCATGCGCTCGACAAATCGGCAAAAAAGGGGAAAGAACGTTCCCGCGTGTTTTCGTGGCAACGTACGGCACGAATCGTCACCGACGCGATCGCGTCGCTCGTTTTTTGAACATGTCCTCCATCGGGTTCCAGTAGAATTCGCGCCAGCCGTCCTTGATGCTTGCGGCGTATTTCGCCGGCACGCCGGTCTGCGTGAACAGAAGTTTGGCGCCACCGCGATGCGGTTTGAAAAGAAAGGTGGCGGTCGAGAAATGCCCCTTCGGCCAACGCGTTTCGCGCCATGATTGGACGATCTTTTTACCCGGAGACAATGCAAGATTTTTCCCGACGATATAGGTTCCGTATGCGCGGAACGTTCCGCCGACCTTCCGGCTGATCTTCGCCGATGCCCCTGTAAATCGCGCGTGCTGCTTCGAATCCATGAGCGCGTCATACACCCGTCGGGGAGAAATCGAGAACGTCGCCTGTTGTCTGATAGTTTTGAGTTTCATGGAGTCAGTATAAACCAAAAATCCCTTGTCAGGGATTTTTGTCGTGGTGCCGCGGGAGAGAATCGAACTCTCATGACCTTGCGATCGCGGGATTTTGAGTCCCGTGCGTCTACCAATTCCGCCATCCCGGCAAGCGACGGGGATTATCCCGCATGCGGCGGGAGAGCGGAAGAGCGGGAGAGCGGGAGGGCGGGAGAGCGACAAAATCCGTGAGGGCGTGAGGGCGGGAGAGCGCGAGAGCGACATAGCGACAATCCCTCTCACGATCTCCCGATTTCACGATCTCCCGGCTCTTCGATCTCCCGACCTCCCGATCTGACGATC
>JACQMO010000024.1 GCA_016203535.1 Candidatus Uhrbacteria bacterium | reverse complement strand
TCCGCCGCCTCCGCCTCCGCCGGTCGCCTGCAGCAGACGTTCGATCACGAACCGCGCAATCCCCCAGGACGACAGGACCAGGATGACGCCGATGATGGCATTTCGGATGATTTTTTTGGCCCGATCAACTTTTTCCGCCTCCCCGCCGGACGTCATGTACACGAACCCGCCGTAGAGGATCAGGACGACAAGAATGATCCCCATGAGCCCGAGCGCGACGTTGATGATATTCGTCGCGATCACGCGCGGGTCCGTCGCAGAGAGCTTGACCGTCTGTCCGACCTCGTTCAGTCCCGTTTCGATTTGCGCCGACGCCGGTACGGCCGTCGCCAACACCCCGGCTCCGAGAAGCGCGGTGAGAAGACTAAGGCTGAAAAGAATTCGACGCATGGGACGTTATCGACGTGATGGACTTACGGAGTGAATGTACAATCCTGTCCTTTGGGGGAATTGTTGCAGCAGTTGGGAACACCCTTGCAGACGCCGGAAGCCGCGGGATTGAAGCAGTTCTGGTAGGCGTCCTGCACGTCCGATAAGAGGAACGGGTTGTAGTAGTTCAGCTCCTTCGGCAAAAGGCCGGACGGAAGATACGGCCGGTGCTTGATCACGATCTGGGAGCGTTCCGCGATGTCGCCTTGCTTCAGCGGCGTATTGTTGGCGGTGAGAAGCGTCATGCCCACCGCATACCAGAACGTGTCCGGATCGGTCTCCCCCGGCCCCTGGGGTTCGATGCGCGCCGCGTCGCTCGTGAGCGTCGACGCCTGGAGGATCGTATCAAACGTGGCGGTGACCGGCTCGTCGAGCGGACGGTTCGATTGCCCCTGTCCCGGCGTGGCGTCCGGCACCGTTTCCAAAATTTTCGGCGGCGTGAGCTTTACCTCATTCGAGGTGCCGAACAGCCAGGAATAATCATCCTGCGGCCCTCCCTCCGCCTTATTGTTCCCGTTTCCATCCAGGGAATTGCCGACCACGTCCGTGATCCCGTCGAAACCCTGCTGCGTGAATTGGGCGAGCGGCGGCTGATCCGAAAGCGTGGCCGCTTTCACGAGCACTTCAAGCGTGGCATCCGGCGGGAGGCAGAAGACGTCCTTCCCGCACGAATTGACCCCGCACTTGTCCGTCGTCAGGAATTCGACCGTGCGATACTGGTTCGCGATACGATATTCGCCGTCAAGCGGCGTTCCGACTCCGGCGTTCGGACGGACGCCGATGTTCGTAAACCCGGCGCCGTTCGTGAACTTCCCGCTCGCTCCCGTCGGGTCCACCGCCTCGTCGAACGTCACCTGGATCACGACGTTCCGGGCATATTTCCCGCCCATCGTCGGGACGGCCGCGAGCACCTTCGGCGGCGCCGTGTCCACGAACGTCGAAACCTCGAACCCCCACTCGTACCCGCCGCCGAACGAACCGCTGAACGCCGGGGCGCCCGTTTCGAGAAGGATGCCGGAATTCCCGCCCTTGAGCTTCACCGTGTATTTCACGTTGGTCGTCGGACTGCCGAGGAAATTCACCGGTCGAATGACGAACGTTTTCCGGTCCTGCGTGAAATTCACCCGCGCTTCGGTGGAGGTGAGGGGCGAACCCGGTTCGCCGGTGCGGAAGACCTGGACGTTCGCGGCATTCAGCCCGACGGTCGTCCCGCTCGTCGACTCGGTCCATCCTTCGATCAGGGACGCGGGCTGGATCGGTTCTTTGAAGGTAATGATGACCGGGGTGTTGCGCGGCACGTTCGTCGCGTTCCGTTCCGGCAGGTGGTATTCGATGATTCCCGACCCGAGCGACCCCGATGACCCGACAAGCCCGCCAAGTCCTCCGGCGCCGCCGCCGAGCCCTCCCCCGCCGCCGGTCACGCCGAGCTGCGCGTTCAGGATGAACGCGGTGATCGCCCATGCGGATGCGATGATGACCAAACCGATGACCGCGTTCCGGATCGTCTTCTTCGCCGTCTCGATTTTTTCCGCCGCGCCGCCGGCCGTCATCCAGGTGAATCCGGCGTACAGGAGCAGCACCAAAAAAATGATCCCGAGAAACCCCAGGAAGATGTAGATGAGCCGGCCGACGATCTCGATGATGTCCGGGCCGCCGCCGAGTCCGGCCGCCGCCGCCGTTTGCTCGACGGCGTTCGTCGCTCCGGCAAGCTGGGCGTTCGTCGCCGACGGAAACGCCAAAAGCGCCGAGAACATCACGGCACGGAAAAAAAGTTTCCTCCCGTTCTCCACAGTCTTTGTATTTTACCCGCTGAGCAGACGTTGGACAATGGCGCGCACGGTATTCCCGTCGGCGCGGCCGCCGACCTCCTTCATGACGCGCCCCATCACCTTCCCGACATCGGCAGAGGTCGCCGTCTCTTCCGCGATGATCCGCGCGCATAGCGGCTCAAGTTCCCCGATGGCCATCGGGGCGGGGAGATACCGCTCGAGCACGGCGATTTCCTGCTTCTGCTTCTCCGCCAGGTCGGTTCGCCCGGCCTTCTCAAAATCCGCAAGCGCGTCGCGGTACTGCTTCACCATGGTCTTCAGGACAGCGACCACGTCGTCGTCCGCCAACTCGCGCTGAATGTCGATCTGCTTGTTCTTCAGGGACGACCGGACCATGCGGAGCGTGGAGAGCATGAGCTCGTCCTTCGCCTTCATCGCTTGTTTCAATTCTTCTTCAATCTGTTGCGCAAGAGGCATATCATTCTCGTTTCATTTTATAAAAAAGCAACGGGTGGCATGGCGAACGATGCGGATGAATCGCACGGCGATTTCAGGAGCATCGCGAGCCATGACAGGACCCGTTGCCTCCTTATCCCCGTCGCGGCCCGCGCTTCATCTCGGGCTTGATCTTTCCGGTGCGCAATTCGTATTCGTATTTGGACCGCATCTCTTCGCGGCGCAACGCGCCGGCGCGGCGCTTCGTGAGTTTCAGCGGCTTGTTGTGGAAGCGGACCTTCTTGGCTTGCAGCACTTTTCCGCTCGCCTGAATCCGGCGCTGGAATCTCCGGTACAGCGAATCAAAGGTCTCTCCTTTTTTCCGTTTCACTTCTGCCATACGCCACACTCCTTTCAAAAATGTTTTTTCTCCCCCCGTTTCGACGATCGGATGGTACGTTTTTTCATCCCGTCTGTCAATGGTTCTCCGTCTTCACCTCGGCATGGTCCAGCTTCTTTTTGATCTCATGCACCACCTTGCGCGCGTCCACGATCTCCTGCGTCCCCGAATCCATGTCGCGGATAATCGCCGTGCCGTCGAGCACCTCCTTCTGGCCGATGACGACCGCCCACTTGGCTCCGCGCCGGTTCGCGATCTCCATCTGCGTCTTAATCGCGTTCTTCGAAAACGCCTCGGCGGCGCGGACGCCCGCCTTGCGCAGCTCTTCGAACGCCGCGAGCGCCTTCTTCCGTCCCTGTTCCCCCAGTTGCGCGACGAACACGTCGACGCCCGGCGCGGGCGGCTCGATCTTCAGTTCCCGCATGCGGGACACGATCCGGTCGAGTCCGAGCGCGAACCCCGCGGCGGACGTCGGACGTCCGCCGAGGATTTCCGCGAGCCCGTCGTACCGGCCGCCGCCGCCAAGCGCGGATTGCGCCCCTTCCGGCTCGTCGCTCGCCGTAAAAATCTCGAACACCGTCTTCGTATAATAGTCGAGGCCGCGGACGAGATACGGGTCGAGCTGGTACGGAACGCCGACCTCATCCAGATACTCCAGCACGCGCATGAAGTGCGCCTTCGAATCCTCGTCAAGCCAGTCGATGATCTGCGGCGCTTCGGCCTTCATCTCCATCACGGCCGGATCCTTCGAATCAAGCAGGCGGAGCGGATTCTTGAGCAGCCGTTTCTTGTCGTCCTCGGACAGCTTCGCCCGCTTGCTCCGGAAATATGAGACCAGCGCGTTCTTGTAGTTCGCGCGCGATTCCGGCGTCCCGATCGAGTTGATGCGGATCGTCGCCTCGACGCCGAGATCCTTCAGGATGACGTGCGACATGAGGGCGAGCTGCGCGTCGGTCACGGCATCCTCGTCCCCGATCACCTCGCAGCCGAACTGAAAAAATTGCCGGTACCGTCCGTGTTGCGGCCGGTCGTGGCGGAACATCGGGCCGAGGTACCACAGTTTCACCGGCTGCGGGAGGTTCAGCATCCCGTTCGAAATGTACGCGCGCATAACCGAGGCCGTGCTTTCGGGACGAAGCGACAGCTTCTCCCCTCCGGACGTCTCGAACGAATACATCTCCTTTTCCACGATGTCCGTCTGCTTGCCAACCCCGCGGATGAAGAGCGCCGTTTCCTCCACGACCGGCGTCTCGATCCGTTCGAACCCGTAGGCCGAAGCGACGTTCCGGCATGCCTGGCGCGCCAGATCCCACACGGGCTGGTCCGCGGGAAGGACGTCGCGCATGCCGCGAGGAGGAGAAATCGGCTGCGGCGCCTTTTTCGCGGGAGCGGCGGATTCTTTTTTTGGAGCGGGTTTCTTGTTCATATTATTGGAGGGAATACGACGGCTGTTCGAACACTTTCCACCGGTCGAGCGGCCATCCGCGAAGCCAGACGCGGCCCACGATCTGATTCCGTTTCACCGGCCCGAAATACCGCGAGTCCAGACTCGCGATGCGGTTGTCGCCAAGGACGAAGTACTCGTCGGACTTCAAGGTGATGTTCCGGGTCGTCGCGGTGAACGCCTGGTCGAGATAGTCCTGCTCCGGAAGCACGAACCCGTTGGGATTCTCGTCGTTGAAAATCTTGATCTGGCCGTTTTGGATTTCCACGGTTTCGCCCGGCATGCCGATCACGCGCTTGATGAAAAATTGCCGCGGGTCGTTCGGATAGCGGAACACCACGATGTCGCCGCGTTCCGGATTCCGGAACCGGTACGACAGTTCGTCGATGATCAGGTATTCGTGGTCGAAAAAGTTCGGCTCCATGGACGCGCCCTTCACGTAGAACGGCTGGATCAGGAAATACCGGACCGGAATGATGATCGCGAGGGAAATCGCGGCGACCTGGATCAATTCGAAGACGAAGTCGATCGCCTGTTTCTGGCGGCCGGCTTCCGTATTCTCGACCCTCGTCCAAAATCGCATAAAAAACGCGTACTCCCCAGTCTATCGCATGTTCCCCGTCCTGTCGACGGTCATGTCCGGACCACGGCAAGGATCGCGCGGCGCACCCGGGCGCGGAACATCCACCGGTTCAGATGACCGGCTAAAAATACGGTGAGACTCGCCACGATGGACTCGGTCGAACCGAGTATGGCAAGCACCCATCCGTTCCTCGTGAGCTCCGGCGTCGCGGAAAATACCAGCGCGGCCATGAGCGGGGACGCGATGGCGCCCATGAAGAGCCCGAGACGCGCCGGATTGGTGAAGTCCTGGAGGAGCGCGAACGACCAAAGCCCCCGCCCGGGCGCCATCCGGAGCTTGCCCTCGCGCGCAAGCGACGCATATGAGGAATGGTAGAGCTTGATGGATTGGAGCGCCGTCGTGAGCGAGAGCGCCACGGCGGACAGTCCGAACACGACGCCGGCGGCCGCGAGCCGCCCGTGCTCGATGAGGGGCTCGACCTGAAATGCGCCATACGTCGCAAGGGCGAATACCGGAAGGAGAACGCGCGACCGCTTGATAAGCTGCTTCCACGTGAACCCGGAGCCGCGCAGCGCGAAAAACTCGGCCGTCTCGGAAAGCAGATCGTCCGCCGTGGCGGCGAACACCTTCCCGATGCCGGAGAGGACGTTCTCGAGGGCGTGCGCGATGGGACCGACGACGAGCAGCGCCTTGATGATCGTCTGCGCCGCTTCGGTGCGCGTGTGCGCATTATCGAACGTCACGCGGTTCACGATCACGTCGATCGCGTACGGATACAGTTCCTCATTCACCTCCCGCATGATCTGCTGTTCGCGTTCCGTGAGCGGCTGATTTTCCAGCGCGACGAGGACGATTTTCTTGAACTCGAACCGCTGTTCCAGGATGAACTTCGCCTCGGCGTAGAGATTGATCCCTTTCTGCTCGGCGCGCCGGAGCTCCTCCTCGGAAAACACCGGGAGTTCGCCGTCGCGGAGCAGACGCTCAAGCCACGGGATGATCGTATTGTGCTGCGTTTCGCGCGACACGTGGTCCACGGCCTGTAGGACGCGTTCTGGCGTCTTCTCCACCGTACGGACGCCGATGCCGAACCCTTTCTCGAGCAGTTTCCGGAACGTTTCCATCCGCGCGGGTCGGACGGCGAGCACGTACCGGATCTCGATCGGCAACAGCTCTCCGAACGAAAGCTCCGCGGGGGACGTCACGACCGACACATGGAACCGATCGATCCTCGGCAGACGTTTGAAGGGAAAGACGCGCGTCCAGATTGACGTGAGCGCAGACATGCGGGAGATTGTAGCACATGAACCCCGCCCCCATCGTGAGCTTCGATGACCTCGACCGGCTTCGCGGAACCCTCGGACGCATCGTGTGCACCTCAGGCGGCTATGATCCCGTCCACCCGGGACATTTGAGCTGCATCGCGGAATCAAAAAAATTCGGCGACACGGTCGTCGTGCTCGTGAACGGCGACGCGTTCTTGCGCCAGAAAAAAGGTCGGCCGTTCCAGGATTTGGAAACGCGGTGCCGCATCATGTCCTACGCCCGAGGCGCGGACTTCATCGTGCCGTTTGAAATCGAGGGAGACCCGACGGTGCGCGAAGCGCTGCGCCGACTCAAACCGCACGTCTTCACGAAAGGCGGCGACCGATGCTCGCCGGACACCATCCCGGAATGGGATGTGTGCTCGGAACTCGGCATCGCGATCGAAACCGGCGTGGGCGAACCAAAACTCTGGTCGAGTTCTGACTTCTTGGCGAAGTGGAGAACGGGGTAAAAAACACCTGCGGCACATGCCGGATGGACAGTAAGACTTGGCCTAGCGGCCCGGAGCGCTGTTCAGGAGGCGTGTGCCGCAGGTGTTTTTCCTGTTATCATTACTCTACTCGTATTTTTCGCGCTTTATTCGTAATTTCGCAGGCCATACTTATGTTCAATCTCCAAAAATGCAAAAATCCCGACCTCGGACTCCTGCTCGTCCGCCTCGGTCTCGGATCCATTTTCATCTATCACGGCTGGCTGAAGGTTCAAAACATCGCGGGGACGACGATGTTTTTCGAATCGCTCGGATTGAACGTCTTCTTCGTCTATCTCGTGATGCTCGTTGAACTTCTGGGCGGCATCGCCATGGTCCTTGGCGTGCTGGTCGAATATGCCGGCTGGTTGCTTGCCATCAACATGCTGTTCGCCATCCTGCTCGTGAAACTTCCCAAGGGCTGGGCAGGAATCGAGTTTGAACTGATCCTGCTCCTTTCGGCGGCCGCGGTCGCGCTTTCCGGCGCAGGATCGTACGCGCTCGGAATGAAAGGAAAGAAATGATGTCCGCCCTATTCCTCGTCATCGGTTTCTCCCTCGTCGGATTCGCCATCTCGTATTACATTTTCCGCACGAAGGAAGCGGGCAAGAAGCTCGTCTGTCCCATCGGCGAGGATTGCAATGCGGTCGTCCACAGCGCGTACAGCAAACTATTCGGCGTTCCGAACGAGATCGTCGGAATGCTGTATTACGGGTTCGTGATCCTCATGAGCGGACTCATCTGGAGCGGAGTGCCGGCCATCCTCGGCGCGAAGCCGGTTATCATTCTGTTCGTGATCGGCCTCGGCGCCGGCGTCATGTCCGTGATCCTCACTGGAATCCAGGCGTTCGTGCTTCGCGCGTGGTGTTTCTACTGCCTCGCCAGCGCGGCCATCAACATCGCGATCGTCGTGGTCGAATGGCGATTGAGATAAAACAAAATCCCCGATGTGGGGATTTTGAATATGGTGGACGTTGGAGGGTTCGAACCTCCGACCTCACGGATGTGAACCGTGCGCTCTAACCAACTGAGCTAAACGTCCTCTCGTGATTTGCGCGACGATGGTACACAATATCCACATGCCTGACAAGCCACCATCCTCCTCCATCCGCTCGGTCGTAACCGATGCGGCACGGCGTCTTCAACCCAAAAAAATTGTCTGCGAGGAAGATCGCGACCTCGGACGACTTGAGGCCGAAATCCTGCTGGCGCACGTCCTCAAAAAAGATCGCGCCTGGCTTCATACCCATTCCGACCGCTCACTGCCCACTGCTCACCGCTCACTTTTCCAGAAACTTCTTGCTCGCCGTCTCCGCTACGAACCCATCGCGTACATCACCGGCGAAAAGGAATTCTACGGACTCCCATTTTTCGTTGACAAACGCGCGCTCATCCCGCGACCGGAGAGTGAATTGTTGGTCGACCTCGCTCTGCATGCTACCAGCCTACTGGCCTACCGGCCTACCGGCCTATTCTGGGACGTCGGCACCGGCACCGGAGCCATCGCCATTGCGATTGCAAAGCATCTCCCAAAAACACGGGTATTCGCATCTGACATTTCCGCCTCTGCCCTCACCCTCGCCAAAAAAAACGCCAAGCGACACAAAACCAAAAACCTCACCTTCCTCAAAGCCAACCTCCTCGACGCGCACGTCCGACGCTACTTGCCTACTCGCCTACTTGCCTACTCGCCTCTCATTATCACCGCCAATCTTCCGTATCTGCCGGAGAGCGACAAGAAAACACTAGATCCGGACGTTGTGGAGTACGAACCATCATCCGCGCTCTTCGCGGGAAAAGACGGACTGGAACTGATCGAAAAATTCCTACGCCAGCTCGCGTCATCCAACACTCGCTTCTCCCATCTCTTTCTCGAATACGACCCGCCGCAAACAAAAAAACTCCGCGCGCTGGCAAAGTCACTGTTTCCAAGCGCGCAAATCACCGTTCACAAAGACCTCGCCGGACGCGACCGCGTCCTTCACATCACGCGAGACCTTTGATGACACGGATATCGGCGCCGATGGCGTTCAAGCGCGCGGCGATTTCTTCATACCCTCGCGCGATCGAATAGACGTTTCGCAAGATCGACGTCCCCTCGGCCGCGAGCATCGCGATCAGGATGATCACCGCCGGACGGAGCGCGGGCGGACAGACCACCTGCGCGCCTGTGAGAGACGTCGCCCCGTGCACGAACACGCGATGCGGATCGGCAAGCGTCACGTTCGCTCCCAAACGATTCAGCTCGGTAAAATATATCGCCCGATTCTCCCACATCCAATCATGGATGAGCGTCGCCCCGGTGGCCTGGGTCGCAATCGGAACGAAAAACGGAAGACTGTCGCTATTGATCCCCGGATACGGCTGGGCGTGAATCTTATCGTGCAGCGCGCGCAACTTCGACGGATACACGGTCAGGTCGACCAGCTCCGTGCGGCCGTTTTTTGCGAGATACGGCGTACCGATGTTCATCCGGACGCCCATGCAACGGAGCTTCAATAATTCGAGTTCCACAAAGCGTATGGGGCATCGCAGAATCGTGAGTTCGGAGCGCGTCGTCACCGCGGCGCTCACGAACATCATAGCTTCAATGGGGTCTTCGCTGTTCCACCACTCTATGGACCGATTGATTTCCTTCACCCCGTGGACCGTGAGAACCGTCGTCCCGATCCCCTCGATCTTTACGCCAAGCGCCTCGAGAAAAAAACAGACGTCCTGCACCTGGTAATTCGGCGGCGCATACCGGATCGTCGTTACGCCGGGAATGAGGGCCGCGGCCATCAAGAGATTTTCCGCGGCCGTATCGCTGGATTCATACATCACGATGTCCGCCGGCTTGAGTTTTCCCACGCGGACCATGTACGCATTCCGGGCGGACGTAATTTTGACTCCCAATGCTTCCAATCCGTACCGATGCGCGGCGATCGTGCGCATCCCCATCCGGCACCCGCCTGCCGACGGGATTTCGAACGAGGGGAAACGATGGATCATCGAACCCAGCAGCATCACGACCGAACGCGTCCGGCCGGCGGCCTTGGCATCGATCCCCTTCAGGTCGAACGTTTTCGGCGGGTGGATTTCGATGGTATTCGGGTCCTTCCAGGACGCCTGGACGCCGATGCTCTGGAACACTTCGAGAATGCGGAACACCTCTTCGATACGCGGGATATTGTGGAGAACGGTCGTGCCGCGGTTCAGAAGCGACGCGAACAAAAGCCCTAACGCGCCGTTTTTCGATCCGTAGGTCACGACGTTCCCGTGAAGCGGACGTCCTCCGTGGATCTCAAAATCCACCGCATCGCTCACGGAGACGATCTTGCGGTCCAACACGTCGCCCAGTTTGCGCAACAGGTCGATTCCCATGTTCTGCCCGCCCTTTTCCATCCGCACGATCGCGCTTTGCGATGTCTTCAGGGCGCGTGCGACGTCCGCCTGCGTCAATCCCCGCTGTTCGCGGATGCGACGGACGAAGGCGCCCATCGCGCGTCGCTCATCGCCAGCGGACGTGTTTGTATGTTTCGACATATTAAAAATCGTATATCATATATGATATACGCAATTGACCTCCGACACAACCCCTCTCTTTTTCCTACCACCTACCACCTACAACCTACTACCTCATGCTCGTCACCACCTCGATCCATGTCGTGCCGGGCGTAAATTCCACGTCTATCCCGTCGACGGTCTCGAACCGCAGCCACTCCCCCGCCGCGCGGCGCCACAATGACTCAATCTTCTCTCCGTTGCGGTACACCGTCGCCTTCCCGCTCCCGGTCGTCCGGATGCGGAGACGTCCGACCTCATCGAGCACCTGTTCTTCCGTCCGCATGACCACGATATTCGCCGCTTCGACCGGCGTGCCATCAGCATCCTTCTGCTCGGCGCCGGACTGAAAGCGCCGGTATCTTCCGCTCGCCGGATCATACGTCCACCGCACGGCGAACACGCCGGCAAACGGCACGTTCACCTCGCGGACATCCCCGGATTCCGTCGATGTCCCGTATCGCCACCCGCGGAACAGACCGTCTTCCCATCCCTTGGCCTCATCCGCCGACCGCAGAAGGTCCATGCGCGTGTAGACGTTATGCGGCATGGGACGCTTCGCCGACCGCCAAAAATATTTCCCGCTCGAGAATTCATCCACGTTCCGGAAAAACGTGAGCTGCCGGATCAGATCAAGCGCCTCCGGACTTCCGCCCACATGCGTGAACACCGCGCCGAGGCCGTTCGCGAACTCAACGTAGTACGGTCGGGCGCTCCGGACCGGACCGATCTGGTCAACGGTTGATGTGGCATCGAACACAAGGAGAAACCGGGTGATCCCGCCCTCGACCGGCGCCTCAATCACGAGATTCGCCTTGGCCGGCCCCATGAGCGGACGGGCCTCGGGCGCGTTCTCGACCATGACGGCGTATGTCTGGAGCGCGGACGCTTCAAACGGAACCGGGACGCCGTCCAGCTTCCGGGGAACGAGCTCGCCCGCGGTCGTTGTCGGCACGGAAAAATCCCCGTCGGTCCGCGCCTCGGCGCGTTGGAACGGGCTGGTCGTAATGATGACGTAGACCGTCACGATGGCGACAATAAACATCAGCACCCCGCCGACCGCCAACGCCGGCCAAGACCGTTTCAAAACGGTCTTCAAAGAAATGGACACGCGTCTCGTCTCCGACATAAAAAACACCGGCTCCCTCCCGTTAGGATACCACGGCCGATCAGGCGGCCGGCTCTTCTTCAGCGGCTTTCGCTTCCTTTTCGGCCTTCTTCTCGTCGGCTTCCGTCTTCACGGCGGCGACATCGATGGTCACGCCTTCTTCGAGCTTCTTCAGTTGGTCTTCGGAAAGCGGCGGCGTTACGCTCGCAAGTACAACGTCCTTCTCTTCCAGAACGGTCACGCCATTCGGGAGCGGCAGGTCGGCGACAGTAATCATGTCGTCGAATGTTTTCAGCGCAGACAGATCAATCCGGATCTCGTGCGGCAGATCGGCCGGCAAACAACGCACCTGAATCGTGTCGAGGGCATGCACGAGCGTTCCGGCCAGCTCTTTCACCGCTGGCGCCTCGTTGATGAAGGAGAGCGGGACGTCCACGGTGAGCGCTTCGTCCATCTTCACCTGGCGAAAGTCCACGTGCAGCGGCTCGAGCGTCAGCGGATTCGGCTGGACATCCTGGATCAGGACCTTGAGCGGCTGACCGCCGTCCACGGCCAAATCGAGCAGGGTGGATTTCCCGGCGTCGCGGTAGATCTTGCGGAAATCAGACACGCCCAACGAGAGCGCACGCGGCTCGATCCCGTGCCCGTACACGATCGCGGGGATGCGCCCCTTCGCCCGAACCTGTTTGGCTTGGCGGCCGCGTTCGGTGCGGCTCGTTGCGGTTAAGGCAAACGTCATAAAATCGGCCCAACCTTAGTACGGCCTGGCGCGGCTGTCAATCACGACACCTTAAGGAGCATCTCGCAAAACGCCAGACTCTCCTCTTCGAGGGCGCGGTGCGCTCGGATGCAATCGTCGTCCGTAATCGGCTTCGCGTCGCGAAACCGCATGGCGTCCTGCACCTCGAGATCCGTCACGACCCCCACGGAGCTGATGGACCCCTGCGTCTCCAGGATGATGGCGAGCATCGCGTGGCCGCACGCGTGGCAGGAGCAATGGAAAAGCCGCGTCGGACCGCGTTCGCCGAGCAGGCGGACTTCCTGATTCGAGTACATCGCCTGGCACAAGGGGCAATGGACGAGTAACCGCGAAGAATGCGCCTGATCCATACAAGTAAATGCTAGCATAAAAACCCAAAACTCAAAACCAAACCCCTCACCTACCACCTACGACCTATCTAAACGTCGCCGGCTGCCGCTGCACCGCCACCGCCTGTGCCAGCGCGACGCTCACGAACGCGACCACGAGCGAGGACGGCGCGGCGGACACGAACGGGAGCGGGATGCCCGTCACCGGCATGATGCCGAGATTCATCCCCGCGTTGACGATGAGATGGAACGCGAACGACGCGACGAGGGCCACGAGCAGGAGCTGCGGGAACGGGTCATCGATCGACGCCGCGATCCGGACGTACCGGGAAAGCAACACGCCGAAAAGCCCCAAGACAAACACGATGCCAACAAAACCGAGCTCCTCGCCCAACACGGAAAACACGAAATCCGTGGACGCTTCCGGTAAAAATCGGAGGCGAGACTGTGAACCCTCGCCGATCCCCTTCCCGAAGAGGCCTCCTGACCCGATGGCGATCCGGGCCTGGGTGACGTTATACCCCGCCCCGCGCGTGTCATACGTCGGGTTGAAAAACGAAACGATACGCGCCTGCTGGTACGGTTTGAGCCCTACCTTCCAGACAAGCCCCCCGACCACGACGAGCGAAAGCGCGAGGGTGAGCCAGGCGCGGCGCGGCATGCCCGCGAAGAGCACCGCGGCCAGCCAGATCGCGATCATAACCGCCGCGGAACCGAAATCGGGCTGCAGGAGAACGAGTCCGACATAGAATCCGGACGCGAGGACGCTCCCCAAAAACGCCGTCCAGCCGATCCGTTTGTGCGTGTGTTTCGACAGGTAAAACGCAAGAAAGATCGCGAGCAGCACCTTGGCGACTTCCACCGGTTGGAACGAAAGATGCCCGAGGACGAACCACCCGCGCGTCCCGCGGATCGTCTCGCCGAACACGAGCACCGCGCCGAGAAGCGCAACGCCGAAAAGATACAGCGGCAACGCCAGCGAACGAAGATGGCGATAATCGAAAAACGCGGATCCCAGGACGAGCGCCAACCCGATCACCGCGGCAACGAGTTGTTTCTTGAACTGGAACAGATCCAATGCCTCGCGGGAGATGCTCAAGCCGTAAATCGCGAGGAGGCCGATGACCGTGAGGATCGTCGCGGCGAAAAAGAGGGTCCAGTCGAACCGAAAAAAAGATTCAAGCCCGCGCTTCATAAGATGAAGCTTGCCACGGGCTGATAAAAGTAGCCAACGGGTCCTGTCACGGCCCACGGCTCATGGATCCCTCACTTTCGAAAATACTGCGTCGGAAGGTAGGAATTCGGATCGAGCAGGTTGACGATCGGGATGATCTCCGTCTGCGTGATGGACGGGAGCTTTTCAAACCAATCCACGTCCACATGTCGCGTCTCGCCCGGGACGAGACTGGTCAGCGTCAGCTTATTCACGGCGACGACGCCGCTGCCGCGATGGAGCTTGATGACGAGATCGAGCGCCCAAAACCCGTACGACCCGCGGTTCACGACGTCGAACGACGTGCGGCCGACGGAACGCGTCCCCACCTGCACGCCGGTCTTATACGTCAGGTTCTCAAACGACATGTTCAGCCGGTTCAGCGCATAATCGGCGTACCGTCCGCCCACTTGCGATGGATCCACCCGATGCCACCGGATGTTCTCCACGACGAGCTGCGCCGACGTCCCGCCGCGCTCTTTCGGCCGAAACCCGAGCTCGGTCAGTGTGATGCTACTCGCGGGCATGATGAACCCGTTCCGGAGCGGCGTCTGCTGTCCGGACAAGTTGAATCGATAATTGAACTCCGCCCACCACTGCTCATTCGGATTCTCGACGTCCACGGCAAGGTCATATCGGTTTTCCGTGGTCTCAAACACCTGCGCGCCGCTCGTCCGAACGGTCTGCGGCCGATCGCGTTCCAACGCATCGATGGTGAGCTGGTTCGACGCGATCTCCTGCGTGAGCCGGGACTCCCGCGGATACGAAATGGCGAAGGCATCAAGCATTCCCCACGCCGCATATCCCCAGAACGCCACATTCACGACGATCAGCGAACCGAGTGCGAGACGTTCCAGCGCCTGCTTGTTCCGAACCCAAAAGGAGGCGAACTTCAATTCTCCTTCCGTAAACCCTCGCCCGACCGGGGCATTGGGAGGCATATTGAAATTGTATCATAGACGCGCTAAAATCTTGCCATGCCAAAAGCTGAAAAGAAGATCAAAGCAGGCGGATACGGCGCGGAACAGATCACCGTTCTGGAAGGGCTGGACCCCGTTCGCAAGCGGCCCGGGATGTACATCGGCTCGACCGGACCGGACGGCCTCCATCACCTGATTTGGGAGGTCGTGGACAACTCCTTCGACGAAGCCATGGCCGGCCACGCCGACCACGTGACGGTGACGTTGAATGCCGACGGAACCGTGTCGGTGCATGACAACGGCCGCGGCATCCCGGTCGAGACGCATAAACAATACAAGGTTTCCGCCCTGGAACTCGTGCTCACCAAGCTTCATGCCGGCGGGAAATTCGGCGCGGCAGACAGCGGGTATAAGGTGTCGGGAGGGCTCCACGGCGTCGGCGTATCGGTCGTGAATGCGCTCTCGGAATGGCTGGAAGCGGTCGTGGAGCGCGACGGCGGGATGTACAAGCAGGAATACGTCCGCGGCGCGCCGAAATACAAGGTGAAGCAGATCGGCAAAAGCAAACAGCACGGGACGACCGTCACGTTCAAGCCGGACGCGACGATTTTCAGCACGGTCGAATTCGACCTCCCGCGCATCCTCGAACACCTCCGCCAGCAGTGTTATCTGACCAAAGGCGTGAAACTCACCGTGGTGGACGCGCGCACCGCGCCGAACGCCATCTATGGGTTTTACTTCGAGGGCGGCGTGGCATCCTATGTCCGGCACCTGAACCACACGAAACATCCGAAGCACGACACCGTGTTTTACGTCGAAAGACCGGTCGAGCAGGCGAACGTCGAAATCGCCCTGCAATACACGGAAGACTACGGGGAATCGCTCTACGCCTTCACGAACAACATCTACAACCCCGAGGGCGGATCACACGTCGCCGGGTTCCGTTCGGCGCTTACCCGCGTGCTGAATACCTACGCGCGGAACAAGGGCTACCTGAAGGAAAAGGACGACAACCTGACGGGCGACGATGTGCGCGAGGGACTCACGACCGTCATCTCCATCAAGATCCCGGAACCGCAATTCGAGGGGCAAACGAAGGCGAAGCTCGGCAACCCCGAAGTCCGCGGCTACGTCGAGACGGTCATGAGCGAGGCGCTCGCCACGTATCTCGAAGAACACCCGCGCGATGCCGAGGCCATCGTCGGAAAATGCGTCCTCGCGCAGCGCGCGCGGGCGGCGGCGCGGGCGGCCCGCGACACCGTGCTCCGCAAAGGCGCGCTCG
Source organism: Candidatus Uhrbacteria bacterium (assembly GCA_016203535.1). Lineage (GTDB taxonomy): Bacteria > Patescibacteriota > Patescibacteriia > 2-12-FULL-60-25 > 2-12-FULL-60-25 > JAHJFW01. Next base: position 2,649 of record JACQMO010000024.1, on the reverse strand, counting down.
AAGGGTTCACGCTTCCGGGCAAGCTGGCGGACTGCTCCACCCGCGACGCGTCCCGTTCCGAACTCTACATTGTCGAGGGGGACTCGGCCGGCGGCTCCGCCAAGCAGGGACGCAATCGCGACTTCCAGGCGATCCTGCCGCTCCGCGGAAAAATCCTGAACGTCGAACGCGCCCGCCTCGACAAAATGCTTTCGAACAACGAAATCAAGAGTCTCGTCATCGCGCTCGGAACCAACATCGGCGAGATGTTCGACATCACGAAGCTCCGCTACAACCGGATCGTGATCATGACGGACGCGGACGTGGACGGCGCGCACATCCGCACGCTGCTCCTCACCCTCTTCTACCGCTACTTCCCGAACCTCATCACGTCCGAACACATCTACATCGCGCAGCCGCCGCTCTTCCGGATCGCGAAGGGAAAGAATATCCGGTACGCCTTTTCCGACAAGGAACGCGACGCGATCGTATCAGAGTTTCAAAAAGGAAAACCTGAAACCTCCGCGGAAGAAGGAACTGAAGGCGAAGAAACGACCAAGACCGGCGGCGTCAGCATCCAGCGATACAAGGGGCTTGGAGAAATGAACCCGGAACAGCTCTGGGAAACCACGATGAACCCGGAAAACCGCGTGATGAAACTCGTGACCATCACGGACGCGGCGGCGGCGGACGAAACGTTCGACATCCTCATGGGATCCGACGTCGCACCGCGGAAAAAATTCATCCAGACGCACGCCAAGAACGCAAATTTGGATGTCTGATCCCGACGCATCGGCCGGTAACAAAAAAAAATCCCGAAAAGTCGGGATTGAGAAACGCCTTACGCAGCAGAGGTGCTGTTCTTCCGCGTCCGCGCCCGCGTCTTGCGCAAGACGCACTCGGCGCCGAGCAGCAGGAGGGATGACCAGAGACACACGAGCCGCGCGGCGGGCGTGATGAATGTCGCGTCCTGTTCGACGGACGAAAGCGAGAGGGAGACACCGGGAGTGATCCGGTCCACCGCGTCCCGAAACGTCCGCTCAAGACGGTCGAGGTCCCATGCGTCCTTGCGTCGCGGGCGCCGCGAGTGGACGGTGACCGACGGGATGCGCGGCGCATGGAGGAGCTCCATCGCGCGCACGGCCTGCAGCAGTTTCCGCTGGGCATCCTCGTCGAGCAAGTCGTCGAGGATGGATGAAAGGTCGGCGCCATGACGGTCGACGAGCGCCGCGCCTTCGACGTACCCGAGTTCCGCTTCGACGTTCTTCAGCGCCATCAGGAGATCCACCGGATCTCCTGGCTTCCCCATCGGGATGCGTCGGCGCGGGACGATAAGCTTCGGCCGGACGATCCGATCAAATTCCATACGTCCTCTGCTCAATTGTAGAAAGTCCGCGTTCCATTCGTTATACGCGTTCCACCCACCCTTGTCAACCGTCGAAGTCCGTGCTATCCTGCATCCATCGGCCCGGGAAGGGCTTTTTAAGGACAAGAAACCCTGTGAAAATTTTCGCTGCCATCGTTTCCTATCTCCGGTCGTCCGTCGCGGAGCTCAAAAAAGTGAGCTGGCCGTCGCGGCAGGACACCCTCCGCTACGGACTGCTCGTGGTCGTCGTGAGCTCCGTGCTCGCCGTTTTTTTCGTGGTGCTCGACTTCGGGCTGTCAAAACTCGTTGATGCCGGATTGTCGAGCCGCCAGGCCACGCCGACCGCCGTGGAACAACCCGTTCAGCCGGACGTGTCCGTCACGCCTGCCACGTCTACCGAAACGCCGAAACTTGATTTCTCCGAAGACTCGACGCCCATCACCCCGGCTCCCTAAACTATGGCCAAACAAACATCCAAACTCGGGCGCCGATGGTATGCGATCCATACCTACTCCGGCTATGAAGAAAATGTCGCCGGCAACCTGAAGCGCCGCATCGACACGCTCGGCATGAGCGACACGATTTTTCAGGTCATCGTGCCGACCGAGAAAAAAATCAAGATCAAAAATGGCAAGCGCAAAGTGGTCGAGGAAAAAATCTTCCCGGGCTACGTTCTGGTCGAAATGGATGTGACGGACGATTCGTGGTTCGTGGTGCGCAACACCCCGAACGTGACGGGATTCATCGGCACGGGAACGACGCCGTCTCCCCTCTCGGAACAGGAAGTCGCGACGCTCTTCAAGCGCATGGGCGCGACCGAGGAACCGGCCTTCCTGATTGATATCCAACCGGGCATGCCGGTCAAAATCGGCGACGGTCCGTTCAAGGGATTCGAGGGGAAAGTCAACGAGGTTGACGGGGCGCGCGGAAAGGTTAAGGTGCTGGTCTCGATGTTCGGCCGCGAAACGCCACTCGAATTGGACTTTACGCAAGTAAAGAAGATATAGGGAGTGACGGGTCCTGCCACGGCGTCCGCACTTCGGACTGCCTGCTGGCATCCCTCAGCACGCTCGCCCTGTCACCCGTCAATTTCTGTAATTTCGTACTGATTTCCTGAACGATGCGCTTCTCGTCGTTCGCGAATATCACTCACGAAAAAAGCTTATGGCCAAAAAGGTAAAAACACTCATTAAACTCCAGATCGTTGGTGGAAAGGCGACGCCGGCGCCGCCGGTCGGGACCGCGCTTGGGCCGCACGGCTTGAACATTGCCGAGTTCTGCAAGAAGTTCAACGATGCGACAGC
>JACQMO010000022.1 GCA_016203535.1 Candidatus Uhrbacteria bacterium | reverse complement strand
CCCTCTATCTTTCGGCTGCACAGCAAACTGCTGCGATCGGCGACAGCGTAACGGTCGTCGTGCGGGTTGACAGCCCGGACCAGGGGTTTAACGCCGCGCAGGCGACCATACAATTTCCCATAAGCATTCTCGAGGCGGCCAGCGTGAACCGGGACAGCTCCGCGTTGAACTTCTGGCTCGAGGAGCCGGCGTTTTCGAACACCGCCGGCACGATCTCGTTCATCGGCGGCAGTACGTCCGGCTTTGCGGGAAAGTCCGTTGAGATAGCGCGGATCGTCTTTCGCGTGAAGGGTTCGGGCACGGCCGACCTCGTGTTTTCGGACGGCGCGGTGACCGCATCGGATGGCAGCGGGACGAACATTCTCTCGACGCTCCAGGGCGTGAAGATCGTTTCGTCCGCCGCGCAGAGGCCCGGCGAAGCGGTGGTCGCGCCGCCGGCGCAGATCGTGCGGCCGGCCGCGCCTGCGGCAAAACTGCCCGTTATGCCGGGGGCCGCCGTGACGCTCTACCCGAAGAGCGAGGCCTGGTACAACGTGAGCGCGCCGTTCTTCGTGAACTGGGCCTTGCCGGCGGACGTAAGCGACGTGCTGGCGATCGTGAATAAGATCCCCGAGTTCACGTCCACGAAGTCGGAGGGCCTCTTTGAACGGGCGCAGTTTCCCGCGCTCGACGACGGCGTCACCTACGCGCACGTCCGTTTCAGGAACAACATCGGATGGGGGCCGGTCGCGCATTATCGCATTGCCGTTGACACGGTCCCGCCCGCCGGCCTCGAGGTTTCCGTGATCGAGGGCACGCCCACCGACACGCCGAACCCGCGCATCTCCTATCGCGCCGCGGACGCGCTCTCCGGCGTGGTTCGCTATGAGATCCGCATCGGCGATGCGGAACCGATCGTCACGAAGGATACGGCGGTGACGCTGCCGCTCCAGACGCCCGGCGCAAAGAACGTACTCGTGCGGGCGGTGGATGGGGCCGGCAACAGCACCGAACGTTTGCTTGAGCTCGAGATACTGCCCATAGAGACGCCGGTCATTTCATCCTTGCCGGACGACGTTTTCGTGGGGGAGGGCGCCCTTACGGTCGTGGGCATTTCGGTTCCCCATGCGACCGTCCTGCTCTCCGTGATGGACCGCTCCGGACTTATGGTCCATAGCGCGTCGGTTACGGCCGACGAGGCGGGCAATTGGTCGGCCGTCATCGATGAGCCGCTCCGCAAGGGCGTTCATTATGTGGAAGCCGTCGCAAAGGATGCGCGCGGCGCATTGAGCTTGCCGGCGCAGTCGGAACTCTTTACGGTGCACGAACGGCCGCTCCTCACGCTCTTCGGGTTCGACATCACGCAGACATGGTTCTTTGTCGGCCTCATCCTGATCGTGCTCGGCGGTTTCGCGGCCGGCTGGGTTTCCTACCGCTTTTGGAAAGTTCAGGTCGGCCATCGCGTGGTGATCGCGCAACGGGACGTCGTGACGGTCGCGAACCTCGTCAAAAAAGACCTCGACAAGATGTTGGAGAGCTATGCCGACCGCACGATCACGGGCAGAGAGGTCTCCGAGATCGAGTTCCTCGTCAAGAAGGCGAAGGCGAACGTGGAAAAGATGGAGAAGTATCTGGTCGAGAACATCGGCGACATTCCCAAGTGACCGGAACCCCCACACCAATTGCTTGGCAATTGGTGTGGGGGTATACTTTTTATACATGCGCATAATCATCGTTGAAGATGAGATCGCCCTGGTGAAGGTGCTTGGCGAAAAATTCAAGCGGGAAGGGTTCGATGTTTCGGTCGCCACGAACGGCGAAGACGCCTTGAGGGTGATCCGTTCCCAAGAACCGGATCTGGTGCTTCTGGACCTTATCCTCCCCAGAAAGGACGGCTTTGCGGTGCTCCAAGAAATGAAGGCGGATCCGGAGCTTAAGCCCGTTCCCGTGGTAGTGCTCTCGAATCTCGGCGAGGATGAGAATCTCAAGAGAGCGCTCAAGATGGGAGCGGCGGATTATCTGGTAAAGACCCAGCATCCCATCAACGAGGTGGTGGAAAAGGTGAGAAGCCACCTCGTGAGCAGGTCGAAGTAATGCTTGGAAGTTGATGGAGCGGTTCTATTGGGGAGCGGCCACATCAAGCCACCAGATCGAGGGCGGAAACGACAACGATTGGACGGCGTGGGAGAAAACGCACGCCAAGCGCTTGGCGCAGAGCGCACGGCGCACAACGTGGCCGGAGTTCATTCTCAAGAACTATCCAAGCCCGCTTGAACCGGAGAACTACATTTCGGGGAAGGCCTGCGACCACTACCGCCGTTTTCGCGAGGATTTCGACATCGCAAAGTCGCTCGGCCACAACGCGCACCGTTTTTCTCTGGAGTGGTCGCGCATCGAGCCGGAGGAGGGGAAGTTCAACGAGCAGGAAATCGAGCACTACCGGGAGGTCATCCGCGCGCTCCGCGAACGGAATCTCGAGCCCTTCGTGACGCTCTGGCATTGGACCGTGCCGCGCTGGTTTGCCGAACGCGGCGGCTGGCTCTGCTCTGACGCCGGGCGTCTCTTTGCGCGTTTTGCCGCACGGATGGCACACGAGTTCGGGCGGGATGTCCGGTGGTGGCTCACCATGAACGAGCTCGAGACCTTTGCGCGTCACGGCTACTTCCTCGGTGATCGTCCGCCGGGGAGGACGAATCCCTTTGCGGCGTATCGCGCCTTGAAGGCGCTCGTCGGGGCGCATCGCGCCGCCTATGACGCGATGAAAGAGGTCTCGCCTTCGCTCGCCGTCGGGTTTACGGAGAGCGTGGTTGATTTCGAACCGTACGGGCGTTCACCGCACAACCTCCTTGCCATGAAAGCGATCCGATGGTGGCGGAACGACCCCTTCTTCGGCGCATTGGTCCGTTCTGCCGACTTTATCGGTCTCCAGCATTACTTTCATTCGCGCATCCGGCTGAACCCGTTCCTATCCGCGTGGGGCATCCAATACAACGAGAACAAAGAAGTGAGCGACGTGGGATGGGAGATCCACCCCGAGAGCATCTATCGCGTCTTGAAAGAACTGGCACGATACGGAAAGCCGATCGTCGTGACGGAGAACGGCCTCGCCGATGCGCGAGATGTGCACCGCACGCGCTACATCAATGATCATGTCGGCTGGATGGCGCGCGCAAAACGGGAAGGGGTTGATGTGCGCGGGTATTTCTATTGGTCGCTCCTCGACAATTTCGAATGGCAGTCAGGCTTCTGGCCCCGGTTCGGCCTTGTGAAGATCGATTACCGGACCCTACAGCGGACCGTCCGGCCGAGCGCCTGGCAGTATAAGAAGCTTATCGAGAGAGGGATGTAATCTATGGAAGTTCAACTTCGATAGGGGGCTACCATGACATGAATTGGCTTCTCGTTGCGTTGCTCGGCCAGTTCTTGAGCGCCGCGGCGGCGCTCATCGACAAGATACTCTTGGTGCGGAGTTCCTTTCGGCCTGCCTCCTACGCGTTCTGGCTTGGGATATTAGGCGCGTTCGCCGTCTTTCTTATTCCGTTCGGCTTCGAGATCTTGTCGTTCCGCGCCTCGCTCTTCGCCGCGCTTTCGGGAGCGACGTTCGTCTATGGCCTCTATTTCTTCTTTCTGGCGCTCCGGCGCGGAGAGTTTTCCGGGATGGTTCCCGCGCTTGGCGGCATTACGCCCGTGGCGGCGCTTCTTTCGAGTGCCGCGATCGCCGGTACGGCGCTTGCCGGGCTGGAAT
>JACQMO010000025.1 GCA_016203535.1 Candidatus Uhrbacteria bacterium | reverse complement strand
GGATTTTTCAGGCGCGTGTAGCTCAGGTGGTTAGAGCGTCACACTGATAATGTGAAGGTCCCTGGTTCGAGTCCAGGCACGCGCACCATGCACGATCCCTCCGAAAGGAGGCTTTGTGGAAAAAGTTGTCGGGCTGTAGCGCAGTTGGCTAGCGCACCTGCTTTGGGAGCAGGGGGTCGTGGGTTCGAGTCCCACCAGCCCGACCACGCGGGTGTCGTATAGTGGTTATTACCGCAGGTTTCCAACCTGCTGAGAGGGGTTCGATTCCCCTCACCCGCTCCAATAAAATCACTCCGGCAAACACCGGAGTGATTTGATTTTGAAGTGGTAACGGGATTCAATCATTGAAGGACTGAAGCCGCTCAAAAACGATTTTTGCCGGTTGTCGTTTAATGACCGCTTCTTCCAACGCAAGCAAGAGCGGGAGCTCCGACTTCTTTTCTTTCAGGAGAAACAACACGGAAGTCAGCGCGGACATCCCCTCGCTTTTATTTGCACGCCCCGTCTTGATCAGTTCCTCCCCTGCCTGACGGTTGCGAGAGTAGGGGCTAAAACCCGTAGCGACCAAATCTCCGAGACCCGCCGTGCCGCTCACCGTGTCTTTGCTATCGCCAAGTCGTTGCTCGATCTTCGTCATTTCTCTCAACGCCTTGGCGATGAGCCAACCCTTCTGATTACTTCCCCACTTCAGGCCATCGGCGATGCCAAGAGCCAGCGCATAGATGTTTTTGAGAACCCCCGATAACGCGACACCGCGCACGTTCGCCGAATATTCGACGAGAAGATTTGTTCCATGAAAAAGCAAGGCCGTTTTTCGGTAGATTGCCTTGCGTGCTGTCGCCACAACGCCGATCCCAGCCAGTCCCTTCGATAGTTCTTCAGCCAACATGGGACCGCTCAACAGCGCAAACGGTTGATGGTCTGGAAGAAAGCGCTCCAACAATTCATCGACCGTATTTCTCCGTTCTCCGCAGATGCCTTTGGCGAGAGAGATTACGACGGTCGTCTTCACGACATGAGGTCGAATACCGGCCAATACATCGGGCAGCGCCCATGACGGCGTGCAAAGGAACAAAAAATCGGCCGAAGGGACAATCTCGGCCAATGGTTTCCGATGGGGCGTTTTTGTCGGCTCTATATCCCAGAACAGCGGTTTGATGCCCTTCCGGGCTACGATCTTCCCTATCGCGCATCCGATCCTCCCTCCGCCGATAATGACCACGGACGGTTTACAGCTCCTCTTTCTTTTTTTGATCGCCATGGCTGTCTGATTGTATTCCTTTTTACCCCGCCCCGCCATCTAAAAAAGCTCCTGCTTCAATCGCGATTTCGTATCCACGCCCAAGCCCTCGAGAATTTCTTTTACGCACTGCATGAACGGTTTCGGACCGCACATATAGAATTGCGCGCCTCGGAGATCCGGGATTTCCCGACGAACGATCTCCGGCGTGAGCCGACAGGCCTCGCACGGCCGGTCATTCGGAGCGTTTCGCGTGAACAGGAAGATGGGATGGAAATTTGGATATTTTTTCGCAAGCTCGCGGAGTTCTGATTCGTACGCCATGCAGACATCATCACGGTCGGAAATAAACAGACGGATGTCGCACGTCATGCCGGTAAACAATGCTTCGCGCAGCATTGAGCGAAGCGGCGTGATCCCGATGCCGCCGGCAAAGAGAACGAGAGGCGCCGCGTCCTTTTTCAATACGAACCGGCCGTATGGCCCCTGCACGCCGACGCTGTCGCCCGCCCGCAGATTCTTCAAGTTCGAAGTGAACTCACCTTCGCGCTTGATACCCAGCTCAAACCGTTCGCTCGACTCGCACGGCGCCGTGGCAATCGAGTAGGCTTTGGCTTTGGTTTTTCCGTCGTCGCTGGGGAGATGCGCCATCACGAACTGTCCGGCTTCGAAGGCGAACATCGGCTCGTCATCCGCGGGTTCGAGCACAAGCGTGAACGTTTCTTTCGCTTCCACGCGATTTTCAATCACGCGGAATTGTCGAACGGGCAGCAGCGCCATGATTACAAAATGATCTCCGTTCCATCGTCCTCGTACAACTTGATCGCGAACACCGGACATGAGCGCGCGCCTTCGATGATCGCCTCGCGCGGGTCCATGTCACCCGTCTGTTCCGATTCCACGACCGTTCCTTCGCTCGATGTCACCGCAGTGTCTTTTTTCTCATTCAAAATATAGGCCTTCCCTTCTACGTCCAGCCCGAACGTCTTCGCCGCGAGCGCCACGCACGACGCCGCCCCGATGCACAAGTCGCGGTCAACAACGATTTTCATAGTGGAGATACGGTATCGGAAACTTGTCCCTGGCGCAAAGGCGGACGTCCGACGTCCGCCTTTTGGCTAAAATAAGCCGCCCAAAACCTCATCTTTTTGCAACGCCTCGACGTTCTTCTTGTATTGCTTCCAAAAATGAGGATGGTGGGCACGGCGCAGGATTTTGAACCAGCTGCGATACAAGCGCGGCGGCTCTTGGTGATGCGCCAGTTCGTGGGCCACGACGCGGAGGATCGCGTCGAGCTTGCGCGGCTTCATCGTGCGCGGGGTGTAGAGATCGACCGTGATCCGCTTCTCGTTGAGTTTCGTGTATCCGAGTGCGAGCGACCGCAACTTCCCCCGCCCGCGCACGCGCCGCCGCAAAGGTCGGAGTTCAAACCCGGGCATTCCTAGTACCGAGCACGCGCGTCGGAATAGATGCTCGACATACGCTTCGTGACGGGGATCGATGATGTCGGACATTAGATCAACGCGGCAACAAGAAGCAGCGCCACGATGTTCAGAATCTTGATCATCGGGTTGATGGCCGGGCCGGCGGTGTCCTTATATGGATCACCGACGGTGTCGCCGGTTACCGCCGCCTGATGGGCAAATGATTTCTTGCCGCCGAAGTGACCGGACTCGATATATTTTTTCGCGTTATCCCACGCGCCGCCACCGGAGGTCATCGAGATGGCGACGAAGAGTCCGGTTACGATCGAACCGACGAGCACGCCGCCGAGCGCGACAGGTCCGAGCCAGAATCCGACGATGATCGGAACGACGATCGGAAGCAGCGCCGGCACGATCATCTGTTTGATCGCGGCTTTCGTCACGATATCGACCGTCGCGGCATAATCCGGCTTCGCCGTCCCTTCCATGATTCCTGGGATTGTCTTGAACTGCCGCCGCACTTCTTCGACGACCTTTCCCGCCGTTTTCCCGACGGCTTCCATCGCAAACGCGCCGAACAAATACGGAAGTAATCCGCCGATGAAAAGCCCCGCGATCACGTTCGGATCTTCCAAGCTGAAAGCGAGCGACTTTCCGAGATTCGCGAATTCTTGAGTGTACGCCGAGAACAACACGAGTGCAGCAAGTCCGGCCGAAGCGATCGCGTACCCTTTGGTCACGGCCTTCGTCGTGTTGCCGACCGCGTCGAGCGGATCCGTCACCTCGCGCACGCTCTCGGGCAATCCCGCCATTTCGGCGATTCCTCCGGCGTTATCCGTGATCGGACCGTAGGCATCAATCGCGACGATGATCCCGGCGAGCGACAACATGGACATCGCCGCGATCGCGATGCCATAGAGACCTGCGAAGTTGAACGCGAGGAGCATTCCCGCCGCGATCACGATGACCGGAAGCGCAGTGGATTTCATGCTCATGGCGAGTCCGGCGATCACGTTCGTGCCATGGCCGGTTTCCGACGCTTTCGCGATCTGTTGAACCGGCTTGTATTTCGTCGAGGTGTAGTACTCGGTGATCCAAATCATGAGCGCGGTGACGGCGAGACCGATCATCGCGGCCTTCGTCGTTCCCGTGGGAGAAGCTCCGGCGGCGAAGAAGCGACGAGACACGAACGCGATGGCGATCGCGGCCAGCCCGCCGGCGACGATCAATCCCTTGTACAGCGCGCCCATGATGTTCTTGTTCGATCCGAGCTTGATGAAAAACGTGCCGATGATCGAGGTGATGATCGAGATGCCGCCCAGAACGAGCGGGAAAAGCACGAATTGTTCGTTTCCTGGGAAGGCCAGCCCTCCAAGGAGCATCGCCGCGACGGCGGTGACGGCGTACGTCTCGAACAAGTCCGCGGCCATGCCGGCGCAATCTCCCACATTGTCTCCGACGTTATCGGCGATCACAGCGGGGTTGCGAGGATCGTCTTCCGGAATGCCCGCTTCGACTTTTCCAACGAGGTCGGCTCCCACATCTGCGGCTTTGGTAAAAATTCCTCCGCCCAACCGCGCGAATACGGAGATGAGCGATCCACCGAATCCCAGCGCGACGAGCGCTTTGAGATCATGTGTCCATGCGTAAAAACCGGCGACGCCCAAGAGGCCGAGCCCCACGACGAACAGTCCCGTCACCGTCCCGCCCTTCACGGCGACTTCGAGCGCCTGGTTCATCCCCTTCTTTGCCGCTTCGGCCGTGCGGACGTTTGCGCGGACGGACACGTTCATTCCGATGTAGCCGGCCAGCGCCGAAAGGATCGCGCCAACGCCGAATCCGAACGCCATGTTCCGCCCGAGCCAGAGCCACAACGCGACAAAGATGACGGCGCCGATGATGCCGATCGTCCGGTATTGGCGGTTCAAATACGCTTTCGCCCCTTCCTGGATGGCCGCGGCGATCTCAAGCATTTTCCCCTCGCCGGCAGGTTGGCGGAGAACCCAGCGGATCAGGAACGCGCCCCAGATGAGAGCAACGACCGCAGAACCGAGAGCAAATTGCAAGGGTGAGATCATAGGTTGTAGGGAGTAGGTTGTAGTAACAAGCAGATTATCGAAAGACTGTTTTCCGGTCAACGGTTGCGTGCAACATTTACTGCGTATTTTCCCATACAATCTCGCAGGGCGATTTCGATCGGCCGAAGGTGAATTCCGAGCTCTGGCAGCCGACGGTTCTGCATGATGTTATTGGAACGTGTTTTCGCAGCGAGGCCCTGCCGGACCAGATCTTCTTCGGCGATCCATTCGTTCGTGTGGGTCGGATCGACGAGTTCTTCATAGAGCGCGATGAGATCGCGATGACGCATCGTGCCGGGATTCACGGCATGGAAGACGCCGACCCCCCGCTTCTCGATCACGCCGATCACGGCGACGATCAGGTCGTCGACGACCGTGACGGAATTTTCAACATCGATAATTTTCGGATAACGGACTAACTTGTCGATCAGATTTCCCGGATTCGGCATGTCATCGATCGGCATGCGCAAACGTACGATGGCGACATCCGGCATCTGCGTCAGCATCAAATCCGCCGCATACTTTGAGCGCGTGTACGTCGCAGACGGGTTCGCGTGGTCGTCCTCGCGCCATCCGGCGGGATCCGGCGACGGGCCGTAAAACACACATCCGGTACCGAGATGTGTGAGATGGATCCCGCGTTCACCGCAGGCCTGTGCAAGGATGAGCGGGCCGATGGTATTCGATCGCATGGTCTCGACCTGATGCGTTTCGCACCAATCCACGTTCGGCGTTCCCTTTTTTCCCGCGCAATTCAACACGGCGTCCGGACGACGCTCGTCAAGCACGGACGCGACGGCCGCAAGATCCGTAATCTCGACCTTCATGGTCGCGACGTCATGCCCGCGCGACCGGAGCGCATCGACCATCTTCCCCCCGAGATACCCGGGGCTGAATACCACGAGGTTCATCTCGCTTATTCCTCCTTGATTTTTTCAGCGATCTCCGTGCGTTTTTCGGGCGTCTGAAGCTCTTTCGCATTCTGCCCGTGCATGCCGACTCCGTGGTTGATCGTCGCGTTCACCACGTCATCGGCAGAATTGCCTTTCATTTTGGCGTTGCAATCCAGGCCGAAGTCACGGCAATAGATGACTTTCATATATGAAAACTCTAGCAAAATATGGGATTTTCTGCAACGATTGTGCGATCGTCAGTGATGCATGCCTTCTTCGCAGCGCTCCGGGCCGCTAGGCCAAGTCTTACTGCTACGAATGCACGCATAACTGACGCTCACGCATAGCTCTCATATGAAACTTTCCGTCGGGATCGATGAGGCCGGACGCGGATGCGTGATCGGGCCGATGGTCGTCGCGGTCGTGGCGGCGGACGAAGCGGACCGGCGATGGTTTTGGAAACGGAACGTCCGCGATTCGAAATTGGTGCCGCCTCCGCAGCGAATGAAGCTCGCGAAGGAAATACGCGAACGGTGCTGGTTCTCGCTCAAGATCATCTCCCCCGCCGAGGTCGACCGGGCGGTCCGCGACCGGTCGCGGACGTTAAATGGATTGGAGTTGGAACAGATGGGCGAATGCCTCCAAGATGCGCTGTCCGAATTTCCCGAGCGCGAGGCGTACGCGGTCGTGGATGCGCCGAGCATCAATGCGCAAGGATTCCTCGAAAAACTGCTCATGCACAGCGGCTGGCCGGACATGGACCGGCTCATCGCCAAACATCGCGCGGATAAACGCGACCGCACGGTCGGCGCGGCGTCCATCCTGGCGAAAGACGAACGCGAGCGGCTCATCGCAAAACTCAAACAGCGCCTCGGCTGCGATTTCGGATCCGGCTATTGCCATGACGAACGGACGAGACTTCATCTCAAAACCGTCCCCGCGCGTGCCCCTCACGTCCGCTGGACATGGAAAACCGTGAACGATTTATGAGGCGTCGAACGTGATCGTCGCCTCCCAGAGACCTTCCGCATTCTTCTGAACCGAGAGGCCATGGTGCTTTGCCGCCTGGATCGGCGTCTTGAATCCGCTCACGGCCTTTCCAACAAACGCCCCTTTCGCCTCCTTGTCGGTGATGAGGTCGAATCGGACGTCGTCATAGGTTTCTTGATTGGTCCGCGAAAAGGAAAGGGCCTCGTTCAACACATCCGCAAGCAGCGTTGACGCATCCTCTGCCGTCAGGTGGAACGAGCGTTCGCGGCCGTTTCCGTTGCCGGCCGCCCTCGGCTGGGCCGCGACGAACATCCCTTTCAGCGCGGCGGTCAGCAATCCGGCGCGCGTGGACCCGCGGGCGCGGACGCGGACGTCCGCGATGTGCGGAAGCAGGTCGTAGGAATGCATGGCTAGGAGGAGGTCACGCGATAAATTACCCCGGCTTTGTCGTCAGAAATATACAACGCGCCCTCATGGAACAACAAATCGACGGGACGTCCCAGAGCCGATCCGTCGTTCGCGAGCCATCCGGCGATGAAATCTTCCGCTGTTCGGGCCGTTCCGGCCGGATCGAACGTCAGACGCGCGATCTTGTACCCCGTGGGGACGCTTCGGTTCCAGGAGCCATGGAACGCCACGAGCAGATCTCCCTGGAATTCCTCCGGCCATCCGTCCGTCGGGACGAACGCCAGGCCGAGCGGCGCGGAGTGCGCGGGGAGATCCACCGTGCTGGGGGTCTCAAACGGTTCCATGCACAACGGCCGCGCGACAGGCGTCTGTCCGCCGAAATCCGTGTCATACACGTTCTTCCCATAACAGATCGGCCACCCGTAATTCTTACCCTCCTCGAGCATATTGATTTCGTCCGGCGGAAGGTCATCGCCCAGGAGATCGCGTCCCATTTCCGTCGCCCACACCTTCCCGGTCGCGGGATGGGTCGTCAGAAACACGGCGTTTCGGAGTCCCGTTGCGTATTCCTTGAGATCGCTCCCGTCGGGATTTACGGACAGCACGCTCGCGCGGAACGGATCGCGTTCGTTGCAGACGTTGCAGCTCGATCCGACGGAAATAAGGAGACGATCGTCCTGAAACAGAAGCGTGCGGGTGAAATGCCCGCCGCCCGACGGGAGAGTGACGATCGTTTTTCGGTTGGATGCGGTGAGCCGTTCGGTATCGTAGTCATAGACCGACACGGCATGTTCCTCCGCGACGTAGAGCTGCGTGGCTCCGCCCACGGTCCGAAACGCCAACCCGTGCGGCTTCTTCAGTCCGGAAAGGAGCGTGATCGTTTTCCCGTCCCGAAAGGCCAGCACGGTTCCGGCCGACGGAACGCTGACCAGAAGATTGCCGCGCGGATCCCCCCGCAACACGCGCGCGCCTCCGAGCCCTTTGGCGAAAATCGAAATGGAGAATCCGGGCGGAAGCGTGAGCGGAAGTCCGGTCGTATTTTCCGCGACGCGCTCCATCTCGCGTCGTTCTTCCGACGTGGTCTGCGACGCGGCCTCCTCTATCTGCCGTGCGATGTCTCCAGCGGGAGGACGGAGCGCCGGGCCGATCCCGCGGAGATTCTTCCACGCGAACACGGCGACCCACGCGCCGCTCAAGAAAACAACGGCAAACACGAGGAGAACGAGGGATTTCTTCAGCATGGCAAAAGCATACCATCACGGCGTGAGAGGCAAAAAAAAACCGAGCACTGCTCGGTGGAAACGGTCGGAATCAGATAGCGAGTCCGCAACGGTAGCAGACGAGGCGACGGGGTGCATCATCCCCGCGGCGGCGGGCCATCAAGGCGCCGCACGGTGAAACGACGATCTCGAGACGCTCGAGACACACGGTCGCCGCCTCGCTCACGCGCAGGCGGGACGCCGTCGGCTCGAACAGAAGCAGTCCGCAGCGGAACCCTTCCATGATCTCGGATTCCAGCTTGGGGAGCAATTTCTCTTCCGTGGGAAACGTCTCGAGATGGATCCGGACCAAAGAACGATGAGGAACGTCCACCTCGCGCGCGACGATCGGACCGTGCCGCTGGAGGTGAAGGAGCGTGTCGCGCAAAAAATGGTGGCGCACGACGATGGGTTCGAGAGAGGCCAGATAGTCCTCATTCATGTTTACCCACTTCCTTTCGAACGGACGGGTCTCGCAAATGAACGACACGTCTTGAGTTAAGCACGATCCCGCATCTTGTCAATACGGTTCAAAACCCCTATCGTGGGGCGACGCGCGTCGCCGTCTCCGTGCGCGAGTAGCTCAGTGGTAGAGCAGGCGTCTTATACACGCTTGGTCGTAGGTTCGATCCCTACCTCGCGCACATAGGCGGTGACGTCCCACCTCGTATGAACCATCAATGGAACATCTCAAACGCCGAAGCCGGCAGCCGCCTGGATGTTTTTTTGGCGTCCCAGCTGCCGGAAATGACCCGGAGCGCGATTGCGAAACGGCTCAAGGCCGGCGGAGGGACGGTCAACGGAAAACCGGCAAGCGTGCACCGGTTTTTGAAAGCAGGAGACGAGGTGGAGTTTGAACCGAACATAAGCGGACGTCCGACGTCCGCCTATGTTCCTTCGCTTGAATTAGCCAAAAGTCGGACGTCCGACGTCCGACTAATCGCTGAAACTCCTGATTGGCTCGTCATCGATAAACCAACTGGTCTTTTAGTCCATCCCAATGCGGTGAATAAAACGGGTACGCTCATAGACTGGTTATTGGAGCATGATCAAAAAATCGCCAAAATCGGGGAAGATCCGGAACGGCCCGGGATCATCCACCGCCTCGACAAGGAGGTAAGCGGGCTCATGGTCATCGCAAAAACCCAAACGGCGTTTGATCATCTCAAACATCAGTTCGCGGAACACACGACGGAAAAACGGTATCTCGCGCTCGTGCACGGCGAAGTGATAAAAGACGAAGGCGACATCAAATTCCGGATCGCGCGGTCGAAGACCAAAGCCCGAATGGCAGCGCGACCGGAGCATGAAGAAGAAGGCCGCGCGGCATGGACGCACTACAAGGTGATCAAACGATTCCGCGGGGCGACGCTCCTCGAGCTGAACATCTTCTCCGGCCGCACGCACCAGATCCGCGCGCATCTTCTGGCGCTCGGCCATCCGGTCGTTGGCGATCCGCTCTATGCGCTCCGCTCACCGAACCGTAAACTGAAAAGTCCGCGGCTGCTCCTCCAGGCCATCGCGCTTTCGTTCACCGATCCGGCCACGAGCGAACGAAAAACCTTCGATCTCCCAACCGACCCTGCCTTTGCTGAAGTTGAAAAAGAATTATGATCATTTCCATCTCCGGCGTTCCCGGTTCCGGAAAAACGTCCGTCGCAAAAATCCTAGCCGAACGGCTCGGGATGAACTTCTATTCCATGGGCGGGCTTCGCGGAAAGATGGCGGTGGAACGAGGGCTCACCATCGACGAACTAAACGCGCTCGGCGAACGCGAGGCGTTCACAGACAACGACGTGGATGACTATCAAAAAAAATTGGGACAAATCGAAGATAACTTCGTGATCGAAGGCCGGCTGTCATGGCACTTCATCCCGCGCTCGTTCAAAATTTTCCTGACATGCGATCCGCATGAGGCCGCGCGTCGGATTTACGAAGCCCGTCGCCAAACCGACGACCGGACGGATGAACCCGCATACCAACATGTGAAAGCGACCGAGGAGGCCGTGCGGAAACGCGTCGCTTCCGATGCCCTCCGGTACCAAAAATACTACGGCCTCGACGTGCATGATCCGTCGCAGTACGACCTCGTGCTTGATACAACGTCCATGAAGGGGCCTGAAGAAACGACCGAGGCGATCCTCTCCAAGCTTCCCTCCGCGGCTTGACGGCCATGGGGCATTCCGCTATCATCCGCGTCAACTTCATCTATGGCCGAAACCTCATACAAGACCATTCCCGTCCATGACATCCGGAGCGGCATGGTCGTCCGGCTCCACCAAAAAATCCGCGACATAACGCCGAAGGGCGAGGAGCGCGAACGTATTCAGGTGTTCGAAGGGACGGTTCTGAACGTCCGCGGCGCGGGCCCGCACAAAACCATGACGGTCCGAAAAATCTCGGACAAGATCGGCGTGGAAAAGATTTTCCCGC
The DNA here is from genome assembly GCA_016203535.1 of Candidatus Uhrbacteria bacterium. Lineage (GTDB taxonomy): Bacteria > Patescibacteriota > Patescibacteriia > 2-12-FULL-60-25 > 2-12-FULL-60-25 > JAHJFW01. The sequence continues at coordinate 3,076 of JACQMO010000025.1, read as the reverse complement.
TCCTGCTCCCGTCGATCGAGAAAATCGAGCTCGTGAAACAGTACAAGGCGCGCCGCAAGGTCCTGACGTTCCTCCGCGACAGCAAGAAACGCTTGAAGGAAATCAAGCCGAAAGCCTCGGCCAAGGTTTAGAGGTTGTCGTCGATGGTCGCAGCGTTCGATGTTTCCGCCGCGGCTTGGAACTCGGCGGCGTCATCCACGTCCGATCCGAACGCGTAGTTCGTGAAGAAGGCGTCGGACAGGTCATCGATCTTCTTGTTCCAGTCGGATCCGTACAGCGCGATCGCGACCGCCTCGGACTTGATCCACCGGAGTTGGCCGTTCAGGCCGACAACGTACACCTTATCCACGGTGGTGAACTTGACCATTTTAATCCCCGGGCGATACCGGACGTTCAAGCCGAGCGGCATGCCCGCGAGCGTTTCGGGCGTCACGATGACGACCCCGGAGAAATCGCCGTACCATGTGAAGAACGCGCGGGAGTTCGGGAACGCGTGGCGCTTACAGTCCTTCCCGTAGAAGTAGACGGCCGTGTCCTCTTGCGTCGCGGGATTGCCGTCATCCGCGAGTTTAACGAGCGACCCGACCGGGACGACAGGACTTCCGCACGCGACCGGCGTCGGCGCGATGAAGGTGATGGTCGGCTTCTTCATGAGCGTCACCCCGTCCACCGAGGCCGTAAACGTCGCCGCTCCCGCCGTTGAAGATTTCACGGTAAAAGATGCAGTCCCATAGGCGTTCGTTGATGCCTGCGTCGGTTCAATCGAGACCGCGCCGAGCGAGGATGCGAGCGTGACGGTTTTCCCGCTGATCGCCTGACCCGCACCGTTCCGCACCACGACCACGACCTTCCCGGTCGATGTCCCGTTCGCCTTCACCCAGAGCGGCCCGGCGGCCACAAGGGATTTGTCTGCGGAGACGGTCGTATCAGCCGGTTGGGGCGGGGGCGTCGGTTCCACAATTGGGGTCTGCGGCGTCGATGTCGGGGTCGGGGTGATCACCGGAGGAGGCGTTGGCGCCGTAAGGGATTCCAGTACGACCGTCGGCGCATTCAGCTTTCCGGCTACGAGAGTGAACTTCCCCGTCGCGTCCTTATACCCGGTCGCCGTGATCTTGTACCAAAGGTCCGGGCCGCCCGGCGCGTCCGGATCCGGTCCGGTTCCAAGAACGGAAATCGCCGCACGGAACTTCCCATCGACGCCGGTCGTCCCGGCCGTATTTTTTATCGGCGGGAGCTTTTTCGACAGGTCTGTCGCAACCTTTGTCATGCCAGCATCCGCATAGAGCGTGACATTCGCATCCGAAATCGGACTCATCGCGGCATTCGTGACGAACAGACGGAGGTTCCGGACCAATCCGGCGCAGAACCCGACCGACGATGCGATGCTTCCCACGCATGGCGTGGTCCCGGCGTAGAAGATGGCGGTCGGTTTGGTCGCGGTGCCGGTTACAACGCTTGCTACGGCGGTATTGCCGTTCGGAGACGTCCCGTCTTCCGTCACGTACCCGTCATACGACAACGTCAAATTCTTTCCGCTTTGAACAGAGACCGGGAAGTACATTTCGTTCGGGGCTTTCGGGATTCCTGTGAGGACCATCCCATCATATGTGGCGCTGATTTTCGACGGATCCAGCTTGTTCCCCAACTCGTCTTCCACCAGCACCCCAAGACGCGGCCGAACGGAGTACGTGGACGCGGAAAGGTCGTGGAACTCCGTGGCGACGAAATTCTCGCCGGACCCGGACAGGATCGCCGGAGGAATATGCCCCTCCGGAACGAAATAGATGTCGCAATAATACACTCCGGGCTTCATGGCAAAGTAATGAATTCCGTTCCCGGCATTGTATGCCGTCACATAATTCGACTGACACGTGCTCTGTTCGGAATAATCCGGAGCGACGGCTGTGGTCCACGGATTTCCTCCGTAATCCTCAATCTTTACCTTGAGGTTCATGAGCTGTGCCTTCGCCTGGCTCAACTTCGGCCCCGTCGAATAGCTCGTCACGTACGCCAAGCGAATCCAAAAGGCGGAGTAGCTCTGGTTCAGCGGGGCGCCGGCGGAAAGTGATTGCAATACCCAATCATCCGGAATGTTGAATCCGACTTCCGTGAGGCCGTTCGAGACCGTTGTCTTGAAATCGTTGCTGGGATTCGAGGTAACCGTCAGATCCTTCCACATTCCTCCCTGCGCAAAGTACTGATACTTCAACGACCCCCCGACTCCATACGAACCGATCTTTACATAGAGTTTGTTAAAGGGGGATTTGGATCCGAAATACGGCACCGTCCCCAAAAAATTTGATGGAACTGGAATGTCGTCCGCGGTCGTATTCGACGCGTCCGATGTTTCATCCACCCACCCGCCGAGACCGGCTGACCATACCTTGTCAAAAAATGCCGTACCGCCGATGGACGGCGGTGGCGGCGGTGGCGGGCTGATATCGCTTCCCCCTCCCCCGCCCGCGGCATGAATCGCCGAGAATGGCATGATGAGGGTTGCGATCATCGTAAAGACGGTGCCGCGTACAGAAAAAAAGGATATGGGTTTCATATGTCCTTCAGTATACCAAACAACCGGATTCAAACCACCTTCTTCAAATATGCCGCGGTCAAGCTCTTCTTGGACTTTGCGATCTCTTCCGGCGTCCCTTCCGCGACGATCTCCCCGCCCTTCACCCCGCCTTCCGGCCCCATGTCGATCACCCAGTCCGCGCTTTTGACGACGTCGAGGTTGTGTTCGATCACGAGCACCGTATTCCCCTTGTCCACGAGCGCCTGAAGCACGGTGAGCAAACGTTTGATGTCGTCGAAATGGAGACCGGTCGTCGGCTCATCCAGAATATAGAGCGTCTTTCCGGTCGCGCGCCGCGAAAGTTCGGTCGAGAGCTTCACGCGCTGGGCCTCGCCGCCGGAGAGCGTCGTGGCCGACTGGCCGAGCTTGAGGTAGCCGAGGCCGACGTCCTTGAGCACGGACAGCTTCTCGTGGATGAGCGGCTGGTCGGCGAAGAACGACGCCGCCTCCTCGACGGTCATCTCGAGTACGTCGGAGATGGTCTTATCCTTATAATGGATCTCC
>JACQMO010000023.1 GCA_016203535.1 Candidatus Uhrbacteria bacterium | reverse complement strand
TACCGGAATGCCGATGATGAGGATGATGAAAATTCCAATCAAAACAAGTCCTCCGACCATGAGAGCGATTTTCAAAACAGGAAGCAATATCTTTTGATGTGGTTGGAGGTCCACAGATGGAGGTAAATTTCCCTACTTAAGGAAAATCAACTCCCCGGGCAGGATTCGAACCTGCGGCCCACTGGTTACACGAAACCCACTACTTTCATAATGGCATGGACTATATCTTCGCCCTGTCCCGCTTCAGCAGGATTTAGGCGTTCTGGTATCTAGTCTCTACGGCGCTCCCCGTCAGTGACAGGGTTCCCACGGTGTTCGCATGGCTCGCGCTTTAGCATTCACCGTTATCCCAGAATGTTCGACCGGCGTTTCCGCCGAAAGCTGCCTTTTGACAGTCCACTGCTCTACCGCTGAGCTACCCCGGAAGGTGCAGCCCAAATTGGGCAAGGGGATGTTATCAATTTCCCTCCGGGCTGACAAGCGTCGGCGAGCGACATAAATGCGTTCCTTGCTGATATACTGGAGTTGGTTCAAATCCATGAACACTCCTCACATCCGAAACGTCCAGGACCGGTACAAGGCATCTCTACGGGAGCACAGAAAAGGCCTCGATTCCTGTCTTATCATCGGGTTGATTCTCTTTCTGATCGTCTCGGCATTGATCAGCGTGCTTGATCGGTCGAGATAGGTTTCTCGTACACATGCACCTCGCCGTTTCTTTTCAAGCATTCCCAATTCGGGAAGCGGAAGATGTGAGACACGACGCGTGCTCCCGGCCGTAATTCACGGCGGAGTTTCTGTTCCAGTTTTTGCATGATCTGCGTGATACCGAAAACCGTCACGACGTCATAAGATCCGAAATCGACGCGCCACAGGTCTTTCAAGAATATTTTTGCCTTGCCTTCAAGCCCGGCCTTGCGGATGTTGCGTCTTGCGAGCCACACGAGAGCCGGGTTGATTTCATACCCATGCGCCTCGATCCCCTTTCTGGCGAGGGCAATCACGATCCGACCATCCCCTGCGCCGATATCCGCAGTCGTTCGAGGATTCTTTTCCAGTGCGAGCTTCACCATCTGATCGACGGTGGCATGCGATGTCGGGACATACGGCGCGCCGGACAGCACGACGAGCAGCACGAACAGGTCCAGCAGGAGCAAGACGGCGTAAAAGATCTGATGCTCCATGGATGCCTATTTTGTGACCGCAACGGCGACGTCCAGCGTATTGTTCGTTTCGACGGATTCCGTGATTACATTGATCGTGTCGAGCGTTACGCGCAGTTTTGTGGCGTCGACCGGCTTTGATTTGAACGTGAACGACTGTTTGACGGAACTTCCAACGGCAAGCGAGAGCGCCGCTGATCCTTCGCTTGAGCTGATGACCGAACCCTTGCTGTTCAGCCAGACGTACTGGATTTGGATCGTCCCTTTCGCGGAGTCGGAACCGACATTGTTGATCACGAACGTGAGTGAGGTCGAACCCAGAAGCGGCGAGCTTGCGGTCAAATCCGGTTTTTTCACGGGTTCGGGTGTCGGGGACGGCGCAGGTTCCTTCGTGATTGGCGTCGGTTCAGGCGCGGGTTTTGGTTCCGGTGCGGGTGCAGGTGCAGGAGCTGGTTCTGGTTCGGGCGTGGGTTCCGGTGTCGGCTCGGGTGTCGGCTCTGTTGACGGCTCCTCCGACGGAGGCGGTTCTTCCGGTTCCGACGGGACGACGACCGGGATCAGGACGGTCACAGAATTATTGTCATTCGATGATTCGATGACCGTATTTTCCGGATCGAGCATGATCTGCAACCGGGTTGCCGCACCCGGGATGGACGTAAACGCGTAGGAGCGCGGCGTTGAAGCGCCTGCAGCCATATCAACCGTGGTCTCATCCGTTACGGTCGTCAGCGTTGCGCCGAGAGACGTTTGCCAACGGTAGCGGATGCGGAGCGCGCCGGCATAGGCGCCCGATCCTCCATTCCGAATGACGAACGACAGCGATGTCCCGTCCAATGCGGCAGATTCCGGCGTCAGATCCGGAAGCAGGAGCGGGAGCTCCGCCGTATTGTTATCGTTGTTTGATTCGAGGATGACGTTCGAATAGTCGATCGCGATGACGACCCGCGCGGCGGCAGGATTGATGCTCGAGAAGGCAATGGTACGAGAAGCGGATTCTCCCGCATCCAGATTGACCGTCGCGTAGTCATACCCTGTTCCGAGCGCCGTCCCCGCGGAGTTCACCTGACGGATGCGCGAATTGACCGACCCCGCATATACGCCCATGCCGTTATTCTTGATGGAGAAGGTCACGCTCGTTCCGTCTCGCGACGGCGCGTCGACGACGAGGTCCGGCAACGGACGGCTGATCATCAGGGCGTTGTTGTCATTGTCGAGCTCCGCAATCGCGCCGAGCGGGTCTGCCTGGATGCGGAGCTGCGTCGAAACGGATGGGATGGAACTGAACGCATACGTCCGTGTCACCGTCGCTCCCGGCTCTATGGTCGCCGACGCCGTCTGGAGCAGACTTGGAGGGATAAGTGAACCGTTGCTGCGTCTCCATTGGAGGCGCGCGGTGAGCGACCCGCTGTGACGGAGCGTCCCGTCGTTTCGGATGACATACGTGAGAAGCGTGCCCTCGATGGTTGCGCTCTCAACGACAAGATCAGGCAGTGGGAGGTCGAACGTCAGCGCGTTGTTATTGTTGTTCAGCTCATAGATGACGTTGGTCGGATCCGGCCAAATTCGCAGTTTTTTTGCGTCGCCGGGTACGGATGTGAAGGTCTGCGTCCGCGTGACGGAACCTCCGGCGGCGATCGTATACGTCGGATTCGGAGAGGTGTTCACCGTTCCGGCAATGGAGTTGTTCGCGCGGAGCCAGGAGTGTCGGATCGCAAGACTTCCGCTGAAGGATGCCGTGCCGATGTTCCGGATCGTATACGTGACCGATGTCCCGTTGAAGGTCGGAGATTCGATAATCAGGTCCGGGCGCGGACGCTGGACGACAAGCGCGTTGTTCCCCTCGTCTGACTCACGGACCGTGAATGTGGAGTCTGCGATGATGCGCACCCTCGCTGCCGCCGTCGGGACGGCCGTGAACGCATACGTTCGTGATGAGGTCGCGCCGGGATCGAGCGATACCGTGATGGTCGTGTTCGCCGTCGACAGACTGTAGCCGCTGTCCGAGAGCCAATTGAACCACATCGGAAGACTTCCGCTGAACGGGCCGGTGCCCTGATTTTTCACGACATAGGTGAGCGCCGACCCCGCGATACTCCCGGACTCCACGATGAGGTCGGCGAGGTTCAGCGACGCATCCGTCGTGTTGTTGTCGTTATTCGATTCGTTGATGGTGTTCAGCGTGTCGATGCTGACGCGCACGCCGACGGCGCCGGCAGGGACGGAGGTACCGAGGAAGGTTCGCGTGAGGCCCAGAGATTCTCCGGGGTCGAGATCAACGCTCGGGCTCGAAGGAGAATGGCCGGAATAGGAGATTTGATCCCCGTCCGCGTCGAGCCAGTAGTACCGGATGCCGACCGGGCCGGCGTATCTGGCCGCTCCCGCATTTTGAAGGGTGAAATTCGCCGTCAGACCGCTGAAGGTTGCGGACGACGGTGTGAGATCGGGAAGTGGACGGTCGATGACAAGCGCGTTGTTGTCGTTATTCGTTTCGGGAAAGACGTTCAGCGGATCCACGACGATCCGCAGGCGGACCGCGTAGTTCGCCGGAAGAGCCGCGAAGGTATACGTCCGAGTGACCGTGCCACCGCCGGCCGCAATGGTCGTGGCAAGCGTGCTGCTCGTGATCGGATCCACGCCGGTCCCGTCGGCCCGCAACCAGACGAACCGAACGTTCAAGTTTCCGGTGAATCCGCCCGTCCCGCCGTTTCGCAGCGCATAGGTCAATACGGAGCCGGCCATCGACGCGGAATCGACCGTGAGATCCGGTCGGTCATACGACACCTCGAGCGCGTTGTTCCCGTAGTCGTTCAATTCAGGAATCAGGTTGGCCGGATCGACGTTAATGTTCAGTCGCGCGGCGGACAGCGAGATCGTCGAAAAGGTGTAGCTGATGACCTGCGTTCCCCCGCCAGCGATCGTGACGGCGGTCGGGACGGAGGTGTAGGCACTGACGTTCGCCCCCGTCGTGTTCTCGAAGTTGTATTCTACGTTCACCGTTCCGGAATATGTCGCCGATCCGTTGTTGCGCAGTGTCCACGTCACGGTGTTCCCGCTGATCAAACCGGATTCCGGAACGAAATCCGGCGCAGGCGCCCGGTCGAATTCATAGACGTTGTTCGTTTCGTTTGTTTCGGCGATATCGAAGCCGGAATCGAAGGTGATTCGTAGCCGCGTCGTTTCCCCGCGGACGCTTGCGAGGCGTTGCGAGGTCGACGTCGTTCCTCCCGCGGGGATGGTGATCGCCCGGAGGAGGTCGTATGATCGGATGTCCTCGCCGGCGGCATTGAGTTCCGTGAGGTGGATGTCGATCCCGTAGGTCGACAACGGTACCGCGGACGTGTTCCGGAGCGTCATGGTCAGATCCCGGTCGGCCAATGACGCGGAATCAAAGGTGATATCGGGAAGCTCGCTTGCCAGCCGTTCAACCGTGAAGGTGTTATTCGAGTTATTCAGCTCGGTGATCGCGTTATCCGAATCCGTGACGATCCGGACGCGGGCCGTGGAAACGGCGATGGCGTCGAATGTTTTTGAAATCGTGGTCGTTCCTCCCGGCGGGAGCGAGATGGACGTGGTCGTCGTGTTGATCGGATACGGATACCCGCTTGAGCTTAGGAATTCCCAGCGGTTCCGAATGACGCCCGATGCGGTGACGCCGCCGGCGTTGCGGAGAACGAACGTTACCGTCCCGGCGGAAAACGTTGCGGAATCAATGACCAGGTCGGGAAGATGCGACGTGGCGTGCGATGGGAGAGGCGCGAGGAGGGCGGCCGCACCCGCAATCCACAAGCACCGAGCAAACAAACGGTAAAAAAAGTTCATAGGAATGTAATGAATGTACGCAGTATACAGAACGAAACGGACGGGCACGAGGCCCGTCCGTTTAATAATCCATCAGCTTCTTGACCAGGTGGTGTTGCTGGATTTTCTCCATCGCCTTGGCCTCGATCTGGCGGATGCGTTCGCGCGTGACGTCGAATTCCTTCCCGACCTCTTCAAGCGTATGACTGACCCCGTCCGTGAGGCCGAAACGCATTTCGAGGATTTTTTGCTCCCGAGGGGACAGGTCCTTGATGATGTCGCCCACGTAATCCTTGAGGAGTTGGAGCCCGGCGGCGCGGTCCGGCGTGACGTTCTTCACGTCCTCGATGAAGTCTTCGAGCGTTGAGTCCTCGTCATCCTCGCCGACCGACGTTTCCAGCGACACCGTATCCTGCGAAATTTTGATGATGTGCCGCACCTTGTCCACGTCCTCTCCCATTTCCGCCGCGATTTCTTCCGGAAGGGGCTCGCGGCCGAGGTCCTGGATCAGCTGCCGTTCGATCTGCTGGAATTTATTGATCGTCTCCACCATGTGGACCGGAATGCGGATGGTTCGGCTCTGGTCGGCTACTGCGCGCGTGATCGCCTGCCGG
>JACQMO010000021.1 GCA_016203535.1 Candidatus Uhrbacteria bacterium | reverse complement strand
CATCTGGGCCGCGCCGGTGATCATGTTCTTGATGTAGTCCGCGTGTCCGGGGCAGTCCACGTGCGCGTAATGGCGCTTTTCCGATTCGTACTCGGTATGCGCCGTCGCGATCGTGATGCCGCGCGTCTTGGATTCCGGCGCCTTATCGAGGTCGTCAACACCCTTTTTCTGGGCTTTCTGACCGTGAGAAGCGAGGACGGAAAGAATCGCCGCGGTGAGCGTGGTCTTCCCGTGGTCGACGTGGCCAATGGTTCCCACGTTCACGTGGGGCTTTGACCGTTCAAACATTTCTGCCATAGGGATGATTTGGATTTAAAGCGGTAGGACTATATCAGAGCGCGAAAAATGGCGCAAGACCCGAGGAAATGACCTGGATAGGGTCCAAAAATGGCTCAATAAAGAGAAAAAAATCAATTGTCCGTCACCGGCTCGAGGTAAAAACGCTCTTCGAGAGGGGCATCGTCGGCCAACCGGCTTCCGATTTCCTCCATCTCCCGCGCCGCGTCTTCCATACGCATTGTCGCGCGTTCGGCGCTCGCTTCGGCGATCACCTCGTCTAACCCCCCTTCCACACTTTTGACTTTTGACTTTTGACTTTTGACTTCTTCATCCCATCCCGCCATCGCTTCGAACTGTTCGAGCGGCATGACGACCATCGGTTCGCGTCCGGCGGCATCCGTCACGATGACCGGCATCCCGTTTTTTCTGGCGACGTCCAACACGTGCTGGAGGGACATAGTTCCGGTATCTAAGCGTAAACGAAGGCCGGAGGCAAGTGTTGACGGATTTCCCTCTCGTGTTACCCTTCTCCTCGGAGAGAAGTACCGTCCCGATGCGAATCGGGGCGGGAAACAGGCTCGACGATCCGGAACCTTCACGCCCCAAGGACGTTGTGTCCGGACGGTCCCGGTCCGACGGCTGGGTGCCACCCTCCCCTGATCCTGGAACCTTCGCTGAAGTATCGCGCCGGTATCCAATCACGCGAGGACGCCAACTCTCCGCTTCTCCCGAACCTCACAAGAGGTTCTTTTCTTTTTTACTTCTTCGTCCGACCCTCGACGATCGCCGCGGGCACGTTCTGCGGGGCTTCGGCGTAGTGGGAAAATTCCATGCTGTAGGAAGCGCGGCCCTGGGTCATCGAGCGGAGCGATGTGGCGTAGCCGAACATTTCGGCGAGCGGCACCAAGGCCTCGATCACTTTCGCGCCCGAGCGCTCGGTCATTTCCTGGACCTGCCCGCGCTTGGAGTTCAGATCGCCGATCACGTCACCCATATAGTTTTCCGGCGTCACGACTTCGACTTTCATGAGCGGCTCGAGCAATGCGATGCCGCCTTTTTTGCACGCTTCTTGGAACGCGAATGATGCGGCCATCTTGAACGCGGCTTCGGAGGAGTCGACCTCGTGGTACGACCCGTCGAACACCGTCACTTTCGCATCGATGAGCGGATAGCCCGCAAGCACGCCGCGCGTCATCGCTTCCTGCACGCCCTTGTTGATCGGCTGGATGTACTCGCGCGGGATGACGCCGCCCTTGATCTCATCAACGAACTCATACCCTTTGCCCTGCTGCGGTTCGACGCGCAGCCAGCAATCGCCGTATTGCCCGCGGCCGCCGGACTGACGGATGTACTTGCCCTGCGCCTCGGCTTCCTTCTTGATCCGTTCTTTGTACGCGACTTGCGGCTTGCCGACATTCGCCTCCACGTTGAACTCCCGCTTCATGCGGTCCACGATGATTTCCAAATGAAGCTCGCCCATGCCTGAAATGATGGTCTGAAGCGTCTCTTCGTCGGTGCGGACGCGGAACGACGGATCCTCTTCGGCCAGTTTCTGCATCGCCACGCCCATCTTTTCCTGGTCGGCTTTCGTCTTCGGCTCGATCGCAATGGAAATCACGGGCTCCGGAATGGTAATGGATTCCAGGACGATCGGGTGGTTTTCGTCGCACAGCGTGTGCCCGGTGAACGTGCTCTTGAGTCCCACGGCCGCGGCGATGTCGCCCGCGTACACATGATCCACTTCCTCGCGCGCGTTGGAGTGCATGCGCACGATGCGGCCGATGCGCTCGCGTTCGCCGTTCGTCGTGTTCAGCACGTACGATCCGGCGGAGAGTTGGCCGGAATACACGCGGAAAAAGACGAGCTTCCCCACGAACGGGTCTGCCATCACTTTGAATGCCAACGCGGCGAACGGCGCGTCATCCGATGCCGGACGCTCTTCGGTTTGGTCGGGATGATCGGGGTTGGACCCTGCGATCGGGGGGACGTCGAGTGGAGACGGGAGATAAAAATTCACCGCGTCGAGCATGAACTGAACGCCTTTGTTCTTGAGCGCGGATCCGCACAGGATCGGAAAAATGTCCATGCGAATGACGGCGCTGCGGAGCGCGGCGCGGATTTCATCAACGGACAGATGTTCGCCGCCGAGATATTTGTTCATGAGCGTCTCGTCGGTTTCGGCAAGCGCCTCCAAAAATTCGCCGCGCGTCTTCTCCGCCAACTCTTTCATGTCCGCAGGAACGTCTGTTTCTTCGATCTGCTGGCCGAGCTCATCCTTATACATTTCGGCCTTCATGGTGATGAGGTCGATAATCCCGCGAAAATTCGATTCGGCGCCGATCGGGATCTGGATGGGGTACGCGCGCTTGTTCAGACGATTGCGGATTGATTCGACGTCCTTCTGGAAATCTGCGCCCGTGCGGTCGAGTTTGTTCACGAAGCAAATGCGCGGGACTTTGTACTTGTCCGCCTGGCGCCACACGGTTTCCGATTGCGGTTCCACGCCGGCCACGCCGTCGAACACGGTGACCGCGCCGTCGAGGACGCGAAGCGATCGCTGCACCTCGATCGTGAAGTCGATATGTCCCGGCGTGTCGATGAGGTTCAGCCGATGCCCTTTCCAGAAACAGGTCGTCGCCGCCGCGGTGATCGTAATCCCGCGTTCGCGCTCCTGCGCCATCCAGTCCATGGTCGCCTCGCCTTCGTGCACCTCGCCGATTTTGTGTTTGCGTCCGGTATAAAACAACACGCGCTCGGAGACGGTCGTCTTTCCGGCGTCGATGTGGGCGATGATTCCAAAATTCCTCGTGTCCTTCAACGAATATTCACGGGGCATACATTATCTCGCGAAGTGCGCGAAGGCGCGGTTGGCTTCGGCCATGCGCTGGACGTCCTGTTTCTTTTTCACGGCATCGCCCTGGTTTTCGGCCGCGGCCAAAAATTCGGTGGCGAGCTTTTCCGCCATGGGCTTCCCTTTCTTCCCGCGCGCGGCGTCGATGAGCCAGCGGAATGCAAGCTGCTGCCGGCGGTCGGCGCGCACCTGCATCGGGATCTGGTAGTTGGCACCGCCGACGCGCTTCGATTTCACTTCGAGCATCGGCGACACGTTCGTGAGCGCCTGATGAAACACTTCCATCGCCGGCTTCTTGGCTTTTTCCTCGACGGAATCCAGCGCGTCATATACGACCTTCCGCGCGACGGACTTCTTTCCCTTCTTCATGACGTAGTTGATGAACTTCGCGACGACCGGCGATCCGTACTTCGGGTCGCTCGTGATTTTGCGACGCGGCGCTTGTTTCCCTCGCATACTTATTTCGCGGCCGCCTTGGGCTTCTTGGCGCCGTAGATCGATCGGCTGCGGCGGCGCGCGCTCACGCCCTGCGTGTCATAGACGCCGCGAACCACGTGGTAGCGGACGCCCGGAAGGTCCTTCACGCGGCCTCCGCGGATGAGCACGATCGAGTGTTCCTGGAGGTTGTGCCCCTCGCCCGGGATGTACGCCGTCACTTCCATGCCGTTCGAGAGACGGACACGCGCGATCTTCCGGAGCGCCGAGTTCGGCTTCTTGGGAGTCATCGTGGTCACCTTCACACAGACGCCGCGCATGAACGGCGCGCCGCCCTGAAGCGTGCTCCGTTTGCGATGGAGCGAATCAAAGCGGGACTGCAGGGCAGGACTCTTGGACTTCACGTTCGCCGACCGGCGGCTTCCGCGAAGGAGTTGGTTCATCGTAGGCATGCGGGAATAGGCGTTTCTAAGTGGGCGAAATATAGCAGCGACAACCAAAAAACGTCAAGTGACCGGGAGGCGCGACCGATTGCGCCGAAGGGACCTTATTGTTCCGGGCGTTTCCGGACCTTGATGAGAGGTATCGCCGCCGCAAGCAAGGCCGCGGCCAAGGCCGCAACGGCAGCTCCGGGCGGAAAAAGGAGTTGCCGCGTCCCGAACACCGACCCCGCGCCGACAAGCAGGGCCGCGAGAATCGGCGGTTCTGCGGCGCGGAAGAGGTCGATATTCCGCCATCGGACATTCATCCGATCGTTCATGGATGAAACCGCAAACAGGGCGAGGAGCATCAGAAGAAGCGGCCAGCCCAAGAGAAACGCCCCGAGAAGCGCCAGAAGACGGAGCGCGTCGGAAAGCGACGTGACGTCCTTTACTTGCACCTGTCCGGACGGGAGGAGGCGCCACGGCCGGCGCGCTTCGTCGTCGCGGAGAGATGCGACGTCGCGTGACAGCGTCCAGTGCCACAACCACGCGCCAGCGGTCGCGGCCAAAAGAAAAAGTGCGACGGCGTCCAGCGCGCCCCATGACCACCCCACCGTGCGGACGCCAAGCCAAGCCCCGGAGAACAGCGCGAGAAGGAACGCCCCGGCGACCGGTCGAACCCAGGCCTCTCGGATCGCCGCGAGGAGGATCCCCGGACGATTCCACGGTCGGGCGCGACGAAGCCACGGGAGGAGGAGCGCGACGCCGAGAAGGAACGTAATCGCGGCGGTTGAAAGCATCGCGCCCGTTTCAAGCTGACGGCCGATCCCTGCAAAAAAACGGTCCGACTGGAAAAACGACCAATACGAATTCGAATGGAGATATCCCAGCGCCCGAAGCGCGTCCTGCGTATGCGTGATCCGTGTTCCGCTCGCCCATCCGGACAGGATCGCCGTCCAGGATGAGACAAGCAGCGTGACGCTTCCGGCGGTCCACGCGAGAACCGCGACGGCAATTGCGCGGCCGATGCGGCGGATTCTCCTGAACGACCCGATGCCGAGTCCGATCGCAACAGCCGCCACGGCGCTCCGGAGGAACACATCCGGCCCGACGGACAACGGGAACACGCCGACGGAACCGATGAACTGAAGCGCGCCGGACATCGGCAGGGCCATCGCGCCGCTCCCGTCGTTCCACGGTCCCACGGCCGCGAGGCCGAGCGCGGCGAGTACGGCGACGGGCAATAATCGGAGGATGCGCGACCAGGCGGATTCGACGTCCTCCCGAAATACGAAACCGAGAACGGCGTGCATCGCGAGCAACGCGACCGCGAGCGTAGTCCCCCTCGAAATCATCGCCTCAAAAAACGAGGGGGCGCGGCGCGAGGTGAGGAGCGCGATGAGACCGCTCCCGACGGTCACATTCCCCCAAATCCACCCGGCGCTTTCGGCAAACGACCAAGCCGGTTTCCTCCGTGCGTCTTCCGTCATACCAAACAGGTGCTGCCAGAACGGTTACGCCGCGTTTCCGAGCAACGCGCGTACCGCAACGCTGATGATGGACGAGAGGAATCCGAAAATTCCGAGATCGAACAGGTTGTCGAAAATGATAAGCCCGATGAGCAGGAGCGGCCCGCGCGTTTCCAAAAACGTCCGGGCGCGTGCATGCTGCGGAGACGAAAGCAGCGCGAGCAGGAGTTTGGACCCGTCGAGCGGCGGAATCGGGATGAGGTTGAATAAAAACAGGGCGAGGTTGATGAACACCAGGAAAAACAATGCCTGGACGAGGAGATTTCCCTCTCCCAACACGGGCAGGAGAACTCGCAAAATGAGGCCGAACGTCACCGCGAGAAGAACGTTCATCGTCGGTCCGGCGAACGCGATCATGACCGGCCCCCACTTCTGGTTTTTCAGGTTGTACGTGTTGAACGGCACGGGCTTGCCCCAACCGAATCCGGCGACGACGAGCGCGAGAATTCCCAGCGGATCCACATGGGCCGCCGGATTCAGCGTGAGTCGCCCCAAGCGTTCCGCCGTATGGTCGCCGAGCAACCGACCGGCAAGCGCATGTGAGAATTCATGGAACGACAGCGCGAGGAGGATCGCCACGATCCAGAGGATGAACACGACCGGCTGCTCGAAGAGAAGTGAAAACATATGCGCGTTCCTCATATGATAGCCGACTCTTGCCAAAATGACATCCCTCGGCTATCCTTCGGCGCAACGCTATGTCCCGCATTGACGCCCTGACCGGAAAACGTGCGAACGTCGGTCATTCGCGAAGCCACTCCAACATCGCCACCAAACGCAAACAGGAGGTGAATCTTCAAATCGTCCGCATCGGCGGCGTTCGCGTCCGCGTGTCCGCCCGCACGCTGAAGACCCTCAAAAAACACACGGCTCTCATGGCCGGGGAACGCCTCACAAAAACGAAAAAGAAAGCGGCGAAAACGGCGGCGCGTTCAGCCAAAGCGGCGCTCTGACGTCTTTTTCACGATCGCGTACGCTTCTTCGGCCGTGTCCACGAGCTGCATGATGGCGACGTCGTCTTTTCCCACATATCCGTTTTCCTTGAGGAGCGCCGTGTCCACCCACTGGAGGAACGGCGTCCAATACTCCTTGTCCACGAGAATCAACGGAACTTCCCTGGGAATTTTTTGCGTTTGGATGAGCGTGAGCATCTCGGACATTTCGTCGATCGTCCCGAACCCGCCGGGGAAAAATACATATGCCTGCGCGGACGCGGAGAGCATCACCT
>JACQMO010000020.1 GCA_016203535.1 Candidatus Uhrbacteria bacterium | reverse complement strand
GCGTGAACCAGGCGCAGATCAAGCCGGAAATCGGATTGACCTTTGCGTCCGGACTGCGCTCCATTCTGCGCCAAGACCCGAACATCATCATGGTCGGCGAAATCCGCGACCGCGAAACGGCCGAGCTCGTCATCCACGCATCGCTCACCGGCCACCTCATTTTTTCGACGCTCCACACGAACGACGTCTTCGGGATCGTCCCGCGGCTTATCGACATGGGCGTCGAGCCGTTCCTCCTGTCCGCCGTCCTGAACCTCGGGATCGCGCAGCGTCTGGCGCGGAAAATATGCGTCCATTGCAAGCAACCGCATGAGGTCGCCCCGGAAACGCTGGAAAAAGTCCGAAAGGAACTGGCGGCCATCCCGAAGAAATTCGCGGCTGCGGCGCTCGATCCGAACGCGACGCTGACGTTCTATCGGGGCGCCGGATGTGCGCGGTGCGGGAATTCGGGGTACGCTGGTCGGACGGCGTGCGCCGAGCTGTTCCGTTTTACCCTCCAGGCGAAGCGGCTTGTGGAAAAAGGGTTTCCGACGGACGAGGGGCGGGCCGAAGCCGCGCGGCAGGAGATGCTCACGCTCCGACAGGACGTCCTGCTGAAGGCGCTCGACGGCATCACGACGCTCGAAGAGGTGCTGCGCGTGGGCCAGGAGACGGCGGAGGGGGACTAGGAAAAACGTATGGACAAGCAAAAAATTCTCATCATCGAAGACGACGGCTTTCTGGCGAGCATTTACGCGCAGAAGCTGGAGGTTGAAGGATTCCAACCGACGCTCGCGACGAACGGGGAGGACGGGATCCGGCTCGCGCAAAAGGACCGTCCCGCGCTCATCCTGCTCGATCTCATGCTGCCGAAGATGAACGGATTCGAAGCGCTCGAGGCGTTGAAACGCGAACCCGCGACAGCGGATATCCCCATCCTCGTGCTCACGAACCTCGGCCAGCGGCAGGACGTGGAGCGGTGTCTCGCGCTCGGCGCCGCCGGATACATCATCAAGGCGCATGCGCTGCCGCATGAGACGATCGCGAAAATTAAGGCCATCCTTCAATGACGTCGTTCAAATATCGCGTCCGCTCGGCGGACGGATCGGTGCAGGCCGGGCTGGTCGAAGCGGAAACCCGCGACGAAGCCGCATCCGCCCTGCAGGAGCGGGGGTACGACATTTTGCTTCTTGAGAAGGCGTCGGCGTTTTCGATTTCCGCCGGAGGCGGGTTCACGTTTTTGAACCGGATCACCGCGCGGGACCTGGTCGTGGTCGCGCGGACACTCTCGGTGATGGTGTCGGCCTCCGTCCCGTTGGTGGACGCGATCCGGAACATCGCGCGCCAAACGGACAACCCCCGGCTCCGGGACTTGCTCGCCCAGGTGGCGGGCGACGTGGAAAGCGGGGGAAAGCTGTCCGATGCGCTCGAGAGGTACGGCAAGGAATTCGGGGAATTTTTCATCAACATGATTCGCTCCGGCGAAACGTCCGGCCAGCTGGCGGAGGTGCTCGAATATCTCGCGGACCAGCTGGAAAAAGACTACGACCTGAACGCGAAAATCAAAGGCGCGATGATCTATCCGACGTTCATCTTGGGCGGGCTGATCGTGGTCGCGTTCATCATGATGGCGTTCGTCATCCCGAAACTGACGGTCATTCTGGAAGAGGCGAACGTCGCCCTGCCGCTTTCGACGCGCATCCTGATCGTGGTCGCGAACGTGTTCAAGAATTATTGGTGGCTTTTCCCGATCCTCCTTCTCGTTGTCGGGTTCGGGTTCCGCGCCTGGATTTCGACGCCGGGCGGACGGTATCTTTGGGACCGGTTCAAGATGCGCATTCCCATTTTTGGAAAACTGTTCCAGCGGATTTACGTCGTCCGGTTCGCCCGGTCGCTCGCGACGCTCAACAAAGGCGGGGTCGATCTGGTTTCCGCCCTCGAGATCGTTTCCGGCGTCATGGGGAACGCCGCCTGGAAACATCTCGTGTTCGCAACGATCCAGGAGGTGAACGACGGAAATTCCATCGTGACGGCCATGCTTCGGGAGAAATACGTCCCGCCGATGATGATCCAGATGCTCGGCGTGGGGGAGGATACGGGGCGCATCCAGGAGGTGCTGGGCCGGTTAAGTTCCTTCTTTTCGAGGGAAATAGACAACTTGGTCGCCAATATGGTTTCCCTCATCGAACCGGCGGTCATGATTCTGCTCGGGGTTGGGGTCGGGATCATGGTTTCGGCCATTCTCTTGCCGCTATACAACCTATCCTCTGCCGCCTAAGAGCGGTTGTGGTATACTATTTCCACTACTCACACATAGGATTCATATGACCCAACGAAAAGGGTTTACGCTCATCGAGCTTCTGGTGGTTATCGCCATCATCGGATTGCTCGCGACGCTCGCGGTCGTTGCATTCGGCAACGCTCGGCAAAAGGCGAATGACGCGAAGCGCGTCGCGGACGTGCGCGGGATTATCGCGGCGTTTGCCGCCGCCGCGCAGGACGGCGCGGTCCTTTGCGACGCCGCCGGTACGGCCCCGTGTGCGGCGGCTGCGCCTACGCGTGTCAGCGAATGCACGTTGTACGAATCAACCTGCAGCGGGGTGCCCGGGGAAGTCGTGACGACCAATTACATCAACCTGTCGAACATCAAGGATCCGCAGCACTCGGCCGTGTGCGGCGCAGCTCCGTATGCGAGCTGCGACTACACGTTCGTTTCCGTGACGGACATCTCCGCGTTCACGATCGGATTCGTCACGCAAGCGAGCGACGTTCTGGGGTTGTCGCCGGGGACGTCGCATTCGGCCAACCAAAATGGACTGCTAAATTGAGGCGTCGCGGGTCCTGCTGCGGCCCACCCCCATTGTCCTCGACCGCGCTCGGCCTCCGGGCGCTGGGGGTCCCCCGTTCCGCGTCACCCGCTTGAAGTATGACGAAACCACGCGGCTTCACGTTGCTTGAACTCCTGATCGTCCTCGCGATCGTGGCGATGTTATCATCCGTCGCCGTATATTCGCTTGGCGTCTCGCGGGCGAAAAGCCGCGACGCCAAGCGCGCGTCGGACGTGAGCGTTCTGCGCAGCGCCTTGAGCCAGTACTGGCTGCAAAAAGCGGGTTATCCGTTGAGCGAGGGCGTTGATCTGGGCCGGCCGGGCGCCGAAGCGGACGGGCTTACGAGCGAAGGGTTCGTGGGCCAGGGCGGGGGAGGGGCCGTCATCCTTCCCCGAGTGCCTATCGGGCCGAAATCAGGGGAATTTTATCGGTACAAGGGCACGGCTGGCGGATATTCGTTACGGTTCGTGACGGAACGGGAAACGGTGTACGGCCCGGAGGGGACGTATTATGGGCATGCGGGAGGGGTGGATTCGGAGGATGTGGAGAAATAAGTCGAAAGCCAGAACGTCCTTCAATCCTGTCACGTAAAAAGAATGCATGGACGAGCAATTTTTTTCGGTACTTTTTTCCGCCATTCTCGGCGCGTGCTTGGGATCGTTCGCGAACGTCGCGGCCATCCGGCTGCATGAGATGGTTTCGCTGCATGGACGCTCGAAATGTCCGGCGTGCGACGCGCCCATACGGCCGCGACACTTGGTCCCGATTTTTTCCTGGCTTGCGCTTCGAGGACGCTGCGCCGATTGCGGCGCCGCAATCCACATCCAATACCCGATCGTCGAAACGCTGTGCGCGGCGCTCGTCGTGCTCGCCGCCATCAGACACGACCCGTTCTCGGGCGCGTTGGCGCCGTTTCTGTTCGAAACGTTCCTCTCCGTTTCCCTCGTCGTCGTTTCCGTGATGGATGCGCGATGGAAAGAGCTGCCGATGGAAGTTCTCGGGCTAATCGCCGTCGTGGCCGTCGGCTGGAATGTCGCGGACGGGTCCGCCGCGGGGACGCTTCAGGCGACGCTGCAATCGCTCGGACTCGGCGTCGCCGTCGGCGCGGGATTTTTCGGGATCCAATGGGCGCTCTCGCGGGGGAAATGGATCGGGAGCGGGGACGTCTGGTTCGGCGCCATGATCGGGACGGTGCTTGGCTGGCCGCGCACGGCGTTCGCCATCTATCTGGCATACCTGATCGGCGGGACGTGCGTCGGAGTGTTATATCTCTGTCGCGCCGTGAAACGGGGGATGCACGTGCCCTTCGCGCCGGCCCTGTCGCTCGGGCTCCTGTCCGTCCGTTGGTTTGAACCGGTTCTCAAGCTGTGGATCGATTATTTCCTCGTATGAAACGTTCTGGATTCACGCTGGTGGAGCTCCTGATCAGCATCTCGATCCTGACGCTCATTTCCGCGGCGACCGTGTTCAGTTTGCGCGGCACGCGTCAAAATGAGGAACTGCACACGGCGGCGAGATTGCTCGCCGGAGACGTGCGCAACGTCCAGGCGCGGGCGCTTGCCGCGCGCAACGTGCTGACCTGCGACACCGTCGGCGGGACACGGGTGTGCGAGCAGGAAAACCCGTCTGCGGAAGCGTGCATCTCGCCTTGCGTACAGGAACCGCCACCGAAATTCGGCTTGTCCATCGCCGCCGGCGCGTCCGCGTACGAACTGTTTGCCGACGTTGACGTTTCCGAGTGGCGCCGGACGTCCGACCGGGAGATATTGCTCCAACGCATCCTGAACCCGTTCGGGAGCGATACGATCCGGGTTGACGCAATTTCGACGGAACTCGGCGCGACGGCGTCGGGCGAGATCGCGGTCGAGCGGCAGAACGGGCAGATGCGGATCAACGCGTGCGGCGAGCCCGGGCAGCCCGCCTGCGCGCCAAGCGAACCGCAGTCCATGACGATCCGGTTGCGGCATCAGGACACGGGGAAGACGGCGGACGTCGAGGTGAATGCCATCACCGGACGGGTTTCGGTACAATAACGGTATGAAGCGATTGAACGGACAGACGCTGCTCGAGCTCCTGATCGCGACCGCCGTGATCGGTTCGGGGCTGTTTGCCGCGACCACGATCGTTTTTTCAAACCTCCAGTTGTCCGACCGCGACGCGGACGAGGTGGTCGCCGTGAACCTGGCCCGGGAGGCGATCGAGCAGGCCAAGCAGTTGCGCGATTCGAACTGGCTCGCCGGCGTCCCGTTTGATACCGGCATGGTGAACGCGCTTGACGACTATTCCGCCACGCCGTTTTGGGACGGCGCGCCGGGCGTGAACGAGATTTCCTTCGATTTCGCCGCCAACGACGTTTCCGTCGAAACGGCAAAGGTCCGTATCTCCCAGGATCCGGATACCCCTGGATTCTACACCCAGGCCGACCGCGGCGCGCCCGAGACCCCCTGGCGCCGGATCGTGATTTTCCATCCGATTTGCGACGCCCTGGGCGGATTTACCTACAAGGAGGACGGCCAGACATGCGGCGCGGATCAGAAGGTCGGCGTGCGGGTCGAAGCACGCGTGCAGTGGCAGCGAAAAGGGAAGACATTCAATCGGACCATGTATGAAGATTTGTTTGACTGGCGGTGACAGGACCCGTCGCGACGTGAGGCTCCCCGGCTTTTCGTTGATGGAAATGCTCATCGTGGTGGCGTTGTTTTCCGTGTCCGTCGTCGTGCTCGCCCAAACCTTCGCGTCCTTCAACCAGCTGCACCGCCGGATCGCCAACCGCGCCGTTTTGAGCCAGGATACGCGTTTCATCATGGAATCCCTGGTCCGGACCGTCAGAAATCTCCCGCTGTCCTATATCGTATCGCCGCTCGCGCGCGAGTCGGAACTGCGCTTGGACCAGGCTGACGGGATGGTCCTCGTCGTGAAGTTGTCGGCGCCGGGACAGGCGGAATGCGCCGATCTCCCGACCGTTTCCTGCCTGCTCCTCTCCACCGACGGCGGGACGACCTGGGCGCCCATTTCCGGCAAGCGGATCAATATCGAGCGGTTCGACGTGTACGCGCGCCCGTCGGATTCGCCGTTCATTCCGATCGGCGGCGTCTATCCGAACGACATCCAGCCGTTTGTCACAGTGTCCCTCCGGACGCAGTATATGGCCGACAATCCGAAAGACCGGGTGACGCTTGAAGCGCAAACAACCGTCTCCTCACGCGTCTATGCTCGCTAAAGGCAACATCCTCCCGCTCGCCCTTATCATGACGTTCACCATCCTCCTGGCGGGAATCGGGATCGGGACGGTGGTACTCGAAGGGTCGCAGCGGGCGCGGGACACCGATGACAGCGTTTCGGCGTACTACATGGCGGATTCCGGGATCGAGCGGGAATTGTTTGAGATCCGGAAGCGCAACCAGACGGCGGCGTTTGCGGCAGGTCTCGCCAGTTCATACCCGAACGCCGGCGCGTGGGCATCCACCTCCGCGCTCGAACAAGCCGATCAGAAAGTGTTTTCCCTGATCGCCGCGGAAGACTTCCGCGTGATCGACTTGTTCGATCCCGATTCCCTCGGCGCGGCGCCGGACGTGGACGAAATCGACATCTCCTGGTCCGGAGGCGGCGATCTCGAAGTGGGATATGCGCAATGGGCATCCGGGGCTACGGTCATCTGGCCGAGTGAGGATTCGTACGTCATCCAACACGGCTTTTCCCCGTCCATGGTCATCCCGGGTCTCGATCCGACAAAGGCGTACCGCATACGGATCAAGGCGCAGGACGTCGATGCGTCCAACGTAACGGTCACCGTTCGGAAAGGAGGCGTCGTGAAACCGTTCCCCGGCGACCTGGTGTTGAGCGCGGAAGGGACCTACGGCAAGGCGACGCAGAACATCGTCGTGACGTTGCCGAAGTCCGACGTCCTCTCCGGTCTGTACAGCTTCGTCGTATTCTCCGAATGTCAGCTCCTCAAAGGCGTCGGCGGGATGCCGGTGTGCCCGTGAACCGGGGACCGTGGACCGTCAACGGAGAATCGGGAGCTGTGCTAAACTGGCGGACATGATCAAATCCGAGGCCGAAAAACGGATTGAGAAACTCCGGGCGGAAATCGACCGATATCGGTACCAGTATCACGTCCTGAACAAACTCGAAATTTCCGAGGCCGCTTTGGATGCGTTGAAGCATGAGCTGTACAAGCTGGAACAGGAATACCCCGACCTCATCATGCCGGATTCGCCGACACAGAGGGTGGCCGGGAAGGCGATGGAGGGATTCAAAAAAATTCGGCATGAGACCCCGATGCTCTCCATCGAAGACGCCTTTTCGCGAGATGAGGTGGACGACTGGCTTGCGCGGATGAAAAAACTCCGTCCTTCGGCGCATTTCGATTTTTACGCCGATCCGAAGATGGACGGTCTCGCGGTCTCGCTCATCTATGAGGACGGAACGTTTGTTCGCGGAGCGACGCGCGGCGACGGACGCGTGGGTGAGGATGTCACGCATAATTTGCGAACCATCGAAGCGATCCCGCTCACCTTGCGGAAACGCACGAGCGGACGGATCGAAGTTCGCGGCGAGGTGTACATGACGAAGACGCAGCTTGCGCGGTTGAATAAATCGCTTAAAAAGCGCGGCGAGCCGGAACTTGCGAATCCGCGGAACGCGGCCGCCGGGTCCATCCGCCAGCTTGATCCGAAGATCGCGGCGGAGCGCGGACTGTCGTTCATGAGTTACTCTTTGCTCGGGGAGACGGTGCATACGACAAACGCCGAACGCCACGATCGGCTCCGCGAGCTGGGATTTCCCGTGAATCCTCATGCGAAATATTGCCGAACGCTTGATGATGCGGAGAAGGTGTTCGAAACCCTCCAGAAAAAACGGGAATCGCTCGACTATTGGATCGACGGCTTGGTCGTGAATGTGAACGACGATGCGTTGTTCGCATCGCTCGGCGTGGTCGGCAAAACGCCCCGCGCGGTCATCGCGTGGAAATTTCCGGCGGAGCAGGGGACGACCGTCGTACGCGATATTCTCGTTTCGGTTGGCCGGACCGGCGTGCTCACGCCCGTCGCCATCCTCGATCCTGTCCGACTTGTCGGCACCACCGTGACCCACGCGACGCTCCACAACGAGGATGAAATCCGGCGCCTTGGCCTAAAGATTGGCGACACCGTGATCGTCGAAAAAGCCGGCGACGTCATTCCGAAAGTCATTAAGGCATTGCCGAAACTCCGCACGGGAAAAGAGAAACATTTCCACATGCCGAAGAAATGCCCCATCTGCGGCTCCCCGGTCGAACGGCGAGAGGGAGAAGTGGCGACGGTCTGCACGAACAAACGCTGTTTCGCGCAGGAGCTCGCGCGGCTTCTCCATTTCGTCGGCCGGAATGCGCTCGACATCCGCGGACTTGGCGACAAGATCATGGAGCAACTCATCCAGCGCGGCTTGGTGCGCGAACCGGCGGATCTCTACAAGCTCACGCCCGACGATTTGCTCGGGCTCGAAGGGTTCGCGGAGGTTTCATCGGAAAAGTTAGTGAAAGAAATTCAGGCGCATCGCCGCATCCCGCTCGACCGGTTCATCAACTCCCTCGGGATCCGCCATGTCGGCGAGGAGACCGCGCGCGATTTGGCAGAGGCCTTCGGGTCTTTCGAGAAATTGCGTCACGCGTCCGCGGAGGATTTGTCGGCGGTCGTGGGAGTCGGCGAGATCGTCGCCGATGCGATCGTTGATTTTTTTACCGATACGCAAGAGGCAAGTCGCGTGGGTCATCTCATCAACGTGATTCGGGTTGAGCAGCAAGCAGCAAGAAGCAAGAAGCAGGGAAAATTTATAGGCACAATCTGGGTACTTACGGGAACCATGGAATCCTTGTCGCGCGAAGAGGCGAAGGAACTGATTCGAAAACAGGGAGGCGACGTGTCCGAAACGGTCTCGAATAAGACGTCGTATGTCGTGGTCGGATCCGATCCGGGATCGAAAGCGGACAAGGCAAAAACGCTGGGAGTGACCATCCTGGACGAGAAGGCGTTCTTGACAAGACTCAAAGAATGAGCTAGTCTCTTTGGAGATATGAGGAATGCGTTCGGACCATCCTATCGAAAGCAACTGCGAATCTCTCTCGGGAGAGGGTTGTCTTGATTGATGCCGATTATCGAATCAACACAGCCCCGTCTCGAGAGAGACGGGGTTTTTGATCGCAAAAACTTGTCGTCCATTTCCAAATAGGAGTCCATCATGGACCTCGCACGTTTCATTCAGTCTCACCAAGAGCAGCTCGGTCCGCTTCACAAGGTCGCGACCGACATAGCCGCGCTCATCGAGCACCCACGTCTCCTGCAGCAGCAAGATGAGGGGGAGCGCCAACGCCGGGCGCAGGCGCGACTGGAGTTATTCGAAGCAATTTGCGCGCTCGCGGTGCAAAACGGCGTGCCGCTTCCCCCGCTTGATCCGGATCTCGTCGCAGACGCCCGTCCGTCCCGTCGCATCGAAGACGAGTCGCAGCAACAGGCCGATGCGATCATCCGCCACGTCAGGGAACAGCTGTCTGGGGACGCCGGTCAGCTATCGGTTCTGTGCCTCGTCGAGACGCTCTCGATGATGCCGCAGATCTTGAGAGGGTTCGTGTCGTTGCGCGACGCGTTCATGGCCAACCTGAACCACGCCCTCCTGCAGGCAGAGCTTTTGCCGTTTCGCCGGGACCATACGGCCATGAAGATTCTTCACGCGGCGCATGAAAACGGTCCGACCTCGGCATCCAGGGTCCTGATCGTCGACGATTCCTCGGAGGAAATCGTGCGGACCTGGCGCGCGATGTGCGGATGGCCCAACCTCATCCTCGACACGTTGTTTGTCGAAGATGACACGCAGGATACGAGGAGGTCGTCGAGCATCGCATCGGCCGTTCTGAAGCTTGAACCGGCGCTGGTCTTGATGGACCAAGGCCTGCCGAATACGGCCAAGGGGTCGGATGTGATCCGTGAAATTCGGCTCCTGCATCCGGAGACCTCCATCGTATTTGTCGCCAATACCGGCGGCGAACCGGATGAGCTCAATGATGTCGGCGCGATCGGCAACGCCTGCAAGGGACGGCATCTGGAGAGTATCCGTCGGGGCATCAGGATGCTGGGATAGCCAAAACATCTCTTATCGTATTCGCGCTTCGGTGACGTCACCGGGCGCGTTTTTTTATCGCCGCGGCGCGCGGGCTCTCGTCCCTCTTGAACGCGTCCGTATTTCATGCTATAACCGCTCTCCCTTCGGTCCTTCCAACCTTCCAACCACGAGGTGATGAGTGCAATTCCAATTTGAGGTCAAGGCGTCGTTTCCGAACAACGGCGATCTGCAAGCCGGTCAGATTTCGATCACGGCCCCGGGCGCTGTCCGGCCGGATACGTTCGACTTCCGGATGACTCCCAATCCGGCCAACGAAGAGGGGTTCAGCATTTCCTTTATGTATGGCGGGAGGCCATTCTACGAGGGGAACGGGACCCCGCAGCGCGAACGCCTCGCCGTTCTGGAGGAAGAGGAGCAGTTTCTCGTGTCGCTGCTCTTCTACGCCATGAACCACGCGACGGAAACGATGTTCAACTCGCTCAAGCACTTCCTTGCGATGCGGCGGAACATGGCGTGGGCTTCGCGGATCGCGAAGTCGCCCCATCCGGAAAACCAGCGCATCGCCGACAAGGTCGCGGATTCGTGCCAGACGCCGCCGGTCTACACCGGGAATCTCTCGTTCATCTTCGTGTTCAGCGATGCGGAAGCGTCGTGCTACCGCCGGGCCCTCGCCCACCTCCGCTGACGCGTTCTGCCGACAGGCCTTCCCCTGTCGGTTTTTTTGTTCATGACCGACCTCTGTTCTTCATTCCGTATTTCAGCTACCATTTCATCGATTATGTCGATCTCACGCGAAGACATCGAACGCCTTGCCGATCTGGCCCGATTGAAGCTCTCCGATGACGAGATCCGCGACGCCGAGCGCGATCTCGATTCGATTCTCGGGTACGTCGGCCGCTTGCAGAAGGTACAGACCGCCGGGTTGGAGCCCTTCGGACTCGCGCCGACGGAAACCGGGTGGCGGGCGGACGAGGTTTCCGATTGCGACGACCTGACCCGCGAATTGATCCTCTCGAATTTTCCCTCCCGCAAGGGAGCGCTCCTGAACGTCCCAGCCGTGTTTGAAGCGCCGAAAGGCTAGACGGATATGGACCTGACGCTGACCAAGGCGCGCCATCTTCTTCGGCAGGGCGAGGCCTCCTCCCGCGAGCTTGCCGATGCGTGTCTCGCGGAGATCCGTTCACGGGACGGCGCCATCCACGCGTTTTTGGACGTATATGAGGAGGACGCGCGCGCCGCGGCCGACCGGGCCGACGACCGCCGTGCGGACGGCCGATCTGCGGGGCCGCTCGACGGGATCCCGATCGCGTTGAAAGACAACCTGCTCTATCAGGGAAAGCGGTGTACGGCCGGATCGCGCATGCTCGCGACCTACACCGCCGTGACGAACGCGACCGTGACGCAAAAATTGTTGGACGGCGGCGCGGTGATCGTGGGCAAGACGAACCTGGACGAATTCGCCATGGGATCCTCCACCGAACGGTCGGCGTTCGGGCCAACGAAACATCCGCGCGATCCGGAGCGGGTCCCCGGCGGATCCTCCGGCGGAAGCGCCGCGGCCGTCGCGGCCCGCATGTGTCCGGCCGCGCTCGGATCGGACACGGGCGGCTCGATCCGGCAACCGGCGTCGTTTTGCGGTGTCGTCGGGCTCAAGCCCACCTACGGACGCGTGTCGCGATCGGGCCTCATCGCCATGGCGTCCTCCCTCGACCAGATCGGACCCATCGCAACGACCGTGGACGACGCGGCGATGCTTCTGGAAGCGATCCAGGGGCGTGATCCGCTCGACCAGACGACCGCGAACGTCGAGCCGTTTGTGCCCGATTGGCGCGAGGATCTCGCGGGCGTCCGCGTGGGCCTTCCGACGCAGGCATGGGGAGCGGGGATCGACCGGGGCGTGCGCGAACGGACGGAAGAGGCGATCCGGATGCTCGCCCGGGCGGGTGCGGAGGTGAAAGAGATCGACCTGCCGTACGCCGACGAAGCGCTCGCGGTGTATTACGTCATCATGCCGTGCGAAGTGTCGGCGAATCTCGCCCGGTTCGACGGCGTCCGATACGGGTTGCGGAAGGAAGGGCTCCCGCTCATCGAGACGTACGCCGCCGCGCGCGCGGAAGGGTTCGGACCGGAAGTCCGGCGGCGCATCCTGCTCGGAACCTATGCGCTCTCCCGCGGGTACTACGATGCGTACTATCTCCAGGCGAAGAAGGTCCAGTCCCTCATCCGCGGCGCGTATGAAGAGGCGTTTCGCGAGGTGGATGTCATCGCGACCCCGACCGCTCCGACCACGGCGTTCCGGATCGGGGAAAAAACCGCGGATCCCCTCACGATGTATCTTGAAGACATCTTCACGGTCGGCGTGAACGTCGCGGGGGTTCCGGCGGTGTCCGTCCCGTGCGGAGACGCCGAAGGGTTGCCGGTCGGCCTTCAGTTGATCGGGTCGTGGTTCAAGGAGGCGGATCTTCTTGCGGTTGCGCAGGTGGTCGAGCGCCGGCGCGGATGATGGTATGGAGTACGAAGCGACCTCTTCGGCCTGGAGCGCACTGACGGTGTTGACCGTCATCGGCGGGCTGGCGGTTGCCGTCTTTCTTGTCTGGCTCGTTCGGAAAGTGAGCGGTGTGATCGCGCGGCCGGAAATGTACGGCATCTCGCGCCAGGAAGTGAAGTCGCGATGGGAGAACATCCGGAATACGAGCCGGCAGGGGACCATGGGAGCCAAACTTGCGATCCTTGAGGCGGATGCGCTCCTTGACGCCGCGCTCAAGTCCATGACCATGCCCGGGGAATCGCTTGCTGAACGCCTCCGGGTCGCGCGATACAAATATCCCAAGCTCAACAAGGTGTGGTGGGCCCACAAGCTGCGGAACCAACTGGTCCACGAATCGTCGTTTCAGGTCGGATCCCGACAGGCGAAGCAGGCGCTTGACGAGTTCGAACGCGCCTTAAAGACGTTGAATCTTCTGTGATTCCCTATTTTCAGTCACTTACGTATTCCCTCGGTCCGTTGACGCTCCAGACGTGGGGGACGTTCGTCGCGGCCGGATTTCTCGTCGGCGGGTGGATCGCGGCAGCGCGAGCGAAACGGATGCGGCTGGATCCGAACATGGTTTGGGAGATGCTTACCTGGGTCTTTTTGGCGGCGATGGTCGGGTCGCGGTTGTTCCACGTCGTGTTTTACGAACCGGCGTATTACCTCTTGAATCCGTGGCAGGCGTTGAATCCGTTCGCTCCCGGATACGCCATCATGGGAGGACTTTTCGGCGGCGCCGGGGCGGTGTGGTTTTTCGTCAAGCGGAAGGGGTTGGATTTTCTGGCCTATGCCGATACCATGGCATGGGGCTTGCCGTGGGGATGCGGGATCGGTCGGATCGGATGCTTCCTGATCCACGACCATCCGGGGACGCTCACATCCTTCGTCGGCGGCGTCCGGTATCCCGACGGAAAGGTCCGGCACGATCTCGGCCTGTATCTTTCGATCGTCGGATTCCTGATTGGTGCGCTCTTTTTGATTCTCGACCGTTTCCCACGGCTCGCGGCTCGCGGCTCGCGGCTCACTGTTTCCGGTTTCTGGGTTGGCGCGTTTCTGCTCGCGGACGCCGTCACCCGGTTCGGACTGGACTTCCTGCGCGTTGCCGACCGTCGCTATTCCGGCCTTACGCCGACGCAGTGGGCCGTGCTTTTTACCGGTGCCCTTGGCATCTGGCTTCTCATGAGAACAAAACGAACGGCATCTTAAGCATTTCCTGCTTCCACCTATCACCTACAACCTACCACCTATCCCTATGACCTCCACCGATCAAGCGCGCAAAGCATTTCTTCTGGGATCTCTGTTCCTTGTCGTCCTGATCGTCGGAGGACTGAT
Source organism: Candidatus Uhrbacteria bacterium (assembly GCA_016203535.1). GTDB lineage: Bacteria > Patescibacteriota > Patescibacteriia > 2-12-FULL-60-25 > 2-12-FULL-60-25 > JAHJFW01. The sequence goes on along the minus strand of JACQMO010000020.1, from coordinate 10,083 downwards.
CTGGGCCGTTTCGGCGCCGGGGGAATCAGGCGGAACGGGAGGCGCGGGGTTCCGCGATGACAACGACCCGTCATTCGGGCCGGGGGAGGCGACGCTCGTCGTCCGGGTGTTCGGCGATTTCCAGTGTCCGGCCTGCAAAGCGGCCGAAGCCGGGTTCCGCTACGCGAAAAATACCTACGGCGACAAGGTCCGGTTCGTATGGAACGATTTTCCGCTCCAATCCATCCATCAAAACGCATTCGCCGCGGCGAACGCCGCCCGGTGCGCGGAAGCGCAGGGAAAGTTCTGGGAGTACCATGACCGTTTGTATGACGACCAGTCGGGTTGGTCCGAGCTGCCTTCGCCGCAACAGGCCTTTGTCGGGTATGCCGAGGCGTTGGGTCTGGACAAAGGGGCGTTTGAATCCTGCGTCGCCGAACGGAAGTACCAATCCAAGATCAATGATGACCTGACGGAGGGAAGCCAAAACGGGGTGAATGCCACGCCGACGTTCTTCATCGGAGACGCGAAGTTCCCCGGCGTCCTCGACCAGACCGCATGGGACAGGGAGATTCAAGCGCGCTTGACCGCCCAAAAATGACGCCGTATGATGTGCACCTAATCAATCCGTTTGACATTTAACGTTTGACTTCCAACTTTCCTCTTATGAGCATGCTTCAAGAACAACCCTCGTCCGTCGGAGCGTTCAACGGTTCTCCGAAGACCATGTTTTATCTCGGGCTTTTCGTCGGCGTTTCGTCCGTCTCGACGCTCGCACTCGCCGTTCTCGTCGGCCTTCTCGTGAGCGGGAAAGGCCTGACTGTTCCTGGCGTCGCCGCCCAAGGTGGATCTCCGCAGGTCGCCGCCGCGCCGTCGCCGATCCCGACCCCGGACGCGCCTCCCGCCGGTCCGCTCAAGCCGGTGGATGACAAGACCGACCATATTCGCGGCGACAAGAACGCGAAAGTAACGCTGGTGGAATATTCCGATTTCGAATGTCCGTTCTGCCTTCGCCACCACGATTCACTGCAGCAAATTTTGAAAGACTATCCGAAGGACGTGCGGCTCGTTTATCGCCACTTCCCGTTGTCGTTCCACCCGGAAGCACAGAAAGCCGCGGAAGCCTCGGAATGCGCAGGAAAACAAGGGAAGTTCTGGGAGATGCACGAAAAGGTTTTTGAAGCCAATAAGTCGCAGTCCATGTCCGTGGCCACATGGAAGGCCGCGGCCCGCCAGCTCGGGTTGAACGGAGACGCATTCGACAAGTGCCTTGACTCCGGCGAGACGGCCGCGCGGGTCGCGCAGGATCTCCAGGAGGGGACCACGGCCGGCGTTGGCGGAACCCCGGGAACGTTCGTCAACGGTCAGTTGATCGAAGGGGCCGTCCCGGTAACGACGTTGAAGCAGGCGATCGACGCGGCGTTGAAGGGCTGAAAGATCGCAGGAACAAAAACCGCTCTTTTCGGGCGGTTTTTTGGTTGAATGCCTCGGGAGCTTTACAAAACGTCCATTCCATGCTATTCTGTTTTTTGCAAGTTCATCTTTTTCCCTCCTTACACAAATAAGAGAGCCAGAAAAGATATTAAAAACGGTCGGACTTGCATTAGACTATTTGTGAAAGGACTATGGCGAAAAAGTTGTACGTCGGTGGGTTGCCTTACAGCACCGCCGAAGACAGCCTTCGCGAGTACTTTTCCCAAGCCGGTAACGTCGAGTCCGCGATGATCATCATGGACAAAATGACCGGCCGCTCTAAGGGTTTCGGATTCGTCGAAATGTCGACGGATGAAGATGCCCAGAAGGCGATTGAAATGTTCAATGGGAAAGACTTCGAAGGCCGTTCGCTCGTCGTGAACGAAGCGCGCCCCATGGAAGCACGTCCTCCTCGCACCGGCGGTTTCGGCGGTGGCAACGGGGGTGGATACGGTGGCGGCCGCGGTGGCTCACGCTGGTAATTCCGACAAGCAAAAAAACCCCGCCGATGGCGGGGTTTTTTATGTTAGGAAAAGAGAATGTCATCCTAAGGGAATGCGGAGCGGCTGTGAGGATCTTCAAATTGGAACCTCTGCCGAGAGATCTTGAAGATAAACTCTATTTTCGCTATCCTAAGCCCGCTCTAAACCTCGGAGAGGTCGCATAGTGGTCTAGTGCACTTGCTTGGAAAGCAAGCGTACCGCAAGGTACCGCGAGTTCGAATCTCGCCCTCTCCGCCAAACAAAAAACGGCCCTCATCGGGCCGTTTTTTGTTTTCTTAGTAACTCCTTCAAAATTTGTGAGCATGGTTTCAGTTTACCTTTTTCACGCCCGCCTTGTAACCTATTTCCCGTATGGCCGACTGGCATATCTATTTGGTGCGATGCGCGGATGGGAGTTTGTATGCGGGGATTTCAACGGACGTTCTGAAACGCATGAAAAAACACAATGACGGGAACGGTGCGGCGTATACGAGAAGCCGTCGGCCCGTTGTTCTTGTTTGGAAAGAAAAAGCGACATCCGAATCGCATGCCCGGAAGCGCGAAGCTGAAATCAAGGGATGGACGCGGGCCATGAAAGAAGATCTGATTCGGCTTTGACCGGCGCGGATTTCTACGCTAAGCTGGAACATCTATGGACACGGAATTTTTTGGATTGTCCCTCACGCGGGAGGAGTTGGCCGAGGTGCAGGCGGCGCTCGTACAGCGCGCGATGCTTGAGGATGAATTGCGGCGGGAGAAGGGATTGGAACCGGTGGCGGATCGTCCGCTCCTGCGGCGAATCGACGCGATCCTTCGGCCGTCGGACGCGCGGCTCGATCATCTGACGCAGGCGCTTGATGACGAGCTGTGGGAGTTCGCATGGTACGCGTTTACGGAAGAGTGGGCGTGGTTTCGGGCGCGGCAGGAAATACGGAAGGAACTCGGTTCGCGCGCGTCGAAATTGGAGGAAGAGGAAATGCGGCGGCGCGTCGAACAGCGGTTCAACAAGTATTTCGAGAAGTTCGTCAAAGAATTGGAGATGGCGGACGCGCCGCTTCCAAAAACAAACAAACAGCGGCGGACGGCGTAACCTTCAATACCGGCGCGGGAAGAGGTTTTCCTGAATGAACGCTTCGACGCGCGTGAGAGTGGCACGCTGGGAGGAAAATTCGCTGACGCGCGGCACCGTGGAGTTGAGGTAGGCTGCCGCGCCGAGAAACAGGACGACGACGCCCGCCGCCGCCCAGAGGAACGAATTTCCGTGTTCGGAGATTTCCGGCAGCATGAAGAACGCGACGTACGCCACGATGAGGAACGCGATCGAGATAATGATGGGCCAAAACGACATACAACCATTCCAATTTTCGGCATTCTATGTTACACGGTATCCGCACGGAAAACAATGCGCCGTATGGCTGATTCGCCAAACGCCCGTCATCGAGACATCATAACCGCGCTCGCGTCGCGAGCCGCAGAACCGCTTCCGGAAAACGCCGCGATTGCCGTCAACGAAGCCATCAGCCGGTTCGCGTTTCTGTATGAACGGATCCGGAATGCGGTGGACTACAAGGACGACCATCTCATCCGCAAGGCGGCGATTTTGCGCATCATGAAACGCCAGTTGCTTTTGGAGTCGGATCCTGCCGTGATCGCCGACCGTCTCGTACGGGAACTCATCGGCGCCCGTTACCTTCCGAATGCCACCCTGCCAGAATCCGTCGTGGGGGAGGTTGCGGACCGCATCCGAAAATACCAGGCCGCAGCGAGGATCAAGGCCGGATCGGAACGCCATTTGGAATGGGTGCGCGGGCTCATCGCCGTGGAAATCGAAGAGGTCCTGGTGGACGCACGCACGGAAAAGGCACTCATGGCGTTTTTGTATGAGCGGCTGGCGGATCGCGTCGTCGTGAAAGGCGCCGCGCTCGACGACACGGAACGGAATCTGCAGACGTATGTCGCGTGCCTTCGGACGTTCCAGAAAGCGGATGATGAGGTCCTGGGATATAAGCTGCTCCGCGCGTTTCTTCCGGAGTGGATGCGTCCGGAGGAATGGATCAACGAGCCTCGTCCGATCGCGGAACGGCTCGTCGCGCAGGAACGTCGCATTACGGCCTGCCTGAAGCACCCGCTCTCCTGGCAGTTTCTCCGCGTGGTGAAACCGTGGGCCGTGTCGCTGAACGTCTTATGGGACGTGTTGAAAGAAAAGCCGGAAGAGGCGGCCGCGCTCCTTGAAAAACCCGACGCGCTCGGCGGCCGCCTGGCACGGAAAGCGGAAGAACAGTACGCCTCGGCGCGCGGCCGGGTACGGCGGGGGACCGTCCGCGCGATCATCTATTTGTTTATCACGAAGATGCTCGTCGCATTGCTGCTTGAAGTGCCGCTCGAGTGGCTCTGGTACGGGGAGGTCAACCGGCTTGCACTCGTGACGAACCTTATCTTCCCTCCGATCCTCATGTTTTTCGTCGGGCTCCTCATCCGCATCCCGGGCCAGGCAAACACCGAACGTCTCAAAACCGGCGTCGTGGAACTCCTGTCGGACACTCCGCTCCCGGTGCGCGAGATCCGCGCGCGCCAACCCCATCGGGGGATGCGGCGATTCTGGTTCACGCTGGCCTACGCGTGCACGTTTTTACTCTCCTTCGGCGTCACGATCGGTTTCCTTCGGGCGCTGCATTTTACCTGGCTCTCTATCGCGATGTTCCTGTTCTTCCTGTGTGTGGTAAGTTTTTTCGGGTTCCGTCTCCGCGTCGCGGCGCGGGAACTCGTCGTGGTCGAAGGAAAGCAGGGGTTTTTCGCCATGCTCGTCGGATTTTTTTCACTTCCCATCCTTCGCGCCGGCAAGTGGCTGTCACGCAGCATCAACCGCATCAACGTGTTTCTTTTTATCTTCGACTTTTTATTCGAGGCGCCGTTTAAAATTTTTCTCACGGTGCTCGAAGAGTGGTTCGCGTTTTTGAAAGAAAAGAAAGAGGAACTATGAGTGCGCGCCGCATGACGCTCACCACGCCACATGGGGCGATTGAGGCGCCGTTTTTTATGCCGATCGCGACGCGTGGCGCGGTGAAAACCCTGTCCAACGCGGATATGGAACGCCTCGGCGCGTCCATCATCCTTTCAAATACCTATCATCTCTATCTTCGTCCGGGAGAGGACGTCCTTCGTGCCGTGGGCGGACTCCATCGGTTCATGTCATGGAACAAGCCAATCCTCACCGATTCTGGCGGCTACCAGGTTTTTTCACTTGCCAAAATGCGAAAACTTTCCGAGGAGGGGGTCGAATTTTCATCGCACATCGATGGTTCCCGCCATCTCCTGACGCCGGAACGCTCCATCGAGATCCAGCAGACCATCGGAAGCGACATCGTGATGGTGCTCGACGAGTGTACACCGCCGGACATGCCGCCCCCCGAACTTGCCGCGTCCGTCGCGCGCACCACGCGCTGGGCCGCGCGCTCGAAAGAGGCGTTTGAGAAGGGGAGAACGGGCGCGATCAATCCGGGAGCGCAGCTTTTTGGCATCGTACAAGGAGGGACCGATGTCGCGCTGCGGACCGCGCACGCGCGTGAACTCATGGCCATCGGATTCGACGGCTATGCCATCGGCGGACTGTCGGTCGGCGAACCGTTCGACCGCGCGTGTGCAACGGTCGCGGCGCTCGACGACGTCCTTCCAAAAGACAAACCGCGGTATTTCATGGGCGGCGCGAAACCGCACGAAATCGTGGAATACGTGAAGCGGGGAGTGGATATGTTCGATTGCGTGCTCCCGACGCGGAACGCCCGTCACGGCCAACTGTATCGCTTCGTCCACGACGACCTGTCGCGTCCTGATTTTTACGAGGTGGTCCACATCACGAACGAGAAATGGAAAACAGAGGGTTCACGGCTCACGGTTCCGGTAGAAGGCGATCCGATTTCGCAGGAACTCTCCCGCGTGTCCCACGCATATCTCCGCCACCTTTTTACGATCGAGGAAGCGCTTGGGGCGCGTCTCGCGACGCTCGTCAACATCAAATTTTACTTTGAATTGATGCGCCGGTTGCGGGAGGGGATCGAACGGAGCGAGTACTGATACCATCGGCTCTTGATCGGTATGTGAGGCCGGTGTATCCTATTGGCCCTGTCACCGTCCCGGACAGCGCACCTTCACTAAAACCCTAGAGAAAGAGAGAGCGATGGGAACCCTCACGAAGCAACTGGCACGCGCCTGCGATCTCACCGTCATTGCCTGTAGCGACTTCCGTCACAGCATCGACGCGGCGTTGCTCACACGACTCCAAACCGTCTTCGGTCCGCATGTAACGTATGACCTGATCTCCGTTCCGGGAGCTTGCCACCGCTTGGTTCGGCAATCACCGGTTCACCGTGAGATCATGCTCGCCGATCTGGACATGCTCGTCGACTTGCATCAGCCGGAGACGATCGTCATCGTCCAACATGAGGAGTGCGGACGGTACCAGGACGTCCTGACCTCCGTCGACCGGATCCAGGAACAACGGATTCTGTCCGATGACATCCAGGTGTCGGAACAGATTCTTCGTCAACGGTTCCCCAACCTGACCGTGCTCGGCTTCATTGCGCGGATGGACGGCCAGCATCTCTACGACCTCGACAAGGTGTGGAATGGAGGAGCCGTCGGCAATCCCGAACCTCCTGCGACGACTCGGGTTCGTTCCGGGCACTGATTCAGGGCCCTCTCTTGCTCCTCGCCGGCCATTCTGCTACAGTGAGCCGGCTTTTTTGATGAAACCCATCCACGAACGCATCATTGCGATCAATGCGGAACAATCCGCACTGTACGTCGCCGACGAAGCGCCGCGTTTAAGGTATTGGGCCAAGCATCCCACGTTTTTCGGCTGCATCAAATGCATGGACGGCCGTGTGCTGTTTCACTCGATGACGAATACGCCGATCGGGATTGTGAAACCGTTTCGCGCCATCGGCGGAAAGTTCCATGTGTGGTGGCCCAGCTTTTTGGGTCGTGTGAGGCACTGGGTCGACAAGGCCGTCTCGATTGGAAGTCGGAATTTTTTGTTCGTGACGTACCATTACAGCGCCGGTGATGCGCATCTTGGCTGTGCCGGCTGGACATATGACACGTCGGCGGCTCGCGCGCACGCGGAGCGGTTATGTGCGGATCTTGGGTCGGTGTTCAGCGAACAGCTCACGGCCGTTGTCGCCGGCGTCGAGACGGATCAAGACAATCTGATATTACACGGGCCAAACGGAGACGTCTCCGGCGCCTCGCTTATCGGCGCGTCCCCGGAAGATGTCGCCGCGGCCATCCGCCGCGCATTCCCACGCATGGATCCGTTGACCATCACGGATCTCGTTCCGTTCATGCTCGGCAATGCGGAGCGCGTGAAGGAGCTGAAGGCCAGCCCGAGAGGCCGGAGAGAACTCGGCCATAATGAGCGGATCATCGCGATTGGACAGGGGTTCGATTGGCTTGCGGAGGCAAACCTCGCGCTCATTATCAACGACGCGGATCCGAATCTCGCGGAATCCATACGCGTAGCGGCTTCGCTTATCGAGAAAAATATTGTGTCAGCGCCGCCAGGAGACGACGCGGCGATTTTTACCTGCATTCCGTACCGCGATCCGGGCGTTGATGAGCGTCAAGCTGCGGCGCGGGCCAGAGGTCTCAAGGCGTTTACGGAGTCAGTCGTGTGCACGTCATGTCCAGGGTTGTTTGAATCCGGACGCCTCCATTCCATGGCGGCAGTCATGTGGGAACCGAACAAAAAGATAGACGTGATCGATGCGACGTAGGTAAGCTGGGCGCATGTCTGCGTTTCTTGATGGTTTGAACGACGCGCAGCGGGACGCCGTGTCGCACGGAACGGGGCCGCTTCTGCTGGTTGCCGGCGCCGGCACGGGGAAAACGACGGTGCTCGCGCGGCGGTACGGATGGCTGATGGAGAATTGGAAGATCGGAACACCGCAGATCCTGGCGCTTACGTTTACGGAAAAGGCGGCGGACGAAATGGAGGATCGCGTTCTGCGGATTCTCCCGAACGGGACGTATGATTTTTGGATCTCCACGTTCCACGGGTTTTGCCAGCGCATTTTGGAACAACACGCGCTCGAGATCGGATTGCCGAACCGGTTTCGTGTGGTGAATGAGACGGACGCGTGGCTCCTTCTGAAACGACGGCTCCACGAACTGCCGCTCGAGCAGTATCGGCCGCTCGGCAATCCGTTGAAATTCCTGACCGGTCTTCTCTCGCATTTTTCGCGCGCGAAGGATGAAGGAGTCACGCCGGAAACGTACGTTGCGTTTTCCAAGGACGCGGCGTTGGACGGGGACACGGAATTCGTGAGCGGAGAGCGGAAGCGGCTGGGAGAGCTCGCGTCCTGCTATCACGCGTATCGCAAGATGCTCCGCGACGAGGGCTGTCTCGATTTCGGGGATTTGCTCGTCGAGACGCTTCGATTGCTCCGCGAACGGCCGGCGATTCTCCGGCGGTATCAGGAACAGTTCCGCGCGATCATGGTGGATGAATTCCAGGACACGAACTGGGCGCAGTACGAGCTGCTGAAACTTCTTGCGGGCGACGCGCGGAATATCACGGTGGTGGGGGACGATGACCAAGCCATTTACAAATTCCGAGGTGCGTCGCTCGCGAACATCCTCCAGTTCCGCGAAGATTTTCCGGACGCACGCGCGATCGCGCTCCGCGAAAATTACCGGTCGCGGCAGGAAATCCTCGATGCGGCCGCGGGGTTCATTCGAAACAATGATCCGAATCGTCTTGAAACGCAGCTAAAGGAGGCCGGGCTCGACAAGACGCTCCTGGCCGCGAGATTGGAAGGTGGGAACGTACGATCCCTTTGGTATCCGAGCTTGGAAGATGAGGTGTCCGACGTCGCCGACCGCATTCGTCGCGTGAAACATGAAGATCCGGAGGTGAGTTGGAACGATTTCGCGATCCTCGTCCGGTCGAATGACAGCGCCGTCCCGTTCATCCACGCGTTGGAGCGGCGCGGGATCCCATATTCATTTTTGGCGCTTCGCGGCCTCTATGCCAAGCCGACGGTGATCGATCTCGTTTCGTTTCTTACTCTTGCAGTGTCTCCGTACGATTCGAGCATGGTGTGGCGCGCCGTGGTCGCTCCCTGTTTCGACATTCCGGCGCGCGATCTTGCGGAGTTCGTCCAATATGCAAACCGAAAAAGCATCACGCTGTGGGCGGCGCTCGGGCAGGCCGCACTCCTGTCGCAGACGTGTTCCGAGATTGGCATCAAGAAGGCGCAGGAATGTATTGGGACGTTTCAGGCGCTCGCGGAGGCGGCCAAACGCGAGACGCCGCTCGCGATGCTCCAGCAGACGCTCGAACGCACGGGATTCCTGAAGGAGGTCCTCACGCGCCCGGAATCCGAGCGGCTCGAGGCGCTGAAGCACCTCGAAGCGTTTGCCAAGCGTGTGAAGCGCTACGAATCATCCAGCCATGGGCCGACGCTCACGGGGTTCTTGGAGGAGCTCAAACTGGAAATCGAGAGCGGGGAGGAGGGGGCGCTCGACGTCGATCCGGATGCTGGGCCGGAGCAGGTGAAGGTGATGACGGTTCATGCCTCGAAGGGATTGGAATTCCGGCATGTGTTCGTCGTGTCGCTCGTCGATCAGCGGTTTCCAACGCGAGAACGCGGGGAGGCGATCCCGCTTCCGGACGGCCTCGTGAACGAACGGCTCCCGCAAGGGGATACGCATCTCGAAGAGGAACGCCGTCTTCTGTACGTCGCCATGACGCGCGCCAAGGATTCGCTGACGCTCACGGGCGCGGCGAATTACGGTCAAACGCGGAAGAAAAAGCCGTCAGTTTTTTTGAACGAACTCAAGCTCACGCTCGAGGACATCGCGACGCCAATGACGGAGGCGCACCCCGACCTTCTCCCGCCACCGCCGGCGGACGCTCCCGATGAGGTCCCGCCGCAGTATTTCCCGTTGAAGCGCCGTTTTTCCTTCACGCAGCTTGCCGCGTTCCGCAAGTGTCCGCTCCAGTACAAGTTCGCGCACGTCTATCGCATCCCCATCCTCGGCTCGTTCCATAAAAGTTTCGGTCAGGCGATGCATCACACGCTGCAAGACATTCTTGAACGCCACCGCGAACGTATCGCTTCCAGACAAATCGATCTCTTCTCCCCACCTC
>JACQMO010000019.1 GCA_016203535.1 Candidatus Uhrbacteria bacterium | reverse complement strand
CCTTGCCTATCTCCTGTACGGCGGGTTTCTTTGGATGACCGCCGGAGGCAGCGAAGAAGGGGTGACCAAAGCCAAGACCATGATCCGCAACGCCATCATCGGCCTCGTGATCATCGTCGCCGCATTCTCCATCTCCAACTTCGTGCTGAGCTCGCTCGTCAAGGTGACCGGCAGCCAATAAGTTCGTTGCGCAACGAACCCCAAAACCCCGCCGACGGCGGGGTTTTGGTAAAAAAAATGTCATCTGTGTTACCCTTGCCCGGATGAAATGTCTGTTTGGATTTCTCGCCGCGCTCGCCTGGTTTTCTTTCCTCATTTCGTGGAGTCTCTTCGTCGACCCGGACGCGTTTTATCACGCCCGTCTTTCACTTCTGTTGTGGGAGCACGGGCCGTTTTACGCGTTTCCATGGCTTGACCTCACGACGCTCGGGTCGTCCTGGGCGGATCATCATTTTTTGTTTCATGCGATCGAGGCGCCGTTCGTCGCATGGCTCGGGTGGGCGACCGGAGCGCGCGTTGTGACCGTTTTTCTTTCCGCCGTTTTTCTCCTCGTCTTTTCAGAATGCCTCCGTCGCCTCGGGGTGAAGCGGACGCTGCCTTGGATCGTCCTGCTCGCCGCGACGTCCCCGATGATCGTCCGACTCCTTCTCGCGAAGGCCTCGCCGCTCGCGCTTCTTCTGTTCGTCGCCGGCGTGACGGCCGTCTGGACGCACCGACGCGCCGCGGCGTTTTGGATCGCCATATTGGCGGCGTTGGCCCATGGCGGCGGCGTGTATCTTCTCTGCGCGTCCGTCCTGCTCTGTTTCGGCGATCTACTCCATCGCCACATCGTTGATGGATTATCCTGGCGCGCGGCGTTTCAAGCCTGTCTGTGGAAGGAGGTCGTGGCCGTTGGCGCAGGCATCGCATTCGGTCTCCTTCTCCATCCGAATTTTCCCGAGATTCTTTCGTTCCTCTGGACGCAGGTCGTGAGCATCGGCGTCGCCACGCCGTTTGAACACGTGATCCTGGGCCAGGAATGGCAGCCGTCCGGACTCGCATCGTTCATCAGTACGTTCGTGTTATGGGGCGTTGCCGCGCTTGTCGGGATTTGCGGGATTTTTTTCGCTTCGAAAAAACCGCTCGACCGCGACGCCGCCCGAGCCGTTACCACCTTCACCTGGCTCGTGGCGGCGTTCGTCGCCCTGACCTTCAAGAGCCGACGGAACGCGGAGTATCTCACGCCGGTCCTGGCGATCTGGATCCCGCTCATTTGGAGTCTTGTTGATCCAGGCGCTTTGTTGAGGTTTTTTTACCCGGCAAAAAACGCAAAGGCAGGACCCGTTGCACCTATTATCCTTCTTTTGCTCTTCACCGCATTCATCCAGGGTCCGCTTGAGGCGCGGGAAATTCTTCACACGCCCGGATATTCGGATGACAGTTACGCAGCGGCGATGAAGCCCGTCTCTGAACGCGCCATGCCGGGCGATCGCATGTTCCATTCGGACTGGGACGAATTTCCAATTCTCTGGAATCTCGATGACCGATTGAAATACATCGCCGGGCTCGATCCGACATTTCTCTACAAAGCGTCGTCCACGCTCTCCGACGCATACCGCGATCTCACGTGGGGCGCGACCACTCCGACGCGCGATCAGGCCTGGGACGTCATCCATGAGCGGCTGGAGAGCCGTTTCATCTTCATCGCAAAGCGGGATCATCAAATACTTCTTGACGTGATAAAAAGCGACCCGCGGTATACGCTCCTCGCCGACACCCCCGACGCTGCTTCTTTTGAAGTCCTACAACCCACCACCTACGACCTTCAACCTCCCCCATGACCCGCCTCCTCATCACCATCCCCACCTGGAACGAAGCCGTGGTCATCGGGAAGAATCTTCGCGTGCTTCAAGACGCCGTGTCGCGGTACCTTCCGGAACACGACGTGACGATCGAGGTCGCGGATAACGGAAGCACGGACGGGACAAGGGAGATCGTTCGCCGCATCGGAGCGCGTCTCATGGAAATTCCGGATCGAGGGAAAGGTCTCGCGATCCGTCGCTCGTGGGAACGTCATCTCGATGACGCGGACGTCCTTCTTTTCATGGATGCGGATCTTGCCGCAGGCCTCGAAGCGCTTCCGCGTCTCATTCGGCCTATCCTCGTCGGAGCTGCGGACCTTGTGTGCGGCTCGCGGTTCGTTCCGGGCGCGGACGTGAAGCGCGCGCCGCACCGGACCGCCGCGTCCTATCTCTATCGGCTGCTCCAGCGCTTAATTTTGCGTCTTCCCGTGACGGACGCACAGTGCGGATTCAAGGCGATCTCATCGCACGCCGCGCGAGCCGTTCTCCCGCGATGCCGCGAGCCCGGGTGGATGTTCGATTCCGAACTGCTGGGGCTTGCCGCGCGCGACAATTTCCGGATCCGTGAAATCCCCGTGTCCTGGATCGAGCACCGTGAGCCGAATCGTCGCAGCGCTCTCCGCCTGTTTCACCACGGATGGGGATTTCTGACAGGTCTTTTTCGTGTCAGAAAAGCCCTTCGTTAAGCCAAAAATTTTCGTCAGCGACCGGACAGATCATTTGTCAGACAGAGTTGACAAAACTGCTTTTTTGTGCTATATTTTTTTGTTCTCGCTCGGAATTCGTCCGGACGGGAAATGCCATTTCGACAACTGAATGAAAGGCAAGGAATGTCCAAGAAACCGCCGTACGGCGCGCTTCTCGCGAAGCTGAGTTTCGCGGAGCGTTCCGAGCTCCATGCCTGGATCCGCTGGATGGACAAGACGGATCCCATCGCCTCTGTGGCATGGGAGATGCTCAAGGAGTGTCTCGCCACCGTCGAGGAATTCCACGAGCTTCTCGCTCGCGGGAGAAACCTCAATCATCTGCGGGCGACGGAAGCGCGGTTGGGATACCTCCGCACGCTCTCCGGACCGCCCAACACCCCAACCTCCACACACGACTGAAGGAGAACCATGGCACGAGACAGGGACGGAAACAGGGATCGCGACCAGGACGGTCGCGGGCGCAAGGAATTCAGCGCCGGCATCTTGATCGCCGACGGGCTCGCAGAGCTCGTCGAGAACATCATGGAAGATCTGGGCCCGACGGGGCTCACGCTCACGGGCATGCAGCCGCTCGTCGCGGCGCTCAAGAAGGTCGGCGCCGACAATCCGACCGTGATCCACGGTCTGGATCTCGGCATGCGCACCGCGATCCGCGTCGGCGGTTTGCATCCCGCCCTGCGGGAATTTCTCATCGAGTTTTCGGACGCCTACTTCGACAAGGTCAAGGCCCTGTCGAAGGATGCGAGCGAGAACCAGGTGAAGCAGGCCCGCGGCCAGGGGATCGACAACGCCCGGGGCAAGCTCCGGGAGTTCGTGAAGAAGATGGCCGCCAAGAAGCCGTACGCGGCGCTCGAGTCGCTGCTTCCACGGAAGATGCGTATGAAACATCTCGAGTGGACGGCCTGGATGGGCAGACATCTTCCCGAAGTGCACGAGTGCTGGATGGACTACCGCGAAAAGATCGAGAGCACGCAACGAATCAAAAACCTGGTGAGTCTCACGGTGACTGCGGCCGACGATCCGTTTCCGCATCCGACGGAGCTGGGTCCGAATCCGGATCCGAAATATCTCGAGATGTACCGCAATACGCGCGTGCGGATGGCGTACCTCGAGGATCTGTACGGAAGCAACTCCCTGCTTCAGGCGGCCAAAGACGCCGTGCTGGGGCGGGATACGCGGGCGACCAAGAAGGCCAAGAAGCAACTGGGGAACGCCCGCACCGAATTGCAGCAGTATACGGCCGACAAGCGGCTGGAGCTCACGGCCAAGGACAAGGAAGATCGGCCCGTGTCTATCGCGGGCATCGTTATCACGGCCGTCCTAAGCATCGCTGCTTTGGTGGCCTTCGTCATCATGCTCCTCCGCGCATGAGGGGCCCAACCACAACCAAGGAGCGACTCTCATGGACCTGTTGAACCAAGCGATACAGTTGCTCATCACCGCCATCCGGGCGGGGTGGGCGACGGCCGAAGACCTCTACGCCTTTCTGAAGGAGGAGGTCGGACGGGTGGTCGGACCGCTGCTCGCGAAGATCCTCTTCGCGGGCGGGTTCGTCCTCATGCTGCTCACGTGGGCGGCCATCACGGCGCAAGACGGACTTCCCGCGGGCAACTTCGGGACGTACAAAATCGTGAGCGCTCTCGGCGTCCTGTCCATCTTCGCGATGGGGAGCCTGATTCAGGCGTTGAGCCGGTGGCGGCCCCGAACCATCCCGTACACCGCGAGCTTCGCCGTGCTAGTGGGCGCGACCGCGCTCCCCGGCCTGATCCTCTTGGGGCATGCGGTGAAAACCGAAAGCACCTGGCACTGGATCATCGGCGGCGGAACGCTCGCGATCGCCCTGCTCGAGGCGGAAATCTACGCCTCAGTTCTGGCATGGATCGTGCTCAAGGTGAGCCAGGCGATCGAGACCGGGTTCGTGGCCATCGGCGGTCCCGCCGTGGCCGTGGCGCCGGGCATCACCCTCGATGACATCCGTGGCCGGCTCGCGCCGGTTTTCAACCTCATCGAGGAGCAGCTCTGGTTCCGGAGGATCAAGGGCTTCCCGCTCAAGATCCTGCTCGTCGCGCTGACCTACCTCACGCTCGTCTCCATCTGGGTGCACGGGCGCATGGTCACGGTCGTCGCGGCGGGATATTTCGGAACCATCATCCTGGGATGGTTCGCCATGCGGACGGGGAGCGCCGAGCTGGTGGAAGAGCGGCGGAAGAATTTCTACGCCCTTCTCTTCACCGTCGGCGGTCTCGCATTCGTCGTCCGGATTCTCGACCTCTGGCAGGTTGCGGACACCGGCCGAAGCACCATCCGCGATCTCATCGCGGGGCGGACCATGCTCGTGGGCAACCACGGCGGGTGGAGCATCCTTCTCGTCTTCGTGTTCGCCATCCTCACCCTGGGGATGATCAGCGCGGTGGAAAAGGTGGATGCGAAGAAGTGGAAGATTCTCGGGGTCGGCATTCCCGCCCTCGGCATCCTCTACTCCGCCATGGCGATCCGCGTGTGGAACAACGACTGGACGGGTTGGTCGCCGTTCCCGTCCGTGGAAGCCAAGACCGTCGCAGAGGCGGTCAAGGTATCGGGAGCGGATGGAAGTGGTACCAAACCGACCTGGAAGGACGTTGATGGGAACTCGGTGAATTTGACCTGGAAGACCGACCGCAAGGCCGAATGCAAGGTCGAGATCGTCGAGATCCGCCACGCGACGGACAAGAAGTACGCCCATCGGACGTACAAGCCGCCGATGCTCTTGCAGACGCTCGCCAGCGTTGGCGGGACGACGCATGAGTTCTTGCTGGACGACCTGGTGGCCGGGGTCACGGTTGTCTACCGCATCCATGCAACGAGCTGGAAAGATGGTACGCCCATCACGACCATCAGCCCGGTGTACAACGCCAGCATTCCGCTCTCGAACGCCGCGGCTCCCAAGGCCGAGACGTCGAGTATTCCTTCTGCAAAGACGCCGCCCGGAAACGGACGACGTCTTCCCATGGACCCGAGCAAGCGGAAGCTCCGGGCCATGAACAGGGCTCTTGCCGAGCTCTGATCGCACATTGGCGCGACTCTCGCGCCCACCTCGCCGGCAGGCGGACGTGTCACAACGTCCCCCTGCCGGCTTTTCTTTTTCGTTCACTTCTCATTCGCTCATTCGTGCGAATGAGCGAATGAGAAGGGGGCTTGATTTATCTGGAGATTGATGATATAAGCAAGGTGCGAAAGGAGCTCTGGATGAAACGTATTTCGATCCTTCCTATGGCTGTCCTGATCGCGGGGTGCACGCACGACGTGCGCATCACGGACGTGCAGAACGGCATCACGCGGAGCGAGACGGAGGCGCACATCGGCGTCTTCGACTCCGAGTCGAAGACGGTCGGAAATGACCAGACCATGTCGAACTGCCAGGCCAAGCTGGGCGGCATGGACGGCGAGGAGAAGGCGCTCTGCCTGGAGCGCGCCCGCCGCGAGGCCGCCCGACACGATCGTCAGCTCGACTGGTACGGGTATCCGTACGGCTACGCCACGCTGACCCCGGTGTTCTACCCGACGCGGTAGGCTTTTCCAGCCCGATTTTCCGGGCTTTTTTCTTTGCCAACCATCCTTGACAAAAACGCTTTTTTATGCTATATTTGGTTGTTCTGTGAAATGGCCAAATCGTGCCAGTTTCATGGAGACAGCTTCGAAAAACGACAACCATCAACCCAACAGGGAGAACCAGCAGATGAAGACCGGAGTCACCACGTTGTGTTTCTTGGCCGCCATGGCGGCCGGCTGCGGGAAGGCTCACTTCCAGCAGCGGACGGTGAACACGCCGTCGACCCGCACGTTCGCCCAGTGCACGGAAACCCGCTACGGCGACACGGATTGCGTCGAGCGCGTGGATTCGGACGTGGACGGCGCGGGCTACGGCATCGGCGCCCCGCTCGTGTTCCCGCCCGGGCGACGCGCGACCTACGTGATGGCGCCGGTGGTCACGGACGGCCAGCGGCTCCAGGAGCAGATCGGAAGCGGCACGCCCGTGTTGCTCCCGTCGGACGTCGATCACAAGCAGACCACGGCCATCAAGGCGGTGGGCGCGGCGGTGAACGACCAGGAAGCGCGCATCGAGGCGCTCGAGCAGAAAACCAACCAGAAGTGAGGAGGAAGCCCAAGATGAAAACAACCATGTTTCTGTTCGTTCTGTTCCTCGTCGTGACCGGCTGTGCGGCATCGGTCTCGACGCCGCTCGTTCCGGGTTCGATCTCGGACTGCGAGACCGGCGATCTCGTGCGCGATAAGGCCTGCTATCG
The DNA here is from genome assembly GCA_016203535.1 of Candidatus Uhrbacteria bacterium. Classification (GTDB taxonomy): domain Bacteria; phylum Patescibacteriota; class Patescibacteriia; order 2-12-FULL-60-25; family 2-12-FULL-60-25; genus JAHJFW01. Next base: position 81,067 of record JACQMO010000019.1, on the reverse strand, counting down.
CGAGCGGTTCTCCGCCGAGCGACAGCAGCATGCGGCGCCGAAGCCGGCAGGCACGGATGCACCCGCGTCCTCGCCTCCGGCGCCGACTCCGGTTGGCCTTCCGGTCGAGGGCCGCGTGGTTCTCCTGCCTCGGACGGCGAAGGGCGGATGCGACGACGGGTTCAACTTCTCCGTCGCGAACCGCACCAACGTCTACATCGAGGTCCAGAGCCGCGCGCTCCTGCCCTGCGGCGAGAGCTATCTCGTCGTGGAGCACGTCCAGCAGAAGAACGGCGGCGTCCGGCCGGCGTACCTCATCCCGCCCGGCGGCGTCGGAGCGTTCTACTTCGATCGCCTGAAGGGCGGCGTGGGTCCCCAGGATTGGACGGTCATCGCGTACGAGCCGAGCAGCTTGAGCGGCTCGGCAGCGGTGCCGAGAATCGCCGTCGGGAAGAGGTACGTCCACCGGGACCACCTCCCCTTCGACAACAAATGGGGGAACACGCAGATCTTTTCCAGCGACGTCGGGCTGAACGACAGCTAGACGCCATCTTGCCTCCGCATCAATCGGTTTCACCGGTTGGTGCGGAGGCTTCTTTGTTTCTGGGAAAAGAAAACTCCCGAAATGCATCGGGAGTTTCTGCGGCTCGCCATCAAGCATGGAGATGGCGAGATGCGACGATATTTTTCACATGCGGCAGGCAATCGGTCAACAGACGCCCTGTGGATAGCGATTCATCCGGATGGTTCCGACGGCGACGAAGGATCTGTTATTTCCTGTTCCGGCCAGAAGCCCGTCTCGCGCAGCGTCTTCTCCGCGAGATCTTCCGCCTCGTCAATGTCCATGAGCTCCTCGAGGATGAGATGGTTGATGATTGCGGCGCGGCATTCCGGTTTCGGCTTCGGCGCGCCGTGATCGTCCAGGCAGAGTCCTCTCAGGGTTTCGAATTCGGCCATATGCGAAGAGGATAACACAGATCGCGGAAAAAGAAGGAATTATGTACCATGCGAAAAACGGCCGTATGTCGCGCACGATTGCCCATCTCTCCGACCTCCACTTCGATCTGTCCGAGGCGCGTTTGAAGCAGGCGGAATCCCTTCGCGATCGGCTGCGGGAGCGGCGGGTGGACCACGTTCTCGTGACGGGAGATGTGACGGAAAACGGACGCGCGCTGGAGTACGATCAGTTCAAACGCGTGTTTGAGGAATTTTTGGATGGGGGTTCCTGCACGGTGATCCCCGGGAACCATGATCGGCTGGGGCATGAGGTCGCGAAGGACATGATGGAGAATCAGCGGATGTGCATCGTGCGCCGTCCGGGACTGTATCTCATCGCGGTGGACACGACCGGGCCTCACAACAGATGGTCGTTTTTCCCGCACGGCACGCTCGCGCGATGGACGATCAAACGGATCGCGCGCGCGATCGAAGACGCCGGACGCGAGGATTTCGTCGTCGTCGCCATGCACCATCATGTCGTCCCGTTGCCCGAAGAAAACTGGATGGAGAAACTCGCCGCGATGTTCCGGACGCGGTTCGCGGCGGAACTGACGCTTGGGCAGTACCTTATCCGGCGGCTCCATGGGCGATGCGACCTTCTCCTGCACGGACACCGGCATGTGCCCATGGAGACGCGTCTCCCCGGCCGTCGAACGCTCCGCGTGGTGAACGGCGGCTCTTCGACGCAGCAGAACGGGTTCCGCATCTTCCGTTTTTCCGGACGAGAGTTGCGCGGTGAACCGGAGTGGGTGGAGTGCGGATAAGCGACCTGGACGGGAATCGTTTTTTTCGTTACGCTCCCGCCGAGCAATGGAGAGGTGGCAGAGTGGGTGAGCCCGCCACAAGCGGGCGAACGGGCGACAAAAGGAGCCCCGGCGAACACTCTGCTCAAGTTTTTGCCCGAGGTATCGCCGAGAAATATGGAGAGGTGGCAGAGTGGTCGAATGCGCCGGACTCGAAATCCGGTGTACCGGCAACGGTACCGTGAGTTCGAATCTCACCCTCTCCGCCATGAAAAATACCTCGCAAAGGGCGAGGTATTTTTCATTGTTGAGTACTGTGTTACTCCCGCACCGCCACCTCCACGCCCGGTCGCCGCTCCTGGATGGTCAGGCGGACGCGCTCAAGATCAAGTTGCGGGAACCGCGGCAGATCCGGATCAAGCGTTTTTCCGTATCGGATCGGCTGGAGGACGTACCGCTCGCCGCTTTGGAAATACGCTCCGATGCGGAGCAGGTCGTCTTCGGTGTGAAAGCCGGGGTACACCGTCGTCCGGAATTCATGCGGGATTCCCCCTTCCTGGATGATCTCGAAGGTGCGCCGGCATCGGTCTCCGATCCGGATATTCCCGCTCCGAACGATGAGGTTGTATTTTTCCCACGTGTGCTTCACGTCCATCGCCACATAATCAACCAGGCGTTCCGCGATGATCCGCTCAATCATCGGAGGGTTCACCCCGTTCGTGTCCAGTTTTATCAAGACGCCTTCCCGTCGCAACAGACGAAGGAAATCCGGAAGATCGCGGTGGATCGTCGGCTCGCCGCCGGTGATGCAGACGCCCTCGATCATGTTCCGATGGCGGCGGAGGCGCCCGATCACCTCTTCGGAGGTCCGTTCGTGCGAAGATGTCCGCGGGATGAGCTCCGGGTTATGGCAGTAGGGACAGCGGAACGGGCATCCTTGCGTAAAAATGACGGCGGAGATGACTCCGGGAAAATCGATGAGACTTACGTCCTGATATCCTGCAATTCGCATACCGGTTGCGCGGCATCCGGAGACGTGGACGGCACGTCGAATTCCACACGGTCCGCATACTCGCTCTGTTTTCCTTTGTTCCATTGGTCGACGGGACGGAAGTACCCGACGATCCGCGACCATACCTCGCAGGACGATTGGCAGGTCGGGCACTCCGCCACTTCCCCGGGGAGATAGCCGTGCGTCGGACAGATGCTGAATGTCGGCGTGATGGTGAAATACGGAAGGTGATACCCGTTCGCCACGCGTCGCACGAATTCCCGACACATCTTCCAGTCGTGGATGCGTTCCCCGAGAAAGAGATGCAAGACCGTTCCGCCGGTGTATTTGCATTGAAGCTCGTCCTGATGATCAAGCGCCTCAAGAGGGTTTGCCGTAAAGCTGACGGGGAGATGCGTGGAGTTGGTGTAGTACGGCGCGTCCGGGGTTCCGGCCTGGACGATGCCGGGAAAACGCATGCGGTCCTCCTTCGCGAACCGATAGGTCGTTCCCTCCGCCGGAGTCGCTTCAAGATTGTAGAGATGCCCGGTTTCTTCCTGGAAGTCCGCCAGCCGCTTCCGAATCATGTCGAGAATCTCAAGACAGAATGATCTTCCTCCGTCCGTCGAGATGTCCTGTTGCAGGAAGTTCAGCAGCGCTTCGTTCATGCCGTTGATTCCGATGGTGGAAAAATGGTTGTGCAGGCTCGGGAGGTATCTCCGCGTGAAGGGGAGAAGCCCCCGCTCGATGTTTTCCTGGACGACTTTCCGTTTGATCTCGAGCGATTCTTTCGCAAGGTCCATGAGCCGGCGCAGCCGCTCTTTGAAATCGTGTTCGGAAGACGCCAGATACCCGATCCGCGCGAGATTGATGGTGACGACGCCGACGCTCCCGGTCATTTCCGCCGATCCGAATAAGCCGCCGCCCCGTGATCGAAGCTGCCGCATGTCGAGCTGCAAGCGACAGCACATGCTTCGAACGTCGGAAGGGTTCAGGGTCGAATTGATGAAATTCTGGAAGTACGGGATGCCATACGTGGCGGTCATCTCGAACAATGCCTTGGCGTGCGGGCTGTCCCAGTCGAAATCCTTCGTGAGGTTGTACGTCGGGATGGGAAACGTGAAGATCCTGCCCTTGGCGTCGCCGGCGGACATCACGTCGATGAACGTCTTGTTGATCAGGTTCATCTCTTCCTGGCAGTCGCCGTACGTGAACGGCTGTTCCTCCCCCGCGATTTTCGGATGGACCGATTTCAGGTCTTCGGGACACGTCCAGTCGAGGGTGATGTTGGTGAACGGGGTCTGCGTTCCCCATCGGGACGGGACGTTCATGTTGAACACGAACTGCTGGATGCATTGCTTGACCCGGCGTTCATCCAGCTCGTCGATCTTCACGTACGGCGCGAGAAGCGTATCGAATGAGGAAAAGGCCTGCGCGCCCGCCCATTCGTTCTGGAGGGTCCCGAGAAAATTCACCATTTGCGCCACGGCCGTTTCGAGATGTTTTGGGGGCGAGGATTCGACTTTGCCGGGGACGCCGTTGAACCCCTCCTCAAGAAGCTGGCGCAGACTCCATCCCGCGCAGTATCCGGAGAACATGTCGAGATCGTGGATGTGGATGTCGCCCTCTACGTGGGCGTCGCGGATCGTTTTGGGATAGACGGAATTGAGCCAGTAGTTCGCGATGAGTTTCCCCGAGGTGTTCAGGATCATCCCCCCGAGGGAATATCCCTGGTTCGCGTTGGCATGGACGCGCCAGTCGGACTGGAGAAGATATTCCCCGATGGTCTGTTCGACTTCGATGCTTACCCCCCGTGTCGCGCGGGCGCGGGCGCGCGTTTCCCGATAGACGATGTAGGCGCGCGCCGTCCGGAAGTATCCCGAACCCATGAGACAAAACTCGACGATGTCCTGGATTTCTTCGACGTGGATCTCCGGAGTTTTTTCCGCGCGTTTGCGGATGTAGTGCGCGACCGTTTCCGCAAGACGGCGCGCGACGGAGGGGTTGAATTCACCGGTCGCTTCCCCGGCTTTTTTTATGGCGGTCGTGATCCGGGACACGTCGAGCGCGACGCGCGTCCCCGTGCGCTTTATGACGTGAGTGGGGACCGTGGAGGGTGCAGTCATATGGTTGGAAAAAAAATAAACTCACCGGAGTGAGCTTTAAAGCTTCGTGGGAAGGAGGCGTCGGACGGGCGAAGATCAGCGATGTCTCATGGGGGTGGCTGTGGTTGGAATGAGATACGTCCCGGGCAGTTTGGGATCAGGCAGAGCAAGTCGTTGAACTGGCTTGCCATGAAACGATTCAGCTCGTGACAGGAGCGGCATTTGATTTCTACCTCGCCTTCCACCAAGGCGCCCTTGAACAGCAGTTTGTGGCAACTGCGGCAGCGATGTTCCTTGATGAGGCAGGGCATGGGTGCATTCTGGCACATCCGTATGGTGCGGTACAGACGTATTTTTCCCATGTTATTATGGGGAAATGCTTCAGCCGCTTCGATCGTCCGTCTCCGTCGTGTCGCTCGTCGTCGCCAACGCGGTTCCGCTCTTCGGCGTGCTGTACGGCGGATGGGACCTCTACACCATCTTCATGCTGTACTGGGTGGAAAGCGCCGTGATCGGGTTCTACAACATCCTCAAGTTCACAAAATTCAAAGGCGGGCTCAAGTTTTTTCTCATCCCGTTCTTTCTTCTGCATTACGGCGCGTTCATGGCCGCGCATCTTGTGTTTCTCACCGCGTTTTTCGCGCCGGGCGCCGGGTCGTTCGAATCATTCCCGCTGAAGCCCATCCTCGCCGCGCTATGGGAGACGGCGCCCGCGATCGTCGGGCTCTTCGTGAGCCACGGCGTCTCCTTCGCGACGAATTTCATCGGCAAGCAGGAATATCTCCGCGTGACGGAGCAGCAGGTCATGGAGGCGCCGTATTCGCGGATCGTGATCATGCAGGTTTCGATCATCTTCGGCGGTCTGTTGTTTCAGGTGTTCGGGTTGCCGGTCTACGCGCTCGGGCTCCTGATCGTGCTCAAGACCGGCGTCGATGTGGTCGCGCACCTCCGTCAGCACGCCAAGGTTCAGGCGCGGCCGCCTATACTGTCGTCAACGCCACGAGCATCCAAAACATGACCGCGAGGTCGTTTTTGAAATAGGGGACGTCCACCAAGCCGTGGACGAGGATGGCGGCGAGGATCGGGAGCGCAAGACGTCGGCCATGTTTCCACCACAACGCAAGGATCCATCCGAATGCCGCAACCCCCAGCACGCCGGTTTCGCTCCAGAGGTTCAGCAGGATAGTATGCGGATACTGGAAAATTTCCATCCATGTCGCCTTGTGGTACGGCAGGATCCTGTCGGGATAGCCGCCAAGCCCGGCGCCGAAGATCGGCCGGTCTTTAAGCATCTCGCGCGTCTCGTTCCACATCACGAGCCGTACTTTTCCGGACCATTCCCGAAAGAGAAATTGGTTGGTGAGCTCCGTCCGAGATGATGGACGCGCTAGAAGAAACGCGGCCGCGATTACGACAAGGGCAACGGCGAGCCACCGTGATTTTTTGCGAAACACGAGGGATAGAAACATCGCGGCGCCGAGCGCGATCAGCCCGCCATCGCTTTTTGCGAGGACCGTGGCGATGATGCCGCTTCCGAAACCGATGACGGACCAGAGCGGATGAAGCGGGATCGCGTGACGGTCGTTCACACGTCGCGTCAGGAGATGGAAAAAGAGCGCGGTAGCCGGCACGACGAAGAGCGCGAGCGCGTTCGGGAACGGGAACGGTCCGGTTGCGCGAAGTCCGGCTGGTGGGGTGTCCCACGGAGTCGGGATCGGGAGAAGTCCGGCGATTTGTGCGATGGCCCAGAGCGCCAGCACGGCAACGGTCACGGAGAGCGATCGGAGAAGCAATTGTTTTTCGCGATCATCCCGCACCAGATCCGTGAGCATGGCGAAGACAAGCGCCGGTTCAAGAAAATATGCTCGCCAGAGTCCGAGCGCCGCGAGATGATCTTGCGCGACGACGACGCCGATCAGCCCCGCGAGGAGCCAGAGACCGAGCGGCCACGCCCATCCGCGCTTCTGGAGAAGCGTGCGTGCGTTTTTCCATCCAGGGAGACCGCGCTGCGTCGTCCAGAGCGCCAGGAAGGCCAGTAAAAAGACTTCAAGCAGCGTCGTCGGCAGCGGCCCGATCTGGAACCGGATCACGTACGTCGGGAGGACGAGCGGGAGAAGGATGAGGATGAGGCGGGACATATGTTTCGTTCCTGAGTTCATCGAAGGACTACCGTAATGAATTCCTTGTGGTAGCCCTTCGACAAGCTCAGGGAAGATTATATCGTTTTATCCAAGAGGGTTCTCCAGCGTCGGCGGGGGTTTGCGGATGGAGAGGATGTCGCGGATCGTCTCTTTCGAGACGGCGCCTGAAGCAAGAACGAGAAGCGTATACGTCGCGGCGCCGGCAAGAACGGGGATCACGAGGGGGAGGTCTTGCAATGGCCGAATGACGAACGCCATAACCACGGCCGCGGCCACGGCTTTGAGTCCGGCTGCCGGAGACCACCGCGCGCCGGATTTTTTGATCACCATGGCGGTCGAACCGAGCGCGATGCAGAACTCGGAAAAGACCGTGAGCCAGGCCGCGGCCCACATCCCGTAGGTGGGGATGAAGAGGATGTACCCGGCGAGCGTGACCACGGCGACGGCGATATAGATCGGGAGCATCGATCGTTGGGCGTCCAGGGCGACGATGGCGTGCGACGAAACGGTGCCGAAGAAGATCATGCCGACGGCAAGGATGAGGATCTGCAAAACCCCGCCGGACACCGCGAAATCCGGACCGGCGACGAGGATCATGCCGCGGGTCGCGAGCAGCAAGGTCCCGGCCACGAGCGGCGCCGCGAGGATCAGCATGGCGTTATAGGAATGACTCAAGAGGCGGCCGAACCGTTCGCGGTCGCGCCCCGCCCATTGCTTCGCGATGATGGGAAGCAGGACGCCCGCATACATGAACGGGAGCGTGATGAGGATTTCGAGCACGCGGTACGCCGCGCCGTAGATGCCGACTTCGGCTTGCGGGCGGATGAAGGAAAGGATGAGCGTGTCTGCCTTGAAATAGATCAGGTTGAAGATGATGGAGATCCCGATGGGCCAGCTTCGACGGAGGAGCGTCTTCCAGAACGCGATGTCCACGTTCCACGCGAATGAGGCGTACCGCTGCGCGACAAAAAAGTTGATGAGGAAGTTCACGGCGCCGCCGACGGACACGATGAGCACGATCGGGACGAGTCCCCAGCCGAGGGATCGCGCAACGAGAATGCCGATGAGGAGGACGAGCCGCCCGCTTACTTCTCCGATCGCGACGACGTGCATTTTGAGATGCCGCTGCTGCACGCCGATCACGATCTGGTTCAAAACAGCGAAGAAAAACGACCCCCAGATAGCGAAGAGCGCAAGCTTCAATTCCCACGGGTAGGGGAACGCAAGCCCGATCACCGGCGCGATGCCGAGCAGGATGAGGGCGGAAATGACGCGCAGGGTGAACGCAGCGCTCACCACGCGGCGTTCGTATGCGGCGTCGCCGGCCCGTTCGCCGAGCATCTGCACCACCATCACGTTCAGGCCGAAATCGAGGAACAGCGCAAAGAATGAAAAGAAGGCGTTGGCCGTGGAATACATGCCGAACCCTTCCTGGCCCAGGTGGCGGGTCATGAGGCCGACGACGATGACCCCGATGATGGTTGAAACGAATTTGCCGGCGATTTGTACACCGGTATTGAGGGCGAGCGCCCGAGCGACGGACATTCGGGCAGTTTACCGCATTTGTGCTATTTTACGAGCATGCGCAAGAAGAACTTCCGCAAATTTTGGCTCGGCTTTGCAGAAGCCTTGCTCCTGGCCACGGCCGTTTCTCTGCCGCTTTCTTCTGTTTCCGCGGCGACGGAACCTTATCAAGCCGAGGTGTCTACCGGCGCCGTGACGCTCGCGCCAGGGGCAACGAAAACGATCACGCTCAAGTTCAAGAACATCGGGACGAAAACATGGACGCGCGGGAAAAACGCCACAGCCGTGTTTTTGTACGGCGATACGACGGTTTTCAGCAACGCAACTTGGCTGAAAAAGGATCTTCCGGCGCTCATCCGGGAGGTCAGCGTGAAACCGGGCGCCATGGCGAGTGCCGTCTTCGAGATCACGGCGCCCGCGACGCCGGGAACGTACTCGGAGCGATTTCTGCTTTCGTCCGGCCCGAACGCATGGATCAAGGGGTCGGTCGTCAACGTCACGTTCACGGTCGCGAAACCCGCCCCGGTGGTCCAGCCGGTTTCCATCAAGACCCCGCCGGCAACCGCCACGGACGCGATTCCATCCTCCTCCGTGTACAAGGCGGAGCTCACCGACAAGGGCGGGATCGAATGGCAGCTTGAACCGGGCGAGCAGACGACCGTGAACGTGAAGTTCAAGAACGTCGGCTCCGCCACCTGGAAAAAGCAGGGCGCCGGGTATCTCTCTTTGTATACATGGGAACCAAAATATCGGGCCAGCGCGTTCAAGGATTCCTCGTGGGGGACGGAGGCGCAGGCGGCATTTTTGGTGGAAAAAGAGGTGAAGACCGGCCAGACCGGGACGATGAAACTCGTGCTCCGCGCTCCGGAGAAACCCGGCACGTATACGGAGTCCTTCCAGCTCGCGAGCGAGGATACCGCCTGGGTGGACGGCGGGTCGGTGACGCTCAAGATTCGCGTGACCGGCGCGGACGGGTTTATTGATACGGCTGTTCCGCCGACGGAAGGAACGACGCCGCCCGGCGGCTCATACAGCTCGGTGCTCCTCCTCACCTCGCACAAGGCGGTGACGGTTGCGGGAAGCGGGCGGATGAAACTCACGCATGGGTTCAAGAACGCGGGAGACGTGATCTGGAACAGCCGCGCGCTGCGGCTTGTCGGGGTCGCGCCCGCGCTTGGCGTTTATTCGAACGTCCGCGATGAGAGTTGGCCGACCACGACCGAACCCGTGAAGGAGCAAAGCGTCACCTCGCCGGGAGAGATCGGGTTCGTGAGTTATACGCTCAAGGCGCCGGCGAAAATGGGCGACTATCAGGTGACGTTCCAGCTCACGGCCGATGGTCGCGACGTCGAAGGCGGCGAAGTTTCCATCCCGGTCACGGTGACGTCCGACGGGTATGTGGATCCGACGCCGATACCCGTTCCCGGGCCGGTCGTCGGCGTGCCGCCGCTCTCCGGTGACGAAGCGAGCTTGCCCGCGGAGCCGATCATCCGCGTCGGACTGTTCCGTACCACCGACGACCTGATGAAGGTGCGCGGGATAACGGACGGGATGAAGGCGACCCAGAAGGGGAACGTCATCTGCGCGTTCGCAGCCGGTGAGATCGCGACGGCGTCCTTCGATCGAACCACGAAACTGTACCGTCTCACGGGGCCGAACTGCACGAGCCAATCCACGGAGTGGTATGTGATGGAAGCGCAGGACGGATCGTCTCCGCTCGAGATCACCGATTACAGCCGCCCGGTGTCATGGCTTCCGGGCGCGAATGACAACAAATTCCGCGCGAAGCTCGAACTGCGGTTTACTCCTGAAACCGACAACGTTTGGGTCATCAACGAACTGCTTCTCGAATCGTATCTGTACGGCATCGCCGAGACATCGAACGTGAGCCCGCTCGAATATCAGAAAGCGCTCCTTGCGGCCGCCCGGACGTATGCGCTCTATCACGTGAACCGTGGGACGAAACACGCCGACGAGTTTTTCCACGTGGACGCGCACCTCGACCAGGTGTACCGCGGGTACGGACAGGAGGAACGAAGCCCGAATATCGTCGACGGGGTCGTGAAAACGCGCGGCCAGATCGTGACGTATGACGGGAAGCTCGCGATTACGCCGTACTTCTCGCGCTCGGACGGACGGACGCGCGACTGGACGGAAGTGTGGGGCGGCAAAGGATACGCCTGGCTCAAGTCCGTGCCGGTTCCGCACGACGTCGGCCAGACTCTCTGGGGCCACGGCGTGGGGCTCTCCGCCCGCGGCGCGCTCTATATGGCGTCGAAGGACAACGCAACGTATGACGCGATCCTGAAACACTTTTATCAAGGGACGGAATTACGAAAGGCATACAAATAATTGTAAATATGGGATTTCTCAAAGGTCTCTTTGGCCAAAAACCGACCGGCCCGCAGCTCTCGCACAGCGAAAAGCGCGCGCAGAAAACTGAAGCGCGCATCGAGTCCCTGCGCTCCGGATCGATGCAGACGCGCGATTCCGCCGTCCGCGGCGGACCGCAGGCGACGTCCGCGCGCGACTATGTGACGCGGAGTCTCGGCAAGCCGACCGGTCCGACGCAAGGGACGTCGCTCGCCCGCACGACGCTCGGGGGCGGCCCCTCGTCCATGCCGCGTCCCATGTCTCCGCCGTCCCTCCCGCCGCGCCTGCCTCCGAAACTCCCGCCGATCGGGAGATAGCCCCTGCTACGTGCTGCTTGCTGCTTGCTTCTTCCCGTCCGGCATCCCGAATTCCTCCACGGCTTCCTCAAGATGCGCCTTGCGCTGTTCTTCGGCGAGATCGAGGATGGTCTTCGCGACCGCGTTCGGATGCGGAATTTCTTCAAAGATGAACCGCTCTTTTTCTCCGGCCGTCTGGATGTAGAGATCCCCAAAATCGAACATGGTGCGCCAGAATCCGTGCACTTCCGCGGTCACATCCTGCACGCGATGCAGCCGCAGTTCCGACACGGTCCGTGAAAACAGCCCGTGCTGTTCCATGCTCAAGATGCGTCGGTTCGTCACGATCCAGACGTCCAGGTAATAGTCGATGTAGCTTTGATAGAGGAACAGCCAGGCGAACAGGAAAAAAATCGATCCGCCGAGCACGAGCAGCGTTACACGGACGGAATCGCTGAAAAAATCCGGGACAATGAGAAGAAGGCCGATGTAGATCGCGGGAGGGAGGAGCAGAACGAACGCGAAGGAGAGCGCGAGCGAGAGCATCGTGAACCAATGCCGGCGCAGCAGCACGACCGCCTTCTCATTCGGCGCGCCGTTCGGGAGATGGGCGAGATCAAACATGCTAGAGGGGGATGGTCGCGTTGAACGCGGGGAGGCTCAATTCCAATCCGAGCGACCAATCGACGGTGAGGAAAAACAGCGCCGTGGCGGACAGAACCAGGAAGGATACGATCATGAACAATCCCGTGGAAACGTAGACCATGTGGCCGCTCACGCCAAAGCGGAGCATCTGCAGCGCGCTGATCGCCGCAAACGCCAGCCAGATGAGGAGGAGAAACGCCCAGACGGCGAGGAAGATGGGGAGGGGGATCATGGGAATAGACTATAGGCGGTAGGCCGTAGACTGTAGCTAGGTGAGGGAGGATTGTCGGTTCGGTGGGGTCAGCCCGAGATGGTGATAGGCCAGGTCGGTCGCGACGCGGCCGCGGGGGGTCCGGTCGATGAGGCCTTCGCGCAGGAGAAACGGCTCGATCACCTCTTCGAGCGTCGCGACGTCTTCCGCGGTCGAGGCGGCGAGGGTCGTGAGCCCCACGGGGCCGCCGCCGAATTTCTCGATCATCGCGAGGAGGGTCCGGCGGTCCATGTCGTCCAAGCCGCGCGGGTCGATGTCGAGACGGGTGAGCGCCTCATCCACCACGGGCGTCGAAAGTGTACCATCCCCGCGGACCTGGGCGTAGTCGCGGACGCGCTTCAGGAGCCGGTTCGCGACACGCGGCGTCCGGCGCGACCGTGAGGCGATCACGCGGGCTTCGTCCGCGCCGACGGCGATGTCGAGAAGCGCCGCGCTCCGTCGGATGATGTCGATCATCTCCTCGATGCCGTAGAAGTCCAAATGGTAGATCGCGCCGAACCGGTCGCGAAACGGTCCGGACAGGAGCGACATCTTCGTCGTCGCGCCGATGAGCGTGAAGCGTTTCAGATCGAGCCGGAGCGTGCGCGCGGTCGGGCCTTTGCCGATGACGATATCGAGCGCGTAATCCTCCATGGCCGGATAGAGCACCTCCTCGATCGTCCGGTTCATGCGGTGGATTTCGTCGATGAACAGCACGTCTCCTTCCTCGAGGTTGGTGAGGATGGCCGCGAGGTCGCCGACGCGTTCAAGCGCGGGCCCGCTTGTCACCTTGACCGTCGCACCCATCTCGGCGCCGATGACATGCGCGAGCGTGGTTTTTCCGAGTCCCGGGGGGCCGTATAAGAGAACATGTTCGCATGGCTCTTTCCGTCCCCGCGCGGCTTCAAGAAAAATCGTCAGGTTTTCCTTCACCTTCGGCTGGCCGATGAATTCCTGGAGCGTCTTCGGACGGAGGGAGACCTCGAATCCACGGTCCTGTTCCAGCGAATCCGGCGCGACGATGCGTTCGATCTCCTCCATAGCGTGATGCCTCTACCTTAGCGCACGGACCGTCGGCATGGCTAGAGGACGGCGAGCGGAGTAACATACCTTTAGTATGAACACCTTCCTGAAAATCCTGGGAGCATTATATCTCATCATCTGGACGCTCATCGGCGCGGCGATTCTTGCCGGGGCCGTGACGGCAGGGCTCTTCGTGTCCGGCGGGGGGTTCCAGCAAATGATGCAATCGGCCGGTTCACAGATGTTCCAAGGCGTCGTCAGTGGACTTTCCGGTCCCGGTGGAATCGGCGAGATCATTCCGCCGGGTCTCATGGAGTGCGGGAAAAGAGTCCTCGGTGAAAAACGGGTGTCAGAACTTCTTCAAGGTTCCCAGCCGACGACTGCCGAACAGGAAAAGCTTTCAAAATCCTGCGGCGAGTTTTTCAACGAGGAGATGATGAAGAAGTAGGTTCGGCGCACGCCGGGCAGGACTCCGTGAGCCGTTTTCCGCAGCGGAACGCCGTGAGCGCTTTTCCGAAGGGAAGGATGGACAGGAAAAAGCGGAAATCAATCGCGCGACGGAAGATCCAGCCAAGGTAACCGGTGAAGAGAAGGGAGCCGAACATGGTCGCGGCCCACCCCGGGCCGACCGGGATGGAGTACGCAGGCCGCTTCGGGATATACGGTGCCGGCCGTTGTTTTCGGAGAAGCCGCGGGATGGCAGCCGCGACATGTTTGCCGTCGTGAATGGCGGTCTGCGCCATCCCTGAATATTGCGTTGCCGCGCCGTCGCCGATGACGAAAATATTTTTGTGCCCTTTCGCGCGGAGAGCGACGTCGACTTCGACGCGACCCTTTTTGTCGAAGCGGAACGCGCCAGTGGACGCATAGAGCGCATTCGGCGCGACGCCGGCTGTCCAGATGATCGTTTCCGTGTGCATGGTCATCCCGCGCACCATGATCTCCCGTATTTTTCCTTCGAGCATCGGCCGGTTGAGGAAGAGGTTCACGCCGAGTGCGCGCAATCGCATGGCGACGATCTCCGATACGCGCGACGGGAGCATAGGAAGGATGCGCGGAGCGCTGTCGATGATGTCGATGGCCAGGAGGCGCGGATCAACCCCATGGTTTTTCGCGAGCCGCCGCGCGTAGACCGCAAGTTCTGCGGCGAGTTCGACGCCGCTCGGCCCGCCACCCACGATCACAAGATGCATCCGGCAGAGATCTTCCTCCGTATCGGTATCCGAAATCGCGCAGGTTCCGATGACCTCGTGGAGATGCCGCTTGAGGCGCATCGCTTCCTGGATGGATTTGAACCCATATGAGAACGTTTCCAGCCCAGGGATTTTGAAATAGGCCGTTTCGGAACCAAGCGCGAGCACGAGATAGTCGAATGGATATTGCCGTCCGGATTCGCCGCGCACCATGCGCTCGGCGGCATCCACGCTCGTGACTTTTTCAAGATCGAAATTCACGTTCGCGTGCTTGAGAATTTCTGAAACGGGAATGCACACCTCGAGCGGCGATTTTCCGGTGACCACGCGATAGAGGGCGGCGTGGTATTCGAAGTGCGGTTTGTCGGAGAGCAGGGTGATTTCAAGTTCCGTATCTGCCGTGTGCTTGGAGAGCGCCAATGCCGTGGCAAGCCCTCCGAACCCGCCGCCGACGATCAGGACGCGCGAGCGTTTTTTTGCCATGGCTATTTTTTGCCCCAGAGCCACTCGCGCGCCGTTTTCGGCCAACCGAGAAGCAGAAGCAACGCAAGCGGCGCGCCCCAGTTGGCAGACCTCTCGACGAAATCCCAGACCGGATCAGGTCCGATCGGCCAGCGGATGAGCGCGGTCCAGAACCCCCAGAACGTCATCCAAACGATGGCGAGCGGGATCGGCTTGATGAGCAGGAGCAGCGCAAGCGCAAGATCCAGAACGCCCACGAGCAGGAGGAGGGTGCGGATCGTATCATCGCCGGTGATTCCGACGGCTTGGAAGTACACGAACCAGGAGGCCTTTCCCTGGAGCGCGAACATTCCGTGACCGATGAATTCTCCGGCAACCGCGACACGAAGAACCCACATGACGTGTTTGATGTTCATATCGGCTTAGTATACGCGCATGCAGGGAAAACAAAAAACAACGCAGCGCGCGTTGTTTTTTTCTGGTGCCCGGGGTGGGGATCGAACCCACATGTCCTTTCGAACCGGGGATTTTAAGTCCCCTGCGTATACCATTCCGCCACCCGGGCTTGGGCCGCGCAATCCTAGGCGCGTTTTCGTTTCTTGTCGAGATACGCCAGGAGTGCGCTCGCGGTTTTCGTATTCAAAATGTCGTTTTTCGTCGCCCACCCCCGCCGGGCGACGGCTTCGCCGAGCGGAATGAAACGGAAGTGGTCGGGGGCGTGGGCATCGGTGTCGATGACGAGTTTGACCCCTGCCTTCACCGTCATGCGGACGTGCAGGTCGCGCAGATCGGTGCGGTCC
Source organism: Candidatus Uhrbacteria bacterium (assembly GCA_016203535.1). Classification (GTDB taxonomy): domain Bacteria; phylum Patescibacteriota; class Patescibacteriia; order 2-12-FULL-60-25; family 2-12-FULL-60-25; genus JAHJFW01. Next base: position 65,543 of record JACQMO010000019.1, on the reverse strand, counting down.
GGGTGCGCGTCGATTTCCAGCGCGACCCGGTATTTCTTTGCCGCGGCGACGATCTCGTCCATGTCGAGGTCGATTCCTTCACGTTTTCCGATGAGCCGGCAGGTGGGATGGAACAGGCAGTCTACGTTGGGATTCGATATCGCTTGGATCACGCGCCTTGTCTGTTCGGCGCGCGGCAGATTGAAGTGTGAGTGCACGGATATGCCGACCCAGTCGAGCGTCGCGAGCGTTTTGTCCGAAAGGTCGAGCGAGCCATCTTTCAAAATATCGCACTCCGTTCCCTTGAGGATAAGGAAGCCGCGAAGTTTTTTGTTCAGTCGGTCAATCTCTTTTCCTTGCTTGGCGACCTTCGCATCATCCAGCCCGCCGACAAACGCGAGTGCCTTCGTATGATCCGTCACCGCCATGTAGGAAAGCCCCGCATTCTTCGCGGCGACGGCCATTTTTTCGATCGTCGCAGAGCCATCGGTCCAGTTCGTCTGCACTTGAAGGTCGCCTCTCACCGATCCATACGGGACGATCTTTGGCAGGCGATGCTCGCGCGCGGCATCGAGCTCGTCGCCGCCCACGCGGAGTTCCGGCGGCGGCGTGTCCATGCCGAGCTTCCGATAAATTTCCTCTTCGGTTTTGCACACGACCAATGCTCCGCTTTTGTGTCCATCGCGTCCCTTTTTGAGGCGAAAGAGCCCGTATTCATTGAGGGTAAAATGTTTGCTCAATGCGTATTCGCGAAGGAGGACGTTATGCCGCTTGTCCCCCGTGAAATACTGGAGCGTCGCGCCATACACGGCGTCGGGGACGACGCGCAGATCCGCGTCGATGCCCATCGTGAGCCGCACGGACGAGCGAGTTTTCCCGCGTTCCTGCACCGTCTCGACCATGGGAAGCGAGACGAAGGCATCCATCACGCGTTCCGGATCGCTTGTCGTGGCGATGAGGTCGATGTCGCCGATCGTTTCCTGCTTGCGCCGGAGCGATCCGGCATAGACGCAATGCTTTACGCCCTTGATTTTAGAAAGTTTGGTCACGATGTCATCCGCCACAGGCAAAATAACACCGAGCAAATGCCGACCGCTCGCGCGTTCCATGAGGCCGAGCTCTCGCGCGAGCTTCTCTTCGCTTTTCTCTCCCCATCGGGGAATCGTCCGGACTTTGTGAGAAGCCAGCGCCTTTTTTAATCCGCCGAGGTCTTTGACCTTGAGAACCGTGTAGAGGTCATGGATGTGTTTCGGCCCCAGCCCTTCGATTCTCGACAGCGACCAAATGTCCACCGGGAATTTCTTTTTCATGTCCGCATGGGCCTTCACCTTTCCGGTACGGAAATACTCGTCGATTTTTTCCGCGATAGACTGTCCCACGCCCGGCAGCTCCTTGAGCGCCCTGATCCCGCCCTTCCGCCACGCAGCTTCCACGTCATTCCCGAGCGCGGCCATGGATTCGGAGGCGAGCTGGTACGCGCGCGGCTTGAACGGGACGCTCTGCATCTCGTCGTAATAGGCGATTTCAAAGAAAATTTTTGCCAGTTCGCTTGAGGTTTTTGCCGAAGTTTTCATGGGAATCGGAAACGGGTTCGATTGGCGCGTTTCCGCCGTCTATTCTACCATTTTCACCAATATGATGCGCCGCCTGCTCGCCGGTCTGTCTGTGGTCGGCGTCATCCTCCTCGGGGGTGCTCCGCCCGTCTCCGCACAGGAGGAAGAAGCAGCGTATCTTCCCGAACGGATAACGGGATTTCACGTCACCGCGACCGTATCCTCCGACCGGACGGCGACGTTCTCGGAATGGATCGCGTATGATTTCGGTGGGAACGAACGCCATGGGATCTACCGGTACATCCCCGTGAGCTATGACCGTCGAGGCGCAACGTACAAATTGCGGCTCGCTGTTACAACCGTCGAGCGTAATGGCAAGGAGGAGGAATACGATGAATCCACCTCCGACGGCGTCCTGAATCTGAAAATCGGCGATCCGGACGTCACGATGACCGGAGCGCACGTGTACGCCATCGGATATCGAACGAACCGCGCCCTGAATTTTTTTCCGGATCAAGACGAACTGTATTGGAACGTGACGGGGAACGGCTGGCAGGTTCCGATCGAGCAGGCCTCCTTTCGGCTTGCGCTTCCGGAGGGGCTGAACCCCGCGTCGGTGAAAACGACCTGCTTTACGGGGATCTACGGCTCAATCGAACAGGCCTGTTCCGTCGAAACGGAAGCGGATGAACTTGTCTTTTCGACGACGCGCGTCCTTGATCCGAGCGAAGGACTCACGGTCGTTATCGGATTCCCCAAAGGCGTCATCGCGGAACCCACGTTTCTGGATCGGACGTGGGAGCTGTTCAGGGACAACGGGATTCTTCTTGTTCCGTTGATCGCGTTCGGCGTCATGTATTGGCGATGGCGGACGCGCGGACGCGATCCGGAACTCGGCGCGATCATTCCGGAGTACGAACCGCCGGAGAAACTTACGCCGGCCATGGTCGGAGCGGCGATGACGGACGGCGAGGTGCCGCCGCGCACCGTCACGGCGACGATCATAGATCTCGCGCGGCGCGGATATCTCAACATCCGCTTCGGGGAGGTCGCGGGCCTTTTCGGTTCGAAACAAACGTTCACGTTCGTAAAGCACAAAGACGCGGACAAGGAACTCGAACCGTATGAGCTGTTCATCCTCCGCGGCCTGTTCAAAGGTGGAGACGAACAGACGATGTCGCAGTTGAAGCGTGAAAAGTTTTATGAAGCCGTCGCGGCGTTCAAGACGAACGTCCAGAAATCGGTAGACCGTCTTGATATTTTCGACGCGAAACCGAATCAGACGCGGACGACGTATATCATCATCGGGGTTCTTTTGATTTGGGGGATCCTCTTTTTCTTCAGCTCGACGGGCGTCGGGGCATTGAGCGCATTTTTAACGGGACTCATTGTCGCCGTGTTCGGCTGGTTCATGCCGCGGCGGAATCAAAAAGGGGCGAAGCTCCTCGCGGCCATCAAGGGGTTTAAGTGGTTTTTGTCGGTCACGGAAAAGGACCGGATGGATTTTCATAACGCGCCGGAACGAACGCCCGAGGAGTTTCAGGCGCTCCTGCCATACGCGATCGTGTTCGGCGTGGAGAAGAAATGGGCGGAGCAATTCGCGTCGCTCCACGTCCCGCCGCCGGACTGGGCGGAAGGGGCGCTCTCGAGCATGGGCGCCGCGGCGTTCGCTTCGGAGCTCGGGCATCTCCACTCGGATGCTACGTCGAGCGCGTATGCCGCGCCGTCGTCGTCCGGTTCCGGAGGATCCGGATTTTCCGGCGGCGGCTCCGGAGGAGGCGGCGGAGGCGGCGGCGGGGGAAGTTGGTGACGAGACTTGCGAAGGCGGTTTTTCCTTGATAGTCTCACGTCGCTCGAGGAGCGTGCGTGCGGGTATCGTATAGCGGCTATTATGCCACCTTGCCAAGGTGGAGATGGGGGTTCGACTCCCCCTACCCGCTCCAAAAAGAAACAGACCTAGTAGGGTCTGTTTCTTTTTGACCGACGAAAACGTTTTTATCCGCAGTTCAGGCAGTCTTCGGATTCCAGGCCGCCGTTTTTTTCAGGGTCACGTAGGAGCGCGCGAAGTTGGTCGAGACCATCCAGCGAAATCGGATCGTCCTTCTGCCAGAGGCCGGATTTCGTTTCCGTGAAACCAAGTTTTTTGAGGAGCGCCGCCATTTCGGAGGTGGGCGCGCCATCTCCCCAGGAGAGGGAAATCCCCGAGACGTACGTCCCGTCCCTCATTCCCGGAACGTTCATCGCCCGTTCTCGATTATTGCAGTCGAGCGCCGTAAAAATTTGTCCGAGGTGCGGCATGTTCCAATAGGCCGGCGAGATCGGATAGACCATCGCGCCGATCTCGTTTTCTTCCGGTTCCGCGGTGCAATACGAATTCCGTTCATTTCCGAGGAGAGTTTTCTTATTTTCCGTCGGTTGTAACGGGGCTCGTTGGCCCGTCGTCGGCATGGAAAGGCATCCGGCTCCAAATGCGCTTAAACCGGAAAGGAGTACGGCGGTTCGTAGGACGCTCTTCATATCATCGTATTAAGATCCGTTTTGATGTTTTTTTCAAGCGCGCGTTTTTTTCGCCGTTCGCGATAGCTTTTCACGCCCTCGTTTCCCGCGATCGCGAGTCCGGCCGCGCCGAGCGGCGTCCATCCGGGAAGGGGAGACATCGCGCCCGGTTGTTTTTTCGGCGTCGCGTGTGCGATGATCGCGATATCGTCGGCGCGTCGCGGCAGAATGCGCGGCGACTCCCGCGTCATATCGAGAAATCCGACGACCGTGAGCGTGTCGCCCGCGGTAAGCCGGGCCGCCCGATAGTTCGCCACCGGTTTTATGACGATATCGAGATCGCCGTAGGCATATTCGAGCGTGACGGTCTGGCCGCGCACACTCCGGACGGTTCCTGTCACCGCGACGACGCTCCACGCGTCCTCGGCAGCGGGCATCGTGAGGTCGACCGTCCGCGGGACGACCGGTCCCGCCTCTCCGGCCTCAACCTCCCACGCATCTTTTGCCCCGAGTTTGAGGTACGGGATTCCTGAATCCTGGAAAACAAGCGAACCAGTGATGCTCATCCTCCGGCCGAACTCCGGAAGTTTTCGTGATGTCGGAACGCGCACGAGGAGCCCTCGTCCGTCCGGCGCGTTCAGGATAAATGCGTGTCCGGTGAGAAGTCCTGGCGGCGATCGGACGACACCGTTCAGGCGGACGCGGATGCCGCGGTTTGAATCTTCATTGATCATATCGAAGGTGATTGTTAGTGGCGATACTGACGCCGAAGCGAGTTTTCGCGTCGTCGTTATTTTTTTCGTCGCGTTTTTCTTTGTGGAAATAGCATTTGTCGTGGCGCGTCGCGCGAGCGTTTTTTCAGTTGTCGATTGCGGGACTTGTTCGACCGGTTCCGGCTCGGCGGGCGCGATGCTCTCGCCGAGCTCGAGCGTGTCCGAGGTGGGTTCGGCTTCGGCGGGCGCCGGCTCTTCTATTTCGTCGTTCGTTTCCGCCGGGAGGATCATCGGTCCCTCGGATTCTTCGGGTTCATCCGGCGGGATGGGCGGCGCGAGGTTTTTGCCGTCCGGCGTCGGATCTGACACGGCCCACGCGCCGATGCCGTCGGGATATCGCGACCACGTTTTTCCTTTTTCCGAATCCAGGTAAGCGAAGGTGTCGAGAATGGCGCCCGATGGGTCGACCAGCGAAACGTCGTCACCATCGTTGTTCAGCCGGGAGCTCGAAAGCGTTGCGACGACGAACGGATGCGCGGCGTCGAGCGTCCCGCTAGCGAAGGTGAAGATCACGCCGGTCCGATCACGCAACCGAAGCCCGCCGACCTCGACCGTCGTGTTTGGGTCGATCGAGGTCATTTCGATCCATTCTTTCCCCTCTGCCGGTTGCGGCATGAGTTCATTCAGACGAAGCAGATCGTAGCGCGGTGGAGCGGGCACGACCGGCGCAGAGACCGGAACGGCTGTCGTTGTGATATTGACGGGCGTCGTCGTTGCGGTGGATAGGATTGTTGGAGGTTCCGGGGTGGTGGATGTTGTTAGCGCAGATGAAACTGTTTCTACCGCCTGTGTCGAAGTTGATTCTGTCGGAAGAACGACAGCGCAGGGAGGGATGGGCGCGAGGTCTGAAGAGGTAAACGCGACAGGCGCGGACAGAGGTGACAGGGCGACGATGATCGGCACGAGAATACGGCAAACCAGCCGCCACGAATGCACGAGGCGAGACATAGATGTGATGTCGTTACGAATAAAATCCTCTCTATCTACCGCTGCCAATTTTTCGTCGCCCTGTCAAGGGGTTTGCGAGAGGAAGCTGTGGACAAGTGGGTATTGACGGCATGAATTTTGTGTTCTATTTTTGTTCTGTATCCCTAACGGGACATAAATATGGCCCCTCCACTCACACCCAAACAAAAAGACGTGCTCGACTACATCGTGTCCTTCATCCACGAGAAGGGATACCCGCCGTCCTTTCGCGAAATCGCGTCGGGCCTGGACCTGGCTTCCCCCTCCACGGTCCATGTCCACATCCAGGCGCTCCGGGAACGCGGATTTTTGCGGGCGAACGGCGCGACCTTCCGCGACCTCGAGCCGACGGACAAGGCCGTGCGTTGGGGCAAGAGCGTTTTGCTCCCTTTGACCGGTTTGATCACGGCCGGTGAGCCGATCGAGGCGGTTGAGGAGCGCGAGACGATCGCCGTCCCCGTAGACCTCGCACCGGACTCGGCGAATTCCTATGTACTGCGCGTGAAGGGGAGCTCCATGATCGAGGACGGAATTTTCGACGGTGATTACGTGGTAGTGGAACGGAATCCGTCTCCGAAAAACGGCGACGTGGTCGTGGCGCTTCTCGATAATGCCTATGCCACGCTTAAACGGTTTTATCGCGAGCGCGACCGTATCCGTCTCCAACCCGCCAACGCCACGATGAAACCGATTTATTGTTACGATCCGTTGATCCAAGGGGTTGTCCGAGCCGTCATCCGTAGCTTCCGCTGATATGTACGAGAAAGTTGCGGAGCCGATTGAAGTTCTGGCGGCCTTCCGACAGGATCGTACCGAACCCATGACGTTCAAGTGGGGGAATCGGCATTACCAAGTGAAAAAAGTGAACCTTGTGCACACGGAGCGTCGCGGCCGCGAGAAGATTTATATTTTTTCGGTCTCCGATGATGCCAATGCCTATCGTCTCTCGTTTTCCTCCGAGACGATGAAGTGGCAACTCGACGACATGGCGGTGCTATGAGATATGCTCCCTCCTGTTTCCAACAAGCTCATCGCTCACGTGGATATGAACTCCTACTTCGCGTCGGTGGAGCAGCAGGCGAATCCGACGTTGCGGGGAAAGCCGCTCGGGGTTTGCGCATATTTGCATAAGCATGGCTGTGTCATCGCGGCCTCAATCGAGGCCAAGAAACTTGGGATGAAAGTCGGGATGACGATGGCTGAATCACGGAAGATCTGCCCGAGCGCCGTGTTCGTGCAAAATGATCCCCCAAAATATCGTGCCGTCACTTCTCGCGTTTTTTCCATCCTACACGAACTTACCGACCGCGTGGAACACTATTCCATTGACGAGGCGTTTTTGGATTTGACCGGCTGGTACCGCGATCCTGCCGAAGCGGCGTGGGCGCTCATGCGTGCGAGATGGCGGATCGCGAATGAGGTTGGCGAGTGGCTGCGCTGTTCCATCGGCATCGCACCAACGCGGTTTCTCGCGAAGACCGCATCTGATTTCGAGAAACCGAACGGATTTACCGTGATCGACCAAGACAATCTCGACGAGATTTTGTCGCAGCTCGACCTCGAAGACGTGTGCGGCATCGGTCCGCGTATCCGACGCCGACTGGAGCGCACCGGAATCCGGACGCTTCTCGAACTCAAACGATACCCGGTCGCGAACCTCATGCGCCTGTTCGGCAAATACGGTTTTTTTCTGTGGTGCAAGCTGCACGGCATGGAGTTTGAGAAGGTGCAGACGGCGGAGGAACTTCCGCCGAAATCCATCGGACATTCATACTGCGTTCCCGATCGCGTGACTCGCGAGGGGAAGGTCATGGCCGTGCTGACGCGCCTCACCGAGCGCGCGGGACGGCGAATGCGTCAGCAGGGACTTTTGGCAGGAACGGTTTCGGTGGTAGTTGGTTTTAGAGGAATGTTCCAGAACAAAACTATCGGTTTTTCCACCCCGATTTCCGACGGTGTCTCCGACTTCCTCCATCTTTCCGAACCCGCACAAGATTCTTTCACACTCGTCGGCGCCGCCTGCGATCTTCTTCGCGAGATGTGGCAGGGCGAGCGCGTGAATTTTCTCGCCGTGACATTTTCGAATCTCACCCCGCCCTCGCAGCAACACCGTCTTCCGCTGTCTCATTCGCTCATTCGTGCGAATGAGCGAATATCAAAAACAGAGCGGCAAAAATCTATCTCCAACGCCGTGGATTTGGTCCGTGACCGGTATGGCGATGAGGCGATTATGCTCGGTGCGATGTTCGGCTCGGAGGGCGAAGCGCCGGATCGGATCGGGTTTCGAAAGACGGAAGGGGTGGAAATTTTGTCTCAAAATTGATAGCGTAGATCGGCTATGCCTCGAAAGAAAACGGCTGCAGGGGGATATCCGTTCAAAACCATCGAAGCCAAATGGCAGAAGAAATGGGAGCGTGATGGGATCTACCATGCGAAAGATGGCAAAAAAGAAAAGTTTTACGGCTTGATCGAGTTTCCGTATCCGTCCGGCGAAGGGTTGCATGTCGGCCATCCGCGGTCGTACACGGCGATTGATATCGTGACGCGGAAAAAGCGGATGGAGGGGAAGAACGTGCTCTATCCCATCGGCTGGGATGCGTTCGGCCTGCCCACGGAGAATTTTGCCATCAAGCACAAGGTGAAGCCGCAGGCGGCGACGAAGAAAAACGTCGCCAATTTTACGCGCCAGCTCAAATCGCTCGGCTTCGGCTTCGATTGGTCGCGCGAGATCAACACCACCGATCCGGCCTACTACAAATGGACGCAGTGGATGTTCCTGAAGTTTTTTACGTCCTATTACGACGAGGAAACGAAGCGCGCTCGACCGCTCTCTGAGTTAAAAATTCCTCCCAAGGTTCGGCTGCACGGGCCGAAGGCGATCGGCGCCTATCTCGACGAGAAGCGGATGGCATACAAGGCGTCCGCGACTATCAACTGGTGCCCCGCGTGCAAAATCGGTCTCGCAAATGAAGAGGCGCAAGGAGGCGTCTGCGAACGGTGCGGCGGTAAGGTAGAGAAACGCGAGAAGGCGCAGTGGATGATCCGCATTACGGCTTATGCGGACCGACTGATCGAGGATTTGGAGAAGGTGGACTATCTCGAACGGATTAAGACCCAGCAGATAAACTGGATCGGCCGTTCGGAAGGGGCGAGCATCGATTTCGTGATCGAAGCGCAGGATGTCGAGTTGAAAGGGATTGAAGCCGTCGCGACCGTTTTTACCACGCGGCCGGATACGCTCTTTGGCGCGACGTATCTCGTGTTGTCTCCCGAGCATCCGCTTCTCGATCGGTGGCTCCGAGACGGGGCGATCGTGAACGCGCAGCCCGTGCAGGAATATCGCGAAGGCGCGCGCCGGAAGAGCGATATTGAGCGGCAGGAAAGCAAGGAAAAGACGGGCGTCGAACTCAAGGGGATTCGCGCCATCAATTCGGCGACGGGGAAGCACATTCCAATTTGGATCGCGGACTACGTTTTGGCCGGGTACGGCACTGGCGCGATCATGGCTGTGCCGGCGCATGATGAGCGCGACTTCGAGTTTGCGAAGAAACACGGGTTGGAGGTGAAGCAGGTTGTTGCCCCGATTTTTACGGACGAAACCAATCCTCCGCGCGACGACAAAAAGACCGTGATGCGCCGCAACGTCCAGGCGATCGTCCAGCGTCCGAGCGACAAGGCATTTTTGTGCCTCAAGTGGAAAAAACACGACTGGAAAACATTCATCGTGGGCGGCGTGGACGAGGGGGAAGATCCGACGGATGCGGCGATCCGCGAGGTGCGGGAGGAAACGGGATATACGAATGTTCGCGTCGTTCGGACGCTCGGCGATGAGGTGATCGCGCGATACTTCGCGGCCCACAAAAACGAAAACCGGACGGCGATTGCGACTGGCGTGTGGCTGGAGCTGGTTGACGAGACGCGCGTCCCGATCTCCGACGAAGAATCTGCGAAGCACGAGGTTGTGTGGGTTCCGGCGGATCAGGTGAAGTCATACGTCCTCGGCGCGGAGCTCGCCTGTTTTTGGCCGCATCTCGAAGGGACGGCATCGCCGTGCGCGTTTACGGGAGAAGGCATGGCGATCAACTCCGATTTTTTGAATGGTCTCGCAACGGCGGAGGCGAAGGAAAAAATGATCGCGTGGCTCGAGACGGAGAAGAAGGGGAAGCGCACGGTTAATTTTAAACTGCGCGACTGGGTGTTTTCGCGCCAGCGGTATTGGGGCGAGCCGATTCCGATTATCAACTGTGACGAGTGCGGGTATGTGCCGGTGCCGGACAAGCAGCTTCCGGTTGAGCTTCCGGATGTGCGGTATTACGAGCCGACGGCTACGGGCGAATCCCCGCTCGCGAAGATTTCGACGTGGGTAAAGGTGCCGTGTCCGTCGTGCAAGCGGCCGGCGAAGCGCGAAACCGACACCATGCCGAACTGGGCCGGATCTTCGTGGTACTTCCTCCGATACTGTGATCCGCACAACAAAAAAGCGTTCGCCGATCCGAAGAAACTGAAATATTGGATGCCCGTGGATCTTTACAATGGCGGGATGGAACACACGACGCTGCATCTTTTGTATTCCCGATTTTGGTACAAATTTTTGTGGGACATCGGCGCGATCCCGGCCGAGTGCGGATCGGAACCATATGCGCGTCGCCGCTCGCACGCGCTTATCTTGGGGGAAGGCGGCGTGAAGATGTCGAAGTCGAAGGGAAACGTGGTGAATCCCGACGACGTGGTGGAAAAATTCGGCGCCGACGTGTTCCGGATGTACGAGATGTTCATCGGCCCGTTTGATGCGGATGCCCCATGGGATACGCGCGGCATCGAAGGCGTGAAGCGCTTTTTGGAAAAAGTGTGGCGAATATATGCGGACGTCCGACGTCCGCCAGCAAAAGGCGGACGTCCGACGTCCGATTTTGAGCGGCTACTCCATCAAACCATCAAGAAGGTCGGCGATGACATCGAGACGTTGAACTTCAACACGGCCATCTCGGCCATGATGATTTTGGCGAATGAGATGACCGAGCCGTCGGAAGCATTCCTCAAACTTCTCGCGCCGTTCGCGCCGCACATGGCCGAAGAGCTCTGGCAGAAACTTGGCCATAAGACTTCCATCCATCTCGCCGATTGGCCGTCGTATGATCCGAAAAAACTCGTGGCGGATACGTTCGAACTGGTCATCCAGGTGAACGGAAGAGTGCGAGACCGGGTGACGGCTCCGACGGGAATTTCTGAAGCGGAAGTGAAAACAATCGCGCTCCAGTCCGAAAAAGTGAAGCCATTTTTGGGCAGCAAGAAACCAGCGAAGGTGATTTATATCGCGGGACGGCTCGTAAACATCGTATGCGCGTAACGGTCGTCGGGACGGGATATGTCGGACTCGTGTCCGGCTCGTGTTTGGCGGAGCTCGGGCATTCCGTGACGTGCGTGGATGTTGATGCCGGGAAAATCGAACGCTTGAAGCTGGGGATCATTCCCATTTATGAACCGGGGCTCGAGGAATTGGTGAAGCGAAATGTCGCGCACGGCCGTCTTCGATTTACGACCTCGTACGAGGCCGCGATTCCGGGGAGCGAGGTGATCTCCATTGCCGTCGGGACGCCGTCGGCCGAAGACGGATCGGTGGACATGCGATACGTGATTTCCGCGGCCGAAGCAATCGGGAAGTATCTTACGGGCTATGCGGTGATCGCGACGAAGAGCACGGTCCCGGTCGGCACGTCCGAGCTGATCGAGCAGACGGTTCGTGCCGGAACGAGCCAGGAATTCGACGTCGTATCGAACCCCGAGACCCTTCGCGAAGGCCGTGCCGTGTACGATTTTTTGCATCCATCGCGCGTCATCATCGGGTCGTCGTCGTTGCGCGCATCGGACGTGATGGTCCATCTGTTCGCGTACCTCGACTGCCCGAAAGTCGTGACGGATCCGCGAAGTGCCGAGCTCACCAAGTATGCGGCGAACGCGTTTTTGGCGACGAAAATCAGCTTCATCAATGAAATCGCGGCGCTTTCCGAATTGGTCGGCGCGGATGTCGATGCGGTCGCGAAAGGGATCGGTCTTGATCCGCGCATCGGCAAGGATTTTTTGCGCGCCGGCCTTGGGTGGGGCGGGAGCTGTTTTCCGAAGGACGTGCGTGCGCTCGCGAAGCTCGGCGAATCGGTGTCCGAACCATTGCCGATCGTGAACGCGGCGATCCGGACCAATGCGATGACGCGGATGCGTGTCGTCGACCGACTGGAACGCGCGCTTGGTCCGCTCATGGGGAAGACAGTGGCCGTGCTCGGGATCGCCTTCAAAGACAACACCGATGACACTCGCGAATCCGCGGCGGTCGATATCCTGAAAGAGCTCCATCGCCGCGGCGCCGTCGTCCGCGCGTATGATCCGGTGGCTCACGTGGCGTCCGCGGATATGGGGTTCGACTTTGTACAATTGCCGGACCCGTTCTCGGCCGCACAAGACGCGCACGCGGTCGTGATCGCCACGGAATGGGATGAATTCCGGACGCTCGACCTCCCGCGACTCAAATCCGTCATGGCCGGGACGCTCTTGTTCGATGCTCGAAATCTGCTGACGCCGGAACATGCGACCGCCGTCGGTTTTACCTATCTGCGCGTTGGACGAAAAACGTAAGTGTGGTAGCTGTGGAATATGGTCTTCCATATTCCAACGAGCGTCGGCGCGATCGCCGGCTGGTGTTTTGCGGCGTTCGTCGCGGGTGTTGCGGCCGCGACGGGCTGGCATCGGTTTGATATCGCGTCGGCGACTCTCGCGATCATTCTTTTTCTTGCGGCGTTCGCTTTTGTTCTCCCGGTTTCCACGAAGACGAAGTGTCTCGCGGCGCTCATGTTCGCCTTTTTCCTCGGTGTTTGGCGCGTGGATGTTTCGCCGCGTCCCGAGCTTCGCCGGATCGGGAACGTGCGGATGCTCGTGGCGCAACCGGAGCCGACGCGCGGCATTCCCGGCATCCTCGCGGGATGGAGAAAAACCGTCACCGCCCGCATCGCTTCGGTTTTGCCGCCGGACGACGCCGCGCTTGTCGCCGGGATCCTCTACGGCGACGCAGAGCTTTCAAAAACGGCGCGCGATGCGTTCCGTTCCTCCGGGCTCACGCATCTCGTCGCCGTTTCCGGCGCGAACGTCACCGTGCTCGTGCAATTCTTCGCGATCATCATCGCGCGGATCGGGCTTCGTCGCCGCCACGCGTTTTTTCTCACATCGCTCGCGATCATCGTCTTCGTCGGGTTCGTGGGATTCGCCGCCTCCGTCGCGCGCGCGGCATTCATGGGCTGGCTCATTCTTCTCGCGCGCGAGGTCGGCCGGCCGGTCCAGCCGCTCCGACTTCTCCTGGTGGTGGCCGTTCTCCTGCTTCTCATCAACCCGTGGCAGTTACTCTATGACATCGGGTTCGCACTGTCATTTCTCGCAACATGGGGGATTCTCTGCTGGGCGCCGCTCATCGAAGCGTGGTGCCGTCGCCTGCCGAAGCGATTCGGGATCCGCGAAGCGTTTTCCATGACCGCGGCCGCGACGCTTTGCACAGCGCCGTATGCCGCCTGGGCGTTCGATCGGCTGACGCTTGTCGGTCTCCTCACGAACCTCCTCGCTGCGCCGCTCATCCCGTTCATCATGGGCTGGGGAGCGCTCGTCGCCGTCTGGGGAAATTTTTTCGCGCACGACATCGTCATGCTTCCCGCTTCCGGATTCGTGAAGGCGCTCCAAGGCGTGTCGCATCTCCACGTATTTTTCCCGTGGTTGGATCTCCGAATCACCGGCGTAAATCTATCCACACTCATCGGCACCTATGCGCTCCTCATCTATTTCTGGTTTCAGTTGAGCGGAAAAAACGGGTTATCAACAGAAAAAAGGGATGCTTCGGATTTTTCGGATGTTTTTGAAGCGACTGTCCGCGGGCAATGACAGGCGTAAACGAGGGCGGAAGAACGGAAAGAAAATTGTCCGCGGATCGGCACGAATCGACCTGTCAAAAATCGCTGACAGGTTTTTTGACTTCATTTCTCGTTCTTCTATGCTGGAAGAGTGGGTCGAAAGATCCCGTACCTCGACAACCGAAGGAGATGGACACGGACCGGGATTGAGTCATGACGGCGATGCGAGGTCCGACGTTTCGGGCATGGACAGGGAGGATAAGCGGCCCTGTCAGGTGCCCCGTTCCGGTCGGGCAACTGGAACGGAGATGAACGTCGAGGGGAAACGGATCTCAAGCGCTGTCGTATAGAGCCGCGTCTCAAGTGCCACCGCCCATGTGCGGGAACGTCGGCCGCGCGCCTTCCATCGTGAACGCCGCGACTACCGCCGTATCCGCCTCGCGAGACGCGAATGTCCGGCACCGGCCATCTCCTTTGGACGTCGAAATCGAACGCACGCCCGTTGTCGCCGAAATGCATAGCGGCGAGGACGGGAAGGCGTTCCGCGGAATCCTTCCCCGTTCCGGCATCTCGCCGGAAACGTTCTTCGACAATTTGGAGATCGTCATGACGCTTCGGAAATTGGCCCGCGTCGCTCTCGCGTTCGGGCTTATTCTCACGCTTACCGCCCTCGAATTCACCTGGTTCGGCCTCATGCTGTCCGGGTGCGCAACGAGCGGACCGGATGAGATCTATTACGGAGAGGGGGACGTCGCGCTCGGCGTGCCGGTCCCTTGCGCCGTGTCCCTCGTCCGCTACCCTACGACGATTGCAGACCTGGCGGACGTCTATGACGGGCGCGGGTTCTATGCCGACGGCAACCATCTGGGCTATGACACCGCGTACGTCGAGGGGACGGAAATCCATCCCGTCGGCTGCGGAATCATCCGGTTCTACGGCCCGGCAAGCGGCTACGGCGAGCTCGTCGTCGTCATCGAGCACAAGCTCGAACAGCCGATCACGGTCGTGAATGGCGCCGGTGTGGAGGTGACCATCAACTCCTTCCTTTCGATCTACGGCCATCTGCGATCGAGCGAGGAGCGCGGCGGCAATGGATTGGCGTTTCACGTCGGCGACATGGTCGGACCGGAAGACGTGATCGGGTATGTGAACGACGACGCGCACAACGGCGACGGGGCGGAACACCTGCATCTGGGCATCCGGCTGCAGAACGCGACCGACGCCAAGGCTACGGACGGCAAATGGTTCCGTGGATATGACGGGAATCCGAGCCAGCGCAAATGGTTTGCGGATCCGGTGACGTTCCTTGCGACGCTCGCGTCGTCATTCCCGGCGACGCTCTGGCATCCGGCCGGGACCGTGCTCCGCGACGGCGGGGGCACGTACTGGGTGGTCGGTTCGGGCGGCAAGCGGCAGAAGATCGCGCCGGAGACGGTCGCCACGGAGCGGCTTGCAACGCGCGCGGTCGCGACGACCGATGCTGAGCTCGCATGCTACGCGGATGGCGGGACCTACGTCTCGCCGCGCGCCGGACACCTGCTCCTGAAATTCGACGACGCTTCCACGGTGTACGAATACACGGGCGTCGGCGCGGGACAGGGCCGGTGGGCCTTCATCTCCTACGAGGCGTTTCTCTCGTGGGGATGGACGGACGCGGAGATCGCGGTTCGTCCGGCATCCGAACGGCCGGGATTCTTCGCCCAAACGGAGGACCGGGGGCTTCGGACGATGCGGGACGGATCGCTCGTGAAGGGCGATGCCGCGAGCGACGTTTACGCGGTGTCCGAAGGCGCGCGTCTCCCGATCCATGATTGGGACACGTTTCTCGCGCTGGGGTACGCGCAGGGAAACATCTACGTCGTTCCGCAAGATACGGTCGGCGCAGTGGCCGGTCCGAAAGGGAGCGCCATCCTGCCCGACGATCTCGCGGCATGCCTCCATCCGACGCCCGGTAATTCCGGCGGCGGCCTGGGAGAGGGCGGATCCGACGGCGCAGGCGGAAGCACCGGAAGCGGATCCGGCGCCGGGATTCCGAAGGGAAAGGTGCTCTTCCAGTACAACGGACCGGTCCTGCCCGGGCTGAACGAATTCCAGGCGATGTGGTATCCCCCCAACGCTCCGGTGGTCGACTGGGTTCCGTCCACGTTCGCGCTCTGTCCGGACCTTGTCCCGGGCGACGGTCAGCTCGAGTGCCTCCTCGATATGCCGAGCGGCACCGAGGATTTCCTGTTCCAGGTCCATCTGCCCGACGGCAGCTGGTGGGGTGACATGTCCTACGATCCGCAAGGCGGCCAGGGAGACACCATCGGGACCGTCACTCTGACGGGACCGGCCGGAAATATCCCGTACGTCATGGTGTCGAACGGCACCGGCCCGCTCTACATGAACGGCTGGGTCGCCACGGTCCCGTGACGGCGATCCTCCCTGATTCTCCTTGGCGCTCCGATGTCCATCTGAGCGCCTTTTTCCTTCCCATTTCGTTATCCCCAAGTCCACTCTTGCACGGGAATGTAGAGAATGAGAGGATATGGAACGAAAATAGAACATTCGTTCGGTGCAACGGGTCCTGCCACGACGAACGCCCTTCGTCACGCTGGCTGGCGTGGCTCAGGACGTCCGCCGTGTCACCCGTTGATCTCACTTCAATAATAAAAAATCGAGATATATGGCTAAAAAATCACAGGAAGAACGCGATCCGCGGCGGCTTGCCGCGCAATCGGCGATCGATCAGATCAAGGAGCGGTTCGGCGAGGGCTCCATCATGCGTCTCGGCGAGGCCAAAAAGATGGAAGTCGAAGCGATCCCGACGGGATGCCTCTCGCTCGACCTTATGCTCGGGGTCATGGGCGTTCCGCGCGGACGGGTGATCGAGGTGTACGGACCGGAGTCGTCCGGAAAGACGACCTTGGCGCAGCACGTCGTCGCCGAGGTCCAGAAGATCGGCGGAATCGCGGCGTTCGTTGATGCGGAGCACGCGCTGGATCCGGAGTACGCCCGCAAGATCGGCGTAAACATCGACGAACTTCTCATTTCACAACCGGACAACGGCGAGCAGGCGCTCGATATCGTGGAGACCCTCGTGCGTTCCAATGCGGTGGACGTGATCGTGGTGGATTCCGTCGCCGCGCTGACGCCGAAATCCGAACTCGAGGGGGAAATGGGGGATTCGCACGTTGGGCTTCAGGCGCGGCTTATGAGCCAGGCGCTCCGCAAGCTCACGTCCGTGATTTCACGATCGAAGGCGACGGTCATCTTCATCAACCAGATCCGACAGAAGATCGGCGTGTACTACGGCAACCCGGAAACGACGACCGGCGGCCTCGCGCTCAAGTTTTATTCCTCGGTTCGCATCGAAGTCCGCCGCAGCGCGCAGATCAAGATGGGGGAACGCGTCATCGGGAATCGCGTGAAAGTAAAGATCGTGAAGAACAAGGTCGCCGCGCCGTTTCGCACGGGTGAATTCGATATCATGTATAACGAAGGGATCTCGCTTGCGGGCGACCTGCTCGATACGGCGACAGAATACGGGGTCGTGAAGAAGTCGGGAAATTCCTACAGTTACGGGGAAGAAAAGCTCGGCATGGGCCGGGAAAATGCGAAGACGACCCTTCGCGAACGTCCGGAGCTCTTCAAGGAGATCCGCGAACGGACCATAGAGGCATGGCGCATCAAGGAAGAGGAGATCGGCGGCGTTGGCCGTCCGCCCGCGCCGTCCGACGACGAGATACCGCCTCCGGAGGATTTGTAGGGGCAGGGAAAAACCGCTAGGATAGGTGAAGTTTCATGAAGCGCCGCCGCCAGAGAACGCCACGATTCGATTTTTCCCTCAATCCGGAAACGCGCCGCGGGGTGTTTACGGTCGCCGTGTTCGTTTTCGCCGCGCTCCTCCTGCTCGCGCTTTTCGATCTCGCCGGCCGGCTCGGCGAGGGACTGGATGGGTTCATGTCCATGCTGTTCGGCTGGGACAAGATCGTCCTCCCATTTTTTCTCCTCGCAATCGGCACGCACGGCGTCATCCCCGATCGATACCCGCTGCGCGTCGCGAACTATGTCGGGTTCACCCTGTTTTTCCTGTCGCTCAATCCGCTCGTCCATCTTCTTACCTTCAGCGGGGTTCCGGCTTCGGATGAGGCGCTTTTGACGGCCGGCGGCCTCTTGGGAGAGACGCTCGCCGAGCCATCGGCGTACTTTTTCGGGACGGTCGGCGCCGGGATCCTGTTCGCCGCGCTCGTCGTCATTTCCCTCCTCTTCATTTTCAACACGTCCCTTCGGCGCATCCTGTCCGTCCTCCGGGGAACGCTCCGCGCGGCGATGCGGGTCGGAGGGGTCTTCGCGGCTCCGTTCGGTTTTTTTGCGCGACTCGTCCGTCGGCCGAGCGCCATGGAGTTTTCCGAAACGCCCGAGCCGGCCGGCGGGATGGATGACGGGCTCGAAGAAGAGGTGGAGAATACGGAACCGGAAGGCGGATCCGAGCCGACCCTCGTTCCTGGTTCGGCAGAACGCCAGCAACCGCCGGCGCGTCCCCGAAGGCGTCTGCCGAAAGTGGAGGTGCCTCTTGAGCTTCTTACGAAACGGGATCAGCGGCCAACCTCGGGAGACATCGACCACAACCAGGCCGTGATCCGACGGACGCTCGAACATTTCGGGATCCCCTCCGAGATGGGAGAGGTCGCCGTCGGCCCCACCGTGACGCAGTTCACCCTGAAGCCGGGCGAGGGGATCCGGCTCTCGAAGGTCACGGCGCTCCATAACGATCTGGCGCTGGCGCTCGCGGCCCATCCCATCCGGATCGAGGCGCCCATCCCGGGAAAATCGCTCGTGGGGATCGAAGTTCCGAACCAGTCCGTCGCGACGGTCGGGATCCGCGAGATGCTCGAGTCGCGCGAATGGCGGGAGCGCGCGTCAAACTTGACGTTCGCCGTCGGGAAGGACGTTTCCGGCAAGCCGGCCGTGTCCGATCTCGCGCGCATGCCGCACCTCCTCGTCGCCGGCGCCACGGGGTCCGGGAAATCGGTGTGCCTCAACACGCTCCTCGTGTCCATGCTGTATGCGAATGGGCCGGAGGAGCTCAAGCTCATCCTCGTGGACCCGAAACGCGTCGAACTCCCCATCTATAACGGCATCCCGCACCTCATCGTCCCGGTGATCACCGAGACGGAAAAGACCGTGAACGCGCTCAAGTGGGCGCTCCGCGAGATGGACCGACGGTTCGACGTGCTGTCGAATTTCGGCGCGCGCGACCTCCCCAGTTACAACCAGCGCGCGGAGGAGCGGATGCCGAACATCGTGATCGTGGTGGACGAACTCGCGGATCTCATGATGACCGCGATGGCGGAGGTGGAGGGCGCGATCGTCCGGCTTGCGCAGATGTCGCGTGCGGTGGGGATCCACCTCGTGCTCGCGACGCAGCGGCCATCGGTGGACGTCATCACCGGCCTCATCAAGGCGAACATCCCGGCGCGCATCGCGTTTGCCGTCGCGTCGCAGACGGATTCGCGGACGATCCTCGACCAGATGGGCGCGGAAAAACTCCTCGGGCGCGGCGACATGTTGTTCGTCACCGCCGAAATGGCGACGCCGCGGCGCCTCCAGGGCGCGTTCGTCGCCGACGATGAGATCAAGCGCGTGGTGGATTTCATGAAATCGAAGTACGAGCCGGCGGACTACGACCTCTCGGTGTTCGACCGCGCATCGAGCGAAACGCGGTTCACGAACGGGATTCCGATCGACGACGAGTCCGATCCGTTCCTGCCGGACGCCAAGGAAGAAATCCTTCGCGCCGGGAAAGCGTCGGCTTCCCTGCTGCAGCGCCGGTTGAAAGTCGGATATGCCCGCGCGGCGCGGATCCTGGACCTCCTGGAACAGGAAGGATTCATCGGTCCGGGCGACGGCGCGAAGCCGCGTGAGATTTTGAACGTCCAGTTCACCCGCCAAATGGATCAGGTCCCGATCCCATCAAACGATCCCCCGATCGAGGCGTTCGACGAAGAGCATTAAGGGCATGTCATTCGTCCACAAACATCTGGGCGTCGAGGGCCGGTTTGGCGGATCCTTGCGCGAGCTTCGGGAGCTGCGCGGATTTACCCGTGAGGAGCTTTCCGAACGGACGCGCATCCACCCCTCGATCATCGCGGCCTTTGAGGAGGAACGGCTGAACGAACTGACGGATCCGATGTATGCGGAACGGCATGTCCGCACGCTCGCCGCGGCGCTCGAAGGGCGACCCGGATACTTCTTGCAAAAATACCGGCAGCTCCTCGTGGAGCTGGGCCTTGTTTCCGCCGACGTGATGCGCGTCCGTCCGACCGTTCGGCGTCGGGATTTTTTCGTGACGTCGCGTGTGGTAGCGGTGCTCGGATTCCTCGCGATCGCCGCCGCGGGAGGGGGGTACGTGTTTTGGCAGGCCTATCTGCTCCAGGATCCTCCGCCGCTTCGGATCTTCACTCCGCAGGACGGCGCGGAATTCCTCCACCCGCGCGTCTCCGTCCAGGGCGAGACGGCCCCGAACGCGCTCGTGACGGTGAACGGCGCGCGCGCCGTGGTTTCGCCCGACGGCCAGTTCCGCATTGAATTCGACATTCCGCGCGGCGTGAGCGTCATTTCCGTGGAAGCGCGTCGCCGCTACGGGTCCCCGGTCCGGCAGGTCCGTCATGTCACATACGGTCGGGAAATGGCGTCGTCGGACGAAGTTGATCTACGTTCCACATCCACTATTTCGCCTCAATAAACGTCAGCACGTATATCGTTTTTTTCTATCCTTGGAGCTGCAAAGCGTTGCCACGTAAAAGGAAGATGTCGATCCCCATGGGAGGAGAGAATTCCGTCACGTCACCGAAGGCGACATGACGGAGTCCACGGAGTCCGATATCTAAGGAACGTGCCCCGCTTCGCAGCTCCAAAGACGGGAATGATCCCATGATGGGAAGTACGGAGGGTTTTGTCAATGAGCGGTAAAACAAAAAACCGACCGTGGGGGGCGGGTCGGCGGAGGCGGGACGGCGGCGGTCAGTCCGTCAGGGGATGGCCGTGGAGAACGCGGGCGGCGCGGAGGTGCATATCTGCATTTTTCACGTTGAAGATACGCGAGAGCATGTCGGCATAGCCGAGGAGCAGGCGCTTCAGGCCGGCGTCGTCGAGGGTTTTTCGACAGCGAAGGGGGGAAGCGCCATCCTTCGTATGGATGGAGACCCATCCGTGGAATCCGGCTTGCTCAAGCAGTTGCGCATCGAGCTCCGGGACGTCCGTCGCCTGCAGGAGTCCGATTTCCCATCGGGCGCCGCTGCGAACGATCACGTAGAAGCTCAAGTTCACGGCGTGTGGCGCCTCGTCGGACGAGGCGTATTCCGATTCGCCTTCGTCGCGTTGCCACACCGTCGGGCGGAGGAGATTTCCTTCCGCGCGGTACATCACAATCCCCCGTTGCGCGCGCTGTGCGTTCATCACAACCTCATTATGAAAGATCCCTTGACCGTCCCATGGATCATACAGAATCCGTTGGGACTGTCAAGGGATCCCGCGAAGACAGAGGCTCTTCGCGGAAAAAGAAAGGGCGTTACGAGAGGCGGTCAGTCGTCATCGTTCTCGTCCGGTTCGTCGCGTCCGGATCGCCGGCGGTCGTTGCGCTGGCGGTCCGGCCGGTATCGCGGCGAGGGGTGCCGGTCGAGGAAGTTCGCGTAGTCCCGGGCGATCACGTCGTGCTTGGTCTCGAGGGTGCGGAGCAGGATCTCGAACGGGAAGGCGATGACGAACCCCTTCCGTTCGCGCCGCGGCATGTACACCACGGCGATCCACTTGAACCCGCTGTCGCGCAGATGCGTCAGCATGACGAACCGCCTGGGTCCGTCCGACCACATGTCGGACCGTACCTTCCCGTGGGTCAGCATGGGGAGGAGGTAGTTCAACTGGACCGTACACATCGGCCATCGCCGCTTGTCGGCGTGGCGCTCCGGAGGGATCTCGTACACGTCCATCCGTTTTTCTCGGATGGCCGTGACCGTTTCTTCCGGCAGGTCCGTGAGGACCCGCCGCTCCTCCTTCAGGAGTTTCCGGGCGGTCTCCCGGAGCGATGCCCGGCGGTCGTCCTCCGTCGGCTCTTCCCCGAAATGCGCGACGAAGGCCGGATGCCACTCCGGCGGCAACTCGATCCGTTCCGCCAGGGACTCGGCTTCCTCGTCCGTCGGGTCGCTGACCCTCTGTAGCGCCTCGTGCTGCGTCAGCCGGTCGTCGTCGCAGACGTGGATGACGACGCTCGTCTTGAAGTCCGGCAGCTCCACCTTGCAGTCCGGGCCGTGGATGAGCCGGATGAGCTCGGCCGGGACGGGCTGGTGTTCGCCGTTGTCGTAGACCGGCTTGTTGGTGAACTTCATGCGGAAGCAGGGATGTTGCCGGTTGAGCGGCAGGTCCATGTGCGCGGCTTTTCTCACTGTGTCCTCCTTGGCCCGTGAGGGCCCGTGGTGATGAAGCGCCGCGTCCGAACATCGGACGGGCACCTGATTACGTTGTGAAACAGCGTCCTCCTGCCGAGCGTCCCTCGCATGAGGCGATCGGCAGGAGGGGGAGTCGCCGTGAGAGGGCACGAACGACTCCCCGAGTTACGGAGCGGAAACGAACGCACGGGGGACGGTGACCGCCGAGACGTTGGAACGAGACCGTTTCGGCGCGTCCGGCGGCGAAATCTGCCGGAAGTACATGCGCAGGACGGACCGTCGTTCCTCGTCGAGCGTTCGGAGCCATCCTTCGACCCGATCGAGCCGCCGGAGCAGCTTCTCGCGCATCGCCGAAATCGTCTCGAAACGGCGGAGCGCCCGGTCCAGGAGCCGCCGCGTCGTGTGCTCGGAAGCCGCGACGACGAACGTTTTCGCCGTCTTCGGAGCCGTGCACTCGATGAGCTGCTTTTTGACGACCGCCCGCGCCTCTTCGACGCGGTCAAGGCGTTCCTGGAGCACGCGCTGACGGAGTCGTAGTCCGCTCGCGCGTTTCTCCAGCCACACGAATCCTTCGTCCCGGAGGCGTTCCGCCAGTTCGAAGGATACCCGCGTCGGCGACGCGTCTACGGCCGTCTCCCGTCGGATGACGTGGACGATGACGATCCGTTGCTTGGACATCCGGTCTCCTTTGAAAGTGCGGGGGTGATTCCCCGCGTCTTCCGTCGTTGATCGATCGGCGGAAGACGCGGGGAGCCCTCATCACCGATGAGGGCTCAAGAAAGGTGAGACGTGCTGCTAGTTCGGCTTCCCGTTCCGAGGCGGCAGAAGCGCCGCGGAGGTCGCCGGCAGCGGGTCGTCCGTGAAGACGATCTGCGGCGGGCGCAGGATCCGCGCGTTCCGCAGCTGGACATCGATCCGTTCCAACTCGTCGCGGTCGCGGGTCTGTGCGCGGACCGCTTCCTGGAGCGCGTGCTCCGTCCGGCATTCGCGCAGATGCTCGATCACGCGGCCGCGCCATGCGATCTCCTCTCGGAGCTCGTGGCGTCGCTTTTCGAGGCGCACAACGGACACAACGGAATGGAGTCCCAAGTCCTCTTCCGTGTCGCGGCTCGGAGGGTCGTCTTCCTCCGCGTCGCTCTGGTAGAAGAGATCGAGGAGATCCTCGTCGTCTTCCTCCGTCGGCTCGGCCGCTTCCTGCAGGATCTCTTCCGAGACCTGCCTCCACACGCCGCATTCCGACCGTCGCGCCCGCGTCGGACCGACCATGTCGTCCGTTGCGACGCCCGAGATCACCGTGTCGAACAGGGATCTATATCGTGCCATCCATTTCCTCCTAGTGGTGGGTGTGTAGGTCGTGGCGTTTTCGTGCCAGGACCTCGTTTGCCGCCGCGAGCCCCGCCTGTTTGGGGGTCAGGCGGGTGATGTATTCGCTCGCGAAGAGGAAGCCGAACGCCAGCACGGCGGAAATCGCCGCGACGAGGTAGGCCTCCTTTCCGTAGCTCAGAATGACGATGATGAAGCACACGATTCCCAGAACCGCGAAAAACTGTTTCACGTTCGTTTCACCGTGTCGAAGGTGCCGCAAGCGCTTGCGCGCCGGTCTCGGTTCTTCCGAAACGATCTGGAGGCGAGGCTCGACGTCTGGTATGCACCAACCGACGAGCCGCCGGGCCCGAAGGGTGTCGCTCCGTCTTGCGAAGTCCAGCCGAATGGCCGGAGTCCGGAAGCGGAGCGGTCGCTCTTCGAGAACCCGCTCTCCTCCACGTCGATTCGGACGACGTTCCCATCTGGGATGGGAAAAAATAGCGGAATTTTTGACGATCGTCAACCGGATTCTTCCACTGTATTGAAATACCCGACGATCGCCCGTGTTGAGGTGCTTGGTTGAACGGGGAGAGTCGGGTATGTCATGAGTCGACAGAGGTTCTCAAGCGAATTGTGCTTCAGAACCTGTGAGCGTGCAGGAGTTCCGTTGGAGCGGAACTCCTGCGAGTGAGGCGCCGAGGCGCGGGAGGTCAGACCTCCATCGCGCACTCGTTGGGCCAGGTCGGCGGGCAGCGCAGGGTCGGCGGGCCGTCGTCCTCGTCGTCGGCGTGGAGCCGGGCGAGGAAGACCTCGTTCTCGGCCTCGAGAGCGGCGAGCTTGGCCATGAATTCGTCCTCCTCCTGCCGCTCGCGGTCGCGGTCGAGCTGGGCGATGATCTGGTCGAGGACGCGGTCGGCCTCGGCGAACGAATTGTCGGTGATCGGTTGCATTTGCATTCTTTCCTCCGTGATCGTGTTGGTGTTTGTATCGGCGGCAAAGGAGGGATTCGAACCCTCATTCTCCCGTGTTCCAGGAGTGGTTTCACCGTCGCCGTTTGGGCGCGGTGCCAGTTCGCCTGCTGGCGTTGCCGAATGGACGGAATGTTCTCCCGACCGATGTGAAGGGGACGTAGGACGTTAGACGTCCCGTGTCCTCGAAGTCGTACGATCAAGGCATGCCAGACGAATCCGGCTCGCCATGGGCTCCGACCCCTTTCACGTGCAGCGACCGTGTTCGGACTGCAGGTGAGCTCTCCTCCACATCGCTCGGGATAAACACCAGTCCCCCGGCTTTTCGAAGGACAACCAAGATTCAGTTCTGAAATCACGATCGGGATCATGATCTCGGATCTGCGCCGGAAGAGATCGCGTGGAACGTGTCCAGCGTCTCTTCCGGCACGAGGCCTACCGCCGCCGGCGCAGCCGGGAGTTCGGTCGCCCGAAGGGCAACTTCGCCCAGAGCCGCTTCTGCGGGTGCCACTCGGAATCGTCGTTCTGCGGGAGCATGTCCGAGTAGGACGCGTACCCCAGCCGCTCGATCTCCTCCGGCGTCATCAGGATGACGCTGCGCACATTGCCTCGGATGTCTTCCTGCCTAGTCGCTTCCTTCCGCACGAATCCCTCCTTCGTCATTGGTTGCCACGACGGATGTAGAGGGGAGCTGACGGATGCCGAGGCATTGTCAGTTCCATAGCCGCCTACCGATCATGCGTCCCCAGTACGAACCGGGGGCGATGATTTCAGCGAGCTGTCCGCGACGCGATCCGTGTTCGGGGCGCCGCGGGTTCCTCCTCCACGTCTGTCGGGGCAACGAAGAAAAAAGGACCCATGGGGTCCCGATTTCTGGAAAATATGGCGCATCGAAATATACACACTCCTAAAATACGAGCGTTTGATCGAGTGTTATACGGATGGGCCTCGATTCTCCTCAATCGAGACGGTGGAAAACGTTGTAGAGGTGCCGTTCTGAAATGTCCTTTTCATTCCAGAACAAAACACAATATCACAAATCTATGGCTTTGTCAAGAGTAGTTGGCGGTAAATTAGGGCTTATATTAGCCAAAAAATTTTGGCTTTGTTGAGCCATTTTGACAGAATGTTGGTTTTCAGGCATCCAATCTTCCCCCGTTTTTCGCTCTTGACAGGGCTTTTGCAACGTGGCAAAATCCGGCCACAACGTCGCGTCGTAATCGAGTATTTAGGCCAAATGCTCAAGTAAATACCGGAGGCAGGAAGACCCACTAGCATCTCGTTATAGTGGGTTTTCGTGTCTCGGACGCCTGTCCGAAGACAGGGCCGCGTCGCCGCTCCTCGATTTCCATCAATCACACACGCTCTTCCTTCTGCGCTCCGACCGCTGCCGGAGCCGTCTCGTCATCGCCTGGGAAACCGCCCGTTCGGTCCGTTCCCACGGTCTGATGGGAGGGAGGAAGAGGGAATGTTCCACCACATGTCCACCCGTTTCCGACGCCAGGCGCCGAAAGACGCCGAACGTCGCTATTTCACCGCGTCACGCGACGCCATGGCGCTTCCGGATCTCATCGAGATCCAAAAGCAGAGTTACCGCTGGTTTTTAGAGGAAGGGATTCGAGAGCTGTTCAACGAGATTTCCCCGATCAAGGATTTCATCGGTCGGGATCTTGAGGTGTGGTTCACCGATTATTTTTTCGACGAGCCGAAGTTCGACGAGCAGACGTCCAAATCGAAGAAAGTCAATTACGAGTCGCCGCTCCGCGTGAAGACGAAACTGATCAACAAGCGGACGGGGGAAACGAAAGAGCAGGAAGTCTATCTCGGCGACCTGCCGGTGATGACCGACCGCGGCACGTTCGTGGTGAACGGCGTCGAGCGCGTCGTCGTGTCGCAGCTCGTCCGTTCCGCCGGCGCGTTTTTCACGGCGGAAGTCGCGCGCGGCCGCCGGTATTACGGCGCGAAGGTGATCCCGAACCGCGGCGCGTGGTTGGAATTCGAGACGGACGGGAACAACGTCATCTGGGTGAAGATCGACCGGAAGCGCAAGGTCGCGGCGACGTCGCTCCTGCGGGCGTTCGGGTATGCGACGGACGACTCGATCCGCGAATTGTTTACGGACGTGGACATCCATCCGCTCAACCACTATATGGAGGCGACGCTCGCGAAGGACGTTGCGAAGAGCGAAGAGGAAGGAACGATCGAGGTGTATAAGCGCATCCGGCCGGGGGATCTCGCCACCGCCGAAAACGCCCGCTCGCTCATCCAGTCGATGTTTTTCAATTTCGACCGGTATGACCTTGGCCCGGTCGGACGCTACAAGTTCAACCAACGGTTCGGCATCGCCGCGGATCCGAAAGAGGTCTCGAAGGAAGAGAACCGGATTTTGAGCAAGGAAGACCTCGTGCGGATCCTGCGCGAGATCATCCGCCTTAACATCAGCCAGGAAGAACCGGATGACGTGGACCACCTCGGAAACCGGCGCGTGCGCGCGATCGGGGAGCTCGTGCAGGGGCGGTTCCGCATCGGGCTCGCGCGTATGGAGCGCATCGTGAAGGACCGCATGTCCACGCAAGACATCGCGACGATCACGCCGGCCAAGCTCATCAACGCCCGGCCGGTCATCGGCGCGGTGCGCGAATTCTTCATGAGCTCGCAGCTGTCGCAGTTCATGGACCAGACGAACCCGCTATCCGAACTCGAACACAAACGGCGGCTCTCGGCCATGGGGCCCGGCGGCCTCTCGCGCGAACGCGCGGGGTTCGATGTCCGCGACGTGCACCGCACGCACTATGGCCGCATCTGCCCCATCGCTTCGCCGGAAGGACCGAACATCGGCCTCGTGGGGCACCTGTCCTGTTACGCGCGCATCAACGATTTCGGGTTCATCGAGACGCCATACCGCATCGTGAAGAGCTGGGCGGAGAATGACGGCAAGGACGGGATCGGGGAGACGCTTCGCGCGGACGTGACGGACGGCGAAGGAAACGTCGTCGCGAAGGCGGGCGAGGAGATCGACAAGAAGTCCGCCGAAACCTTCAAGAAAATTTCCATTACGAAACTTCCCATCGTCCCGCGGGTGACGAACGAGCTCGCGTACCTGAACGCGTTCGCGGAAGAGCGTGGCACGACCGCGCCCGCGACGACCCCGATCGGCAAGGACGGACGGTTTTTGGTCGAACGCGCGAGCGCCCGGAAGAACGGCGAGCCGACGATCGTGGACGTCCACGAGATCGATTATGTGGACGTGTCGTCCAAGCAGATTCTTTCGATCGGCACGTCGCTCATCCCGTTCGTCGAACACGACGACGGCCAGCGCGCGCTCATGGGAACGAACATGCAGCGCCAGGCCGTCCCGTGCATCAAGCCGGACGCGCCCATCGTCGGCACGGGCGTCGAGCGGCGCGCAGCGATCGACGCCGGCGACGTGTTCGTCGCGCCGGACGACGGCGTCGTCGTGTCCGTCTCCGCGAACCACGTCGAGATCCAGACCTCGGACGGGCAGATGCGGCGGTATGATCTCGAAAAATTCCAGCGCTCGAACAACTCCACCTGCCTGAACCAGCATCCGCGCGTGGACAAGGGGCAGAAGGTGTACGCCGGCGAAGTGCTCGTCGACGGGACATCCTGCCAGCGCGGCGAACTCGCGCTCGGGCAGAACCTCCTTTGCGCCTTCCTCTCTTGGGACGGGTACAATTACGAGGACGCCATCATCCTCTCGGAACGGCTGGTGCACCAGGACCGGTTCACGTCCATCCACATCGAGCATTATTCGATCGACGTCCGCGACACGAAACTCGGGCCCGAAGTGGTGACCTCCGACATCCCGAACGTCTCGGAAGAAAAGCTGAAAAATTTGGACGAGCAGGGGATCGTGCGCATCGGCGCCGAAGTGAAGTCCGGCGACATCCTCGTCGGGAAGATCACCCCTAAGGGCGAAACGGACCTCTCGGCGGAAGAAAAGCTTCTTCGGGCGATTTTCGGGGAAAAGGCCCGCGACGTCCGCGATTCCTCGCTGTATCTCCAGCACGGTGAGCACGGGAAGGTCGTCGGCGTGACGGTGTTCTCGCGCGAGGCCGGCGACAAGTTGCAGCCGGGCGTTATCAAGCAGATCGTCGTCGCCATCGCGGACCAGCGCAAAGTGCAGGTGGGAGACAAGCTGGCCGGTCGCCACGGGAACAAAGGCGTCATCTCGAAGATCGTTCCGGTTGCGGACATGCCGTTCCTCGAGGACGGCACGCCGGTGGACGTGATCCTCTCGCCGCTCGGAGTCGTGTCGCGCATGAACCTGGGGCAGATTCTGGAAACGCACCTCGGCCTGGCGGCGAACGCCCTCGGCTATACGGTGGCATCTCCCGTGTTCGACGGGGTCCCAGAAGAGAAAATCCGCGAGGAGCTTACGAAGGCCGAATTCCCGGAGGACGGCACGATTACGGTGTACGATGGCCGTACGGGCGAGGCCTACGACCACAAGCCGACCGTCGGTTACATCTACATCCTGAAGCTGAACCACATGGTGGAAGACAAGATCCACCAGCGCTCCATCGGGCCGTACTCGCTCATCACGCAGCAGCCGCTCGGCGGGAAAGCGCAATCCGGCGGCCAGCGGTTCGGGGAAATGGAAGTGTGGGCGCTCGAGGCCTACGGTGCGGCGCACATGCTCCAAGAAATTCTGACGATCAAATCGGACGACGTCCCCGGACGGTCCAAGGCGTACGAATCCATCATCAAGGGCGAACCGATCCGCAAGGTGAACGTGCCGGAGTCCTTCAACGTGCTGGTCCGCGAATTGAAGGGGCTCTGCCTCGATGTCGAGCTCCTGAAAGACGGCCGCCGCATCGAGGATTCCGCCACCCGGCCGGAGTCGTTCCGGCCGCGCCCTGCTCTCGTGAATCCGGCCGAACCCGAATGGGGTTCCACCGAAAGCTAACCTGACGACCTATGCCATTCTTCCAAACGGAAAACATCAAGACGACGGACTTCGACGCCATCCGGCTCAAGCTCGCGTCCCCGGACGTCATCCGGAACTGGTCGTACGGGGAGGTGACGAAGCCCGAGACCATCAACTATCGCACGCAGAAGCCGGAGAAATCCGGGCTGTTCGCCGAGGAAATTTTCGGGCCGTCCAAGGACTGGGAGTGCTATTGCGGCAAATACAAGAAGATCCGGTACAAGGGGATCGTGTGCGACAAGTGCGGGGTCGAAGTCACCCACTCGCTGGTCCGCCGCGAGCGCATGGGGCACATCGAGCTTGCGGCTCCGGTGTCCCACATCTGGTTTTTGCGCGGCGTCCCGTCGCGCATCGGCACGGTGCTGGACATGTCCGTCCAGGCGCTGGAAAAAGTCATTTACTTCGCGTCGTTCATCGTGTCGGACGTGAATGAAGACCTGCGCGCCCAGGTGATCGAACAGGTGCGCACCGAATACAAGGGGAAACGGAAGTCGATCGAAGCCGAAGCGGCCCGCGAGGCCGAGCGCGCCGCGTCGAAGGAAGACGAGAAGGAACGAGAGAAGGAGCTCGAGCGCGTCCAGGCGTCAAAGGACCGGCGGCTCGAAGAGCTGGAAGAGGATTTTACGCAGGCCGAACGCGAACTGAAGGACCTCAAGCCGCTCAAGATCCTGTCGGAGAACGAGTACCACGACCTGTCGCTCAAGTACGGCCACGTGTTCGAGGCGAAGATCGGCGCGGAAGGGGTTGACGAGCTGCTCAAGAAAATCGACGTCGACGCGACGATTACGGCGCTCCAGTCGGAGCTCGACGGCGCGTCGGAAGCCAAACATGACCGCATCATCCGGCGCCTGAAGCTGCTCAAGTCGCTCTGGCTCCAAAAGCTCGATCCGCACTGGATGGTGCTCAAGGTGGTGCCGGTCATCCCGCCGGACCTTCGGCCCATGGTCGCGCTCGACGGCGGACGTTTCGCCACGTCGGATTTGAACGACCTGTACCGGCGCGTGATCAACCGGAACAACCGGCTGAAACGGCTCCTCGAACTGAACGCGCCCGAGGTCATCACGCGCAACGAAAAGCGGATGCTGCAGGAGGCCGTGGACGCGCTCATCGACAACAGCGCGCGCCATTCGAAGACGGTCATTGCCGCGACGGGGAAGAAGCGCCAGCTCAAGTCCCTCGCCGACATTTTGAAGGGGAAGCAGGGCCGGTTCCGCCAGAACCTGCTCGGGAAGCGCATCGACTACTCCGGCCGTTCGGTGATCGTGGTGGGGCCGACGCTCGAATTCCACCAGTGCGGGCTGCCGAAGATCATGGCGCTCGAGCTCTTCAAGCCGTTCATCATCGCGGAGCTCATCAAGCGGGAGCTCGTCCACAACATCCGCTCCGCCAACCGGTTCATCGAAGCAGACCACGCGGAAGTGTGGGACATCCTGGAAAACATCGCGGCGGATTCCGTCGTCCTCCTGAACCGCGCGCCGACGCTCCACCGCCTGGGCATCCAGGGGTTCCAGCCGGTGCTCATCGAAGGGAAGGCGATCCAGATCCATCCGATGGTGTGTCCCGCATTCAACGCCGACTTCGACGGCGACCAGATGGCCGTGCACGTGCCGCTCACGCAGGAAGCGCGCGAGGAAGCGAAGAACATGATGCTCTCGACGAAGAACCTCCTGAAGCCGGCGACCGGCCAGCCCGTGGCGCGTCCGGACAAGGACATCGCCTGGGGGTGCTACTACATGACGACGATCATCGAACCGGCGGACGGGAAGGTGAAGACGTTCGCATCCGGCGACGACGCGGTGTATGCGTACCAACTCGGCAAGCTCCCGATCCGGGAGAAAATCAAGACACGGCTCTATTCCGGCGAAGGGATCATGGAGACGAACGTGGGGCGCATCGTGCTGAACCGGCTGTTCCCGAAAGAGGTCGGGTACCGCAACGAATCGATCGGCACCAAGCAGCTCGGCGAAATCACGCGCATGTGCCTGGAGCTCCGCGGGTTCGAACGCACCGCGCGTTTTCTGGACGAAGTGAAGAACCTCGGTTTTTCGTACATCACCAAGTCCGGATTCTCTTACGGCATGGGCGACCTGCCGGACATGGCGGCAAAGGACGCGCTCCTCGCGGAAGGCGACGGCAAGGTGGAGACGATCGAGGAACAGTACAAAGAGGGGCTGCTCACCAAGAAGGAGCGCTACAGCCAGATCATCAAGGTGTGGTCTGACATCAAGGATCGCATCCAGAAGCTCTCGAAAGAGTCGCTCGACAAGGAATCCACGGTCTATTCGATGGTGGATTCCGGCGCCCGCGGTTCGTGGGGCCAGCTCACGCAGGTCGTCGGCATGAAGGGGCTCGTGTCGAACCCGGCCGGTGACATCATCGAGCTCCCGATCAAGTCTTCGCTCCGCGAGGGCCTCGACGTGCTTGAATATTTCATCTCGTCCCACGGGACGCGGAAGGGGCTGACCGACACGGCGCTCAAGACCGCGAACGCGGGATATCTCACGCGCCGGTTGGTGGACGTCGCGCAGGACGTCATCATCACGTCGGAGGACTGCGGGGACACGGACGGCGTGGTGCTCACGCACGAGGAATGCGAAGAGATCGGCGAACCGCTTCTCACGCGTCTCATGGGGCGCGTGACGGTGAAGGAAATCAAGGATCCGACGACCAAAAAAGCCATCGTCAAGAAAGGCGCGGTCATCACGGAGGATCACATCCGCGCGCTTCAGGCGCTTCCGGAACCGCTCAAGAGCGCGCACGTGCGGTCGGTGTTGTCCTGCAAACTCCGCGTCGGACTGTGCCAGCAGTGCTACGGGTATGACTTGGCGTACAACCAGCTCGTGAAACTCGGCACAGCCGTCGGCATCGTCGCGGCGCAATCCATCGGCGAACCGGGGACGCAGCTCACCATGCGGACGTTCCACACGGGAGGCGTCGCCGGAACCGACATCACGCAAGGTCTGCCGCGCGTGGAAGAGTTGTTCGAAGCGCGGCCGCCGAAGCACAAGGCCGTGATCGCCGACGCCGCCGGGAAGGCGACCGTCATCCAGGGCGAGCGGCGCATGATCGAGACGCCGACCGGCGAACGACTGCTCGACACCGAATCCGGCGGACGCACCATCAACATCGCGACCATCGCGGTGGACCAGGACAGCCATCCGGCGAAGAGCGAGAACTCGATCGTCGTGAAGGACGGCGCCAAGGTGAAGGTCGGGGACGTGCTCATCAAGGAAAAGAACGGGACGGAGACGCTGGCCGAACATGACGGCGTCGCGTCGGTCACGGGGAAGAAGGTCGTCGTCGTGTGGGAAGGACCGACCATCCGAGAACTTCCGGTTCCGGCCGGGCTTCAGATTTACGTGAAGGACGGGGACGAGGTGAAGGTCGGAGACCAGCTCACGGAAGGTCACCTGGATTTGCTCCAGCTCTTCCGGTTGAAGGGACACGACGCGGTCATGCGGTATCTCCTGCGCGAAGTGCTCTACATCTACGCGTCGCAGGGGCAGAAGCTGAACGCGAAACACATCGAGATCATCATCCGCCAGATGTTCTCCCGCTCGTACGTCAAAGACTCCGGCGACAGTGATCTCCTTCCGGGAGAAGTCGTGGAGAAGCTTCGCGCCCTCGTCGAGAACGAACGGGTCGAGGCGCTCGGGAAGCGACCCGCCACCCTTGAAGACCTGTTCATGGGGATCACGAAAGTGTCGCTCACGACCGAATCTTTCCTGTCCGCCGCGTCGTTCCAAGAGACGGCCCGCGTGCTCATCCACGCCGCCGTGACGGGGAAAATCGACAAGCTCGAAGGGCTCAAGGAGAACGTGATCATCGGCCGCCTCATCCCGGCCGGCACGGGGTTCGAGGTAGAGGGCGCCGTGCTCGAACCTTCGGCCGAAGAAGAGGAAGAAAAAGCCGAAGCGTAAAAAGTAAAATGGCGCTTCTTCGTATCCTCGGCATTGATCCCGGGTTCGGCCGGACGGGTCTTGGCGTGGTGGATATTTCCGGAAACGACGCGGCGTACGTATGGCATGACGTGATCGAGACGGCAAAAGAGGAGGATTTTTCCGCGCGGCTTCAGGTCGTACGGAATGATCTCATGGAAGCGATCCGTCGGTTTCAGCCGCAGTGCGCGTCCGTGGAGTCGCTGTTTTTCCAGACGAACGCGCGGACCGCCATGAAGGTCGGGATGGCGCGCGGGGTGATGTTGCTCGCCGTGGCCGATGCCGGCGTTCCGCTCGTCGAGCTGACGCCGAACCAGGTAAAACAAGGAATCGCCGGATGGGGCGGCGCGGACAAGAAACAGGTGCAGGAAATGGTCGTGCGGCTGTTGAAACTCACGACCGCGCCGAAATTGGATGATGCGTCGGATGCGCTCGCCCTCGCGATCGTGGGTGGATATATGTGGAAGACGCAGAGCCGGGTACAATAGAAGTATGGCGACCGACGGCTCCCACCTCCTCCAAGATGAGATCACCGGCGATTGGGTGATCGTGGCACCGGTGCGGCGGAATCGGCCGGACGGCCGCGCCAAACGACAGGGGGACGTGTTCGCGCCGTCCCGCATCCCGGCTGACCGGTTGATCGCGTCGTATGGTCGCGGTGAAAACCGGATGTCGGTCATCCAAAATATTTTTCCGGTGTTTCATCAACACGTCGGGATTCGGGGTCGGCAGGAAATTATCATTGAAGGGTCGCGCGTCATGCCGTTTTGCGATTCGTCGCCGGCGCGGATCGCGGCGCTTCTGGACGCATTCACAGAACGGTTCACGATTCTCCGCAAGGATCGGACGGTTCAGTATCTTCAGGCGTTCAAGAATGAAGGCGCTGCTGCCGGAGCATCCCAGCCACATCCGCATTCCCAGATTTTCGCCGTCTCATTCGTGCCCGACCGGTTGCGCGACGAGGCCGCGCGACGCAAACGCGCGTTGAAGCGCCTTGGAATGACGAGCCACGAACATGCGTTGTGCCTGGCTTCTGAAGAACGGCTCATCTACTCCGACCGGCACGTGTTCGCATTCGCCAACCCGGCGGCCCGATTCGCCTATGAAGTCCGGATCCTTCCGAAGCGCCGCGTGGACAACATCACGAAAACGACACCGGCCGAACGCCGGTCTCTGGCACGAGCGATCCACGCGCTTCTGCCGCTCATGAAGAGGCGGAAATATTCATACAACTTCTTTTTTCACGACGTGCTCGACGAGCGCGATGAGCCGTTCGAGATCCGTTTCGTCCCGCGCGCGAACATCTGGGGCGGATTCGAGCTCGACGCCGGAATCTCCGTGAACCCCGTCCCGGCCGAGATCGCGGCGAGAGAATATCGAATGGCCTAATAAACAAAGACCGCATCCGAGAGAGCGATCCTTGTCGGATCGCGGGGTGCGGTTAGGGGCAGAAAATGACCGGTTTGTCAATTCTGTTTGACCCGTCGGTATTCTGTTGTTTTCCCTCTTTTTGCGTGCTACACTTTGCCCACTTCAGACCCTCCAGATCTCCCCATTTATGCAGCTTTTTTGGCACGGATTGTCCTCCATTCGGATCGAAGCGAAGTTCGCCGATACGGCCTCAACCCTCCTCACCGATCCCTATCCGAACGACACCGGCCTGCGTTTCCCGCGAACGCTCGCGCCCGACCTTCTCGTCCTTTCGCATCAGGACCGCTCGCGCTTCCCCCTCGATGCCGTCGAGGGAAAACCGTTCATCATTTCCGATCCGGGAGAATATGAGGTGAAGGGGATGTTCGTGCGCGGAATCCAAGATCCGTCGGCGGAAACGGAGAAGCTTCGCAATGTGATTTACCGTTTCGACGCCGAAGGGATGTCGCTTGCGTTTCTCGGCCAGCTGAATCGCCAACTCACGTCCTATGAAGTCGAGCAGCTTGGCGACATCGACATCCTGCTCCTTCCTGTCGGCGGCGGAGAGACGCTTGATTCCAAAAAAGCGTCCGACGTCATCGCCGAAATCGAGCCGCGCCTCGTCATCCCGCTTTCCTACGACATCCCCGGACTCAAAGCTAAGCTCGCGTCCGTTGACGTCTTCTGCAAACAGCTCGGCGGTTGCAAACGCGAAGACGCTCCAAAGCTCAAGATCATCAAGAAAGATTTGCCCACGGATGAGATGAAGATCGTCGTTCTCGAACGAGCGTAAATATGAAGCCAAAAGCCAAAAGCCAAAAGCCAAAAGCAAGATCCGTTCGACCACGGGGCGGCGTTGCGGAGTCCGCGCCGACGCCGAGGTTCACCCCGACGTCCCGCCTCATTTCTCCCGACGAAAAGCGCCAACTCATCCTCGCGCACGCCGAAGCCCGCCAGCCGCTCGACCGTCAGGCGCGCGTCAGCATGTGGATCGGGATCACGGTGAGCATCATGTTCGTCGTGGGCGTCTGGGCCTACGGTCTTGGGACGGAAATTCGCCGTTCGTGGGCGAGCGCTCCGGATCCGGCCATCGAGGCCCTAAAACAGGGCGGGAAGGATCTCGGCGCCTCCTTGAATGACGCCGGAAAAAAAGCCGGGGGCATCGCCGATGACATCGAAGCCATTTCCGAACGGCTGAATGCGCTGAAGGAACAGGACGAGCTTCTGAACCGCGTCGCCGAGGGTCTGCAGGCGACCTCAACCGCGGCAACATCCACCCGAGAGGATCTGTTCCAGCCGACGTCAACCGAATCCGCAAACTGAACCTATGCCGAAACAGCCAACCCTGCCCGCAACCGAGTTCCCGCAAACCGTCGGCAAAGTCGAACCGCGTCCCATCACGGAAGAAATGCGCACGGCATACCTCGACTATGCCATGTCCGTCATCATCCAGCGCGCATTGCCGGACGTCCGCGACGGATTGAAACCGGTGCATCGCCGCATCCTCTATTCGATGTGGCAGTCGGGGCTCCGTTCGACGGCAAAATTCAAGAAGTGCGCGACCGTCGTCGGTGACGTGCTCGGGAAATACCATCCGCACGGCGACTCGGCGGTGTACGACTCGCTCGTCCGCATGGCGCAGGATTTTTCCTTCCGCTATCCGCTCATCAAAGGTCAGGGGAACTTCGGATCCCTCGATGGCGACTCGGCGGCGGCTTACCGTTACACCGAAGCAAAGCTCGCGGCGATCGCCGAGGAAATGCTTCTCGACATCGACAAGGAGACGGTCAACTTCGCGCCCAACTACGACGGGTCGCACCAGGAACCGACGGTCCTTCCGGCGAAACTCCCGAACCTGCTCTTGAACGGCACGCTCGGCATCGCCGTGGGCATGGCGACGAACATCCCGCCGCACAACTTGAGCGAACTCTGCGACGGCGTCGCGGCGCTCGTCGAAAATCCGGATATCACGGTCGAGGAAATGATGCAGCACGTGAAGGGTCCGGATTTCCCTACCGGCGGCGTGATCTACAACACGCGCGACATCCTGCAGGCATACGCCACGGGCAAAGGCGGCATCGTCATGCGCGCGAAGACGGACATCACCGAAGACCGATCCGGCGCGTTTCGCATCATCGTCACCGAAATTCCGTATCTCGTGAACAAGGCGTCGCTCATCGAGCAAATCGCGACGCTCGTGACCGAGAAAAAGATCGAGGGGATCAAGGATCTGCGCGACGAATCGAACAAGGACGGCGTGCGTATCGTGGTCGAATTGAAGAAAGATGCGTATCCGAAAAAAGTCCTGAACCAGCTGTTCAAAATGACGCAGTTGCAGGACACGTTCCATGTGAACATGCTCGCTGTCGTGGACGGGATCCAGCCGCGCGTCCTCACCGTGAAGAACGTCCTGGAGGAATACGTGAAGCATCGCAAGGAGGTCATCCGCCGTCGCACCGAATACGATCTCGCGAAGGCGAAAGAGCGCGCGCATATCTTGGAAGGGCTCCGCATCGCGCTCGCCGAGATCGACGAGGTGATCAAGACCATCAAGAAATCGAAGGACAAGGACGAGGCGAAGGTGAATTTGATCAAACGGTTCAAGCTGTCCGAGCTTCAGTCCACCGCCATTTTGGAGATGCGGCTGCAGCAGCTCGCCAACCTCGAACGATTGAAGATCGAACAGGAGTACAAGGAGAAGATGGACCTCATTAAAGAGCTCGAATCCATCCTGAAATCGGCCAAGAAAATTCTCGACATCATCAAACGCGACGTCTTGGATCTCAAAGACCGGTTCGGCGATGACCGCCGGACGCAGATCGTGAAAGGCGCACTCGGGGAATTCTCCGTGGAAGATTTGATCCCGGAGGAACCCACGGTCGTGATGGTCACGGCGGACGGCTATGTGAAGCGCGTGCCGCCGGACACGTTCCGTTCGCAACGCCGCGGAGGAAAAGGGGTCACGGGCGTGACGACGAAAGAGGAGGATCAGGTGGAGCACCTCTTTTCGACGACGACGCATGCCGACCTCCTGTTTTTCACGACGCGCGGCCGGGCGTTTTTGCTCAAGGCACACGAGGTCCCGCAGGGAAGCCGCACGGCGAAGGGTCAGGCGATCGTGAATTTTCTCCAGCTCGCGCCCGGTGAAAAGGTGTCGTCCATCCTGCCGCTCGACCAGTTCCTCTCGAAGAAAAAGACGGCCGACATTCCCGTGAAATATCTCCTCATGGTCACGAGCCAGGGGACGATCAAGAAGACGGCGCTTGAAGATTTCAAGAACGTGCGAAGCAACGGGCTGATCGCCATCAAAATCCACGAAGGCGACGATCTCAAGTGGGTGAAGCCAACGTCCGGCAAGGACGAAATTTCGCTCGTCACGAAGAACGGCCAATCCATCCGGTTTTCCGAGGAAGACGTGCGGCCCATGGGTCGTCAGGCGGCCGGCGTGCGCGGGATCAAGCTCAAGAAAAACGACGTGGTGGTCGGGATGGACGTGATTCCGGCGACCGAAGCCAAAGCGAAAACAAGCAAGCTCCAAGTATTCACCATCGCGGAGAACGGACTCGGGAAACGGACGTCGCTCGATGAATACAAGGTGCAGAATCGTGGCGGCTCCGGCATCCGCACGATGAGAGTGACCGCCAAAACCGGCGGTGTCGTCGGTGCGCAGATCTCCCACTCCGATGACGATCGCGATTTGATCCTCATCTCGAAAAAAGGCGTCGTGATCCGCGTCCCGTTCAAGAGCGTCCCATCCCTCGGCCGCGACACCCAAGGCGTCCGCGTCATGCGTTTCCGCGAAGAAGGCGATTCGCTCTCGAGCGTGGCGTTTGTGAGCACGCAGGTGGAAGAGGGGGAGAAATAAAAAAAGAATAATCGCACCCATCAAAATGATCCGATCGGATCATTTTGATGGGTTTTGGATAATGATCCTCGATCGTTATCCGATGATCTTGTCGATCAATCCGTATTCCAGCGCTTCCTTCGGCAGCATGAAGTTGTCGCGTTCGGTGTCGGCTTCGATTTTTTTCAAATTTTGGCCGGAGTGTTTTTGCATAATCTTGTTCAGCTGTTCGCGCATCTGGAGGATGCGTTCGGCGTGAATTTTGATGTCGGTCGCCTGGCCTTCCATCCCGCCGAGCGGCTGGTGGATCATGATTTCCGAGTTCGGCAGGGCGAAGCGTTTGCCTTTTGCGCCCCCGGCGAGCAGGATCGCGCCCATCGAGGCGGCCATGCCCATGCAGATCGTCGAAACGTCGCAGCTCACGTGCTGCATGGTGTCGTAAATCGCGAGCCCAGCGGTCACCGATCCGCCCGGCGAGTTCACATACAACTTGATGTCTTTCGTCTTGTCCTGGCTTTCGAGAAAGAGGATCTGCGCCACGATGATATTGGCCACTTCGTCGTTGATCGCCGTTCCCAGCATGATGATCCGGTCTTTCAATAGCCGCGAGTAGATATCATAGGAACGTTCGCCATACTGGGTTTTCTCGATGACCACCGGGACAAGCCACGAGGACGGCGTTTCAGATGTGATCTGGTAGGGATTTTTCATAGATGGTTTTGAGCGTAGCGCAAAATGTTTTAGCAGTCAAAGACGTGAAGTGCTAATTTACGATCCTCGGCCCCTTCTCCGTCACCTCGATCCTCCCTTTGACCGTGAACCCCGCTGCTTTTTTGTGGCCGCCTCCGCCCATCAATTGGGCGAGCTTGGATATATCGCGATTCATGCTCCGCATGGATCCGCGGACAGTTCCGTCTTCTTTTTCGCGAAGCACGAGCACCGTGTCGCACCCGTTGCATACGGCGTTCAAAAAATTGGACAGCCCCTCAACGGCTTCGTGGCTTCCCGGCGCCGTGAGATCTTCACGCAAGAAAAAGGTCGTCGCGAGATCGCGCGCCGGGTCATGCCGAAGGCGCGAGAGCGCAAGCCCCCAGAGTTTTAGGCCGTCCATGGATTTGTTTTGCACGACATGGCGCACGATGTCCGTGTGCCGCGCGCCGCAGCGAAAGAGATGCGCAGCCGCTTCCATGCCCGCCGTCGTGGTGGCGCCGTTCGTGAAACTCGACGTATCCGTCGTGATTCCGGTGAGAAGCGAGGTGGCCATCCGGTCGTCGATGCGCTCGCCGTTCTCGTCGAAGAATCGGTACATCACCTCGCAGGTGGAACAGGCGTCCGTGAAGATGATATTCGTGTCGCCGTATCGGGGATTCGTCACGTGATGGTCGAACACCACCACGTGCGCCGGGCGCGGCAATTTTGGAAGATGCTCCGTGATCCCGCTACGTTTCGGATCACTTGCATCGAACGTCAGGACGAGGT
This sequence comes from Candidatus Uhrbacteria bacterium, assembly GCA_016203535.1. GTDB lineage: Bacteria > Patescibacteriota > Patescibacteriia > 2-12-FULL-60-25 > 2-12-FULL-60-25 > JAHJFW01. The sequence goes on along the minus strand of JACQMO010000019.1, from coordinate 25,572 downwards.
CGTAAGGTTGGGCGAAGACGGCAGGGTCGTTCGTGATACGATGGACGCCATCGAGAAACTGGAGCGATGAGGGGATGGGCTCGATGGAGAACGCCTCGACCTGTTTCCCTTCGCGCGCAAGCCAATTCAGCATCGCCGTGGTCGAACCGATGGAGTCGCCATCCGGGCTTCCGTCGGCCACAAGCAAAATCCGCTCTGATCTTTGGATCAGGCGGTGGGCAGAGGCGAGAAGATGGCTCGGGGACGGCATAGGAACCGGGAACCTTATCCGTCTTTGTGCCGTCCGTCAATCCTACAGCTCCCCTTTGTTCTTCAGCTCCTGAATGGTTTTTTCTATCCCTTCGGCCACGGCTTCCGTTCGATCTATGGCCCAGTGGATGTGGGGGATCCGGCGCAATCGCAATTTTTCTGCCAACCCTTTTTTGATGTCGTGGCTGGATTCCTCGAGAGCGGCAAGCGCCTCTTTCTCCCTGGATTCCGGCAGCACGGAAATGACCCCTTTGGCCTTTGTCGTGTCGCGCGTCACTTTGGCGTCGAGCACGGTGACGAACACGCCGACGGGAAATTCCACGCGTTCGACAAGCACCGCCGCAAGCGCGTCGCGGAAATGTTGCATCCCTCCGCCTTCTTCGAGCCGTCGCGTGTGAGGCATGGGTTTGAGCGTAGCAGCTACAAGCCTACCTGCCTACTGGCCTACTCGCCTTTCTTTCGTTACCCTATACATCCATATGTACCTCCGCCGGCTCGAACTTCAGGGGTTTAAGACCTTCGCCAACAGAACGTCGCTGGAATTCCTCACGGAGTCAGCCGGTCGCCGCGGGCTTACCGGGGTGGTCGGGCCGAACGGGTCCGGAAAATCGAACGTGGCCGACGCGATCCGTTGGGTCATGGGCGAACAAAGTTTGAAGCTTCTCCGCGGCAAGAAGTCCGAAGATGTCATTTTTTCCGGATCCGACCGGAAGGCCCGCGCCGGGTTCGCCGAGGTGAGCATGACGCTTGTAAACGACGACAAGCCGGACATCGATCTGCCGGAAATCGTCGTCAAGCGCCGCGTATACCGCGACGGGCAGTCGGAATACCAGATCAACAACCAGAACGTGCGGCTGACGGACGTGGTTTTGCTCCTCGCGCAGGCCGGAATGGGACAGCGCACGTACAGCGTCATCGGGCAGGGGATGGTGGACGCCATCCTGACCGCGACGCCCTCCGAGCGCAAGGAGTTTTTCGACGAGGCGGCGGGGCTCAAGCCGTTCCAGCTGAAGCGAACGGCGTCGCAAAACAAGCTCGAGGCCACGAAAGAAAATTTGAAACAAGCGGAGCTTCTGCTTCGTGAGATCGGGCCGCGCCTCACGACACTCGAACGCCAGGCGAAACGGCTCCAGGAGCGCGGAAAGCTGGAAGAAGAGTTGCGGGAATTGGAGCGATCGTATTACGGCCAAGTTTGGTCCGATTTGCGCGGAAAATTGCACGCGGCGTCCGCTCGGGTTCACGCGGCGGAACAGGAACGGGATGCACGCGCCGGACAGGCCGCCAAGGTGGAACAGGATCTCGCGGCGTTGGAAAAGGCCACGCCTCCTTCCGAGGGGTTCCGCGAACTTCGGAAAGAATTGGATCGGCTGTCCGCGGAACGCGCGCGGTTTCGGGAACGCCTCCTGCGGCTCCAGACCGAACGCGAAGTGGCGCAGGTCCGTTCGGAAGCCGCATGGTCACCGCTTCCGCTTTCCAAAATCATCGGGGCGGTTGAAGAAATCCGAACGCTGCTCGAGGCGCTGCGCAAGGCTGTATCCGGCAAACGGCCGGATCCCAAAAACATCGCGGCGCTCGTGGAGCAAGCGGCGGCGAGCCATGAGGATCTTCTGTCAAAACTTCAGCGTCCGGCGCCGGAGCCGAGCGCTCCAAAACGGGATCCGAAGGCGGAGCAGGAGGCGGAACGGATCGCGGACGAGACGAAGCGCTGCGAGCAGGAGATCGAACAGGCGGAGAAGCGGCTGGAAGAATGGAACGCGGAAGAGGAACGGAAGCGGTCGCACGTGTTCGAGCTCCAGCATAAACTGACGGCCCTCCGGAACGATGCCGCCGTCGCGAGCAACCGCGTCGGCGAGGCGTCCGTCGAGCTGGCCCGTCTGGAAACGCGACGCGATGCATTTTTTCAGGAGCTGCGGACGCACGCTGCGCCGCTCGAGGCGGATCTTGATGTCCTGGCCGACGGGATGAAGGATGTCGCGGAGCCGGAAGAGCTGGAAACGAGCGGCCGGCGTCTGACAAAGCTCCGTTCCCAGATCGAGTGGATCGGTGGGATCGATCCGGAAGTGCTCAAAGAATACGAAGACACAAAAAAACGGTTCGATGATCTTGCGACGCAGGTGAAAGATTTGCAGGACGCCATGCGCTCGCTCGAAACGATTCTCGCCGAGCTTGACCAGACCATCCGCGAACGGTCGGAAACGTCGTTCCGGCTGCTCGACCGCGAGTTCGGGATTTATTTCAAAAAATTGTTCGGCGGCGGCGAGGCATCGCTCGTGGAAATCCCGCCGGAACCGGAGCTTGATGAAGAGGGGAACATCATCACGCCCGTCGCGGCGGATGCGCCGGCGGCTGGCATTGAAATCAACGCGACCCCGCCCGGCAAACGGATGAAATCCGTCTCCCTCCTCTCGGGCGGCGAGCGCGCGCTGACATCCATTGCGCTCATCTGCGCGATCATGGCGACCAACCCGTCGCCGTTCGTCGTGCTGGACGAAGTGGACGCGGCGCTCGACGAAGCGAACTCCCGGAAATTCGCCGATATCATCCATCTCCTCGCTGAGCGGACGCAATTCATCGTGATCACGCATAACCGCGCGACCATGGGCCAGGCGCATGTGCTCTACGGAGTCACCATGGGCGACGACGGCGTCTCCCAGCTCCTCTCGGTCAAGCTCGATGAGTTGGTGAAGGCGTAAACGACATGCCCTGCCCCTCGTGCGCTTCCCCGTCGCTCGAGCGCGTCGTGCGCGGGCCGGACGGGTCGTGGGCGTTATGGCGCTGCCGTCAGTGCGGTCTCTATCCCGTCCTGCCGTTGCCAACGCAGCGCGAAACGTACGGGAAAACCTATTTTGAACGGACGACGCTTCCGGATACGCCCCGATATTCCGGCTATCTTTCGTATGATCGCGACCGCGAGGGGCGCAAGAAGGATTTTCGCCGGCTGTTTCGTCCGTACGTCACCCCATCGAATACGGTCCTCGACATCGGGTGTGCGACCGGCACGGCGCTTGAAGCATTGCGCGATCTTGGCGTGGCGGAAAACCAACTCACTGGACTGGATATCTCCGAGTACGCGATCCGCGAGGCGGGCGCGCGTCTCCCGAACGCCCGGTTCTTCCGACAGGATGTCGCGGCCGGCCTTTCGGACGGATCGTTCCGGCTGATCCTGCTTCTTGATATTCTTGAACACGTGCCGGATCCCGCCGCGATATTCCACGATGCGGCGGGACATCTGGCGCCGGGCGGCGTCATGCTCATCTCGACGCCGGATCCGGAGAGTTGGATGCGAAAAAGTTTCGGTTGGCGCTGGACCGAGTTCCACGACGGGGAGCATCTCTGTTTTTTGAGCACGGCGTGGCTCGAGAACGCGGCGGCTTCTTCCGGACTCCAAGTGGCCGACATCGCACGGATCGGCCGGCGGATGTCCCTGGACCATTTCGCGGCCCGCGCACGGTCCTATCTCCCTTTTTTCCCCGCACTCCCTTCATCAAGAGCGCTATCCATCAACGTACGCGACCAGTTGTTCGCCGTCCTGAAAAAACCGAACCCATGAACGCCGTCGGACTCCTCAAAAAAAATGCGCTTCCATTCCTCCTCGCCATTACGATCGGCGCGAGTATGGTTGCATCGCTCGCTTTTTTTCGAGGGTGGATCGGAGACGGATATCGCGGAATCGATCCGGTCCTCTCACCGGTCACGCAGGACGGCGCGTGGTATTACGCGCTTGTGGAGGAAGCGATGGAGGGAGGAATGCCGTGGCACGCGGCGCTGTTTGAAGGGAAAACGGATCCGTATCCCATCCCGGATCTGGCCGAACGGATTCTGGCGTTTCCGGGTCGTGTCTTCGGATGGTCGGCGCAGGCGACGCTTCTGTTCTGGCGGTTTGTTCTCCCGGCGCTCCTGACATGCGTCATTTTTTTCGTGACCGAACGGGCGACCGGCTCACGGGAGCTCGCGTTATTTTCGAGCACCACGTCTGTTCTCTTTGCTCCCGTACTCTATCCGCTGCTTCATTTCGTGCAAACCCTTCTCGGGTGGGCGCCGAGCCTTCCCTTCACGATCTACGACCGGCCCGTCCATCCGCAATTTGAAGCGCCGTTCATCTGGCTCTTTCTTTTTTTTGCGACGACGGCCGTTCTCGGATCGAAAAGACGATGGAACGCTGTCGCCGCCGCCCTGATTTTCGGCCTGCTCGCGCACACCTATTTTTGGGCCTGGACGTTTTGCCTCGCCGCGCTCACCGTGCTGTTTGTCATCGCCTGTATTCGACGCTCGCGAGCCGCCGTATTGACGGTGGCGGGCATGGAGCTTATCGGCCTCCTCATCGCCGCGCCGAAGATTGCGGCGCTTGTCACGTCCGCATTTTTGAGTGGCAATTCATCGTATGCCGAGCGGCTTGCGACATTTTCGGGGCATGCGTTCGCGTCATGGACGTTTAACCTGCCGATCGTCATGGCGCTTGCCGCTTTTCTCTGGCGGCGGCGGTTCGCGTCACTCGGACTTCGCATCTTCGTCGCGGCAGGGCTCGGCGGGTCGTTCATCGCGCTGAACCAGCAGGTCGCGACGGGCGTCTCAATCCAACCGGACCATTACGTGGGGCTCATCACCGCGTCGTTCGTCCTCTGGGTGCTGGCCTGGATTTTTTGGACGTTCACGAAAGAATGGCGGCTGCCCGTACGCCGGGCGGCATTCGCTGGGATCGTCCTGGCGGGGTTCGTCATGACGTTCGTATTTCAGTATCGGAGCTATCTCACACATCGGGAATATACTGCCGCGCTCCAGCCGTTTTCCGAGGTCGCCGCCTGGCTCAACACGCACGCCGAATCGCAGTCCGTCGTGTTTGCAAACCAGCAGACCGGCTTGCTCGTGCCGATCTTTGCCCATCAGAATTTGTGGTGGCATTTTTACGCGCTCGCGACGCCGGTTCCCGAAGACCGGATAGAACACGCCGCGTTCACCTGGTTTTGGCTGCTGGGGCTTGAGCCGTCAGATCTTCGAGCCGCAGCCGAACAGCAACCCCTGGAGCTTTCCCAATACTTCACGCTCACGACGATTTTTGAGCAGCGGCTGGAGTTCATCCGCCGACAGATCGACGGGATCGTCGCCCGGTACGAGTCCTTTCGCGCCACCCGTACGTTGCCGGAAGCGCTCCGGGCATACCGCGCGGATTTCATTTTGGTTGATCGAAAACTCGACACCTGGGACCCGGAACGGCTGGGGGCGGGCAGGGAGGTTTTCCGGAACGAAAGGTTCATTCTTTTGGCCCTTTTTCGGCCTTGACAGCCATTTGGTTCCTGACTATAATCACATCAGTACTTTAAACGGCCTTTCGGGAGACCGTTTTTTCGTCTCCGGCCCAATTTTGTCAGTCCCTTGACAAGATTCTGTAGATCGCCTATAGTTCAGTGTTCGCTTGAAAATGAGATCTTAAGCAATCCGCGTCCACGACAAGCATGGGACTTTTTCGTAGGGTGCCGCAGGTCTTCGGACTCGCTCTCCCCTACAAAAAAGTTTCTTGGGCACGGATTGCTTGAGATCTTGTTTTATTTCACATGTCGAAGTCCGTTGTTGCAAAAGTTAACTCTATTGAGAACGATCAGGTCGTCGTTTCGTTTTCGGATGGACAGACGATCCGATTTCCGCTCGCGGTATTCGACGGACGACCGACGGTCGGCGGTGAAGTTCGGTTTTCTGCCCATTCACTTGAAGGGGAAGACGCCGGTCGGACGGACTTGGCGAGGGAATTATTGAATGAAATACTAGGGGGATGAACCGGAAGCAGATCATCCTCGTTGCGGCGCTCGCGTTCGGAGCGATCGCGTTTTTGCTGCTGTCCGTTTTTACGGCTGAAGTCTTCTACGCCCGCCTCCATGAGAACCGGATGTTTCCCGGCCTCCGCGTCCTGGGGGTGCGGCTCGACGGGATGACGAAGAACGAGGCACGACAGGAGGTCCAGAAACGGATCGACCAGGAGCTTTCCAAGGGCTTGCGGTTCCGGTTCAACGGGAAAGAGATCCAGATCCAGGCCGTCGTCGCGGCGACGGATCCTGATATCTCGCGTGAACTGATCCGCATGGACATCGAGCCGGCGATCGAGCGCGCGTTCGCCGTCGGCCGCGACAAGGGATGGTTCCGCAACGTGTTCGAACAGCTCGATGCGCGGATCGGCGCATCGCGGATTCCCGTTGGCATCGCGCGGGATGATCGGGCGATCGGGGACGCGCTCGCCGTCGCGCTGAAGGATCGGCTCGAACCGGCGCGCGACGCGTCGTTTTCCATCGTCGTCGCGACGGGATCCGCGCCGTTCGTGCACATTGAAAAGGAACGGAGCGGCATCCGGTTCGATCAGGAGCGCGCGCTTCGGATTCTCACGGCGCAAGCGGAACGCCTGACGTTCGAACCAATCACGCTTGATGAGATCAAAGATCCCCCGCGCCTGCGAGGGGACGATCTCGAGCCGCTCATCCCGGACGTCCAGGAAATCCTCGCGCGTCCTCCGCTCGCGTTTACCTATGAGAAGGAGACGTACCGCATCCCGACCTCGACGCTCGCCGCCTGGCTCACGGTCGTGATGGTGGGCGGGCGGCCGCGTGTCGAGATCGACGAGGAACGATTCGGCGCATCGCTCCGGCTTCTTGCGCCGCATCTTGAAACGCCGGTCAAGAACGGAAGTCTGGTCATCGCCGACGGCCGCATCACGTCGTTCGTTCCGGGAACCCAGGGGACGGCCATCAATGCGACGGAGACGCTCGCGGCCGTGACAAAAAATTGGCCCGGGACATCTTCATTTCCGATCGTAGTCGAGACGAAATCGGGGTCGCTGCTCGGCGAGGATCCCGAACGCCTCGGGATCAAGGAGATCATCGGCGTCGGGACGTCGAATTTTGCCGGTTCGCCGATGAATCGGCGGAAGAACATCCGAAAGGGCGTGGAGAAGGTGAACGGCGCGTTGATCGCGCCCGGGGAGGAGTTTTCGCTCCTGAAAACGCTCGGTTCCGTGGACGGGGAAAACGGCTGGTTCCCGGAGCTCGTCATCAAAGGGAACAAAACGACGCCGGAATTCGGCGGCGGGCTCTGCCAGATCGGGACGACCACGTTCCGCGGGGCGTTGAATTCCGGGCTCGACATCACGGTGCGCCAGAACCATTCGTATCGCGTCCGGTATTATGAGCCCGCCGGGACCGACGCGACGATCTACGAACCCGCGCCGGATTTTCGGTTTATTAACGACACCGGACACCATGTGTTGATCAATGCGTACATGAAGGGGGATACGCTCGTGTTCGAATATTGGGGGACGAAAGACGGCCGGAAGGTGGATCCGATCAAGCCGCGGATTTATAACATCGTCGCGCCGCCGCCCATGAAGCTCATCGAAACGCTCGACCTGCCGCCGGGGAAGAAGAACTGCACGGAAACGGAACACGCCGGCGCGGACGCGGAGTTCACCTATCGCGTGACCGGCGCGGACGGGACGCTGCACGAGGAGGTGTTCAAGAGCCACTACCGTCCGTGGCAGGCCGTGTGCCTCATCGGCGTCGAGAAATTGACCGAACCGCCGGCCGCATCGTCAACCGACGACGGCGTCGGTGAACCGGGATCCGTGAGCGGTTAGTCTCCCCGGTTTCCGGCTCACCGCTCACCGCTCCCGCCTTTCTTCCGCGAATGGTATGATGGTGCCGATATGTCCACCTTGAGCACGCCGCCGGATTGGCTTCAGTCCCCCAAAGAAGGGCAGCTTTCCCTGGACGTGTTTCGTGAAAAAGGGGAGCTTGTCATCCGTTCGCTCGTGGCCGGGGTGAAGCCGGAAGACTTGGACGTATCGCTCCACGGCGATCTCCTCACGATCCGCGGATCGCGGTGCCACCCGCAGGAGATTTCGGACGACGACTGGTACTACCGCGAATGTTATTGGGGTGGGTTCAGCCGTTCGGTGGTGCTGCCGTATGAGATTGCGGCGGATGCCATTACGGCGACGCTCAAAAACGGCATCCTCGAAGTCCGCCTTCCCATCCGCGAACACGGAAAAAAAGTGAAGGTGAAATGGAAGGAATAATATCCTGACATTCCTTCCATTTCATCCTGAGCGACGACGGAAACGGAGGAGTCGAAGGATCCAGTTTGGGGAAGGAATAAGGAAATGGCTGACAGAATTGACAGTCAAATCAAATTCCGCATGAACTGCGGAATTATTGTTGTTCGTATGCTATACTTTTTTCGTCCGCCGTATGGACAAATTGCCCGTGATCCAGAACGTGGCCGGAGCTTGGCGTCGTCTCGCGAAAGACCAAAAAATCTCCGCGGGTCTTCTTGGCGTTTGCGGGCTCATCGCGTTCGCGCTCTCCGTCCAGCGGCTGCAGGCGAGCATTCGTGATCCGTTCACGGTGTCGAAAGATAAATTTTTGCAGGCGCGCACGACGATTGAAGGATTGAATCCGGAACAGCGGGAACTCGATGCGTCCAAACGGCGTGACACGGACGGCGACGGCATTTCCGACTATGACGAGAAGCTTATCGGCACCTCGCCGTATCTCCGAGACACGGACGGCGACGGCGTGCCGGACAACGTCGAACTCGCACAAGGGGGAAACCCGAATTGCTTTGCCGGACAGCCGTGCGCAAGCCAGGAGATCGACCTGTCGCTCGTTGCGACGTCCAGCCCGTTTCTCATTCAACGGTCGGTGCCGGGCGGCGAAGCCTTATACGCGGAATTCCAGCGCGGGGTGAACGACCAAAAACGCGTTGTGCGAGAGCAGACCGGAAGCACCTCTACGGTGCTCGAAGAAGGGCTTGTCCGTGATCCGGCAGTCATCCGGAAAGTCCTTCTCGACAGCGGGAAGGTCGATCCGGAGATCTTGAACAAGATCACGGACGCGCAGTTGCTTCAGGTATACGATCAGGCGGTGCTGGAGCAGTCCCGAAAGCAGTTGGAAGAATCGACGGGAAGCAAGGAAATCCCCCCGCTTCCGTCGAGCTTGGAAGAATAGCGTATGAATGACAGACGCCCGAATGTTCGAAAAATCGCCAAGCGCATGCTTATGGCCGGTCTTTCGGCGGTCCTCGGGCTTCAATTGATCTTCCCGCTCGCGGCGCGCGCGCAGGATATTCCTGACGTCGCGCGCATCGTTATTCCTCCCGGGCCAGGGACTCCGGTGGTCATCGTGGGAGATATCTATCAAGAGATCAAGAAACAGCTGAACACCTTCGGCTCCCTCCTTGTCACCGGAGGGATTTACGCGATCATGAACGCGTTCCAGGTGTTCAGCCAGCGGATCGCGTATGACGCGGCGCAACGGATCCTCACGGGCGATGCCGGCCAATACCCGTTGTTTTGGGAACAAGGATACGGCGATTACATCAAAAACGTGGCGCTTGATGCCGGGAACCAGTTCATCAGTTCAATCAACTCCGAAGTGTTCAACCCGTTCGGGTTCGATCTGTGTACGCCCATCGATCCGCTGAAGCTGCAACTCTCGTTCGGGGTCAGGCCCATCGATCAGCTGAAGGCGAAGTGTACGCTTGCAAAGATCGGATCGGCTTGGGAGCAGACGAAGGATGCGCTCAACACGAGCAAGGATGTGTTTGACAACATCGCACCGCTGTATGATCCGAACGCAAGCGAAATAAACTTCGGCGTCCGGTTGCATAACCAATATCTGGACAGACAGATAAAGATCGTCGAAGCCGCGATCCGCGATCGCGCGGAGACGGGCGGTCTTAAGCACGTCAAAGACGTGATCAGCGGGAACATCAAGACGCCGACGCAGACGATCAAGGACACGCTTACGGAAACGAACGTTGCGAGACAGCAGATTCAGACCGGTCAGATGAACTACTTGAGTTTGGCCGGGAACGCCTTCCGCATCGGGTTTACCCAGCTCGGGATTCTGACGGCCTCGACGTTCGTGAATACGCTTGCCGTCGGGTTGCTCCAAAAGCTGTTCGAGGGACTAACCGGCACGAGCGTCGAGGTCAGCGGGGTGGACCTCATCAACCCCGAAGCCGCAGGCAACCGGAACGTCGCGAGCGCCCGCATCGTGTTTTCGGATCTTCTGACGCCGAACCTGTTTTCCAGCGACCAACAGGATTTCGTAAACGAGCTTTCCGGGTGTCCCACCCCCCGCGGCATCTGGAACTGCGCGATGGACGACGCGTTCGCCGTCGCGCTCCGGTCGGTGGGGGAAACCGGCGCCTACACCGTCGGCCGCGCGTCCCATGTGGTGCTGAACGGCACGCTGCCGTCCAACCCGCAATTCCTCCATCCGGACTGGGAGCTCATCCCCGAATCCGAGGTGAAGGACAACACCGACCCTTCCTGCTATCAGCGCGCCTACTGCGCCTCGAACCTGTCCAAGCTGCGATATGCCCGCATCCTGCCGGTCGGGTGGGAGCTCGCGGCGAATTCGCCGCACAACACGAAGAAGAACGGAAAGTACATCACGCTCGGTGAGGTTATCCGCGGATTCAATGTCTGCAACGAGAAGGGAGAAGCCGACTCTTCTCACCCGTGGTGCAATTTGGTCGATCCGAACTGGGTCCTCTCCGCGCCACCGTTCCAGTGCAAGGTGAAAGGATTTGCGGACACGGTGTTCCCCGGCACGCAGATCCGTCTCCAGGATTGCGCGGACGCCATCTCGTGCCTCAAACGGGACGATCGCGGGAAGTGCACCGGCGGCTACGGGTACTGCCTCGCGGAGAAGCCGACCTGGCGGTTCACGGCGGACCAGTGTTTGGAACGGTTCGCAAGTTGCCGCACGTACACGACGCGCAAGAACGAACTCGTGTCGTATCTCCGCAACACGCTCGATTACGGATCCTGTTCCAAGGAGAACGTCGGATGTCTCTGGTATTCCACCGTGCGCGACCCGGGAGATCCGGCCGGCGGCGTGTGGCTTGGGCAGCTTGCGGCGACCTCCGGTCCGCGGGTGTATTTCGACGGGTCGGTGAAGCCGTGCAGCGCCGCGAACGACGGCTGCACCAAGCTCTACGAGGTGCAGCTCGGACAGCCGTCTCTGAACCTCGTTCCGAACGGATCGTTCGAACTCACGGATGAGAATGAAGGGGTGGTGTCCAAGCTGGACTATTGGGAATACCCATTACTGAGTCCTCCGCCGGATTACGTCGTGCCGGATCCCGAATTCGGCGCGGCTGCGGTTGACGGCGGCAAGAGCTATGCGCCGATCAGCGTAAACCCGACCAATGCGCTTACAAGTCCGTACATGAACATGGCGCCAGTGCGGAATTACACTTTTAGCGCCTTTGTCCGGAACGCAACAACGACGAAGGATGGAAAGGTCGCGTTCTTTCTGGCGCTGTATACGAACACCACCGGGACGCTCGTGACGCCGGGAAATTTTTACCGCAGCGCCGGATGTATCCAAGACACCGCGAAGCCGCTCGGATTCGACCAGACGATCGCCAAGGGGGAAGGGAGCGACCAGTGGCAGCGGCTGGAGTGCTCGTTCGTCTCGAATGTCGGCACCGCCTATGGCCGCGTGCGCATCCTCGGGTCGGACATCCTGGTTGATGCCATCCAACTTGAAGAAACCGAAAAAGCTACGGCGTTCGTGGACGGGGTTGCGACGCAACTGCCGTCGCGTCACCTGAAAGTTCCGCCGGAGGAATTCAGCTGCAAGGGAGAAAAGAGCGACCACCCGGTGTGCGCGTCGTATGCCAAAGTGTGCAAGCAAAGCGACCAGGGATGTCAGGGATATCGCGACATCAACAATCCGACGGCGCCGGAAATTCCCGCGACGCTCTCGGCCGTGGATTTCTGCCCCGCGATCTGCGTCGGGTATGCCGAATACCGCAAACAGCCGTCGACCTTCGACCTGGGAAAGAACGCGGACGAGCGGCTGAACGATCCGCAGGACGACACCGTCGCGCATTTCGTCCCGACCTTCGCCCAGCAGTGCTCGATCGCGGACGTCGGGTGCGAGGAATTCACGAACGTGGAAGCGGCGGCGGCCGGCGGGGAAGCGAAGGCCTATTTCAACTACGTCCGCGCGTGCGAGAAACCGAACGAGAACACGGAAACGTTCTTCACCTGGGAGGGTTCGGACACGACCGGATATCAGCTTCGCACCTGGAGTTTGATCCACGACACGAGCGAGACGCCGAACCCGCCGAAACTCATCCAAAAAACGGGACCGGACAATATCTTGAAGGAACCGCAGACGTGCAACGCTTCATTCTGGCAGACGGGCGCGGATCCTGATTGCCGCCAGTTTTTCAATGCGGACGGCCAGGTGTTTTACGCCTACTTCTCGCAGACGGTCCTTTCGTCGCCCGAGTGCACGGATTTCCGCGTCAACAAATCGAACGTCGCGGACTGCGGGAAGACCGGCGGGAATTACAGCCCGCAATCCGGCGAGTGCATCTACAACGTTTTGCCCTCGGAAAGCCGCGTGTGCCGCGACGTCGCCGCGGGCTGCCGCGCGTACATCGGCACGACGGGCCGGAACACGACCGAAGTGTTTTCGGAAAATTTCCATGCGACCGCGACGGCTCCGTTCACGTTCGGAGATCTCTCGAACGAATCCATCCTCGTGGGCGACAAGTCGCTCAAGGTGACGGGCTCGGGGACGCTGAACACCGCGACCGTGTTCCTGTCGTTCCCGAACCAGCTCTACTCGCTCTCGTTCTGGGCGAAGACGACGTCGCCGTCCCTCGCCGCTGCGAATATCAAAGTGGACGGGCAGACGATCGCGACGTTCCCCATGGAGGTGGACTGGCGCCGGTACGAATTCGGCCCGTTCGCCGCAAGTTCGACGGTCGCGACCTCGACGCTCCAGTTTGCCAACCTCCCGAACGCCACGTTCTTGGATGAAATCCGCATCGATCGGCTGAACGACGTCTCGTTCGTCGTGAAGGATTCCTGGGCCGTTCCGCCGGAGTGCGACCGGACGCCGGAAGGTCTGCCGCAGCCGCAGGCGATGCTCGGTTGCCGCGCGTACCGCGACCGCGACAATAAGACCGTGACTGTCCGCCGCTTCGGCCATCTCTGCCGCGAGGAGGTGATCGGCTGCAAGGCGTTCGTGGATACGCGCAACTCGGACAATCCGAATACCGACACGTTCGTACTCACCGGAACGGACGAGAACCTGAAAACGACCCCGGAATCCATCCTCTGGGAGGACAAGTATCTCGGGACCGCGACGACGACGCGTCAGTCCGATCGGTTTATTTACCTCATTGATGACGTGAAGGCGCGCTGCGATGCCTCACAAGCGTCCTGCCGCGCGTTCGGCAAGCCGAATTTCCGCCAGGATTACTTTGAGCTTGAGGCCGCGTCGTCATCGCGGTTCGAGACGGTGTACCTGATCGACGACATCACGCAATATGTCGCGGCGGACGGCGAGCCGAACATGCTCTGCCGCAAGGACGAGCTGTTCTGCGAAGAGTTCAAGAGCGGAAAGATCACGGCGTACTTCCGAAACCCCGGGAACCACGCGTGCGAATGGAAGGACAAGGTGCTGCTCAAGAAAAACCTTGAAGGAACGATTCCGGTCGACGGGGAATACACCGGCTGGTTCCGGACGGGGACGGACGTCCCGTGCTACCCGAAGGTCCTTTCCTCCGGCAACACGTACCTCATCCAGAACTCCGGCGATCCGGGCTATGTCGGTTGGGGCGGACTTTGTCCGGCCGAGCAGTCGGAATGCACCGAGTTCCGCGACGCGAACGACCACAGCGATCCGGTTCATCCGGCAGGCAAGCCGTATTTCTTCATCCACAACCAGCGCATTGATCTTAAATCCTGCGCGGGGAAGGTCGATCTACTCTCCGGCTGTATTCTCTTCCGCGACATGTCGGACGTCCGGCTTCGGTACAGCACGGCGGCGACCTATGCCAAGTCGCACGCGGAAGGCGACACGCCGCAGTCGCCCATCGACTGCGTGAATGATCCGGATAACCAGTTTTGCAAAGGAGCGGGACGTTGCGTGAACCTGAAACAGATCTCCTGCGGCAGCCTTGGGTGCAGCACGGACCCGAATAACGTCGGGCCCTTCGGATCCGCCCCGTTGTTCATTCAGGAAAAAACGAATGCATCCTGTTCGTCTGATCTGGACTGTTCGTTTTCGAACACGGAAGATCCTGACGGTTACGTCGTCAAAGGGACGTGTCAGGTCAACGACGCCAACATTATTCTCAAGGTGAAGCTCGACCGCGATTGCGCGCAGTGGCTCGGCTGCTCGACGGCGGAAACGGTGTTCGACCCCGTCCAGGCGAAATACGTGGACGTGTGCACGGAACTTCAGATGTGCGACGTCTCGAAGGGCGCGAACGCCGGATCGTTCTGCGCGAACTATGTGGACCGGACGAAAGACCCGATTCTCAAACCCGGCGTGTTTTTCAGCCGCGAGGTGTACGTTAAACGGAAGGTCGGTTTCGGGGAGACGGATTATTCCGGATATACCGTTCCGGACCAGTTCCAGGCCGCGGATATCCAAAACCGGAAGGTGGGAAGCGAGCTGTTCGCGAACACGCCGACGCTCGCCAACAAGTTCAGCCAGGATTACCGCCTCGCCGCCGCGATTTCGGAAAAAACCGGTCTCGTGTCCTTCCCGTCGAACGAAAACGTACCGGTCGACGACCTGTATCCCGACCTGTTCGTGTGTTCATCCACCCAAACCGGGCGGACCGGATATTTCCGGAAGGGGATCGGAACGGCCGCCAAGAAGAACCGGATCTGCTACTTCCCGATCGACGCGCTTTCGACGCGGTCGGTGGACGTGATCCTCGACCCGTCAAAGCAAGGGTTCGATCCGCGCAACATCCAGCCGCTGTCCGACGTGTTCCGGCAGTCCGCGGATCCGAAATACGACCTGGCGCTCACGCGATCCTTCCCTCCGGCGGAATGTAAGGCGTACCCCGAGGCCGATTCGCCGTTCCCGAATTTCTACGTGAAGGACTGGGACTACACCATTGATCCGTTCAAGAAGAAAGAGGTTGCCGAAGGGTATGAATCCGGGAATTTCTGCGAGTACGGGGAAGATTGCGCGTGCAGCTACCGCAAGGTGAAGTTCGGCGGTCAGACGACCAAGTACTACTCGCCGTTCGGCGCGCCGCCGCCGGGCGGGATCTGCGTCGGCGGATCGAAGGAGGGAGAGGTGTGCGTGCCGGGAGAAAAGAGCACGGTCTCCCAGGGCGGTGTCGGGAGCGACATCCCCACGAATCCGAGCGAAGATCCCGGGTGTCCGGGAGGCCGCTGCGCCGATATCAGCGACGTGGTGCTCGTCCGCGGCCAGTTCGGGCAGTGTTTGCAGCGCGACTACTCCCGCTCCATCGCCGGCGAACCCGGACGGCATCCATGTCTCATTTGGAATCCGAATCCGATTTTGTCCGGCACGTTCGACGCGGCGCATTACGTCCCGCCGGCCGGATACCTCCCGCCCGTGAATGCCGGTGAGTACTACTGTTTATCCCACGCCAATCCGCCGTTCGAGAACATCTGGAGCGCGGAGAGCAAAACGTACTGGGATGACAGCGGAACTCCCGGAACCTCGGACTCCGTATCTTCGGGCGACGGCGCGAACCAGTTTTTCCTCCTGCCCGGTAAGTTGTCCAAGTTCAACTACGACGCCGGTTATATCGCCGGGCAGTGTGGAGATTTAGGCGATGAGTGCGGGGATACGCTCGAAGGAGACTGTAACTGCCATGATGGGATCGGGAACGAAGAATCCGAGGGGTTTCGTGACTGGACCGACGTGTGGCGCGCGGCAGATGCGGGAGCGCAGGCGGACATCGGAAACGGATCGGTTGGATTAGCGGCAGACGGCGGACTTATTGATGATAAGTCCTGTTCCTTTGCCGAGGCCAGTTGCAGCGCGGAAGAGTGTCGTGAAGAACCGCTCAATTCCAGCTGCGGAGAGATCTGGCGGTTCACCATCCTTGGAAAGAACATTGACGGGCATCGCCCGCTTGACGGCGGAGAGGAAAACCCGCAGGCGCAACGGTGTCTGCAGGCGAATACGGATACCAAGGGCGAGGACGCGCCGGATGGCAATCCGGGGGAGAGCGGTTCGTGGAACGACGGGATCGGGCCGTGGGATCGGGCGCCGGATGCGGATTTCAATCTCGGCCGATGGATCCAGACGGGCCGCGGACTCGGGCGGACCTACATGGAGTACTTCATTCCGGTCAAGCCGAAAGGCGTGGCAACGTGGTTGTATAAGGATGCGACCAAAGACGAAGTCGAGAAATTGCAGACGGATGCGGTGCTTGAACGCAACTTCGCGCAATTCCAATTTTTCGTCCAGGGCGACGATTTCTCGGCTGCCTGCAGCATCCCGCCCGAATACGTGGAGGGAGTCAGCGTGTCCGATTGGGGCGACCACAATGCCGTCGTGGGAGCGTCGAAACAGGCCGTGGCCGCGCTCTCGCGCGATTTCGACGGCCAACTCGACCGTTCGAAAGAGGCGATTTTGGTGCATGAAAGCGGGAAACCGATAAAAGAAGTATGTTCCGGTTTGAACGATGGGAAGATCGGGGCCGATGTAGACTATGCGGGAACGGACGGCCGCTGCTACTACAAGGTGTGGGAGACCAACTATCGCATGGACGGGGTGTCGAAGTTCGAATGGCTGGCTGCGGAAAGCGGGTCCGCGTTTTATGAACGGTACAACCGGTACTACAGCCATGAACGAACGTGCTCCAAGTCCGGTTTTTCCATCCGCGCGGTGTTCGAGAACGCGAATCAGTCGCAGAACGATATCGATGCAAGCGAGGTAACGGCCGATCAACTTTCAGGACCGTGGAAATTCATCGGGTTCTGGATCACCAGCTGCATGGTGGGCCACAACATGGAATCGCACCTGTACCTCGGGCTGCGCGTGAAGCATGCGGATATCTGCACGCAACTCGCGCAGGTCATCGCGCCGTTCTCCCGCGAGAGCGCGGCGTTCGCGGACCGCGTGTGGGCCAACGGATCGTTCGTGATCCCCCAACTCGGATACGCGTATGCCAGCGGATACCCGCCGTATGGATCCGCGCTCGCCACCCGGGTGCCCGGGGTCACGCCGCTCTTCCAGACCGGCGGGCCGGTGGAGAATTTTTCGAAGATCAAGCCGCCCACCTTCCTCGGATCCGGCGTGAGTTACTCGAGCTTCAATCAGAGTCCGCTCCACAAGTGGGCATATCTCACAAACGTGTTCGCCCGCGTGTACCGGATTTATAAATACCACGATGCTTCCGTCGGGCGGCGGAGTTACGTGTGCGTCGGGGGGCCGAATGACGGCGCGCTGTGCCCCACGCCGGGGGGAGACGACTGGTCGGCAAAAGTGAAGGAAATCTGCGGCGGAGAGGGGGCGTGCGACACGGCGCTCACAACCCTCCAGACGAAAAACCAGGTTCGTCGCTGCAACGGGCTGTCCGGCGTGAACGCGGGACTCGATTGCGGCGGAGGGGCCTCCATGCCGTCTCTGGATCCGGTGTGCCATAACGCGGCCATGAAGCGCGTCGGCAATACGCTTATCCCACAACTCACAAGTTGCGCATTGCGTTCGGGATGGGCAGATGATTGCGAGTCAGACGGGCAATACAAGTGTTTGACCGGCCAAAACGGATGCGAGGTTGGGAAATGCTACAACTCAAAGACCATCCATGAGTCCTATAACGGTTTTGGTTGCGCCGGAGACGCCGTCATCCCGAATAGCGGCTGCGCCGTTGTTGAGCAAAACTCAAAAGACTGCCCGAAAAAGATCACCGGCGTGTCCTGCATCGCGGATTCATTCGGCCCCATGAAGGGTCACTGCGGGGACGGATATGAACATGCGCGGTGTGATGAAAACAGTGAATGCGTGTTCGGTACGAATCAGTGGTGGGGGGTATATGACGACGCGAAGCCGAAGACGGAGCTTCCACCGGTTGATAATGATAACAATGGGAATAACGATTATGCCGAATGGGAGGTGCTTCAAGCTTCTGGTTGGACCGGGAAGGCGACGCTTTGGACGCATTTGTATCCAGCTGACGGAGGTGGTCGATTGAACGCGTTCTTACCCACGGGATACTGGGGCGGAACATGGACATGGCCGGATCTCGCGACGCTGTATGTGAAGACGCCGTATGTGTTTGCCGGCGCGTCCCGTTGGGCAGCGTTGTTTAACCTTGGCAGCACCGACCAGCGTTTGAAACGCTGGCCATCGGCGCATCCGGTCTATGCGAATCCCAATGACGTGAATCAACCACTGCCCTACTATCGCGCCGGCGTTTGTGAAGGCGCGCAAGGCGCGAAACAGGATCCGGAAAATTACTGGCAATTTACGTCCGACAACGATCATCCGACACGATTCTTCAACTATTACGCGCAAGGCGGATCGTACGCGCTCCAGGTGGGCCAGTGTCTCGGCGGGATCAACGACGGACAGTTCTGTTTTAACAAGTCGGACATCCCTGTGACGAGCGATTGGCCGCATCCGAATACGTGCGCGCCGCCGGCGGGCACGGAGGACGGAGAGTGCAAGAAAGTCGCGACGGTTAATCCAGATGATTCACAAATCCCGGCAGACTACTGCAAGTTCGACAATCCGCTCCAGGGCGACAAGTTCTCGCTCGATCCGGACAAGGATAACAACGCCTGCACGCGGAGCGCCGGATACAAGCCGCGCAAGGACCTCTGCGGCGACGACTTGGACAACGAGAAGTGCTTGCTCGGATACGATTTGCGGAACAATACCGCGAAACAGCAGTCACTCGACCAGTCAAAAGCGCCCGCACCGACCGACGTGACGGCAGGGTTCCATAACCCGATTTTCCTCGGACTTTCCGGCGGAAATCCCAACGATTATCTGCACATCGCGTATTACGCGCCGCGGCCGCCGACGATCGCCGCGCCGGATTTGAGCCGGAGTTGTGAAGCCCCGGGACAATGCCGCATCTCGCAGGTCGGCGGATTCTCACTCGAGAATCAGTCCGAAGGTGTGCTCGCGTTCGGCGGCGGCAAAGCCCAGATTGCTATGCGTTTCTACGGCTGGGCGTCGCACGACCAGACGCCGCTCAATGATATCTATATCGATTGGGGTGACGGAACCATCACGAAGATCGAGGATGCGCGAATCAAGAACCGCAAGCCGTTCTGCGGAGTCCAGCGAGAATGTACGCTCGTGCCGGGTCTCACCTGCAACTCGGACGCGGATTGTCCGCCCGGAGGAGGGAAGTGCGCGGAGATCGGGACGTGCTCGCAGAATCCGACCGTCACCTGTACGCGCCACGAGGATTGCGATTTGCCGGGGAAGAAGGGGGACAAGTGCAACATCCGCGAATTCTTTGGAAATTCCGACGACGCGTGCGAGGCCAACTACTTCGAGTTCAGCCATGCGTACGCTTGCGATCCGCTTAAGATCCAGAAATGCGGCGACAAGAAGTTTTGCAGCCGGAATCCGAATATCGAATGTTCATCGAACGGAGATTGCGGCGTGGGGGACAAGTGCGTTTCGGGAATCGCGCCATCAAACGGCGAGGGAGGTACGGGCGGATGCTTCGACGAAACGAAGGTCGCCTGCCGCTTCACACCGAAAGTGATGCTCAAGGACAGCTGGAACTGGTGCACCGGCGAATGCCGCGCGGGAACGCTGGTTGGAAATGTCCCGAATGATGCATCGAGCGCGCGAGCGCGGCATGTGTACGGAGGGTGCTGGGATGGAACGGAGACGAAGAGGAATATTGATCTTGATACTCCAATAATGGAAACGGCAGTTAGCAAACCCGCCGCAGATCTCAACGAATGTCTGATAGAAGCGCAAACAAAGAATAAGAATATCCGTCCGTGGATCGTGTTCCCCGGCGCCGTACAGATAGGAACGTATAAGTGACAATACTAAAATAAAAAAATCCCGCCGTAGCGGGGAGCTTCTTCGAGGTCCGTGCCCTCCTCATCAGTCGTGGAGCCAGCTGTACTCCTCGGTGTCACTGGGCTGTGTCGAGCCGACGGGGTAGTACCTCATGGTGATCGTTCGGCAGTCTTCACTGAATTCGCCTTCTGCGGTGTCGACGACTTCACGGATGAACCTGTACCCGTACAGCTTCTTGCCGGAGACCGTGAGGCCATTGCAGTTTTCGCTGCCGCAGCTTCCCACACCTCCGAGTACGAGCTGATTGTTGGGGTTTTTTTTGCTTCCCGCAGTCGTTTCATAGCCCGGCCCTACGAGCACCCAAGTGTCGCCACTGACATGGCTCTCACAGTCACCGGCGATGTAGTCCTCGCCCTTGGGTAGGTCGTACCCGCACCGGTTATGACCGGGCTCGCACGTATTGCCATCCGGCGGGCACATGTCCAAACCCTGCTCGGCCATTTCCGTACAGAACGCTTCACTCGTGTTGAGCGTCTCCAGGCATTCGCAGCTCTCTGCGCCGGCGCACCAGCCGTTGTCCAGGGTGGGATGGCAGACGCCGTTCCCGCCGCCGGTTCCGGTTCCCGAGCCGCCGTTCCCGCCGCCGGTTCCGGTTCCCGAGCCGCCGCTTCCAGCGTTGCCGGCGCCACTCGCGCCCGATCCACTCGACGACGTCTCCCCGTTCCCCCCGCACGCGGCGAGGAGCGCGGTGACGCAAAACACGATCACTTGCCGCTTGTTCTCCATGACAGACCTCGTTCTTCAGTTGTGAAGGTATAGAGTCAGCACAAGGCCGACTATAAGGTACCGATTTCACTATACCACGACTTCAAAAAGGTGCTTAACATGTGTTAAGCAAGATTGTCAATAGCGGAGAGTTTGCCCATTCGCCTAATATTCGGCACCCTATTCATATACGCATACGCGATCATTCTCTATGACTGGCAAAATCATTCTCATCGGCGGTGACGAGATCACAAAAAACGAAACATCTCGAATAGATGATGAGATTCGGCGCAGCCATCCCAAGGGGGCGGTCTTTTTGTTTGTCCCGACAGCCGCCGGCGACAGCGAGGGGTACATCGCTTCGATGAAACGACTATTTGGCAAACGTTTCCGTGTCCGCGTTTTGCGTGGAACGGATGGAGCCAAGGCAGCTAAGGAAAAAATCATGGCTGCTGATGTTATCTATCTCGGCGGCGGGAAAACGGAATTGTTGCGTACATTTTTCAAGCGTTGGAATCTTATTCCACTTTTGAAGCGCGCCCATAAGAACGGTGCGACGATTATCGGCATGAGCGCGGGAGCGGAAGCGCTTTCTCTAAACTACGCCGTGGTGAAGAGGAGTGCATGGAAGTTGAGGGGCGGTTGGGGGATCGCCCCTGTCATTTGTCTCGTTCATGCTAAACCGACATCTGCCAAGCAGGCCTTTCGTTACGTTCGCAGACAACGATCGAAAAAGGGCAAAACATTCGTCGCCATCGGTGAGCGCGCTGCATGGGAGATTCGGGTTACCGATGTTCGTGCGTTGGGAAGGGGGAGCGTCTGGGTGGACGGATTGCCGTATTGACGCATAATTCAGCGCGTGGCACGCTGTGTAAAGTGGCTGCCACAAGGTAGCCACGGCCCTTCCCAAGGAGCTCCTTCCATGAAGACCGCAGAGGTGACCCCGTCACCGAAGAAGCACAAGAAGGCTCGGCGCATCCGCCTGGCCGCTCAGAAGCCGCGTACGTCCTGTCAGTCGGGATAGCGATGCTTCATCGTTCCCTCCTTCCTCGCGCCCCTTAGGACTCACTGGTTCTAGGGGGCGTTCAACTATCAGGAGAATTCGTCATGTCACGCCGTCTTTTTCTGCTCGTGAACGATGCATGCGACATCGCGTGTACCTACTGCTACTACACCACCGGATACGAGACTCGATCCGGTGCTCATGTCAGTCCCGACCAGTCCGTGGAAATTGCGGAACGGATTCGGGCGACGGGTTTCGGTACGGTGATCTTGGTTGGCGGCGATCCCCTCCAGTCACGACGCAAGCACGAGACGTATGAGATTATCCGTGCATGCAAAGGAGTTGGGACGCGGGTGATCATCAATACGAGCGCCGTCCACCTCAATGATGAAGACCTTGATCGGCTCGTGGCGCTCGCGGTAGATCGGATCGATATTTCCATCGACTCGCATGACCCTGAAATCCACGATGCTCAGCGTGGCCATCATGCTGAAACCGTGTTCACGATCAAGGGACTTGTCTCGAGAGGGTATCATTCGATTGACACGACCACCGTCGTGACTGAACGGAACGTGGATACCCTCGGTCTGACGCTTCGCTGGCTGAAGTCTCTGGGGGTGAAGGAAACGCACATCCATCGCGCCTTCATTCCTTCCGGCGACCTTGTTCGAGCCAGCGATCTCGTGCGACGCCCAGAGCGGATCGCCCCCATGATGTGCGCGTTGCAAAAGGAGATCGATACGCCGCACGCTCCGGCCTACCTCTCGCTCGTAGAGGCGGTCGTTCGCGGTGAACCCGCTCCGAGACAGGCGAGGTGTCGCATGGGGAAAGAGTACTTTGTCTGCAGTCCTTCGGGAGACTTGACGGCGTGCTTTCACCGCCCTGATCTCCGGCTGGGGAACCTGTTTACTGATCCCGTGGATGCGCTTGTCGCGGCCATGGAGGGAAACTCGCTTACCCCCGTGCAGTTGCCCGATTGCTTCGGCACGCACTGCGCCTCGCTCTTCGACAACCCACGATTCTGGAGTATGGACCCATGAGTTCCAAGCAGTACCGCGCCCGTCCCCATCGCATCTATGCGGGGCCGGGCGGCGAATCGATCATCTTCAATGAAGAAACGCTCGAGCTGACGGAAGTGGATGGGATCCATCTCCGGCTTCTCGATCTCTTTCGCGATCCGGTCGCCCTCGAAACGGTTCTGGAGGTCTTCGGGGACGACGCCAGCGCAGCGCGCGAGGCGACGGAAGAGCTGGTAGAGTTGGACCTCCTCACCGAAACCGTGCTCCGCCGTTATCTTACCCTTGTCGACCTCAAGCCGAAGATCCGCGCGTTCCGTGTGGTTCTTACGGAACAGTGCAACCTACGGTGTGCCGAGTGCTTTGTAACCAAGAATCAGGATAGGTTGCGCACGATGGATCCCGAAACGCTAGAGCGCGTGATCCGTCAGTCCATTCCCTACGGGGCGGTCGAGCGACTCACGTACCACTTCTTCGGAGGCGAACCGCTGATCCGCTTCGATTACATCAAACGAGCAGTGGAAATCGCAGACGAGGCCGTGGCTGATGGACGGATGCTTCCGCCGCTCTATACGATCACCACGAATCTCACGCTTCTGGACGATGAAATCCTCTCCTTCTTCAAGGAGCGGGACGTCCGCGTAGGAGTGTCGGTGGACGGTCCGGAACAGCTCAATAACACGTTGAGGATGTACGTGAACGGCGCAGGAAGCTACGCGGACGTGGAACGGAATTATCGGCGTCTCGTGGATGTCGGCATTGCCGCCCATGTCCTCATCACCCCGCACCCCGCGTATCTCGAGGAACTGCCAGGGATTTTTCGCGCCGTCCTGGCGCGTTTTCCCATGCAGACGGTCACCATTAACACGCCTCTCCACCACCAGACGCTTGCGTGGACGGTACCTGGGGACGTTTATGCGCGTCAGCTCGTCGAGGTCATGCGCATCGCGCAGGAACATGGGATCAGCGTCGATTCTGCCGCCTCGCCGCCCCTCGCGGCTCTCGCGCACGGGATCCGACGGGAAGGCCCCTGCGCCCTGACGGCGGATCGGATTATGGCCTCCGTTTCACCGGACGGACGCATGTCCTTTTGCTCACAAAAGTGGCATGAAGAGATCGTCCTTAAGCAGGGACCGGGGGATTCAAAAGCGACGATCCCCGTGCGGCGATCCGACGAATGCGTCACCTGCGAGGCCCGTCATATCTGCGGCGGTCCTTGTCCCGCACACCAGCGGATAGCGAACGCTCAGATCGATACCAACAAATGCGATTTCATGCGGACACTCCTACAGGAAGTCGCAGGGAACGTCGATCTATTCCTTGGTCAAGAACCTTGACGGTCTTTCCTTCTTCCCATCCTTGACAGGCTGGGATTTTTTATTTGTAATCACCGCGGATCCATTGGACATTGGACAATCCAATAACACCCGAATCTTCAATGAAAGGAGCGACGGATGCTCTATATGACGTCCGCATTCACACAGGCAAAACCGGCGGGCTCGAATGTAGAGCCGCTGTCATGGCTTGAAGCCGCTGGATACATCAAACCGATCAGTCCGGGCTGTATTGCGCTTCTTCCCTTCGGGACGCTCGTGTTGGAACGACTCACGGAGAAGCTCCGTGAGTTTGCGCGCGAGAAAGGATTTTGGGAGCTTGCGCTTCCTCTCCTCCAACGCCGCGAGATCTGGGAAGAGTCCGGACGGCACGAACGGTACCGTCATTTCCTGGCAGAGACCGTTTTAGCCGACGGGCACAACTACGTGATCAACCCCACGCAGGAAGAGGCCGTTCTCGACCTGATGCGTCGCATCTGTATTCGTCCCGCGCGTCTTCCTCAGCGTCTATTCCAGATCGGGGAGCGGATACGTAATGAGATTCGTCCGGCGCACGGACTCCTCCGTGGTCGATCGTTCATTCTGGCTGATTTCTATGCCATTGCCGCCGATGCGGCGAGCATGAATCGGGAAGCCGATATGCTCGAGGCGACCCTTCTCCATCTCATGGATTGGTGTGGTTTGTCCGTGGAACGGGGGATATACGCAACTACGCCCCTCGGCGTACCCGCGTGTTCCTTCTGGATAAAAACATGCACGCGACAATGCGATGTCCATCGCTGCACGATCTGTGGACGGTCGTATCGCTTTACACGGAGCGTCAGCGAATCGTGTCCGGGATGCGGCGGTCCCTTGGAGGACATCAGCGCTGCCGAGATTGGAGATGTCGTGCGTACGGGCACGGTGCTAGCGGAGCGCATGGGAGTCGCGACCGGAACGCCCAGGGCTTTTGTCCAAGTGGCCGTCGCAGGTATCGGATTGAGCCGGCTCATCCAGTTTCTGGCCGAACGGTATTCGGATGCGGACGGACTCGCCTGGCCATTCCACCTCGCTCCGTTGCACGTCCATGTCATTCCTACGGTCGACCGGTCCGTCGAAGCTCAGGAGTTGGGGGAGCGTTTGTCTGCAGAAGGATTCCGTGTCTATGCAGAGAATCGCAATCAGTCGTTTGGGCGGATCTTCGTGGACGCGGACATGATCGGCCTGCCAGTACGTGTGGTTTTGGGCAGGCGGACGATGACGGGTACATTCGACGTGCGGCTACGTCGCAGCCGGGAAGAATTCACGGCGGGCTACTCTCAGCTGTGTGAACGGATGCGTCAGTTGAGCAAAAAGGAGGTGCTATGAGACTCTCTGTGACGCTTTTTTCAGAAGAAGAAAGCGTCTTTTTTATGTAAATAGAAACCATATTCGTT
>JACQMO010000018.1 GCA_016203535.1 Candidatus Uhrbacteria bacterium | reverse complement strand
CGTTCACATGGACCAGTCCCGCATCAGAAATTTTTGCATCATCGCCCACATCGATCACGGCAAGTCCACGCTCGCGGATCGGTTGTTGGAAATCACCGGCACGATCGAGAAGCGGAAGATGAAGGATCAGCTGCTCGACACGATGGACTTGGAGCGCGAGCGGGGGATTACGATCAAACTACAGCCGGCGCGAATGGCGTTTTCGACCGGCGGGGTTGAATACCAGCTCAACCTCATTGATACGCCGGGCCATGTCGATTTCGGATACGAAGTGTCTCGGTCGCTTGCCGCTGTTGAGGGCGCGCTCTTGTTGGTCGACTCCACGCAGGGCGTGCAGGCGCAGACCATCGCGAACCTGTATCTCGCGATCGAACAGGATCTGTCCATCATTCCGGTGCTGAACAAGATCGATTTGCCAAATTCCGAAGTCGAACGGCGCGCCGAGGAACTGATTCGGCTCATCGGGTGCAAACGCGAGGAGATTATTCTGGCGTCGGGGAAAACGGGGACGGGCGTTCCGGAAATTCTCGAGCGGATCGTGACGGACATCCCGGCGCCTCGCGGCAAAACGGAGAAGCCATTCCGCGCCGTCATTTTCGATTCGAAGTATGACGACTATAAGGGAGTGGTCGCGTATGTGCGGGCGGTGGATGGCGGACTTGCGAAAAATGACCGCATTCGGTTTTTGGCGACGCAGGCGGATGGCGATGCGCTGGATGTCGGGTATCTGAACCCCGGATACGTCCAAAGCGGACGGCTTGAAGCGGGGGAGATCGGGTATCTTGTGACCGGACTTAAAGACATTTCCGCCGTCCGCGTCGGAGACACCGTTGCGTCGCGGGATACGGCCGCGGCGACCGATCCGCTCCCGGGGTACAAGGATGTGAAACCCATGGTATATGCGGGAATTTTTCCGCGCGAGGGCAATGAATATTCCAAGTTGCGGGACGCGATTCTGAAATTGCGGCTTTCCGATGCGGCGCTCACGTGCGAGCCGGAGCACTCGGTTGCGCTCGGATTCGGATTCCGATGCGGCTTGCTCGGCATGCTCCACCTCGAAATCGTGCAGGAGCGGTTGCGTCGCGAACACGGGATGGAGGTCGTCGTCACGACGCCGTCCGTGGCGTATGAAGTGACGCGAACGGACGGGGAGGAAGAAGTCATAAAGTCGCCGCTCGCGTTTCCGGATCCATCGCGGCTTCGGGAAGCGCGTGAGCCATGGGTCGCGACGGACATCGTGTGTCCCGCCGAGTACATGGGCAACGTGATGCAGCTCGTGACGGATCGGCGCGGGGAGTTCAAGACGACGGATTACTATGATCCGACGCGCGCCGTGCTCCACTATGACATGCCGCTCTCGAGCGTGATCGTGGATTTTCATGACAAGCTGAAGAGCGTCACCGCCGGGTACGCGTCGCTCAATTACGAACTGATCGGCTATCGGCCGGCGCCGATCGTGCGGATGGATATTCTCGTCGCGGATGAACCGGTACCGGCGTTCGCGACCCTCATCCATTCCGAGGAGGCGTATCGCCGGGGAAAAGAGATCGTCGAGACGCTGAAAGACACGCTGCCGCGCCAACAGTTCGTGGTAAAATTGCAGGCGGCGATCGGCGCGAAGGTGATCGCGTCCGAACGGCTGTCCGCTTTCCGCAAGGACGTAACCGGCTATCTCTACGGCGGCGACGTCACCCGAAAGATGAAACTGCTCGAGAAACAGAAGAAGGGAAAGAAGCGCATGCTCGCGCACGGCAAGGGCGCGGTCGAGATTCCACCGGATGCGTTCATAAAGGTGTTAAAGCGGGGATAGATATGAAACAGAAAACCACTCAAAAAATTTGGAAGTTGCTCGTCGGATTCGTCGCCGCCGCGATGATCCTGTCGCTCGTTCTTCCATTCGCGAATTTCTAGCCCGGTACCTGGTACCGGGGTTGTGCTAGGATGGGGCGCATGAAAAAGCGGTGGCGGGTGTTATCCACAGAGAATGCGCTCGCGCCGGAGGCGTTTCCCTCATTTCATCCCATCGCGACCACGTTGCTTGCCAATCGCGGGATCACGGATGCTCTGGATGCGGAAGCGTTTTTTCATACGGACTGGGAGACGGGGGTTCATGATCCATTTTTGTTTTCGCGGATGCGGGAGGCGGTTGCACGTGTGTTTTCGGCTTTCGAAAACGGCGAACGCATCACGGTTCACGGCGATTACGATGCCGACGGCGTCACCGGTTCGACGGCCGTCATCACAACATTGCGGGAAATAGGCTCTCGGTTCTTCGTTCACGGTTCACCGCCCACGGATACTGTCGATTATTACATTCCCCATCGCGACAAGGAGGGATACGGGTTGCGCAAAGAAACGGTCGGATTGCTGAAAGAACGCGGCACGTCGCTCATCATCACCGTGGATTGCGGGATCGCGTGCGTCGAGGAGATCGCGCTCGCGAAAGAGCTGGGGATGGACGTGATCGTGCTGGATCATCACCGGTTTGGCGAGACGCTTCCGGATGCCTTCAACATCCATCCCGGATTGCCAGGCGAGACGTATCCGTTCAAGCACCTCGCGGCCGTCGGCGTGAGCTGGAAATTTTGCGTGGCGCTGCTCACGGAAGCGCGGTCGCGCGGACTCGAAATCCCAGACGGCTGGGATAAATGGCTTCTCGATCTTGTGTCTATCGCGACGGTGACGGACATGGTGCCGCTCGTCGGCGAGAATCGGGTGCTTCTCATGTATGGACTCAAGGTGCTTAACAAAACGCGGCGGACGGGGTTGAAGAAATTGATCGAGACATCCGGTCGGACGTTTGGCGAGATCAACGCTCGCGATATTGGTTTCTCCATCGGGCCGCGCATCAACGCGGCTGGGAGAATGGACCACGCGAGCGTTGCGTTGAATCTCATGCTGTCCGAATCAGAAGAAGAAGCCGATCGTCTCGCGACGGACCTCGAGACGCACAATCGGAATCGTCAGAAAACTACGGAGCAGATGATGGTCGAAGCGGATGAGTTATTAGTAGCAAGTAGCAAGAAGCAAGAAGCAAGGGATGAAGCGAGGATTTTGGTTCTTTGGTCTGAGAACTGGGCTCCTGCCCTCGTCGGTCTTGTGGCTGGTCGTTTTTTGGAGCGGACCGGAAAGCCATGCGTGGCCTTCGGCAAACACGGCGACACGTGGATCGGTTCCGGTCGCTCACCCGCATCGTATGACATCACGGAAGCGGTGAAGCGTGCCGGCGACGGACTTCTCACGCGTGCCGGCGGTCACATCCAGGCGTGCGGGTTTTCGTTCACGGATGACGCACACGCGCCGCTGTTTGCCGAACGATTACGCGCAGACGCGCACGAACGGCTCTCCGATATGGATCTCACCCCGGAACTTCAGATCGACACCGTGATTCCGCTCGAAGACGTTACGTGGTCGCTCGTCGAGACCGTCGAACGATTCCAGCCGTTCGGCGTCGGGAATGCCGCGCCTGTTTTTCTGACGCGAGGACTCGTGGTTTCCGAAGCCATGCCGATCGGAAACGGCGGAAAACATCTTCGGCTCCTTCTCCGCGCGCCATCAGGAATTTTCCAAAAGTTCATCGGTTTCGGAATGGGAGAGCGTCTTCCCGAGATCACAGCCGGTTCCGTCGTCGACGTGGTGTATGATGTGGGGGTGAACGAATGGAACGGGCGGAGGGAGATTCAATGTAAAATAATCGATGCACGCGCATCGCAGTAACCATTTATGAAAAGACTCGAAAAGCTCTTTGTCCGAGAAACGCTGACAATCTATCTCCGCCATTTTTTGAAGTATCGTTTCGCCGCTGCGGCACTTCTGGTTGTCATTTTGAGCGCGACGGGCGTCGCCATGACCCTTCCGTTGGTCGTTCAGCGCATGATTGATGATTTTGCGCGCGCAAATCCGACGGATCCCCAGGCATTTTCGTTTGCGATCAAGCATGTAGCCCTTCTTCTCTCCGTGTGGGTTGGCGCGTGGACGTTATGGCGCATCATGGGGTTCATCACGTCAACGATACAGCCGCGCATCCGGACGGAGCTTGAACGAACGGCTCTCGAAGCCATTCAGCGTCAGTCCTACCGTTTTTTTGCGGATGAGTTCACGGGATCGCTTGTGCGGCGCGCCAGGAGCTTCGCGACGGCGTACTACGATATTGCGGAAAGCGTGATGGGGAGATTTCTTCCGCTTATTGTTGAGGTTACTTTTTTATTTATCGTATTCATCCGGCTGCACCCATATTTTTTGCCGATTCTTGTCACGTGGTTTCTTCTCATCGGAATCAAAAGCTTCATCTTTGTCCGGCGCAAAGTCGTGCTTGATCTCGAGCGCGCGGCGAAAGATTCAAAAGTCACGGGCGTTCTTTCAGATGTGATTACGAATCATCTGAACGTCAAACTGTTTACGGCGCATGCGTTTGAACGCGAACGTTTTTTTCGCGTGACGGAAGAGCGACAACAGATCGCCATCCGTACCTGGCGCTACGGTGAATGGATTCTTGTGTGGCAGAATGTCATTTCTGCGGTGTTCATGCTTACGGTTCTCGGGATTCTTGCTTGGCTTTGGTCTCAAAATCTCGTCGGTCTCGGAATTTTTGCCGCGGCAATTTTGTATTTTAATCGGCTCAATCGAAGCATGGATGACGTTGGAAACGCGATGCGTCGGGTCTATGAGGCGCTCGCGGAGGCGGCGGAAATGACGGAGATTATTTTGCAACGACCGGACGTTCTGGATAAGAGAGGTTCAAAAGAGCTCCGTGTGCGCAAGGCGGAGATCGTTTTTCGCGACGTTTCATTTTCGTATCATGACGGACGCGCCGTTCTCGACTCATTCAACCTGTCGGTTTCTCCAAAAGAGAAAATCGCATTGGTCGGCCCTTCGGGTGCAGGAAAATCAACGGTCGTTAAACTTCTTTTGAGATTTCACGACCTAAAAAACGGGTCTATCGGCATTGATGGGCAATCGGTGAAGGATGTCACGCAAGACAGTTTGCATCAGGCGATCGCGCTTGTTCCGCAAGAGCCTCTCTTGTTTCATCGCTCTTTGCGGGAAAATATTATCTACGGCCGTCATCAGGCGACCGATGAGGAGATTGTCGAGGCGGCGAAAAAAGCCCATTGTCACGAGTTCATCTCCTCGCTCCCAAACGGCTATGACACGCTCGTCGGCGAGCGGGGTGTTAAGCTTTCCGGCGGGGAGCGTCAACGCGTCGCTATCGCACGGGCAATTCTGAAAAACGCGCCCATTCTCGTTCTTGACGAAGCCACATCGTCGCTCGATTCGGAATCAGAAGCGCTAATCCAAGACGCGCTCCGCGAACTCATGAAAAATAAAACCGTGATCGTGATCGCGCATCGGTTATCTACGATCATGCAGATGGATCGGATTATCGTGATGGAAAAGGGGAAGGTGGTGGATACCGGGACGCATGAGGAACTCTTAAAGAAGGTCGGGATCTACCAGAAACTTTGGAATATCCAAGCCGGCGGTTTTCAAACCATCTAACCATGCTCAAACTCATCATCCATACCGACGGCGGTGCGCGCGGGAATCCGGGCCCGGCAGGGATCGGCGTTGTGATCGCCGATGCCACGACCGGAGAGATGTTGGAAGAACATTCGAAATTCCTTGGCAAGACGACGAACAACCAAGCGGAATATCAAGCCGTGATTTTGGGGTTGCATCGCGCGGTCAAACTCGGCGCGTCCGAGGTCGAGATCGTGACGGATAGCGAGTTGCTCGTTCGGCAGGCGAACGGCGTCTATAAGGTAAAGAATCCGGACATCGCGAAGCGGTTTCTCGAAATGAAGAACCTGTGCACGCTGATCGGCCGCTGTCGGTTCCGTCACGTTCGGCGGGAATACAACAAACGGGCGGATTTCCTCTCAAACGTGGCGATGGATGAGGGGGAGTGATGTCGGAACCAACGGGTCCTGCCGCTGTGCACCCCCATCAGTGCTCGACCTGCTGGTCTGCGGTATGCTGGGGCCCCCGCACCACGTCACCCGTTGGTTCCGACATTAGTAGTTTGTGTTATAATTCTAGAAGATGAAACGGAGGAAGCGACCGCCTCGGTATATGGTGTCTCGGCGTCCGCATGTGACGCCGGTGCATTGTTTTTTTTGGGCGTGGCACCACATCGCGCTGGCCTTTTTATTTTGCGCGTTTGGCGGGATCGCGATCGGGGCGTTCCTGCTTCCGGCATCGCCCGCCTCCCCGGCCTTCGCATCAATGGCTGAAAACGTCCGTGGATGGGCGTGGGCCGATCCCGTCGGATGGATTTCGCTGAATGATGTGAACGCCGGTTCCGGCGGAGGAACGTACGGCGCGCATGTGGATTTTTCGACCGGCGAACTGAACGGGTTCGGCTGGTCCGAGAACGCCGGCTGGATCTGTTTCGGCGATTCCTGCAGCACGCCGTCCTGCAGCGGGTCGGTTCCGCCTTCCAATCTGCCGTACAACGTCCCGTTCGCCGCAGTGACGCCCGCGCCATACGCCCCCGGCGGGACGATCCGGAACGCGCACGGCTGGGCGAAGGTGTGCAACCTCGGTGACGCCGGGTGGATTTCCCTGAACTGTTCCGATCCTATCCCGAACGCGTGCGGCGCGTATTCCTACCGCGTCCCGTTCGACATGTCGACGCACCAATTTCAGGACACGACGGGCCCGGGGTCGCCCGGGAACGGGACGTCGTTCGCCTGGAACGGCAATTCCGACGGGACGGGATTCGGGTACATCGATTTTCGGCAGGCGTTCATCACCCCGGAGCTGGAACAGACGGCGGAGCTGTGCGGCAACTCGTCGGATGACGACCTGGACGGCGCGACGGATTGCGACGACACGGAATGCGGCACGGTCTGCTTTCCGCCGCCTCCGCCGGGGCTCACCGAGGACGCTTGTCCGCTCGGATCGGCGGACCTGTGCTGCAGCGACAGCACGGACAACGAGGGCGACGGACCGAAAGATTGCGAAGACGTGGACTGCCAGGGCACGGCCAGCATGTGTACGATTTCCTGGCTGAAGACGAAATTCGGAAACGTCTACGCGCAGAAGGGGATTGAGACCGTCGCGCCACCGGGCGCGGAGTTCAACGCATCGTACTGCCTGTCGTTTTCCGAAGGGTCGATCACCGGGTTCGCAAGCCAGGCGGGATGCATCGCAACCAGTTCGGCCCTTGCGCTG
Source organism: Candidatus Uhrbacteria bacterium (assembly GCA_016203535.1). GTDB lineage: Bacteria > Patescibacteriota > Patescibacteriia > 2-12-FULL-60-25 > 2-12-FULL-60-25 > JAHJFW01. Next base: position 4,977 of record JACQMO010000018.1, on the reverse strand, counting down.
CCGAGCAGCGGCTCCTCGTATAAAGGATCGCTCGGCGCGATTGACGTGAACGGGATCCAGAGCGGCCGGTACGGACCGGTGGTGCAGATCGCCGACGGCGCGGCATTGCCGGATCAACTCAACGGGAAGGTGTATGCCTATACGGGCGGAGGGACGCTCGTCGTCCCGGCAAAGACATTCCAAAACGGGATCGGGGCGACTGGCCGCGGCAACGGGCTCCTGTTCGTACGCGGCGCGGACGTGCAGATCGTCGGAAACCTGACGTACGCCTCCCCCTCGGTGGACAACTATCTCCGCAATCTCGCGTCGTTCGGAATTATCGCCGTGAAGGATTCCAGCGGCCTGGGCGGCAAGATCATCATCGATCCGACGGTACAGAACGTCGTCGGCGCGCTGTTCGCGGAGGAATCCATCAGCACGGGCGTCTCGGCGACGCCGTTTCAGGCCTACGGGATGATGGCGTCACGCGTGCTCTATTTCGAACGGACCGGCGGGACGTCGAGCACGGCCGCCGAAACGATCAGCTTCGACGGCCGGGCGGTCGCCAATCCGCCGCCGGGGATGCAAGATGTCGGGAAATCGCTTCCGACCGCAAAAGACGCTTTTTAACTTTTTATGCCCCTGTTTTCCAAATCCTCCGCCAAACAAAGCTACCTCGGGATCGACCTCGGCTATTCCGGCGTGAAGCTCGTCGAGCTCCTGAACGAGAAAGGCCGTGCCCGCCTCGTGACGTACGCTTTCGCCGATACGGATTCCGCGACGTCCACGGCGCCGCTCATCGAGGATCCGGAGCGGGCGGCATCGCTCATCAAGAAGATGATCGCGAAGGCCAAGTGCACCACGAAACGTACGGTGTCCGCCCTGCCGATCGCCTCGGTGTTTTCTTCCATCATCAGCGTGCCGGCGTCGAACGAAAAAGAGCTGAAAGAAGCGATCCAGTGGCAGGCGAAGAAGCTGATTCCCGTCCCGCTTGAAGACATCATTCTGGATTCCAAGACCATCGACACGTCGGACGGGACGGGCGGGAAAAAGATCACGCGCGTCCTCATCACCGGCGCGCCGAAACCGCTCGTGGACAAGTACATCGAGATCTTCAAGAAAGCCGGTCTGGATCTCATTTCGCTCGAAACGGAGGCGTTCGCTCAGATCCGGTCGCTCATCGGCAAGGACCGGTCGAACATCATGGTGATCGACATCGGGTCGCAGCGCACGAATATTTCGGTGATAGAAAAAGGGGTGCCGTTCCTGAACCGGTCCATCGCCACCGGCGGCATCGCGATCACGCAGACGATCGCAAAGACGCTCGGGATCACGTTCGAGCAGGCGAACACGATGAAGCGCGACATACGCACCATGCAGGGGTTTGCGCCCACCGGCGACCTTTCCCCGATTTTGAGCACGCTCCTCAAGCCGATCCTGGACGAGGTGCGGTATTCCTTTAATCTGTATCAGGGCCAGAGCGAGGCCGGACAGACGAAGCGGATCGATAAGATCATCCTGACCGGCGGTTCCGCGCTGCTTCCTCGGCTGCCCGAATTTCTCACGCAGCTCATGAACGTGAACGCCTATTTGGGCGACCCGTGGGCGCGCGTGGTGTACCCGCAAGACCTGCGTCCGATCCTTGAAGACATCGGCGCGCGGTTTACGGTGGCCCTCGGCTGCGCAATGAGAGACATCGAATGAGTGAAGACATCTCCCTTCTTCCCGAAGAAATGCGCAAACGGGAGGAGGAATTGAAGAAGAAGTCCGCTCCTCCTCCGGCCGTGGAGAAGGTTTCCATGCATCTCCCGGATGCGGAGCAGGAGGATATCGAGATCATCGAAGTGGACGAAGGCGAGGTGAAGGACGTCCTGGCCGGCGAGCCGGCGCTTTCGCGCGCGATTTTCGGAGTGCAGACGATGTTCCAGGCGGCGAAGGCGAAACTATTCCATCCGCGGCCGGTCGAATCGCCGCCGAAACTGCCGCCCCAGTTTTTCAAACCGCCCGTGCCGAAAGAGAAAAAGCCGCCGCCCGGCCTCGTTCCCATTCCGGGCGCCGTTCCGCCGACGGCGACGAGGTCTCCGCTCCCCGTGAAACCGGCCGCCGTCGCGCCTCCCGCGAAAGCGCGGATCATGCCGGCGGCGCAAACGCCGCGGAGGGTCCGCGTGATCAAGCGCGTCCGCAAGCCCGTCCGCGTGAGTTTTTTGGACGAGAAGGAGCTTCAGCTGCGCATCGACCTCCCGCGCCGGAAATTCACCCTCGCCGTCTACGCCGCGACGTTCATTCTCCTGTTCGCCGGCACATACGCGATCCTCGTGTGGCAGGGGGAGCGCGCCGGGCTGAACGCCGCGAGCGTGAAGGCCCAGCTCTCAGTCGTCCAAGCCCGTCTCCGCGACCGGCAGAAGGAGTGGGCGTCGTTTCAGGACCTCGAACCTCGGCTGAAAACCTTGGGCGGTCTTCTTGACGCGCACGTCGCGCCGACGCATCTGTTCGATTTGCTCGAACGGCATACCGTTCCGGACGTGTCGTACAGTTCCTTTACGCTCACGCCCGAAGGGCACGCCATCCTTACGGCGAGCGCCCGTTCCTATGAATCCGCGGCGCGCCAGATCGTCGCGCTGCGCGATTCCGGGATGGCGGAGCAGGTCGAGGCGCTCGGATACCAGGCGACGTATGACGGCGAATCCGGAGCGCTTGACCAGGTGAGCTTCCAGATCAACCTTACGCTCCGTCCGTCGGTCCTCCGCGCCATGAAGGCGGAGCAGGTCGCCGGAGCGGGATAACAGACCGTATGCCGAAGGAACGCCGCGAGAAAAAACCGTCCCTCTTTCTGACCGAGTACTACTCGACCTCGTTTTTTCTCATGATCCTCGCGTTCATCGTCCCCTCGATGTTCGTTCTCGTTCCCCGGATGGACGCGATCAAGCGGACGAACGCGGGAATCGAAGCGGACGTCCGTCAGCTGGCGCAGGAGCAGGCCTATCTGGGGAGTCTGGAACAGTCCATCGAAGCGGCGAAGCGCATCTCGCCGGCCATCCTGGACCGCGCCCTTCAGGCGCTGCCGCGTGATCCGGATCTGCCGGAACTTCTCGTCCTCTTCGGCGGCTTGTCGGATCTCGACGGGGTAAAAATCATGAACGTGACGTTTGCCGAAGAACGGGCTGCGCCGACGCGCGGACGTACGGCCGCAACCTCAACCATCCAGACCACGCAGATCAACCTGTCCGTTGCGGCGGCAAACTATCCCCAGATCAAACGGTTTCTCCGCCATGTTGAATCCAGTCTCCGGCTGCTCGACATCGTCGGCATCAACGTCACCCTGAAAGGGGAGGAGTCGATGTATGCCATCCAGCTGAAAACCTACGCGTCTCGGCCGCCGACCGCGGCAGCGACGGCTCAAAAAAGGTGATATGCCGGGACGTTCTTCTCCGCTCGTCGCGCGGATCGTCCAGGTGGCGGTCATCTTGGGCTGTCTCGGCGGCGTTCTCTGGGTCGGGGCACAGCTGTTTGAACCCGCGCCCGTTCCGCCGATTCCTCCGGCCCAACGCGCCGTGAAATTCGATCCGAAGGTGGACGTGTCACAGCATCCCATTTTCGGCGGACTTCAGCCCTACGGCCCCACCGAAGTTCTCCCCGGCGAAACCGGCCGTCAGAATCCGTTCCTTCCCGTCCCGGTCGTCCATGCAACATCCACCGCGACCTCGACCGCGGAAGTTCCCGCACCGCTGTCACCAACCACGACCACAAACGAACCCGAACCTTCGGCCCCGGAGCCGACCCCCTAGTTTCTTGCTCTTTGCTGCTTGCTACTATTCCCCCTATGGACGACCAACTGCTCGATCTCCTCAAGAAAAAAGGATTGCTCGACGAAAAGACCCTTAATGTGGTCCGTGAGCTGATGTCGCGCGGGAAAACGGCGGAACAGGTGATTGTCGGCGGGCGATACGCCCCGGAAGCCGACGTGGCGAAGGCCAAAGCCGAATTGTTCGGCCTTCCGTTCGTGGACCTGTCGAGCGTCCAGGTGCCGAAAGAGGTGATCGAGCTTCTCCCGACATCGGCCGTCCAATCGTATAAGACCGTTCCGATCGGATTCGACGGGACGACGCTCCAGGTGGCCATGCAGAATCCGCAGGATCTTCCGGCGACCGAAGCGCTCCAGTTTTTGGCGAACGAAAAAGGATGGAAAATCCAGACGGTCGTCGTCCCCGCGAGCCAGATGACGCGGCTGCTCCGGCTGGCGGGGTCGGAGGTCGAGGAGGTCGAAACGGCGCTCGCGGAAGCCAAGGGAAAATTCGCGCGGCCGAAGGAGCTCCGCGAGGAATTGGGAACGCTGGAAGAGGTCATCAAGGGCGCGCCCGTCTCGCGCATGGTTTCCGTCATCATGCGGCAGGCGGTGGACGGCGGGGCGTCGGACATCCATATCGAACCGATCGGCGAGGAATCGCGGGTGCGGTACCGCATCGACGGCGTGTTGCGCACCACGCTTGCGTTGCCACTCTACATCCACCCGGCCCTCGTGTCGCGCATCAAGGTGCTTGCGAATCTCAAGCTCGACGAGACACGCATCCCGCAGGACGGCCGCATTACCGAAAACGTGAACGGCAAGAAGATCGACTTCCGCGTGTCCACCCTTCCCGTCGTGGACAACGAGAAGGTCGTGATGCGCATCCTTGACACGTCCGTCGGCGCGCCGACGTTCGAGCAGCTGGGATACCGGAAAGAATACATCGACATCATCAAGGAGGAGATCAAAAAACCATTCGGGTTGTTTCTCATCACGGGTCCGACCGGATCCGGGAAATCCACGACCCTGTTTTCCGGGCTGAATCTCCTGAATGCCGAGGGGGCAAACATCTCGACGTTGGAAGACCCGGTGGAGTACTACATCCCCGGCGTGAACCAATCGCAGATCCGGCCGGAGATCAACTATACCTTCGCGACGGGTCTCCGTTCCCTCCTGCGGCAGGACCCGAACATCATCATGGTCGGCGAAATCCG
>JACQMO010000014.1 GCA_016203535.1 Candidatus Uhrbacteria bacterium | reverse complement strand
GGTTGGCTTACGTCTTCCGCCGTGTTCCGGGTTCAAGGTCACAATTTGTGACCTTGAACTTGAAGTCACAATTTGTGACTTCAAGTTTGGCGCTTCATTCAGCGACAATTTGAACATGAAGTCTTTGGAAAAGCGTTCGAGATTCCGCTTCACGGCCTGATTCAGGGCCTTGGTCGTGACTTTATAGAGCACGGCCAAATCGCGGTCTAACATGACCTTTTTCCCTCGAATCATGTAAATCTTGGCCTCGATCCGCTCTTCGGGAATCGAAATGATTTCGTGTTTCTCCATATATCTTCCGCTGCCATATCTATTGACGGACGTCAATACGTTTGATACGTTCTGGCCAACTTAAATCAGCTACGTCCGTCCGGCTCCGGCTGGGTGAGGCGCGAATCCGGGGTCGCACGCCCAGGAGTTGATCCGCAAGGATCGCTCGTGGGCGCACGGTTCCGACAAGATGCATGTTAGACGCGAACAAGAAGAAGCGGATCATCGAGAAATATAAGACGCACGCCACGGACACCGGGTCGCCCCAGGTCCAGATCGCCATCCTGACCGAAGAGATCCGAGACCTCACCGAGCATCTGCGCGGTCACAAAAAAGATTTCTCCTCGCGTCGCGGTCTCATCAAAAAAGTCAGCGAGCGCCGCCGGCTCATGAAGTACCTGAAGCGCGAAGACGCAAAGGCGTACGACGAGCTCATGAGCAAACTGAAGGTCTAAAAAACAAAAACGCTCCAGTGGAGCGTTTTTTGGTTTCCGATCAAGGGAGATTGACAAACGCCCCAACGCATTGTAAAAGATGAGCTCGGCGCATCACGCAGCGCAGAAGAGGAACCAATGGGAAAAAACAATTCCGGCAACAACAAGTCCTCCAACTCCGGTTCCAGCTCCGGCTCCGGCAAGTCCTCTGGCTCCGGTTCCAGCTCCGGCAAGTCCGGCCAGAACTGGCGTTCGAGCGATCCGACCACCAAGGAGCACTACGACGGCTTCCTGGGCTTCGGCCCGGAGCACGGCACCGTCGTGATCAATTCATCCAACAAGTAGGACGACAAGCTCAACCTCGAGCGCAGAGACGCCAACCCTCTGCGCTTTTCTTTTTCCTCTCCTTGCCAAAAGCCCGGTTTTCTGCTATATTTCCCATTGAAGCGTCTTTCAATACCATTTTTGGGTATTTTTCATAACGTAACCGACGCTTCCGACAATTCCATATGATCAAGCATCCGGCCCAGCGCGTGGCTGTTCTCTTTGACGCGCAAAACATGTACCACTCCGCGAAGCATCTGCACGGAGCGCGTTTGAATTTCGGCAAGGCCGTCGAAGACCTCGTTGCCGGACGACCGCTCATCCGCGCCATCGCGTACGTCGCGAAATCAAAAACCGGCGAGGAAGCGGCATTTTTCGACGCGCTCATCGAGGCGAAGATCGAACCGAAAATTAAGGATGTCCAGGAATTTTCGTCCGGCGCGAAAAAGGCGGACTGGGACGTCGGCATGGCGATCGACGCCGTCATGCTCTCTGAAAAAGTGGACGTCATCATCCTGCTCACGGGCGACGGGGATTTCGTCCCGCTCGTGGAATACCTCCATGGCCGCGGCGTCATGGTGGAACTTGCCGCGTTCGGCGAGTCCACCAACGCCCAGCTCAAAGAACGCGTGAACAGCTTTTACGATTTTTCCTCTTCCACAAAATACCTCATCCGCGCCGGACGCCGCACGGCGGCGAAATCCGACGAAGGTGACGAAGGCGAATCCGGCCCGACGCGCGGCAGCAAGCGGGTGAAGATCACGTTTTGACAGAACGCGGATTTTCACCTACAACATACGCATTATTCCTAAGATAATCCGGTTCGTCCCGAGACACTGATCCGCCGCGCGGATTGAGTCTCTGGGTGAACACGGACGTGATTCACCTATGTCAGACCAGAAAAAGTTCTCCATTGAATGGGGCGGGCGGACGCTCGAGATCTCGACGGGATCGCTCGCGCAGCAGGCCAACGGTTCGTGCGTCGTGCGGTACGGCGACACCGTCGTGTTGTGCACCGCCACCATGGGCGGCGTTCGCGAAGGGCTGGATTTCTTTCCGCTACAAGTCGATTTCGAGGAACGGATGTACGCGGCCGGACGCATCAAGGGGTCGCGGTTCATCAAGCGCGAAGGTCGGCCGACGGATGAAGCGATCTTGTCCGGACGACTCATCGATCGAGCCGTTCGCCCGCTCTTCATCGAACATATGCGAAACGAAGTGGCGGTCGTCGCGACCGTCTTTTCGCATGACCAGGAAAACGACGGCGACGTGCCGGGACTCATCGGCGCGGCGTGCGCGCTTGCGATGTCCGACATCCCATGGGACGGCCCTATCGCGGCTGTGCGCATCGGTCGGAAAGACGGACAGTGGATCCTGAACCCAACGTATGCGGAGGTGAACACGGGCGATCTCGACCTCGTCGTCGCTGGGGGGAACGGCAAAACGATCATGCTTGAAGCCGGGGCGAACCAGCTTCCTGAAGCCGACATGGAAGCCGCGATCGCGTGGGCGCACGAACAGCTCGCGCCCGTGATCGGACTCATCGAGAAAGTGCAACGCGAAACTGGAAAACCGAAAATAAATCTGTTCGCGCCGAAGACCGATGAACAGCGAGCGGAGCAGGAGGAGCACGAACGGTTGCATGCAATGGCTCGCGAATTCATGACGTCGGCGGAAGCGACGACGCTCTTTGCCGAACCGCTCAAAACCAAAGCGGATCGAAAAACCGCCGTCACCAAACTGAAAGTCGCGCTGGAAACGCATCTCACGACTCAGCAAGTCTCGAAAGAAAAACGAAAAATGGCAATGGACATCGTGGACGAATTCGTGGACGGCGAGATCACGCGACTGATTCTTGATAAGGGATGGCGCGCCGATGGTCGCGCGCTCGACGAGGTCCGCCAGCTCGGAGCGACGGTCGGCACCATCCCGCGCACGCACGGCTCCGGACTCTTCGACCGCGGCTCCACCCAGGTGCTCTCGACCGTCACGCTCGGATCTCCCGGCATGGAACAGACGCTCGACACCATGGAGTTCCAGATGAAGAAGCGGTTCTTCCATCATTATAATTTCCCGAGCTACAGCGTGGGTGAAACCAAACCGAACCGCGGACCGGGCCGACGCGAAATCGGGCATGGCGCCTTGGCAGAACGCGCGATCATGCCGGTGCTCCCCGACCGCGAAACCTTCCCATACACCATTCGCGTCGTGTCTGAAGTGCTGGGTTCGAACGGCTCGAGCTCGATGGGTTCGACGTGCGGCGCGACGCTCGCGCTCATGGACGCGGGCGTGCCGATCGCGGCGCCGGTTGCGGGGATCGCGATGGGTGTCGCGAGCGACAAGGATGGTACCCGCTTCCGCGTGATCACCGACCTCCAGGATTTGGAAGATGGCGAGGGCGGGATGGACTTCAAAATCGCAGGAACGCGGAGCGGCATTACGGCCATTCAGATGGACACGAAGACACACGGGATCCCGATGGACGTCGTGCGGGAAACTTTGAAGATGGGCCATCAGGCGCGGCTCACGGTGCTCGATACGATCGAAGCGTGCATCCCCGCGCCGCGCGCCGAACTGTCGCGCTGGGCGCCGCGCATCGAATCGTTCCGCATCAATCCGGACCGCATTCGCGACGTCATCGGGCCGGGCGGAAAAATCATCAATGAGATCATCGCCGAATGCAAAGTCGAAATCGATATCGAGGACGATGGTCTCGTCATGATCACGTCCGTCGACCCCGAAGGGATGCAGAAAGCCGTGGATTGGGTGAGGCAGCTCACGCGCGAGGTCGCGGTCGGCGAAGTGTTCACCGGTCCCGTCACGCGCCTTATGGACTTCGGCGCGTTCGTGGAAATTCTTCCGAAGCAGGAGGGTCTCGTGCATATTTCGGAACTTTCGCCGGAACGCGTGAACAGCGTGAGGGACGTCGTGAACATCGGCGACATGGTGACCGTAAAGGTCTACGAAATCGACTCCATGGGACGGATCAATCTCTCCATCAAACGGCTCGACCCGAATTGGAAGCCGTCGGAATTCGACAACGACCGCGGACCCCGTCGCGGCGGGGCAGGGCGACCGTTCCGGAGATAACGCATGAGCGAGCCGATCATCCACGATTCGACGCCGAAGGGCAGCGCACTCTTGGCATACGGCGAGGCGCGAAAGACGCCGCGCGTCGCGCTGATCCTCGTCGCGGCGCTCGGCGTCCTCACGCTGCTTTGTGCGTCGGTCGCGGTTGCCGTTGGTCGACAGACGCTTCCGCTTCCGAACGGAATGTTTCTCCTCATACATATCCGCGCCGGCATGGGTCTTCCGGAAGGAGTCCCCGACCTTTGGACGCAGGCCGTTTCCAAATCGCCGCACGGACCTGTTTTTTTGGGAATGCTGCGGTCGGATGACGGAAGGACGGAACCGTTCGCCCTTTCACTTCGGAGACCGTGGGGTTCGGAGGGTCGGACCGAAGGGATCTGGCGGATCGATGCGACGGAAGACGCCGGACCGTTCGAGCGTCAGCCGCTTCGCTCACTTGCGAATTCCTGGACGGACTATGCGGCGTCGGCGTGGGTCCAGTTTTGGCCCGCCCGCGCCCGAATCCTGCCCGGGATCGAACTGTCAGGCGACCTCCATCTCGGAGGGCCGATACAACGACGGTCGGTGCGCACGGCCGTTCCGCTTCCGAATTTCCCGATGACCGATGAGGAGGTCCTCGGACAAAACTACGTCCGGACGTCCGCGTTCCCCGAATCCTGGCCGTTCATTGAAACGACCCTTCGGGCACAAGGGTTTCCCCTCTTTTTAGAAGAGCCCCCTTCTTCGCTTTCGTGGTCAACGGTGGGGCCGGACGAAACTTCCTACCGGTTCGCCTTCGACCACCCGATCTCGACCGGTACGAGAGCGCTCATCGCGGCGGGATTCGGCCTGTCGGACACGCGCGCCTACACGCTTCCCGACGGCACGGTGCTGAACGAGCTGCGCATTCCGTCGGAATCGATCGAGAGCGCAACGTCTCACCCGCCCCTTGTTTTTGAGGAAAAAACGGCCATTTGGGGAGATCCGACAGACATTCAAGCCCAGCGCGAACTCCCTCCCTCTTGCAGCGGAATCATTCTGGCGCGCTTTGGCGGGCATTCCACAAGCCGGCTGCTGAAAGAGCTGGGCGTTGGGACGAATATTGACGTCGGACAGGTTCTTTTTCTTGAAGACCGCGGCAAACTCTCCGTTTGCTTCTGAATCTGAAGTTTAAGAAGGAATGTTATCCACATAACATTTTTATCCTTATCAAAAAAATTTCTCTTTACAGAGCTATTTTTCGTACTTCTCCACAGGAACGGTTGATACGTTGTTGAATAATCGGTATCATAGAAGGGCACCGATATTGCTCCTTGTCGTGCACGCGCCCTTTTTTCTTTTTCCACGCCGAAAGACGAGTCGGCATTCCTCGCACCTTTTACTGTCACTGGACCGATAGCCCGTATCCTCTACGGACATCGGTTCTACGCTTCGACTCGACCCCCGTCCCGATTCTCATCGGGGCACCTGAAACCAAAAATCCAAACCTAAAACTCGTCGGTACATTCCCCGCTCCCCCGGGAGATCGCGTGAGCCACTCGCTCCGCTGGGGTACTACCAGGGTTTGGTCGAGGCAGCAGTTCTTTCTACACGCCTAGACGAAAGCGGTGTCTCAATATCGTCAACGGATCGTTCCGCAGTCCGCGGGACTCTCGCGTCGGTTCAACCCACGCCCCCTTTCGACGAAGAAGACCTGCGTCCAGGCATAAAGCCGGGAAGCCACATTTGCGCACCATGCATAAGGGCCCACCCCGGCTTTTGTTATTGTGTAAAGCGCCTGGATCCAACGCCGGTTCTTCGTTGACGGTTCCGCGCCCGCCTCTGCTCCCTTGATTCTTTCGGGTTCTCCCGTTACCCTGTCGGGAAACGTATGTCCCCGGAACAAATAGCGCATTTCAAACAACGGCTGCTCGATGAACAGGCCCGCCTCACGCAGGAGCTGGCGGATTTGGGATCAAAGGACCCGACGCGACCGGACGCGGCATACCCGGAATCGGGCGGCACCTCCGACGAGGACAACGCGGCCGAGGTTACGGAATACGTCGACGACCTGTCCATCGAGGCCCGTTTGGAGACGGAGCTCCGTGACGTCAACAAAGCGCTGCAGGCGATCGATACGGGCACATACGGCATCTGCAAATATTGCAAGAAAGAAATCGGCCTGAAGCGACTCGAAGCGCGGCCGGCTTCCTCAAGCTGCATTGACTGCAAAAAGCTCCTGACCCAAGAGATGTAGAGGAGCTCGAACTCCTTTCGCATGCGTCCGAATGCTTTTCACGCATCCTTCCTTTGGCTGAACGGCCTCTTTTTGTTTTTTCTCATCCTCGCGGATCGTCTGACAAAACAGGCATTTTCCGCGCGGACGGACACGGAACTCATCCTCGTTCCTCGCCTCGTCTCGATCATCCATCACCGGAACTTCGGAATCGTGGCGAACATTCCGCTTCCGACAGGGATGATCCTCCTCGTCACCTTCCTCGCGATTGGGGCGCTCGGCGTCGGGATGGTCCGATCCGTCCGGCAAAACAGGCTCTCTGAGATCCCGCCGCTCCTCCTCATTCTCGCCGGAGCCCTGGGGAACCTCTGGGACCGCCTCACGTTGGGATATGTTTTTGATTGGCTCCTGCTCGTGAGGCGTTCCGCCGTCAACCTTGCCGACATCTCTATTTTTTTCGGGCTGGCTTGGTTCCTGCTATCGCCTCGAGAATCAAAACCCCCCTTGACGCAACCCGGGGAATAGCGTAGCGGTAGAAGGAGGTACGGGCCTATGGGCCCACAACGAGGAGAGAACACGTGAAATTCTTTCGCGCCGTCACTTGGTCCATCATCTTGAACGGTTTGTGTGGCGCGGGGTGCCGCGAATCCGCCGGTTGGCCGTCCGACGACTGCGAGGTCGGGCCGCCGAATACCGTCCTTCGCCCGACGCCGGACCATCCGGCGGACGAAAACGAAGAGAACGACCCTGACAATGAGAACTTCGCCATCGAGGTCCGTTTTCAAACCGGATGCGACGATGATGCGACGGAAGTCGCCGCGCCGAAGGCGCATGCGACCCACGGATCGTGCGAGCACCTCTTTTCGTCCGCGTTCACGGAGGATGGCCGCGAGCTTCCATCCGAACGCGTCTCGTTCATCTGGAAACTTTCGCACCCGGAGATCGTTGATGTCGGATTCGCGCATACGTCATCCGCAACCGTCGGGATCCTCCACGGCCAGACGGACGCGCTTGATGGCGCCGGTGAAGAGCCCCATGCGGATATCACCGCCTGCGCGCTGAACGACTGTCCGTCGGAGGCGCACGGGGCCTGCCAACCGACAATCTGCCAGACGATTCCGGCCTATTCCATCGTGAATATCGAGGGGTTCTGGCGGCTAGAAGGCGCGACCTTCGAGGAACCGCAATCCGTGACGTTCAAACAAAACGGACGGTTTTTCAAAAATCCCTACGATGGGATCAAACGCGGGGTCGTCCACGGCCGGGACGTCAGTTTCGAGATCAACGACAACGGCTACTACGCGACGCTGTCGCACGACCGGACGATGCTTTCGGGAACGGTCATCGACCTTCTCGCCTGGGAGCCGCTCGGCTCCTGGACCGCCGTTCGCGAGTGACTTCATCTCCGCCCCTGCGTTCCTTCACAGGGGCTTTTCATTCCCACCTACTTCCTCCTTCTATGTCTGCCACCATCCTCACCTCTTCCGTCCTTGGCATCGACGGCCATCGGGTCGATGTCGAATGCGATATTTCCCCGGGCCTTCCCGGGTTCCGTATCGTCGGTTTGCCGGATACGGCCGTGCAGGAGGCGCGCGAACGCGTCCGAAGCGCGATGAGACATTCGGACCTTCCATTCCCTCGTACGAAAATCACGATCAACCTCGCACCGGCCGACCTCCGCAAATGCGGGACCGGATTCGACCTGCCGATCGCCATCGCGATCCTCACGGCGCACGGCGATCTTCCGACGCAGGACCCGAAGCGTCGGCTCGTCGTCGGCGAGCTCGCGTTGGACGGACGCCTCCGACCGATCTCGGGCGCCCTGTCCACCGCCATCCTTGCACGCGACTCGTCCATCGAGGAACTCATCGTTCCGGACGTCAATGCCCGCGAGGCGTCCCTCGTTACGGACGTCCCCCTCTGCGGCGCTGCCACGCTCCGCGAGGTGGTCGAACATATCGCGGGCGTGAAAAAAATCGCCGCCTACGAACGCGATGGGACAGTTGAACGCCCTACCGGGGAAGATCCGCTCGACTTTTCCGGGATCCGCGGACAAGAACGCGCCAAACGCGCGCTCGAGATCGCGGCGGCCGGCGGACATAACGTCCTCCTGAACGGACCGCCCGGCGCGGGGAAGACGCTTCTCGCCCAATCTTTCCGAAGCATCCTGCCGGAACTCACCATGGACGAAGCGATCGAGGTTACGCAGCTGCATTCCGTCGCGGGATCGCTCCCGCAGGACGACGTGGTGTCATCGCGCCCGTTCCGTTCCCCGCACCATTCGGCAAGCAGCGTTTCCCTGGTCGGCGGCGGCGCCGTTCCGAAACCGGGCGAAATCTCGCTCGCCCACCGCGGCGTCCTCTTTCTTGACGAATTCCCCGAATTTCCGCGGCATGTCCTCGAAATGCTGCGACAACCGCTCGAGGACGGCCGGGTGACCGTGGCGCGCGTCCAGGGGACCGTCACATTCCCCGCACGGTTCCTTCTGGTCGCCGCGATGAATCCGTGTCCCTGCGGCTATGCGACCGATCCGGACCAGCAATGCGTCTGCGCGCCGATGCAGACGATCGCGTACCGCAAGCGGCTGTCCGGCCCTCTCCTCGACCGGATCGACCTCCTGATCGACGTACCGAAAGTTCCGCCGAACCGGCTCATCTCTCTCGAGGAAGGCGAGTCGTCCGCCGTTGTCCGCGACCGGGTCCGAAAAGCGCGCGAGCGTCAACGTGAGCGGGCGGCAGTTACCGGAGTCGGGACCAACGCGGAATTGACGAGCAACCAGGTCCGACGGCTCATCCGGCTGGCTCCGACGGCCACCGAAATGATGGAACGCGCCATCGCCCGCTATCACCTCTCCGCACGGGCCTATTTCCGCATCATCAAAGTCTCCCAAACCATCGCGGATCTCGCCGGATTCGAACAGGTGGATGAATCGCACGTGAGCGAGGCCCTGTGTTACCGGGATCTCACGGCAACGGCGGCTGGGTAAAACTGTCAATATGCTGACACGAAAAAAATGCCGTGGTTACGGGTTTTATCCGTGCATTCATTGACCGAAAGGGTGAAAATTGGTACCTTCTTTTGGCTCAAATTTTTCCTCCCATATCCCATCTCTCGTTAAACAACTCGCCACTCGCGCCGCCATTCTCCTGTTCCGGACGGTCCGCGCGCTGAAGCGAGGCGCCGAGCGCGTCCTCTGGGACACCATCCGATTTTTGTCTCCGGTCGGATCTTTTTTTCTGAATGTCTTCGTGCTTCCAATCTACCGCGGCGCGCTCATGGGACGGCTGCGCCTGCAGCGCGTGAATGTCCCCTCTCGCGGCATCGCCCTCTTTTTCGTCAGCAACCGATACCTGTTCCATGCCGTGCTGGGATTCGCCAGTTTGGCGACATTGTTCCTGAATTTGCGTACGGGGTACGCCCAGGCGCAGGACGTCGGACAAAACAGTCTCCTCTACGCGCTCGCGACCGACTCGGACGTGGAGATCGTCCAGGAGGTCGCGCGTGAACAGGAACCGACGCACGAACGATACGTCGGAGCCGGAACGCTCGTCGCCGTTCCGCATATCGACTTCGATTACGACGACGCGGAGCAGATCGCGGACCTTTCCATCCCGGGGACCGTAAGCCCGATCGGGCAGGTGGACATCGAGGAAGGGCCGCAGGCGCCGCGGACGAAAACCGAAACCTACATCGTCCAGGACGGCGATACGCTCGCCTCCATCGCACGACAGTTCGGGGTGAACGTCGGAACGCTGCTCTGGAGCAACAACCTGTCGGAGCGGCAGTACATCCGTCCGGGCGACCCCCTCAAGATCCCGCCCGTCTCCGGCGTCCTTCTGACAATCAAAAAAGGGGATACGATCGCGAAACTCGCGAAAAAATACGCCGGTGACGAGGCCGAAATCAAGGAGTTCAACGGCGTGCTGGATGAGACGACGCTCGCGCTTGGGACGGAAATCATGATCCCGAACGGCCGGGTGCCGCTTCCGGAGCAGACGCTCATCGCGATTTCCGGACGCTCGCAGGAACGCGCGCCGACGTCGGGCGGCGTCCTCTCTTCCCGCAAACCCGCGAACGCGGATGACGCGGGCGTACCGAAGACGCGCCTCTTGTGGCCGACGTCCGGACGCGTGATCACGCAGTATTACGGCTGGCGGCACACCGGAGTGGACATCGACGGCGATTTCACGTCTCCGCTCTACGCGGCGTATGACGGGGTCGTGCAGACGGCCGGTTGGAACTCCGGCGGGTACGGTCTTCAAACCGTCGTCAAACATCCGAACGGGATGACGACACGGTATGCGCACGCATCCAAACTGTTCGTGAAGGCCGGCGACGAGGTGGCGCGCGGGCAAGTGATCGCCATGATGGGATCGACCGGACGCTCGACCGGCTCGCATCTGCATTTTGAGGTGTACGTGAACGGAAAGCGCGTGAATCCGTTGGGGTACATACGATAGAAGCAAGGAGCATGCAGCAAGAAGCACGGGAAGGAGGCCTTCGCATTGACGCCATGGGCGTTTTTCTTTATCCTCGGCGCAAGATATGAACGAACCAATTCTCACAAAACTTCCCAACTCGCAGGTCGAACTGAAATTCGTCGTGACGCCGGAGGAAGCCAAACCATACCTCGACCAAGCCGCGACGGATCTCCAAACGGCTAAACCAATCCAGGGGTTCCGCCCGGGCAAGGCGCCGTATGACGTCGTGAAACAAACGTTCGGCGAGATGAAAATTTGGGAAGCGGCGCTCGAGCGGATCGTGCGGAGTTCCTACGTTCGTGCCGTGCTCGATCACTCCCTTGATACGCTCGGATCGCCCGCCATTTCCGTGGAACAACTCGTGCCCGGACAAGACATCAAATTCACCGCGACGGCGACCGTCATGCCGACGTTGCTGACGCTCGCGCCATATGAACAGCCCGTCGTAACGAAATCCGTACGCGCAATCACCGATACGGACGTAGACAAGGCGCTTGACGACCTCCGAAAAATGCGTCGACAGGAGGTTGTGACAGACCGGGCGGCGACGAAGGATGATTTGGTTGTGATCGACATGGAAATCAAAAAAGACGGCGTCGTGGTCGAGGGGGGATCAGCCAAGGGATACCGCATCTACCTGAACGAGCCACACTATATCCCCGGCTTTTCCGATGAACTCTTGGGCCTGAAAAAGGGAGATGCAAAAACCTTCACGCTCACCTTCCCGACGGAGCACTATCAAAAACATCTCGCGGGACAACCGGTCGAATTTGCCGTGACGGTCACGGACGTCTTTGAACTTACACTCCCGGAATTGAATGACGAGTTCGCCAAGGGGCTTGGGATTGAATCGGCCGAAAAACTGCGCGAGCTCGTACGCACGAACATGTCGAAGGAGGCGGAGCAGAAAGCGGACGAGGCCTCGGAGATCGAACTGATCGAGAAACTCGTGAAGGGCTCAAAATTTTCCGAGGTCCCGGAACTCCTCGTGAATGAGGAGGTGCGAAAAATGTGGACCGAATTCGTTCATGCCGCCGAGCATCAAGGGATGAAAATGGAAGATTACCTGGCGCATCTCAAAAAAACCGCAGACCAGATCAAGCTCGACATGGTGCCGCGCGCCATTGAGCGCATCCAGGCGGCTGTGATGATGAAGGAGGTCGCGAAACGGGAGAAAATCGAGGTTGCTGATACGGACATCGACGCGGAAATCGACCGCATCCTTTCAGCGGTGGAAGACAAAGAAACGAAAGAACGCGTCTCCTCACCGGAATACCGCGACTATGTCGCAGCGCAGATGCGGAGCAGGAAGACCGTGGAGATATTGAAGAAAAAAGGGATCGCTTCGGCATGAAATTCGGCGCGCATGTCTCGATAGCCGGCGGGGTGCAAAACGCCCCGCTGAACGCCGCGAAGATCGGGTGCGAGGTGTTTCAGATGTTCAGCCGTTCGCCGCAGGGCGGGCCGGCGCCCAAGCTCACGCCGGACATCGTGGATGCGTTTCGGAAAAATTGCGAAGATAATCGGCTCGAACAATGGGTCATCCATAGTCCGTATTACATCAACTTCGCATCCGGAGAGGAGCGGATTCGCTCCAGCACCGCCCGCATCATCCGCGAAGAACTGGAACGCGGGACCGCGCTTGGTGCGTCTTACGTCATGTTCCATCCCGGTAGCGCGAAAGATCTCGGAGAAAAAGAGGCGATGAAGTTGTGCATCGACGGGATCAAAAACGTATTGGATGGATACGCCGGATCCACAAAGCTCTTGATCGAAATCTCGGCCGGCGCCGGGATGGTGATGGGCGACACATTCGAGGAGGTCGCGGAAATGCTTGAGGGCGTTGGCCATCCGGAGCTCGGGGTCTGTTTCGACACGGCACATGCCTTTGCGAGCGGGTACGATCTCCGTACGGCAGAGGCCGTCGCAATGACGTTCAAAAAGTTTGATGAAACCATCGGCCTAAAGCGCCTGAAGATGAGCCACTGCAACGATTCGAAAGTGGACTTGGGCGAACGCCGCGATCGTCATGAACATCTCGGCAAGGGCTTCATCGGCCTCGACGGATTCAAGGCAATCGTCGGCTACAAAAAATTCTCGCCGGATTTCAACCTCTTTCTCGAAACCGAACCGGATGGCGTGGAAAATGATCTTAAAATTTTGAAAAAGTTCCGAGGAAGAAACCCTGATCACGGCACTGGATCGTGACCACCACGAGCCCATGGATGACAACGCAGAATCCGTCGCAACGTGAGCCATGATCCCCTGATCAAACCGTATTTCCCGAGCGCTTCATACC
>JACQMO010000017.1 GCA_016203535.1 Candidatus Uhrbacteria bacterium | reverse complement strand
CATCCAAGGGACGACATACACGCCCATCGCATTTCTTCCGTTTTCCATTCCCGTGATCAGTCATTTCGGTTCGACGACCCGCGGGTTTCTCGACGCGGTCCCCCGGTCCCAATCGCTCGAAGCCGACCTGCGGAAGATTTGGATGGAATTACGTCGCATGAACGTCATCCGCGAACTGAATATCCGAACGCGACGACCATTGCGCGATGTGGCGGAGATCGAGGAACTGGTCTCATCGCGGGCGGATGCGGTGATCGCGACGTCAAAGATCGTGCAGGCGGATCTCGAACGAGCCGGCGTGGACCCGCAAAAAATCTATCACGTTCCGAATGCCATCGAGGATTATTGGTTCACGGGTCCCGTTGCCGCCGTCCAAAGCCCGCCATCGATCGTGTTTTTGGGCAGGATCGGAAATGACGTTTTTACGTTGAAGTTGAAGGGCATCGACCGGCTGATCGATTTGTATAGGCACGGATCCAACGTCGCGAAACACACCATCGGCATCACGACGAACAAACAGCTCGTCTCCTGGCTCAACCAATCCATTCCCAACCACCATTTTTATCCGAACCTGAAAAAAGACCGCATCCCGGAACTGTTGCGACGGTTTGCGGGGAGCGTCCTTCTCATTCCATCCCGCTATGAAGGATTTTCCTTGAGTCTTATCGAAGGCATGTCGCAAGGACTCATCCCCATCACATATCCTGTCGGTGTCGCGCCGGAAATCATCGTCGACGGCCAGAATGGGTTTCTTATGACATCGCAGAAACAGGGAAAGCAGATCCTCGATTTCGTTTTGAATTTGTCCGATGCCGAACGGACACGGCTTGCGCAGCATGCGCAGGACACGGCGAAACGGTTTGCCTCGACAGAGATCAGCCGACGGCTGCTCGAGGTGTATCGGGTCGTAATAAAAAAACGTCCCGCAGGGTGACGGGACGGAGTTAAAGGAGCGCGCTCGCGGCTTTGAGCGCCTCTTTTGCCTTGAGCCAGTCATCGGCCGTCATGGCGGCACGCGCGACTTCGATGTTGCGGCTGACATCCGCCTTGAGCGGGGCCTCGAATCCATGGTCCGAGCACAGGGCGAGCTTTCCATTGAAGGTCTCAAGCGCGTCCTCGATCCGCGCGAACCGATCCGGCGCCATCGCCTTCCGGATCGGAGCGGCACCGCGTCGTCCCTCCCCGTTCCGTTTGCGCGCGCTCCGGTCGCGGGCGCGCACATCCTCGATAAGGAACGAGAGCGGCGCGATGATCTCGTGCTCAAGCACGTGTTGGGCGAACGTCCAGGCGATGGCGCGGCGCAGCTTCTGGAACCGCGGCGGGAGTTCCGTCGCGTTTCCCTCGCGGGCGCATCGCGCCGCGGCGGCGAGATCGCGCCCGGTCCGGACGGCATTCCGTCGGAACGGAAGCGCCTGGACGAGCGCAAACGCCTGCGAGAAGTCCCGGAGGATCTGTTCGGTCCGTTTGAGCGCACCCGCGCCGCGGTTGGGCTCGGTGAGCAGTTCGAGCATACCGGGGAGCGTCCGTGATCCGTTGTTCCCCATGCGCCGCGGTTTGAGCTCGGCTCGGAGCGACCGATAGAGCTCCATGTGCGCTTCGATGGCGCCGTAGAGGTGGATGGTCCGGCGGTCCACGGCGGCCGAGATGTGCCGCACCTCGCTCTGGCGCGAGAGCAGGTGGCCGATGGCCGCGCCGTTCACGAACGCAGCCGCCATGGGGTTCCGGCGTCCGAGCGCGTCCTTCAGCTGGAGGCCGCGGACGAATTGCGCGCGCGCCGTCGTCTTGTGCTCGTTCCGTTTCGCGCCGTAGCTTTTCACGAGGTGCGATTGCGCGAGGCGGAGCGCTCGTTCCTCTTCGGCCGTGAGAAGGCCGGAGGCGAGGAGCGTCCCCACGTACGATCGCGCGGTGGTCACGTCCGCTTCCAGCTCCTGGATTTCGCCGGGGATATTCGCCGGGACGGTTCCGCTGTGGCGCACCGTGTGCGATCCGCCGCGGAACGCCTCATAGAGGCCGTGCGGATACGCCATGTAGGTGAGCGCGTTTCCCGCGGTGATGCGGGTCAGTTCCCGGTTCGGCACGAACACCGCGCCGGGCGGATAGGAACGTGCGCCGCGCGGATGCACCTGCGAGACGGGCTCGTCGCCCAGCACGATGAGGATGTTCGTCCCGTCGATCTCCTGGAAGATCGCGCGAAACGACGACGTGGTCGTATGGATGCGTTTCTGCACCCGATCGGAACGCATCGACATTTGGGGCATGAGGTCTCCTGTAGGTTGGAAGGTTCGATGGCGCGACCCTACCATGCGACGTCGTATCGTCCAAGCCCCCCGGCGGGCGGTTGACCAAACGGGCGGTTTCAGCTACCGTCGTTCCGGTCTCCAGAGGAGGATTCAGGATGGACCGGAAGCTCTTTCATGTTCACTACCATTTCCAGGCCAGCGTGTTGTTTCAGCCCACCGTCACCGTCTATGACGTGAACGAGGAAGGGGAGCTCTCGGCGGAAGGCGCGAAGAAGAATTGCCTGGCCGGAGAAGTTTTGCCCGTACAGCTGAAAGGCGCAGAGGTGATCGGCGTGGACGGACGGCATCTCGCGGGCGAGCAGAAGACCGTCGGCGTGGTGGGAAATCTCAAAGAGGTCGATGGCGGATTCGAGCTTTGGACGCTCGATGATTCGATCAGCACCGTCGTGGCCTCCGCGTTGGGTGCGGGTATCCGTTTCGGTCGCGAGCAGGGAAAGAAGGAGATGCGGGACCAGCTGTTCCGCGCCGCCCAGCGCGAGCTCGGGCATATTCTGCAGAATTTGCTCGAAAAGTGAAGAGACGCGCGACTCGCCGTCCGGCTGAACACCCGGGCGGTTTTTTGTCCCGACACGACGTAAGGATAAGGATATGTTGGATCGGGATGCCGACCGAAGTGTCGGCATTATGCGCACGAGTGCTATCATTTTGATGATTGATATGGCGACACGTCAGGATCGTATCGGTTTGGAACGTCTTCGCGGGGCATCCCCGCGTCTTTTTGATGCGGTCACGCGCATGGTTGCGTGCGTGCGCGAGCTTGCGCCAGAGCCGGGATATCGTGAAAATGCGCCCCGGGTGTTTTTGGTCGGCGGGTTCGTCCGTGACGAGTTGATCGGTCGTGTGTCGAAAGACGTCGATCTCGAAGTGTACGGCATTGCGCCCGAACGTTTGGAGACGGCTCTTGCGGACGCGTTTCCCGGAAAAATGAACGTCGTGGGACGCGCGTTTGGAATTTTAAAAATTTTTGTGGAGGAAGGGATCGATCTGGACATCGCCATTCCGCGCCGCGAATCGAAATCCGGGGCGGGCCACAAAGGGTTCGCGATTTCCGGCGATCCGCTCATGGCGCCGCAGGACGCGCTCCGCCGTCGCGACTTCACGGTGAACGCCATCGCGGCGGATGCCGTGACCGGCGAGCTCGTTGATCCGTTCGGCGGAGCGGAAGACCTTCGGGCACGGATCCTTCGGGTCGTGGATCCACGAACGTTTCCGGACGATCCGCTCCGCGTCTATCGCGCGCTTCAGCTTGCCGCGCGCCTCGAACTCACGGTCGAACCCGAAACGATCGAACTCATGCGGGGGATGGTCTCACGCGGCGATCTCGCGGAACTTTCAAACGAACGCATCACGGAAGAGATCAAAAAATTGTTGCTGAAGTCCGCACGGCCATCCGTCGGGTTCGTACTCGCGCGCGAGCTCGGAATCATCGAGCGCGACTATCCGGAGCTTCACGCGCTCATCGGCACGGAACAGGAGAAAGAATGGCATCCGGAGGGCGATGTCTGGATCCATTCGCTCATGGTGATCGACCAGGCCGCGAAGATCATCCGGCGACCCGACGCCGCGTTCAGCGAAGCGGAAAAAATCCAAGTGATACTCGGTTCGCTCTGCCACGATTTGGGGAAACCCCCAACAACAAAGGTCATCGGCGGCCGAATTCGCTCGCGCGGCCACGAGGAGGCCGGCGTCGCACCGACGACCTCGCTTCTCGGCCGATGGACGTTTGGCGCGGACGCGCTGCATGCCTGTCTGGCCGTTGTGCAGGATCATCTGAAACCAACGATGCTGTATCTCTCTCGTGAAAAAGGCGAGCTTTCCGATGAGCAATATGTCAACGCCGTGCGGCGTCTCTTGAAGCGCATCGCGCCGATGAGTTGGCAGGTATTTCTGGCCGCCGCGGAAGCGGATTCGCGCGGCCGCGCGTTTCCGGATGCGGACACGGGGCCGTATCCGCAAGGCCGACTGTTCCGCGAGACCGTCGAAAAGCTTCAGCAGGACGGCGAAGCGATGAAGTCGCTGCTTCAGGGCCGCGATCTTCTCGAGTTGGGTGTTGCACCAGGTCCCGATATGGGAAAAATCATCGAAGCCGTCGAGGAAGCCCGCGACCGCGGGGAGATCAAAACAAAAGAAGAGGCGATTGAACTCGTCAAACGGTTGAGGAGCTAAGCGTGCGGCGCGTCCGGATCTTCGTCCACGGCCTCTTTTGATTCCGGTTGGGATTCACGTTTGTATTCGTCCCACATCGCGTGGAGCAATTCTTTCAGCCCCGTCAGGTTTTGGTCAGGGTCGAGTTCGCCGATGTCCAGATGGCTGTCCACCACTTCTTCAACCAGCCCGCCCCACTCCTCGCGCGTGGCAATGCCCTGCGCACGGGCAAGCTCGGAGATTTCCTGAAACAGATCGCTGCGATTCAGCGTGTCGAGATTCATATGCATGAAGTTTATCACGACTCTTGAAGCATGTGGGAGATTGGCGGACGTCCGACGTCCGAATTATTGGACGTCCGTATTTTGGCGGAGGCTAATTGTCAATTGGGCTTGACTAAACCACGGTTTTGTGCTATATTTATTTTTTAAACATTGAAATGAAGAGAGCTTGAAAACGGCGTAATATGGCCAAGTAATTGGCCTTAGCATGCCGTTTTCAATCGAAGACTGTGAAAGTGGGCGGTTCCACTGGAGCAGATGTTCGTCCGGCGATTAGGAGGGTACAGCGATGACGACCCAGTCGATCACGCTTGCTACCGAAGGTCAGCAGAAGCAGATTGTTCGTCTCGTGGAAGAGGTCGCGAGTGGCGTCCTCAAGGAGCTCGAGCTTACCAAAGAGGATGCGCAGCGGCTCCTCGGGAAGGGCGGCGATCTCAAGAAGGAGCTCGCGGGGGCGCTCGGGCCCATGGTCCAGCGTTTCTCGATGGCGGCCGAAACCGTCACCGTCCCCGATCTTCCCGCCGCGGAGCTCATCGCTCTCGCGAAGGCCGAGTTCAAGAAGGCGGGTATCCCGTTTACCCACTTCGACGAAGACTTGGCGGCGTGGGATTTCCTGGAGGGCGAACGCGGCAAGACCTTCGAGGTTCTTGTTCACAACTTCGGCCGCGTTTGGGAGACTGAAGAAGGTCGGAGCTACCAGAAAGGAAACAGGTTCGATGGCAACGTCGCGGCCTTCATCGCATGGGTGACCCGGAAGAAGCCGAATGGATGGTTCATCTCCATCCCGAACGACGACTCCCGTCTCTGGCGCAACCCGGGCCGCGACGGCTACTTGTGCGCCCCGGACTTCGGTCGGGACGACGCCAACCGCGAGTTCCGCCTGCTCAATGTCCGCAGTGGTGGCTCCGGGTCGCTCGTCGCATTCCGCGCGGTTTAGTCCTCCAATACTTGCGATCTATTCTCGCCACCCTGTTTGTTCCCCCGAATGCTTTCGGGGTCGAGTGAACAGGGTGGCTTTCTTTTTACGAAAACGTTGCGGCGTAGAAGCGGACGCCCTCGTCTTTCAGGCGCAGTTCGACCGTATGCCGGCCGGCGTCGGGAAATTCGGCGATATCGTAGAGGTCGGATTCGTTTATCGTGATCTCGCCTGTTTTGATACCGTCAACAAAAATTTCGATCATCTTGTCTTTCCCATCGGCGGCTTCGAGCACCAGGTGCAATTTGTTCGCCTGGATGCTGAAACGGAAGATCGCGCCTGCGGTATCCGATTGTGTGTATTCAGGGGTAAACGTCCATGACCCTCCGGCCGTCCATCGGTTCGGTTCTACCTTTTCTGATGCGGTGAGCGTCACCGGCGTTCCGTTCGTGCCGGGCGTTCCCATGAATTCCTGACCGCGCAGCAAGCCGAAGTACGTTTCCGGCGTTTTGATTTTTGAAAAATCGGGTGTCATGGTTTCGGTCTCGCCCATTGAGCTCAGCTCGACGCCGTCTTCTTCGAGCAAGCTCCGAATGGCCAGTTCGCTCTCACCATATTCACCCTCGCCGAAATGCGTGCGGCGGAGTCGTCCCTGCCGGTCGAAGAAATATTCCGCGGGCCAGTAGCGGTTGCTGTAGGCGTTCCAGGTCGCGAAGTCCGGATCAAGCGCGATGGGATATTTCAATCCGTTCTTTTCAATTTCCCGCCCCACATTTTTCGGATCCGCTTCAAACGCGAACTCCGGCGTGTGGACGCCGACGATCACAAGTCCTTTGTCCGCGTATTTTTCATGCATCGAGCGCAAGAACGGGTAGGTCCGGATGCAGTTGATGCAGGAGTAGGTCCAAAAATCGATGATCACGACCTTGCCGCGAAGTTTTTCCGGCGTAAGCGACTGGCCATCCGCCGTATTCCACCACTTCGTGATTCCGCGGAACTCCGGCATCGTGACGTTATAGATCGGAAGCGGCGCGATTTTTTCACCCATGTCCGGCACGCTCACAATTCGGCGGCCATTCGGGGGCATGGGCGCTTCGGGTTTGGTCAGAACCATCGGTCCGCGCGACAGTGTTGCGATGGCGGCGATGACGAGAATTCCGAGGATGACGAGGGCGATCACGACAGGGCGTTTCATAGTTCGACAAGCTCACTATTTATAGGTTGACGTTCAGATTAAGGAAAAGCCACGGGACGTTCTGTATAAGCCAGGTTTGGACTGTTCGATCCGCGCCGGTGAGAAGGCCGATGGCGACCAGGATGATGACCGCGCCGAACCCGCGTTGGATCGTCGCGGAATGTTTCGTGATCGCCCGGACGCGGCTGGTTGCCGCTTGACCGCCGTACGCGATGCCGAGCATCGGGATCCCGGCGCCGAGCGCGTACGCGAAGAGCAACGCGCCGGCTTGCGCGAGGTTTTGTTTTGCGGCGACGAGCGTGAGAATGGATCCAAGCACCGGTCCGGCGCACGGCGTCCAGACGAGACCGAGAGAGGCGCCCAGCACGAAACCGCTCGACAGATCCGCGCGGCCGGGGTCCGTTCGCGGCGTGAGTTTTTGGAGGAGCGGTTGAAGTTTTGCAAAAAGCGATTCCTGGATTTTCGGAAACAACATGGTGAAACCGAAAAATCCGATCATGATTGCGGCAACGGTTCTGAAGATTTCAGGATCGATTCCGAGACGCGCACCGAACACGCCGAGAAGGATCGCGAAAAACGAAAACGACAAAATGAACCCGAGAATGATGAACAGCGGCCGCGACGGATGCTGTTTGACCGTCGATGTGCCGAGGATGATGGGGAGGAGCGGCAAAATGCACGGACCGGCAACGGTCACGGCTCCGGCGAGAAGGGCGAAGAGGAATTGAAGCATGGGAATTTTAAGGCGCGATCAGTTGAAGACTCTCGATGAATGCCTGATTGGTTGTGGTACCGAGCGTGCGCTTCGCTTCTTTCCCATCTGTCCCGATAAAGATATAGGTATGTTGGTAGGTGACGTTGAATTGCTTGGCCAGAGCTTTGTCCTCGGAGGAGGTTTCGTCGTCATTATAGTGGACGCGGAATCCTTTTATCCCGTTCGGAAATTGTCCATTCGTGTAGAGGTTGAGGATGCGTGGCTCTTGTTCGCGGCAGAGTGGGCACCATGACGCATAAAAATTGAGGAAGACGGGTTGGCCAACCGCGAGGGCAGCGTTGTATGCCTCGGCAGAGTAGTCCTCGTACGTGGCAGCCGAGGGAGTGGTTTTTGCATCTCCGTCTGCAGGAGGAGTGACTTGCTGTTCGACGTCGGTTTGAGCAGGGAGAGCCGTTGGAGGGTGCGGTGTGACCGTCGGCGAAGACGGCGCGCATCCTTGGCCGATGAGCGGCAGGGCGATCGCAAGGAGAAACAGACGGCGGACATTCATATGGGAGAGTCAGCACTTCTTCTGTCCGAGATGGAACACGTCTTCGATCGGGCGTTTGAACACGTTGGCGATGAGCAGGGCAAGTTTCAGGGACGGGATATAATCGCCTTTCTCCATGGCGCAGATGGTTTGGCGGCTCGTGTGCACTTTTTTCGCGAGCTCGGCTTGGGTGATGTCCGCCTGGCTGCGGAGCTGCTTGAGGCAGGTATAAATAGTTTGGTTCATATATTGGAACCATCATCCCATGCTCCCTAAAGATCGTCAAGTCTGTTTGTCCATCCGTAACGGCCCGGACCATTGACGCGTATCTAAAAATGGTATAGTGTGACCGGTCCGTCGAACATTCCCAACCAAGAAGGAGGACCATGACGGAAGATAACCCAAAAACCCCGCCAGGACGGCGGGTCTCTCCGGATCCGAGCGGCGTCACGTCGCTCGGGATGGCAGAGCTCACGCGTCGCGTTCCGAAGGAGCACGTGCGCCAGTATTCCGAAGGCGCCGTCATCAAAGACGTCGGGGTGGACCATCCGTTCGCCTACGTCGTCTCGAGCGGACTCGTGAGCATCGAGCGCGACGTGATGACTCCGAAAGGGGTGCAGACGATCACGATCGAGGTGCTGAACCAGGGAGATCCCTTCAACGAGGGAACCCTGTTCGGCATTTCGGGATCGGAAGATGCGCGAAACCGCTACATCGCGAAGACGGCGGTGACGCTCCTCGAGATCACGACCGAGACGTTGAATGCGCGTCAGGGACTGGAGCATGTGCTCTGGACATTCCTTCGCGCCAAGACCCGTCACGATTCATCGCTCCGGAGCTCGGTCGAGGAAACGATCAAGACGCTTCTCGGGAAGGGGGTCGACCCCGCCGCACAGGAGAGCGTCGGCCTGCTGAAGCGCGAGCTCGCGTCACTCAAGGTGAGGGGGCTCCAGGATTATCAGGAGATCATGCGACTGAAACGCGAGCTCGAAGAACAGAAAATCGAGAGCAAACTCGACGGCCTGAACTTCGACTCGCTCGAGGTCGCGACGCTCAAGGAAGAGATGCAGACGCTCACGGAGCAGTTTCGGCAGTCGGGTGCGGTAAAGGATGAGCGTATCAAGTTTCTTGAGACGCGGGCGCGGGTTCTCGAACCGATCGCGAAGCAGAAAGCCCAGGAGGCCTGGCGTCTGCTGAACGAGAGCGAACGGACGGCGAAAGCGCTGGTGAATCTGTCGAACTTCGTGTTCGAGCTGTTCCGACGGAACCGTGTTTTTCCCACCGTCGCTGACGTGGACCTGTATCGCGAATTTCTCACGAAGGTCCACTGGCAGTCGTCTCCCGAGCAGTTTGCGTCCCTTGCGGAGGATCTGTTCGATGACGACGAGTCGCCGGTTACGAGGGAATACGGTCCGGGGATGCCGCGAGAAGACGTGCCGCCGACCAAGTGTCACGGTTCGCATGCTCCGGTTCGGGGGACGTCGATCCGACCGACGATCCCGCCAAGCGCCGGACGATACGCCATGGTTCCGGAGCAGGCGAAGGAGAAAGTGGGTCCGGAGTCGGATCTCCCGGATCCCTTCGACGACCTCGACCCTGCGCTCCCTGATCTGGATGCGGAGGATGTCGAGGAGCTTCCGTCCCGCCGGACGATGCCGTTCGGCATCGAGCCGTACCTTCCCAAGAGCAAGAAATAAGGCGGCCTCTCGGCCGCCCGCTCACGCTCCGATTACGATCGGGGCGTTTTTTATTCCGCGCCGAAGTATTTTTCCTTGTAGAAGCGGATCAGATTTTCCACTTCCGGGATGCAGGACGGATCGCCCGTTCCGACTTTTGTTTTCGCCTGGACCTTCTCGAGCGTGTCCGCGCCATCAAGCACCGCTTCTTCGATGTCCTTGTCCGTGATTTTAAGCGTCGCGTCGATGACGCGGCCCTGTTCGATTTCAATGTTGTCATGCTGCCCTGCGCGCCGATACCAGTCGTTGATCGCGGCGCGGAGCGCTTTGTCGCCGAGGACGGAACAATGGACCTTCCGCGCCGGAAGTCCGCCGAGGCGCTCCATGATGTTCTGCGGCCGGAGTTTGCGGGCGTCTTCCAACGTCATCCCGCCGTTTTCCGTCACCATGACGGACATCATGGAGGTCGAGGCGATGGCGGATCCGCAGCCGAACGTTTTCCATTTCATGTCAGAGATGCGACCGGTTGCCGGATCCACCTTGATCCAGATTTTCATCGCGTCACCGCACGCGGGGGAACCCACCATGCCCATGGCGGCTTCCCCGTACGCGGATTCATCCTGCATGAAATTTCGCGGATGGAAGAAATGATCCTTCACCGTGTCGGTGTAGAACCATCCTTTATCTTTCGTTGGAGAGACGACGTCGCCTTTGCGGGCATCGTCGGTGGGTTTGGTGGGGTTCATAGGCGGTAGGCGGCAGGCGGCAGGCGAGTAGCTACGGGCTACAGCCTACGGCCTACTGCCTGTTACGCAAAGTATTTCATGTCTAAGTTCACCGGGCTCATCACGCGGAGTTTTTGGACGACGCCGGGCATGACGGCGATCACTCGTTCGATGTCGTCGGCGGTCGTGTGCTTTCCGAGGGTGAATCGGAGCGATCCGTGCGCGCCTTCATAGGAGAGGCCGGTTGCGAGGATCACGTGTGAGGGGTCGAGTGAGGTGGAGGCGCAGGCGGATCCGGTTGAGACGTAGATCCCTTCCGCATCGAGATAGAGCACTGCGGCCTCGCCTTCGATGTCGAGGAAGGAGATATTTACGTTGTTCGGGAGCCGCACGGTCGGATGACCGTTCAAGCGCGTCTTGGGGATGGCGAGAAGTCCGGCGATGAGCCGATCGCGCAGTGCGATGAGCCGTGCGTTTTCTTTTTCCATTTCCTGTCGCGCAAGCGAAAGTGCCGTGGCAAGGCCGACGATGCCGGGAACGTTCTCCGTGCCGGCGCGGATGCCTCGTTCCTGTCCGCCGCCACGAACAAGCGGGTCGAGCGCGACGCCGCGTCGGAGATACAGGATGCCGACCCCTTTGGGTCCGTAGATCTTCGAGCCGTTCACGCTCATCGCGTCCACGTGCAACTTTTCCACATCGAGCGGGCACGCGCCGGACGCTTGGCAGGCATCAGAATGGAAATACGGAAGCGGCGTCGCGTGCTCTTTTCGCCATTTCAGAATTTCTTTTCCGATTTCGGCAATGGGTTGGATCGTTCCGATTTCGTTGTTCGCGTACATGATGGACACGAACACCGTTTCCGGCCGAAGCGCAGCTACGACTGCGGCCGGATCCACCATCCCGAACCGATCAACCGGGAGCACGGTCAGTTCGATCTCGCTTTTTTTCTGGAGGTGGAGAAGCGGTTCAAGCACGGCCGGATGCTCGATCGCGCTCGTGATGACATGTCGTCCCTTCGCGACGTAGGCACGCGGGATGCCGACCACGGCAAGATTGTCCGATTCCGTTCCGCCGGAGGTGAACAGCACTTCATCTTCGCGGCTATTCAGGATGCCCGCGACGGTTCCTCGCGCCGCGGCGACGGCTTCCTTCGCTCGGAGCCCCATCGAATGGAATGACGACGGGTTTGCCGGACGTTCGGTGAAGTATGGCAACATCGCGTCGAGGACGCGCGGCTCGAGGGCCGTCGTTGCGGCGTTGTCCAGGTAGATGTCGCGCATGAAGATCTGTTCGGACGATACGCCCGAACCGCCTCCATGTCAACGGAGGTTTACCGGAGTTTTTTCGCGATCCGCAGGGAATTCGTGAGCACCGACACGCTCGACATGGCCATGGCGAAGGAGGCGAAGATGGGGTTCAGGACCCCGAACGCCGCGAGCGGGATGAGGAGGACGTTATAGAAGAACGCCCAAAACAGGTTTTGCTTGATGGAACGGAAGGTCAGACGTGAGAGACGGATGGATTCCGCGGCTTTGGTCGGCGACCCGCCCATGAGGACGAGCTGCCCCGTCGCGATCGCCACATCCGTGCCGGTTCCGACGGCGATCCCGAGGTCCGATTGCGCGAGCGCCGGCGCGTCATTCAAGCCGTCGCCGACGAAGGCGACTTTCTTCCCCTGCGCTTGGATTTTTTTCACCTCGTCCGCTTTTTGCGTCGGCGTTACTTCCGCCATGACGGACGTGATACCGATTTCTTTCGCCACGGCTTCTCCGGTCGCACGATGGTCACCGGTGAGCAGCGCCGCCTCGATGTTCATGTCATGGAGTGCTTTCATGGCCGCCGCGGCGTCCGGCTTGATGCGGTCCTGCGCCGCGAAATATCCGAGAAGTTTTCCGTCCTCGGCAACGGCGATGACGGTTTTGGCTTGGGCGCGCAGCGTCGAAAGCGCCGCAGGTTGTTGTGAACCGATGAGCGAATCGATCCAGTCCGGTTTTCCGAGGAGCGCCTCCTTCCCGTCGATCATCCCTTTGACGCCCTGTCCCGCGACCGCCTGGAAGTTTTCGACCGGCAGCTGCGTCACGCTCTCGCTCGCGGCTTTCGCAAGCACCGCCTGCGCGAGCGGATGTTCCGACGCCGCTTCAAGCGAGCTCCCGATCGCGAGCAGCCGTCGCGCATCGACTCCCTCGGACGGCAGGACGTCGGTGACCGTCGGCTTCCCTTCGGTCAGCGTGCCGGTTTTGTCGAAGATCACGACCGAAATTTTCCGCGCGGCTTCGAGCGCCGATCCGTCCTTCACCAATATCCCGCGTTTGGCGCCGGCGCCGGTTCCGACCATGATCGCGGCCGGCGTTGCAAGACCCATGGCGCACGGGCAGGCGACGATGAGCACGGCCACGGCGTGGCGGATGGCTTCGCCGAGGGGGATGTTAAAAACCAAAAGCCAAAAGCCAAACGTTATGAGCGCGATTCCGATCACGATGGGGACGAAGACGGAGGAGATGCGGTCGACCAGTTTTTCGACCTTCGATTTTGTGGACAGCGCATGCTCGACCGTCGCGACGATCGCGTCGAGCGCGGATTTGCCCGGCTCAACCGTCACGTCCATAACGAACGTTCCCGTCCCGTTGATCGTTGCCCCATACACCGAATCTTTTGGATGCTTTTCAACCGGGATCGGTTCGCCGGTGAGCATGGATTCATCGATACTCGAATCTCCCTCGGAGATAACGCCGTCCGTCGGAATGCGTTCGCCGGCTTTCACGCGGCAGCGGTCTCCCGGCTGAAGGACGGACGGATCAACGTCCTCGACGGTGCCGTCCGATTTCAGACGATGTGCGAGTTTCGCATGGAGTCCGAGAAGCGCCTGGATGGCTTGGCCGGCGCGCTGGCGTTGTTGCGCTTCGAGATACTTTCCGAGCAGCAGAAACACGATGATGATTCCCGCCACTTCGAAGTACACGTCGCCGCCGAAGAGGAACGCGTAGGTGCTCCAGAGAAGCGCCGCGCCGGTTCCGACCGTCACGAGCGTGTCCATGTTGGCGCGTCCGTGGCGGAGTTCGTTCAGGGTTCCGAGATGGAAGCCGCGGCCGAGCCACGCGACCAGAACCCAGGCGACGAGGAAGGTCAGCGCCTCGAATGCCGGCCGCCCGAACAGGACGCCGATGTCCGGTCGCGTGAACATGGAGATCACAAGCGGAATCACCAGGATGAATGCCGTGACCAGTTCCCGCGTCGTCGCATATCCGCCGTGCTCCATGTGGCTTTCCGTTCCCTGATGCGCGCCATGTTCCATCTTTTGTGCCGGTTGTTCCATCACCGGCTGATACCCGGCTTCACGGATTGCGTGCGCCAGATGTTCGGGCGTCGCCGTGTTTTCGTCGTATTCCACCACGGCGCGCTGCATCGCGAAGTTCACGTTCGCCGCTTGGACGCCCGGCGTCTTTTGGAGCGTCTGTTCCGTCGTGACCGCGCACGAGGCGCAGTGCATCCCTTTGATGGGGATGGTGATTTTTTGCATAAGCTATAAGCCAAAAGTTAAAAGCAGTAAGTAAGGTAACGGACAAATAGGTATGCGCCAAAAGTTAAAAGCAATAAGTTAGGAACCGGACAATCCGGCCTTTAGTTTTTTCACGCCGGCGGCGATCATACGGCTCACCTGCTCAACTTCATCCAATAATCCAACCACGCCATTCGGTTCAACAAGATCAGAATCCCGCAGTACCTCAAGCCAGTACATTGACTCATTCGCACTCTTCAGAGCTATTTCGTGAAATCGCTTAAATTCAAGTCGACTACCTGAACCCCTCGCCTCCGATAGATTTGCCCCGATAGACATGATCGAGCGCAGTAACTGGTCAGTAATGATCCACGCCGCCCTTTTGTTCGGCATACACTCGACGAATTTGATCGTACGAATGCTCAAAACTTTGCACCGCATTCTCAAATCATCCATACCTTATGTCTGCCAATAACTTTTGGCTTTTGCCTTTTGACTTATAACTTATTCCGTGACCGTAAAGCTCCCGCGCACCATTCCCATGGCGCAGGAGAATGGCACGACTCCGGCTTTGTCCGGCGTGAAGCGGACGATGTTCATGCCGGGTTTGAGTTGTTCGCTGATCCCATAACTCGGGACGACGAGCGAGTTCACGCACCCCACGACCGCCTGGCCATCGATTTCCCATCGAACCGGAATTCCTTTTTTTACCTGGAGGTTGCTTGGCTGATAGCCATCAGCGGCGACGGTCATTTTGATCACCTGTTCTTCGGCGTTCGCTGCCGGAATGGCTGCCGCGGATGTTCGGACGGTGAAGGATGCAAGAAGCGTTGATGGCGTGACGGGCGATCCGAGGACGATGAGTCCTCCATCGATTTGCCCCAGCGCGAAGAACGTCAGCACGGCGCCGGTTGAGAGGCGGAGGAGGCGGTAGCGGAGCGTGGCTACGGAGCCGAACAGGGTAACGCCGAGCAGAACCGGAAGCGTACCGAGCGCGAATGACGTCAGGAGGAGCAGTCCCTGCTGTGGTGAGCCGGAAGCCAGCGCGAGGCCCTGGGCGGTTTGCGTGAACCCGCATGGCAGAATGAACGTTACGGCGCCGACCAGAAACGGCGTCGTCGGTTTTTCCGACGCGATGACGAGGTCTGCGAGCCGGTTGAAACTTCGCGGCAGGCGGAGCGCAAAACGTCCGCGCGGCGCCAGCTCGAGGAGCTGAAGTCCGACCGCGAGAAAGCCGATGCCGAGCACGATGCCGAGAAGCCCGTACCACGCCGCGGAACCCTGGGGCAGGGATCCGCCGATGGCGCCAAGCGCCGCGCCGCCAACGACGAATGCGGCGAGACGGCCGATGTGGATCGCGATGGCTTTCAGCCGCGACGGATGTTTGGAGGAATAGGCGAGGAGAAATCCGCCGGTTGACGCCAGGCAGGTGGACGCGGACGCGACGAGACCGAGCGCAAACATCGCGCCAAACGACGTCCCGCCGGAAAGTGCGGGAACAGCCTTCCGGAGCGGCGTGAGGAGCAGCGCGACGAGACCGACGAGACCGAACGCCACGAGCGCGCGCTTGAGCCGCGTCACGAACGGATCCGTCGGAGCCGTTGCGCAGACGGCAGGGCGCTGCCCTTTGGGGTAGAGCGCATATCCGTGTTCGCGGAGTTTGGCGTTTACGTCGGCGAGAACCGGATCGGCGTTCTCATCCGGCAGGCGGACGGCCGCGCGCTGAATTTTTTGGGAAACTTCGACGTCGAGCACCCCCGGAATCTCCTTGAGCACGCCGCTGATCAGCCGCTCACAGGAGGTGCAGGTCATGCCCGTCACGTCATAGATGACGACACGAGACATAGTTCTGAAAAGAGAGATGAATGAGAAACGAGTTGAACAGTTCTCATTCTCGTTTCACCGGGCTTCGATGTTCGAATTTTTGCGTGATGCGCTGGGAGTGGTTCGACCGGTGAGGCGCGGGCTTCATGAGGAAAGCTGTATGGAGCTGAACAGGATGGTTGGAGGGCTGGGTGTGAACGGTTCGGAAACCGAACGATTTTCGTTCCGACACGTCTGAACGTTCAACGCCATGGTTCCGGCAACAGGAGTGGGACGTATCATGCAGGCGCTCGGCCATGCTCATGTGCTTCGGCGCTTCGACGGTTTCAGACCTCATGGCGGCAGTGGCCATGAACGGACAAAACGGCGCGAACCCCAGTCCGACGGTCAGAACGGCAACGAGCACCGATTTCATGATCCCATCATGACGGATCGGCGGAAAATATTCAATCGCGCATGCTACAATGGCGCCCATGAGACACGGGCTTGCGGCGTGCCTGATCGGAATCGCATTCATCGGCGCAGGATGTCCTTTCGGGCAGAATTTGGCGTCGCCGAAAATCGCCCAACCCATCGGGGAAGCGTTCCCCGCGCGGCCGATCAGCCAGGCGCGCGGGTTCGGGGATATTCCCGACGTCCCTCCCCCCCCGTTGCGACCGGGAAGCCGGGGGAGCGTCCTGGTTCGCGCGGAGCTCCCGACGATCCCCGCGGCCATGACGGTGCTGCGTTTGAAAAGCGGCCAGCCAGATGAGACGGTTTTGCGGAATATCGGGGGATCCATCGGGATCCCGGGCGGACTCATCGGCACGCATCCAACGACGCGCGAGCTCCTTATCGAATGGCGCGATGAGCACGGGGTGCGGTGGTCGTATTTCGGCCGTGAACGGCGCGTGGAGTTTACGGACACCTCGAAACCCATGAAGACGCTGACGGTCTCGGCGTGGCCGTCCGCCGAACGGGTGCTCCAGGAAGCCGCGGCGTTTCTCCATACGAAAGGGATCGGGCGATCCCGATATGGGACGTCGTACATCGAGCCGGATTGGGCGTCGTGGGTCGCATCGGAGGAACAGGCGGGACGGTGCATCAACCAGCCGTCGCTTGAGATGATTCGGGTCATGGCGACGATGACGGAGCTTCGGCAGCGGGACCTGCCGCTCCTGCCGAACGCGGGACAGACGGCCTGCCTGAATCCGGAGTTCCCATCGCGGATCACCGTTCGGATGAATGCGACGCAGGATGGGCAAGCGATTTTTACGGGGGATGGCACCCCGTATCCCGGCGCGGTCCTCGTCGTGGATGCGCTCACCGGCGATGTCGTTTCGGGGTCGTTCCTCTTGAGCGCGGACCCCGACCGGTCCGACTACCCGGCGCAGTCGATCGACGAGGCGAGAAAACGCTTGGCGCAGGGCGGTCAGGGAGGGACGCCGCAGGGGGACGTCACGGTCGAGAACATTTCGTTCGAGTGGTACCGGGTTGACGACCGCGAGGACCCTCCGACAAGCTACCTCTATCCCGCCATGGTCGGGTCGGGGACGATCACGTATCCTGACAGCCGAAGCGGGCCGTATCGCATCATCGTGCCGCTTGTAAAATAACTTATGAAACTTCCTCAGATCCTCCAACATTTCCCGCACGCCGCGCTCATCATTTCGAGCGACAGCATGCGCGCGAATTTTTTTCTTGTCGGCGGTGATGAACTGGAAGGGCTCGACGGTGTCGCGATGCCCCGGGAACTCCGACAGGATTCGGAAGGGTCGTTCACGTCATCGGACGGTTCCCGTGTCGCCGGTCCGGATGCGGACATTGACGACGCCCCGCGGTTGAAACAATTCGCCAGACGGATCGCGGAACGGACTGAACGCCTGGTCCGCGACCATGGGATCGCACATGTCCACCTCGTCATGCCGGCGGAGATTGAACACGTTGTGAGTTCATCGTTCGCGACCGACGTGGAGTCGCTCGTGGGGTTCCGGCGTCATCTGGACCTCATGAAAGAAGATCCGTTGACCGTCGTTCGACGCGTGTTAGAGGGCTGACGCCGAACAGCCGAAGCGGAAATATGCGATGGGGACTTGAAAAAAGTCAAAATTTGTGCTAT
>JACQMO010000016.1 GCA_016203535.1 Candidatus Uhrbacteria bacterium | reverse complement strand
TCCGAACGCTGCGGCCAAGAGCCCGCCGAGAGCCCCGCCAAGCGCCGATCCCGCGCCGAACGCCATTGACGAGCGAAGCGACCACTCAAACCCCTCGCGACCTGGATCGAGGTGCCGAGAAATTATCGCGTAAAACGGCGGAAAAATAAAGGCGACCCTAATACCCCAGAGCAATTCAAAAAAAAACAGCCCCCACGTCCGCTCAAAGGAACCTAAATACTGATTGAGTTATGAAACTGATTGTTGGGTTGGGAAATCCTGGAAAAGAATACAAAGGGACGCGGCATAACGTCGGGTTTGAGGTTCTGGATCGGCTTGCAAAAAAACTCGAAGTCCGATGGACGAAGGATGCAAAACGCCACGCATCTGTCGGAGCGGCAACCATCGACGGAGAAAAAGTGGTCCTGGCGAAACCTTCGACATTCATGAACGAATCCGGCCGCGCCGTCCAGGCGCTTGTTTCATTTTATAAACTTACGCCCCACGATCTGCTGATCGTCCAGGACGAAATGGACCTTGCGCCCGGCCGCCTGAAGCTGGTGCCGAAAGGCGGTCCGGCGGGACATAAGGGGGTGTCGGACATCCAGGAAAAGCTCGGCACCAAGGATTTTTCCCGACTGCGCATCGGCATCGGCCATCCAACCGGGCCCGCTGACGCGAAACTCTGGGTGCTCACAAAGCCGAGCACCGATGAAGAAACCATCGAAGAAACGCTCGCCCGCGCGAGCCAAGCGGCCTTGGATTGGATCATTTTCCACACCCCAACGGCTTGACGCCTCTTCTTTTCTATGGCAGCGGTGGATAGATGGAACACCGCGAGGAAATCCGATTCGTCGGCATGCAGGATGCGGAATATCCCCCGCTCCTGCACCAGACGCACGATCCGCCACCCGGTCTGTATCTGCGCGGCGCACCGCTCGTGCTCGCATTTCCGGTCGCGATCGTCGGAACGCGGCGCATGACGAGCTACGGCGCGCGGGCAACCGAACGGCTCGTTACGGGCTTGGTTCGCGCCGGCTGTGAAATCATCTCCGGCCTCGCGCTCGGCATCGACGGGGCGGCGCATGACGCCGCGCTCAAGGCCGGAGGAAAAACCGTGGCCGTCCTCGGCGGAGGATGCGATCCGGCCTGTGTTTATCCCCGGGAACACGCCGGATTGGCGGAGCGGATCGTCGCGGCCGGCGGCACGCTGGTGTCGGAATGGCCTGCCGGTACGAAAAGCCGGAAACACCATTTTCTGATGCGGAACCGGATCATCGCCGGACTGTCGCTCGCAACAGTCGTCATCGAAGCGCCGGAACGCTCCGGAGCGCTCGTCACCGCCCGACTCGCGGCCGAAGAAAACCGCGAGGTCTTTGTCGTTCCCGGGCCGATCACGCAGGTCCAATCCCGCGGGACGAATAATTTCCTGAAATTCGGAGCCGCGCCCTGCACGGACGCTTCTGACGTCCTCCACTGTTTGGGGCTGGAGGAAGCGGATTCCGTGACGGCCACGGCGAACGTTACGGCGGATGAACGCGCCCTGTTGGATGCGCTGACGGAAGAACGCCACGCGGACGATCTTTGCCGGGCGCTCGCATGCAAACCACAGGTCCTTTCCGCCATCGTGACATCGCTCGAATTAAAAGGTTTTATTGAACGGATCGGCGGCGACCGATACGTCCGCGCCGCCTCTTTCCGTTGACAAAACGTCCATTCACCCGTATCTTCCCACTCAACATGAAGCTGATCATCGTGGAATCCCCGACCAAGGCGAAAACCATCTCGCGGTTCGTCGGCAAAGACT
Source organism: Candidatus Uhrbacteria bacterium (assembly GCA_016203535.1). Taxonomy (GTDB): domain Bacteria; phylum Patescibacteriota; class Patescibacteriia; order 2-12-FULL-60-25; family 2-12-FULL-60-25; genus JAHJFW01. The sequence continues at coordinate 12,579 of JACQMO010000016.1, read as the reverse complement.
ACAAGGTCGTGGCGAGCTATGGTCATGTCCGCGATTTGCCGAAATCGAAGCTCGGAGTGGATACGGAACACGACTTCGAGCCCACGTACGTGGTGTCGGCCGAACACAAGGCGAAGGTGAAGGAAATCAAGGACGCGGCGAAAAAGGCCGATACCGTCCTGTTCGCCACGGACGAAGACCGCGAAGGCGAGGCGATCTCGTGGCATCTCGCGCAAATCCTGGATGAAGTTCCGGAGAAAACGCAGCGCATCACCTTCCATGAAATCACGAAGGAAGCGATCACCGACGCGCTCAAGCATCCGCGGCCGCTCGACATGCAGCAAGTGGACGCCCAACAGGCGCGCCGCATCCTCGACCGTCTCGTGGGCTACAAGCTGTCGCCGTTCCTCTGGCGCAAAGTCCAACGCGGATTGTCGGCCGGCCGCGTGCAATCCGTCGCGGTCCGGCTGATCGTCGAACGCGAGCGCGAAATTCTGGCGTTCGTCCCTCAAGAGTACTGGACCATCGAAGGGACCTTCGAATCGACGCGTGGCGAGACGTTCGACGGCAAACTCCACGCGCTCGACGGGAAGACGCTCGACAAGATGGCGCTCGGGTCGCAGGCAGCCGTCGATGCGCTGCTCACCAGATTGCGGGAAGCGACCTACGCGATTTCCGCCGTCGAAACCAAGGAGAAAAAAGCGTCCCCGCCGCCGCCGTTCATCACCTCCACCCTGCAGCAGGAGGCCAACCGGCGCTTGGGATTCTCCGCCAAACAGACCATGACGCTGGCGCAAAAATTGTACGAAACCGGTCTCATCACCTACATGCGCACGGATTCCGTGAACTTGGCGGACAAATTTTTGAATGACGCGAACGCGTATGTGAAGGAGGCGTTCGGGCCGGAGTACGCGCTCGACACCCCTCGACGTCATAAAACGAAAAGTAAGCTGGCGCAGGAAGCGCATGAAGCCATCCGCCCGACGGATCCCGGCCGCGCGCCCGAATCCCTGGACACGGACCTCGATCCCGGGCAGATCAAACTCTACCGCCTGATCTGGCAGCGCGCCCTGGCTACGCAAATGCCGGACGCGAAACTGCTCGGGACGTCGGTGGACGTATCCGGAGGCAACGCGATGTTTCGTTCCACCGGACAGCGCGTCGTGTTCGACGGATACCTCAAGCTCTACCCGGACCAGGACAAGGATAAATTCCTGCCGGAATTGAAGGAGGGCGAAGCGGCGAAAACCGTCACGATCGACGGGAAGCAGCACTTCACCGAACCGGCGGCGCGATACTCGGACGCTACGCTTGTCAAAGCCATGGAAGAATTGGGCATCGGCCGGCCGTCAACGTATGCGCCGACCATCTCCACCGTCATCGAGCGCGGTTACGTCGAACGGGACGACAAGAAGCGCCTCCTCCCGAGCTCCATCGGCATGGAGGTCAACGACCTGCTCGTCAAACTCTTCCCGGACATCGTGGATTACGACTTCACGGCGCGCATGGAAAACTCCCTCGACAACATCGCCGAAGGCCGGATGGATTGGCGGCCGCTCATCTCCGCGTTTTACGGCCCGTTCGAGATCACGCTCGGAAAGAAAGAACAAGAACTGGAAGCCGAAGCGCAGAAGGAGGCCGAGGGCGTCGTCTGCCCCGAGTGCGGAAAACCCATGGTCGTGAAGCGCGGCCGTTTCGGAAAATTTTTGGCGTGCACCGCCTATCCGGAATGTAAGGGGACGCGCCAGCTTCCGGGCGAAAAGAAACGTGCGGAACCCGAACCGACGGACGAGAAATGCCCGACCTGCGGCGCGATGATGGTGAAAAAAGTCGGCCGCTACGGCCCGTTCCTTTCCTGTTCACGCTATCCGGAATGCAAAACGATCAAGAACATCGAAAAGACCGTGCTTGACCCGAACGGCCAACCGGTCATCTGTCCGAAGTGCAAACAGGGGCAAATCGTCGAGCGGATGTCGAAAAAAGGGAAGGTGTTTTTCTCCTGCAACCGCTATCCGGAATGCGACCAAGCGTTCTGGGACCGGCCGACGGGGACGCCGTGCCCGAGTTGCGGATACCCGACGCTGCTCGCCAAGGGAAAATCAAAACTCGTCTGCTCGAACGAGGGGTGCGGGTATAAAGGAGAGAGGGAAACGGAAGAGTAACAGAAGACGGCAAACCTATTCCTGCTTCTTCTTGTTTTTTTGTTCGAAATAATCCGCGAAGGTGAGCTTGCGCCAGAGGCTGCCGAGCTTGTCCACGATACTCGTCTTAAACATGTTCCCGAGCGTCCGGTCGATCCATCCCATCGCCTTCTCGATGCTGAAAAGCGACGCGACGCCGGCCAGGCCGGCGGCCGCAGCTCCCCCGCCCACGCCCCGTTTGAACTTCCGCCCGGCCTCATTCCATTTTTCCGCGCCTTCTTTTTTCCGTTTCGCTTCGGCCTCCTCCGCGCTTTTTTGCAGCTCTTCCTCCTGTCGCGCCTGAAATTCTGCCTTCATCCGCGCGTCTTCCCTTGCCGCCTCCGCCGCCGCTTCTTCTTCCAACCGTCGATGGCCGGCTTTCGATTGCAACGCGAGCTGTTCCAGGCCCACGGCTGCCGCGGCGAGCTCGGCCGCGTGTTCGCGCGACTCCGCAATCAGGTATTCAAGGACGCCGCGCTCGTCCGCGATCTCCTTGGCGCGTTCCTTTTCCTCAGGCCCGAGCGCGTCCACGTCGTTTGCCGGCGTTTTTTTCAGAAGCTCCGCCATCTCCTCGTCAAGCTTCGTAAGCCGGAGTTCTTTTGATTTCGCGTCGGCTTCGAGCGTCGCGCGCTCGAGCGTGTTGCGGAGCACGGCCATCTCGCGGCCGAGCATTTCGATCTGCGCGCGATCCGCGTCCGTCCGTTGCTCCTCCGGTTTCGATTCCACGGCGACCACCTTCGCTTGCGTTTCCTCTATGCGCTTCCGCAAAACCGCCAGCTCTTCGTGGCCTTCCGGAGATTCCGTCGTGATCCGTTCTCGCTCCCCGGACTCCGGCGGCGGTTCGATCTCCGCAAGTTCGATGGGCGCTTCCGCTTCTTCCGTCCGTTCGATGCCGCGAAGCGTGTCCGCTTCCCCTTTCGTTTCACGCCTGGCTGTCGCAATGGTTTGCACGGCCTCCTCCTGGCTCTCCGAAAGCTTCGTGGCTAAATCCGGATCCTCGGCGAGGTCCTGCTCCGCCATCGCCGAGACGCCCCGCACTTCGTTCTCCGCCCCTGCCGCCTCCGACTCGATCCGCTCATCAATCAACTCGAATTCCCCGCTTTCCACGTCGAACACCTCTTCCGATTCCTTGGATTCGGGGAGCGGGATTGCTTCAAGATTCCGCGCGGTTTCCGCCATGAGGCCCCATTTTACCATGGGATTCCGGCTTGTCAAAGACCCTTGACAAATTGGCTAATTGATGCTATAGTATTTTTCTAGATCGCTCGTTTTTCAACCTACATTCCACAACACGAAAAGGAGCCTACAAAATGGCACTGCCTCCGTCGATTCTGGTGAACATCCACGCCCCACGTTTCGACGGCCTGGTCCGGGAAGCCGCCACGCGGCTCCGGCTCGAGGCCGAGCAGAAGGTCACGAAGACCGCGGACGATCGTATCGAAGAGCGTCGGAAGCTCGAGATGGACGAACGCGGCACGCAGGCGCGCACCGGCCGAAGCGACACCGGAACGCAGGCGTTCGGCAAGGACGGCGTCAAGAACGTGGACGCCGCCTCGTTCGTCGAGCTCCTCATGAAGCTCGGGTACGTGGCGGTCAAGGCGTTCTACCGGCGTCAGCCGCTGCGATCTCGCTCATCCGGCGCGGTCGTCGAGCGGGGCGAGGGGCGGTTCGAGTTCAAGTACATCGTCCGCGTCATCTTCTCGCGCGAGCCGAAGGAGATCCATCTCGGCCCGGGGTTCATGGACGCATACAGCGGGTTCCTCCGCGGCAAGACGTTCCAGACCTGTCACGTGTGGAACAACGACTACAGCGACACCGTGAACCTGGCCGGCGGCGTCGACCCGAACTGCGGCACCGTCCGGCACCTCGTGCTCGACAACCGGGGCGCCTACAGCTACACGGTCGAGAACCGCGGGACGAAGCCGCGGGTCTAGTCGGGGCTCACCCGCGCCCCACCTCAACACCTCCAACCGGATGCCCGGCTCTGGAGGTGTTTTCTATTCCTTTTCTTCAGTATCCTCCCCGCGCAGGTCCCGCCGTTTCAGGACGGACGCGAACCGTTCGCGAATCGGCTCGAGCGATCCCTCTCCGAGCGCCGCAAATGAATCCATCTCCTCCAAGCCGACCCAAGAGGGAACCGGCAGTCCTTCGTAAATGCGAAACGCGTGGGACAGGCAGGATGTGGCATACGCCCCTTTCGGGAGCTCAAACCGCACGACCCATCCGTGCGGGACGGTGTTCCACGACAACGCCTCCGGGACGATCCGCGATGGGATCGTGCGGTCCGCCGCCTGGATGTACGGGAAATTCACGAGGGCGTTCCGATACCCGTCGGTCCGGTCATACGCCATGGCCTCACGGTATTCCGGGAGCGGTCCGCGCGGCGAGAGCGGAAGCGGAGCGGGTCCGGCAACCTCTCCGCCCGCTTCGATGATTTGTGAAAACCGGCGGTTCATGAGCCACGACGCGTACGCGTACACCCACATTTTTACCTGGTCTTTGATGAGGGCGAGCGCGGCGCGCGTCTTGGCCGGCTGCGCGCGGAGCGCCGTAAGGACTTGGATTTCGTCACGCAGGGTGTATGGAAAATGGCCGGCCAGGGCGAGCATAGTGTCCCAGTCGCCGAAACTTTCCGCGAGGGATAACCGAAGGTCGCGATAGAGCGGGACATCGAAGAGGCCTGGCTCGCCGAAATACGCGCGCAGCGCGCCTTCGACGTCGTTCTGGAGGACGCTCTGTCCCAACCGATGGGCGATGAGCCGCGTCCCGAATCGCTGCGCCCCGAAAAAATTCACGCACCCCGCGGCGCGGATCCGGTCCATGAACGGCGCGATGTCGCGACGCGAATCCCCTCGGACGAAAATCGTAAACCGGTTGCCCTTGAGATCGCCGGGCTGGAGCGCGCCGCTGCCGTATCGCACGGGATGCAGAAGCAAGCACTCGTGCGTCACCGCTTCCGCGCGTTCTTTCGTGAGCCCGCGCAAACTTAGCCGCTGGGCCGTGAGCGCGAACGCGTCCTTGATCCCGGCATGGCCGATCCGTCCGGTCGGGGGCCCGAACGTCTCTTCAAGGTCTGCAAGGGCGTGCGGCCACGGGATGGCCACTTTCACGCAATCGGCCCAGAGGGTTCGGCGGTCTTCGGCGTCCGAAAACGGAGCACGTTCGACCACCGAAACGACCGATCCGTCCGTGAGGATCTCCTCGACCACGAAATCGTGGGGAAAGAGCCGGATGTACCCGTCCGGACGCCCGGGCGGCAAAAAGGTCACGCCGATCCGTCCGAGAACCAGGTCCGGATCCGGGGCCGCGGGCCGTTCGAGACGTTCCGGTTGCTCGCGCCGGATCGCCGAAACCGTCTCGCGCTCCGCCGCCTGAAGCGTCGCCGTCAGCCGTTCATTCATCCCCTCATCCTATCACGGGACACCGGCCGAAACGAGCGGGTGCACCTTGACGCGGCGGGATGTTCCGGGTGATGGTGGACGGGATAGGATATCCGTATGACGCCTGACGACGCTTACGCCAATCTCGAAGAGGCCGTTCGGATCAACGACCCGTCGGCCGACATCGGCGCGCTCCGCCGGGCGTATGAATTCGCGGCGGAAGCGCATCACGAACAAAAGCGCGCGTCCGGCGAACCGTACATCGTCCACCCGATCGCGACGGCGGCGACGCTCGCGGACATGTCGCTCCCCCTCCCGATCGTGATCGCGGGGATCCTGCATGACGTGCCGGAAGATACGCCGCGGACGCTCGCGGAGATCGAAACGGCGTTCGGCGCCGACGTGGCAAAACTGGTCGCCGGAGTGACGAAACTTGGGAAAATCAAATACCGTGGGATCGAACGGTACATCGAGAACCTCCGAAAAATGTTCCTCGCCATGGCCGAAGACGTGCGGGTCGTCGTCATCAAGTTCGCCGACCGGCTTCACAACCTCGAAACGCTCTACGCGATCCCTCCGAAGAAACAGTATCGCGTCGCGCTCGAGAGTCTTGAAATTTACGCGCCCATCGCCAACCGCCTCGGCATGGGCGAAATGAAGGGACGGCTCGAGGACGCCGCGTTCAAATACGTGCTCCCGAAAGAATATGAATGGACGCGCAACCTCGTCGAAACCTCGGAACGGCAGCGGCACGGCTATCTCGAAAAAATCATGGGGCTCGCGCGGCACGACCTTCTGGACGCGAAGCTGGACCTGCTCGACATCCACGGCCGCGCCAAATACCTCTATTCGACCTACCGCAAACTCCTGAAGCACGACCGCAACATCGCGCGCATCTACGACCTCATGGCCGTCCGCGTGATCGTGCCGACGGTCGCGGACTGCTACGCGGCGCTCGGGATCATCCACGGCCGATGGACGCCGCTCAAGGGGCGGATCAAGGATTACATGGCGCAGCCGAAACCGAACGGGTACCGGTCGCTCCATACCACGGTGTTCTGCGAAGACGGGGAGATCGTCGAATTCCAGATCCGGACGCCGGAGATGCACCAGGCGGCGGAATACGGGATCGCGGCGCACTGGGCGTACGCGGAGATCGGAAAAAAAGAGAGTTCCGCCATCTCCTCGAGCTTCGACTGGGTGACGCAGCTTGCGGACATCCAGCAGGAATTGAAGGACAAGAAGGCGTATCTCCACTCATTGGAAGACCTGAAGATCGACGTGTTCCACGACCGGATATTCGTCTTCACGCCGCGCGGCGACGTCCTCGATTTGCCGGAAGATTCGACGCCCGTGGATTTCGCCTATTCCATCCATACCGAGATCGGGAACACGTGCACGTCCGCCAAGGTGAACGACGAGGTGGTCGCGCTCGAAACGACGCTCAAAAGCGGAGACATCGTCGAAATCATCACGGACAAGCACCGGAAGGGCCCGAACCCGGACTGGCTGAAATTCGTGAAAACGCACCATGCCAAAAGCAAGATCCGCCAATACGCCCGCGCCGGCATCGCCGCCTGGATCAAGGGGGTTATTCCGAAGCTGAAATAGGCGAAATTTTTTTGATGATCTCCTGCAAATCTTCTTCGTTGTAAAACCGGATGCGGATCTCCCCTTCTCCGCGCGGATCGCGGGTGACGGTGACGCGGGTGCCGAGCGCCTCGCGGAGCCGGTTCTCCAGTCCCGCAAGGTTCGGGTCGGCCATTTTCGGCTGGCGCGTTCGTCCGACGCGCGCTTCGGTCTGGCGGACGGTGAACTGGCCGGCGAGAAGCGAATCGAACAACCGCAGCCGCTCGTCGTCGGACGGCACGGAAAGAAGGGTCCGCGCATTCGATGCCGAAATCTTCTTTTCGACGAGCGCGTGCTGGATCGACTCGGGGAGCTGGAGCAGGCGGATCGTGTTCGCGACCTGCGGCCGGCTCTTGCCGACGCGCCGCCCGACATCGTCCTGGGTCATGCCGAATTCCTCCATCAGCCGCACATATGCGCGCGCCTCTTCGATGGGGTTCAGGTCCGCGCGCTGCACGTTTTCGATAAGCGCGAGCTCCATCTTCTGCTGTTCCGTCGCGCTCCGGACGATGGCGGGGACGGTTTCGAGGCCGGCGATTTTCGACGCGCGCAACCGCCGTTCGCCGACGATGAGCTCATACCGGCCGTCTGACTTCACGGTCACCACCACGGGCTGGAGAACGCCGTGCTCCTTGATGGAACTCACCAGGTCTTCCAGGGCGGCGTGCTCGAAATGCATCCGCGGCTGATGCGGATTCGGATCGATCGCATCAACGGGGATGCGGCGGACGCTTGTCTCGTCCCCCGCGATCGGACGCGGCGACTCCGGTTCCGCGGTTTCGCGTTGAGGGATCAGCGCGCCCAATCCCCGACCCAATCCGGATTGCCTTCCGATCATAGGGGGCGTGCAGCAAGAAGCAAGAAGCAAGAAGCAGGGGGGATATGTAGTATTCCTTGCTGCTTGCTACATGCTGCCTGCTTCTTATTCATGCCATGAAATGCTGATATTCCGTATCCAAAATTTCGCGCGCGAGACGCTCATACGCTTTTGCGCCTTTCGAAATCGGATCAAACGTGGCGATCGACCGTCCGAACGACGGGGCTTCGGCCAGACGGACGTTGCGCGGGATCACGGACCGGAAGATGTTGTTCGGGAAATATTTATAGAGTTCCTGCATGACGTCGTCGGAAAGCTTCGTCCGGCTGTCGTACATCGTGAGGACGGCGCCGAGCACCTGGACTTCCGGACGCAAATTCTTTTTGACGAGATGGACCGTTTCGAGCAGCTGTCCCAGCCCTTCAAGGGCATAGTATTCCGTCTGGACCGGAATGAGCACCTCGTCCGCGGCAACGATCCCGTTCAACGTGATGAGCCCGAGCGTCGGCGGAGAATCGATCAGGATATAATCGTAGTCGTTTCGAATTTCGAGGAGGGCGTCGTACAACTTGAATTCGCGCCGCGGCATCTCGACGAGTTCGACGTTCAGCCCGGCGAGATGCTTCGTCGCCGGCGCGACGCGGAGCGTTTCATGCGCGGTGTGCTGGACGATGTCGCGCATGCTCACCTGGCCCAGGATCGCCTCGTACACGCCGCGCTCGAGGCCGACATGGTCAATGCCGATGCCGGATGTGGCGTTGGCTTGAGGGTCGAGATCCACGATCAGGACGAATTTTCCCTGCTCGGCAAGATACGCCCCCAGATTGATCGCCGTCGTGGTCTTCCCCACACCGCCTTTCTGGTTGACCACGGAAATGATTCGGCCCATAGGGGCATATCTTACGCCCCGCGCTCGGAGAAGGGCAAGGGATGCGTCGCTTCAAAAACAAAAAAGCGCCCGGATTGCCGGACGCGTGAGAAGCTTCACTCGTCGAGAGGAACGCGCGTGCAGTCGTTGGTCATGGGGATCGTGTGGAAATCGGCAGGATCGACGCCCGGAGGGACGATCCAGTCGAAATCCGTCGGCAGGATCGGCGGCGTACCGATGAGCGAGTGGGAATCGATTCCCACTTCCGCCCATTTGACCTGACGGTTCGAGTCGCTCGCCCACGTGAGCGCCACGTTTCCGCCGTCGGACAGGATCATGCCGTGGCGGCGCAACGCACGAAGAATGCGGCCGAGGTACACGTTCCCCGGCTTGTTCCCCTGCACCCACTGGTCGATCTGTTCGTCCGTCCATTTAAGACGCAACCATGAGCCGTACGGCAATGCCGGTGGCGGAAGCGACGTCGGACCGGTTGAGTGTGTCGCCGGGTAGACGAACAGATGCTGGGCGATCTTGCTGTTCGGCAGGATGAACCGCAGGGCGTGATCGATGCCGTCGTTCAAAACCTCATCCGGCGTGAGCATCATAGGCCAGAGTGGCTGCCCGTCGGCGATCGCGGACGTGCACTGGATGTCCGACGGAAGCGAGCCCGTCGTCATGGCCGGCTGCCAACGGCGCAGGCACCCACCCTGATACGGATTTGCGGAACCCGGATTCAGGGCGCGCCATTGTTCGTAGAGGAAACCGCTCTGGGAATCCAGGATGACCGCGTGGCAATCGCCGCCGTTCACGCAATCCCATCCGGCCTCGCCTTCGAGCGATCCGCTTCCGTCGAGCGGAAACGGAACCTGCGTGTGGTCGCAGTCGGGCGAGTAAAAATCCCCCGTCTCTTGGAACGCCAGAAGCGTCCCGGGGTTGCTTTCGTCCAGCGTCGTGAGCACGATGGAGAAATCGATCTGGAACTTCTCCATTCCCCAGTTGCCGGTCGCTGCCGTGGCTTCGGCCGATTGCGGAGCCAGAGGCCGATCCTCCACCGGAATGCACCAGATGGCATCCGGATTGAAGTACCCCGCACAGGCTTGTCCAACGCCTCCGCCGGCAACTCCGTGATCTCCTCCGCTTCCTCCGCCTCCGTCAGTCGCCGGTCCGCACCCACCGTCGGAATCGTTGCCGGTTCCAAACTCCGAAACGTCAAGACGGTCGTCCCCGCATGCGGAAACCGCCCACGCCACCAGAATCACGCAGAACGCACTGATTCGTTTGTTCACACCTTCACCTCCGAATTGTCCAGGGTTCTATACTCATCCAAGCAGAAAAATCGAAAAACATCAAGGGGCCCCCGGTACCAAATTAAAACACCCGTAAGGCGGGTGGTTTAATTTGGTACCGGGGGCCGGACTCGAACCGGCGACCTCGGGCTTATGAGTCCCACGCTCTAACCAGCTGAGCTACCCCGGCATACGTACGATTGTGGCGAGAATGTACCCGAATCCGACGGTTTTGGCAAGCCGTCATCCGGCCCGTTCCCGCGCTTTGAGGATGAATCGCGCCAATCGAATTTCATCGTAGCTGTAGGATGGTCCGAGCTGGACCTGCGCGGGAGCGAGCATGGCGCTGCCGGTTTTTTTGAAGGCCTGCGCGATCCGGTCGAATCGTTCCGGCGAGGGAAACGCGACGTGTGAGGCGTCCGGCAACTTGCCCTGCGCCATCGCCTGTTCCAAATGCTGCAAGATCGTCCCCTCGGCCAGGCGACGGACGTTCGCGATCTGTTTCGGCGTCCGCTTCTCAGCGAACAGTTGGACGGTGAAGCGGATCGTATCGGTCATGCCGCGGCGTACTTTGGTGGCCCGCTCCGGCGTCGCTTGCGACGGAATTTCACGTTCCGTAATACCCTTCGTCTGCGCATAGCTCCGGATCTCGGTCAGGAACGCTTCGCCATAGTGCGTGAGTTTCTCTTTGCCGACGCCGAACATCTTGGCGAGCGCGTCGAGCTGTTGCGGAAAATATCTCGCCATGTCCTGGAGTGTCCGGTCGCCGAAAATGACGTACGGCGGGACGCCCTGTGCATCGGCCAGGTTGCGGCGCACGACACGCAGTCGCTCGAACAACTCATGGTCAAAGTCGGGAACGGACGATTGGCCCACCGGCGGCTCCTGGAGCTGCGGGGAACAGACATCGCAAGCGCTACAATTCGCCTGCGTCCACGTTTCGCCGAAATAACCGAGCAAATATTTCCTGCGACAGGATTTCAACCCGCAATATCGGACGATCTCATCAAGCTGGCGTCTGGCGCGCTGCCGTTCATCGAAATTCTCCATCTCGCGGATGAAAAACTCATGCTTGAACCGGTCGCCGGTTGAGAAAAACAACAGACAATCGCTCGGCAACCCATCGCGGCCGGCGCGGCCCGTTTCCTGATAATAGCCCTCGACCGATTTCGGCATGTCGAGATGCGCGACCAAACGCACGTCCGGCTTGTCGATGCCCATGCCGAACGCAATCGTCGCGGCGATGACAGGCACTTCGTCGCGAATGAATCGTTCTTGGACGCGGGTGCGCTCTTTCGCGTTCAGTCCGGCGTGATAGGCCGCGGCCTTGATCCCATTTGCCGTCAGGTCGGCGGCGGTTTTTTCCGATCCTTTGCGCGAGAAACAGTACACGATAGCCGAGGCGCCGGGACGTGATTTCAACTCCTGGACCAGCCGCTCCAACGCCTTCTTTTTCGGGATGACGCGATACGTCAGGTTGCTGCGATTGAAGCTCGACTGGAACACCCGGCCGCGCTGCAGCCCGAGCTGTGCGAGGATGTCGTCACGCACGCGGACGTTAGCCGTGGCCGTGAGCGCAAGCATGGGCGTATGCGGAAACATCCGGCGCAACGCGTCCAAGTTCCGATAATCCGGCCGAAAATCGTGTCCCCATTCGGAGATGCAATGCGCCTCGTCGATGGCGAACAGACTGACGGTAAGCTCCTGCAAAAAATGTCGGACCGCGGGCATGGATAATCGCTCCGGCGCGAGGTAGAGCAGCTTCAACTTCCCCGTTCGCGCTTCGTTTTCGACACGCGATATCTCTTGCGGCAACAGGCTGCTGTTCAAGAACGCCGCCGGAATCCCGTTGGCGCGCAACGCATCCACCTGATCTTTCATGAGCGCGATGAGCGGCGACACCACGATTGTGATTCCCGACAGCTTGAGCGCCGGCAACTGATAGCACAGCGACTTCCCGCCGCCCGTCGGCATCAGCACCAACGCGTCGCCTCCCGACAGAACATGCCCGACAACCTCCGCCTGCAACGGTCGGAACGCATCATACCCGAAATGTTTCTTGAGAAGATCAAGCATGTTGGAGGTCATACTATATACCGCTGCCACCAAAAGAAACGTGCGTCAAGGGAATAAGTGCACAAAACTCCCCATTGGGGGAGTTTTGAATTTGGTTGCGGGAGCCGGACTCGAACCGGCGACCTCCAGGTTATGGGCCTGGCGAGCTGCCAACTGCTCTATCCCGCGTCGATCGTGAGCGCACTATATGCGATCCTTCGCTTTTCGTCAAGCATTTCGACGGACGTCGGACGTCCGCATATTCCGACGCGGCGGACGTCGGACGTCGGACACATTGTCAGAAAGGCGAAGATCGGCTATGCTTCGGCCACAAATAATCAAGAAATGTAGGCCGCGGTGGCGGAATTGGTAGACGCACGGGACT
>JACQMO010000013.1 GCA_016203535.1 Candidatus Uhrbacteria bacterium | reverse complement strand
GTGGAACAGGGTGAGCAAATTCGAGATCGCCGGTTTCTTTTCCGGATCAAAAACGACGCCCTTTCCCGAATCCGTCACCGCGCGCATGATTTTTTTTCGGATCACGTCCGGCTCGTCCGTCAGCGCGACATAGCTGGCCGGAGATCCGCTTTTCGACATTTTCGATTTCGGATCATCGAGCGCCATGACGCGCGCGCCGACTTTCTGGATGAGTGCCTGCGGCACGGTGAACGTCTCGCCGAACTGCGCGTTAAATCGCCGGGCAATGGTCCGTGCGAGCTCCACGTGCTGCATCTGGTCCTCGCCGACCGGAACGACCGTGGTGTCATAGAGGAGGATGTCCGCGGCCATGAGGATCGGGTAGGTAAACAGGCCGACGCCGACGTTCTCGCCGCGCCTTTTCGACTTGTCCTTGAATTGCGTCATCCGTTCGAGCTCCGCGATTTTCGTGACCGTCGAAAGGATCCACGCGAGTTCCGTATGCTCGGCAACCTCGCTTTGCGCGTAGATCGTGCATCGCTTCGGATCAAGCCCGACCGCGAGATAGACCGCCGCCGTGTCCAGTATATTCTGCCGGAGCTGCTTGGGATCCTGCGGAACCGTGATCGCATGCAAGTCCACAATACAAAAAAGCGACCGGTGCTTGTGCTGAAGATCCACCCATTGTTTCAACGCGCCGATGTAGTTGCCGATGTGGGGGACGTTTGTCGGCTGGACGCCTGAAAACAAGAGTTCTTTCATAACGATATGCTAGCGCATATGCGTCATTTTAGCCAAAAGGCGGACGTCGGACGTCCGCCTTTGGTCGAAAGGGTTCTTGTCGTTTATACCTCCACGATGATCGGCATGATCATGGGGCGGCGCTGGGTCTTGTGGAACAGGAATTCGCCGAGGTCGTCCTTCAGTTTGTCCTTGAGATACGGCGCGTTGGCGCTCGACCGCGGATCTTCGTCCTTCAGGATATCCGCGGCTTTTTTCCGGGCGGCCTGGATCAGTTCCTGATGTTCCTTCATATAGACGAATCCGCGCGAGATGAGGTCGGGCATATGGAGGAGCTTTCCGGTCCGCTGGGCCACGACGGCGACAACGATGACGATGCCGTCACCGGCGAGTTCCTGCCGGTCACGGAGCACGATGTGGTTCGTGTCGCCGACGCCGAGCCCGTCGACGAACACGTATTCCGACAGCACTTTTTTGTTCGTGAGGTTCCCGTTGCCGTGTTTGTCGAATTCGATGATCTGGCCATTGTCCGCGATGAAGATATTGTTCGGATTGAACCCCGACGCCACCGCCGCCTTCGCATGGTCAACGAGGAACGAATAGTGCCCTTCGATGGGAATGAGGTATTTCGGCCTCACCATCTGTTGCATCTCGACCAGGTCTTCCTGTTTGGCGTGTCCGCCCGCGTGGACGTCCATCATCTTGTAGTGGATGACCTCCGCGCCTTCGCGGCAGAGGGTGTCTTTCACGCGTTGCACCGAGCGCTCGTTCCCCGGGATGACGGACGAGGAGAACACGACCGTGTCGCCCGGCTCGATTTCGATGAAGGGATGTTCGCGGTTCGCGATGCGCATGAGCACCGCGCGTTCCTCGCCCTGCGCGCCGGTGCAGACGATCGCGACCTTCTCGCGCGGCAGCTTCATGGCCTCCCGCGAGTCGATGATCGTTCCTTTTTGGACCTTCATGTAGCCGAGCTCTTGCGCGATCAGGATATTCGAGCGCATGGAAAATCCTTCGACCGCGACTTTCCGTCCCTGGCGTTCGCATGCGGCGATGATCTGCTGGATGCGCGAGATCATCGAGGCGAACGTCCCGATGATGATGCGGCCTTTCGCGCTCGCGATGATTTCGTCGATGTTATGTTGGATTTCGTGTTCCGCGATCTGACGTCCGGGTTGGGAGGCGTTCGTCGAGTCGATCATGAGCGCGAGTACGCCGCGTTTTCCGAGCGCCTTGATTTTTTCGGTCTCTTGGAGCGACTGCGCCTGCGGCCCGGTTTCCAGCTTGAAGTCTCCCGTGTGCACGATGATGCCGCACGGCGTGTTCACGATGACGCCCATGGACGCGGCCATGGAGTGCGCCACCCCGAAAAATTCCACTTTGAAGGCGCCGAGCTGCAGCACGTCGCTCGACTTCACGGTATGGATGTTGAGCGGCGGCTTGTCGCGGTGGTCCTCCTGACGGCGTTTGATGATCCCGCACGTGAGGTCCGTCGAGAACAGCGGGGGATTGCCCAGCCGGTGCATCAGGTGCGGGATGCCACCGATGTGGTCGTAGTGCGCATGCGTGATGATCACGCCGCGGATGTTTTTCTCTTTGCCCTTCAAACACGACAGGTTCGGAATGATGTAGTCCACGCCCGGCATGTCCTCGTCAGGGAACTGGAGCCCCATGTCGATGATGATGATGTCGTTGCCGTATTCGAGCACGGTGCAGTTGCGGCCCACTTCTTCATTGCCGCCGATGACGATGACTTTCAGCCGTTCGCCGGGCGCGAGCGTATCCGCATCCTTGCCGGTCTTGAGATACGGCTTGTGTTTGTAGGTGTTCATGCGGGGCGCGCGCGTAAACGCTCCGCCTCCGCCGGGTTTGCCGCGGGAGCGCTTTTTGCCGGGACCGGCCGGGCGCGTCGTCGGCTTGGGCGTTTCTTCTTTCGCCAGACCTTCCTTCAGGGTGTGGTTTTTCACCGCTTTCGCGATGATGGACGCCATGTCAGGGTCGTGCGGCTGTCCGCCCGGCTGTTTTTTCCGGTCAAATCGGCGTCCGCCGCGCTTGTTTCGTCCGGGTTGTCCGCCTCCGGGAGGCAGCGGCGAGGAGCCGCGCGGTCCAAAAGAGGACGGTGTTGCGTTGTTTGAGAAATCCATAAATCAGTTCATTCCAGCAGGACATCCATTACGTCTTAAAAAACGCATGATGAACATCACAATTTGGTTATCGCTGGTGTTGTGTTGTTTGGTGACTAAATAAGGTTCCTGGAATACGAAGATCCCTTGCTATCGGGATTCTTATGTTGTTTCACGACCGTCGGAATCCGCTCAATGATGGGCAAATCTGCGACGAGAGTGAATTGACAAAAGACAGGATATCAGAAGCCGCGCTTCTTGTCAATGGGAGTTTTCACACATGGCGTCGTTCATTCCAATGGTGCCGCGGGAGAGACTCGAACTCTCATGGCCTTTCGACCGCTAGCTCCTGAAGCTAGTGTGTCTACCAGTTCCACCACCGCGGCACTATTGGAATGAACCGTCTACCAATTTCAGTCGTTCGCGCGGCGTGAGTATCAGATTTTTTTTGCGCATTGTCAATCATCGCCACCGCCAGCCGGTTTTGATGTACCAGCGGACGAGATCGTTGAAACGGTCGGAGGGCTGGCTCACGGACGCCCGATTCCTGACCCCGCGCACTTTTTTGGAGATGAGATAGGGAGAGGTCGGACGGACGAGAAAGATGGCCGGCGTTGAACGCAGGATGAGTTTGGAGAGCGTTCCGCGGAGCTCCGAGAGTTGGGCGGTGGATGAGGCGGCGCGAGACGCCTCGAGCGCGGCGTCCACGTCGCGGTCCGCCAAACTCGAGAGGTTCAGTCCGCGGTCTGTGCGTTGGCCGCTCCACCAGAACGGGAACAAGTCTTGTTCGGGGCTCAAGAGCACGGTGGTGAGCGCGACGTCCGCACCCCGGTCGCGCGTCGCGCGCCGAAGGAACTCTTCGGGCAGGAGCGATTCAACCGCGACCTTCACCCCGAGAAGTGACCATCGGCGCTTTAACGCCTCCGCGACGGCGACGAGCTCGCGCTGGTCGGACGTGATGATGGTGAGGGCGAGTTCGGTCGAGCTCGCGGTGACCGTCGGCGTCGACGAGGTCGGTCCGCGAAAGGAGATGCGGACGTTCCCGTCCGCGGGAAGCCGCCAACCCGCAGCATCCAACAGCGCGCGCGCGTCGTCGAGGCCGATGGACGTTGAGCTCGCCTGTTCGAACGGAAACGGCCCGCTGGCCGGCGCCGCGTGTCCGCGCCACGCCGTCACAAGCTCATCGCGGTCCACGGCGCCGGCGAGCGCCCGCCGGATTTTTTCGTCCTGGAGCACTTTTTTCTTCAGGTTCAGAAACGCGATCGTTTGTTGCGGAAGTTCCAGTTCGACGGTCTGCCACCGCGAGGATTCATTCTGCTGCTGCGCGAGCGGGCTGAATGCCAGCGCGTTCACCAGGTCGGCCTTGAGCGCGTCTTCGGCCAGTTTTCGATCCGTATAGAATTGGAAGACGATCGTCTGGAGGAATGGCTTGATGCCGGCATAGCGCGCAAACCGCTCGAGCGTATACGATCGGATGAACCCCTTGCTGTCGCGCGTGAACGACTTGAACCGATACGGCCCCGAACCGATGGGCTTGAGGTTGAGGTCGGCGAGCCGCGCATTGGCCGGCGGGATGTCCTGCCACTTGTGTTGCGGGAGGATGCCGACGGTGAGGGCGGTGAGGAACGTCGCGTCCGGCCGGTCGAGGATGAATTGCACGGTCTTCGCGTCGGTCGCCACCGCCTTGATCCCCCGGAACCGCGCGGCAAGCGGAGACGTGCGCGCCGGATTCTGGATCGAATCGATGGTGAAGACGACGTCATCCGCCGTCACCTCTTCGCCGTCATGGAATCGCGCGTCCTGACGGAGGGTTGCCGTGAGGGTTTTTCCGTCCTCCGACCAAGCGTATCGCTCCGCGAGGTCCGGTTCCGCTTCAAGCCCGTTCATCCGAAACAGTCCGGAAAAGATCAGCGAGGAAATGTCGCGGTCCACGTCGTTCGCCGGCGCGTCCACGGGGTTGATGTACGTCGGTTCGCCGACCAATGCTTCGGTGAGCGTCCCGCCGACGACCGGCACGCGGACCATGCGGGTGTACGCCAGATAGCCGAAGCCGCCGAGGCTCGTGACGAGGAACACGAAGAGCGCGATGACCGCCGTGCGCCGTTCGGGCGTCGAAAGGATGCGGGAGATATACCGGAGCTGGCGGATGCGGGGAATTCGGTGCGTCTCCGTGACGGAAAGGAGCAGGTCGTGGTCATGGACGATGTCCGGGCGCACTTCGTCGGAGGGGGCGGCCGACGGCAGCCAAAAAAATATCCGACGAACAAGCGCGCGGAGGCGGGCGAGGATGGCGTTCATGGCTCTTACGCGAGCGCGACGTTCAAAATCGCGGTCACGAAAAACAGCACGGCCAACCCGATGGTCACGTAGAACAGTCCTTTTTCAACGCCGCGCTTGGTGCGGAACACGTTTCCTTCACCGCCGAACGCCGCCCCGAGGCCGCTCCCGCGCTGCTGCAGGAGGATGGCGGTGATCATGAGAATCGAAAGCGCGATTTGGATGATTTGCAGGATCAGTTGGCGCATAGCGCTTGGCAACATAGCGAATGGAGGGGGAAACGTCAACGGAAGGGGCAAGAAGAATGATATACTTCATTCCATGTCGTCCGCCGGGTGGCAGAGATGGAAAAATCCGTGGGTGATCGCGGGAGTCCTGCTTGGCGTTGTCACGCTGTTCGGACTCGCGCTGTTCGTCGGGAACGTCGCGAGATACGTGAAGGCGATCCGTGCGGGCGAACCGAACCCCTACGCGAAAGACCGGATGGCCGCAGCGGCAGCGCAGATCCTCTCGCAACCGCCGTTGTCTCCCGAACAGCTCGCGAAACTGGAAGACGACCCAGGCGCGCCGCGCCTCGGCAACCCGAAGGCAAACATTCGGCTCGTCGAATTTGTGGACTATGAGTGCCCGTTCTGTCGTCGTTCGGCGCCGGAGGTCCGCGCGTTCATGGCACGCCACGCGGATGATGTGCATTTGACCATCCGAGACTATCCGATCGAGTCAGTCCACGACCATGCCCTGGATGCGGCGATCGCGGCGCGATGCGTCATGGCGCAAGGCGATGCCGGTCGATACTGGAAATATCACGACCTGCTGTTTCAGTATCAGGAACGGCTCGGGGTTGCGGACTTGCGTTCCTATGCCGAGCGCGTCGGAAATGATCTTGCGTCCTATGACGAATGCGTCCGGACGCGCGCGCCGCTTGCGGAGATCCGGGCGGGGTATGATCTTGGCGGCGCCGTCGGCGTGAACGGCACACCGACATTTTTTTTGAACGGGCATCGCATCCCCGGCGCCATCAATCTGGAACAGCTTGAGGCGATGGTTGCGGAAATGAAGAAACGGATATGAGATACCGTCACGCGGAGACAGGAATGAATCGCTATGCGCTTCCGCTGTTTTTTCTTTGTTTCTGTTTCGTTTTTTTTACCGCTCCGTTCATTGTCCATGCGGCAGGTCAGGGCTGTGGTTCCGGGGGGTTGACCTGTGAGAAAGAGGATGAATGCGCATCTGATCCGGAGCCATTTACGAATTCGTCATGTGGTTCGGGCGAAAAATGTTGTATTAAGTCCCTGGAAGCAGCCAAGGCGACCGGCTGCAATTTGGGGCCGGCGGGATGCTGCATCGAAACAACGGCGAAGCATACGACCCCGTACGGACCATGTACGGATGAAACGGAATCGTGTCCCGGGAGCTCCCCCGTCCTTTATTCTTGTTGCGTCTGCGAGTTTGAAAAAGAAGGGAAGAAGGTCCAAGTGATGATGAGCCCGGCCCGCGCCACACGGACAACATGTGAAACGATATGCCAGGTGTTGGGTCCCACGGCCCATCCGTATAAGGAGGTGGGTGCTGCGGCCATTGCGACACCGAGCACCGAAGTCGCGCCGACAGCCCAGCAGGTTCAGCAGATCAATGCGCTCTGTTTTACCGCAACGGAGTGCGCGAGTAAGGACTACGGAGGTTCGGCAAGCGCGTTCCGGACGAGTCCGGAATACAAGTGCCCGGAAGGGCAAGGGCGATGCATCGCCCCCGAACCAGACATTGGGTTGTCATCGCCGCTCGGCAACGTCACGACCGTGAAGGGATTGAAATCGTACGTCGCCGCCGCCTTCAACTACCTCATTCTCATCGTCGCAACGGCCGCCGCCGTCATGTTCGTCTGGGGCGGGTTCCGATATATCTTCGGTTCGGCGTTTACGGATATCGCCCGCGCGAAGGAAATCATGATTGATGCCGCGATCGGGTTGTTCCTGTCGTTCGCCGCCGTGACGATTCTTCAAACGATCAACCCGGCGACGTTGACGTTGGGCGCCCTCGATGTATTCCTCATAAAAAAGCAAACGATATTTACAGGTCTTGCCTGTGACAAGATACAGTCAAACAAGCCGCTCAAATTCGCTGATGCCGGCGTTGCGCCGAACCTGATACCAAAGACGACGGAGACGAAATACGACATCGAAGTCCAGAATACGCTTTGCAATCGGAAATACCATGTTGAGGGGCTTGATCTTGGTTCGTGCACGGGCAGCTCTTGCAAGGAAAAGGGAGAGAAATTTACATGCTTGCCTTGCAGTGGCGGGTTAAAACCGCAAGACTGCGGAGACCGTACGTCCGGATTCGCCTGTGGCGTCGATCCGTTTTCAGGAAAAGTGTCGTGGGTGAAGACCGTGATTGATTTTAACACCGATTCCATGGTCCCGTTACTTGTGTGCAACGCGGCTCAAGGAGGATCGGCGGTGACATTCGATACCGTCGCGGCAAACGTGAAGCCGTATACGGACGTCGAGGTGAAATACGATTATTACGAGAGCGTTGATACCTTCTCGATCGAGTCATTGGCGAATGCCATCTATAAAATTGGCAGCACGTCATATCATCTGCCGATTACTGAAAAGATGATTGAAGAGGGGAACAAATTCTGCGAAGGGTCGGGCAGTTCCTTTAGAGGAATTGTGCTCGGCGTCCCGTATCTGGCGATTTCCGGGGTCGCGGAATCTCTGGCGACATCGCTTTCTACCCCGGATTACTTAATCGTGACGAAGGACATGTGTGGGAACACGCCGCAGTTTGCGGGATATGCGGACGGCACCCGAGGCAGGTTCGCAAGCACGCTGTACCAGGTGGCGTATTTCTGCGCGATGAAAAATCATTCGTCGACGCCGTCGCTGCACAACATCAATAATTACTGGACGGTCCAAGATTTGGAGAATGCGCTGTCAGGAACGACGCCGATCCATTGCGATCTCGCCTTCAATTCTACCAATGCGAAGGACGAACCGAGTAAGATCGTCTATCCGCCCGCCGGCTGTTATAAGCCCTAGTCTTGCCCTGCGGAAAAAACCATGGTAGTCTCGGCGGCACGTTATGCCTGGACATGCCGGACAGCACACCATCTCGATCCGCGGAGCTCGCGTCCACAATTTAAAGAACATTTCCCTCGACCTCCCGAAGAACAAGATGGTCGTCATGACCGGCCTCTCCGGGTCCGGTAAATCCTCGCTCGCGTTCGATACGATCCACGCGGAAGGCCAGCGTCGGTACATGGAGTCCCTGTCGTCCTATGCGCGCCAATTTCTCGAACTCCAGGACAAGCCGGATGTGGACGAGATCCTCGGGCTTTCGCCGACCGTCGCCATCGACCAGAAATCATCGTCGCACAACCCGCGTTCGACCGTCGGGACGGTGACGGAGGTGTATGACTTCCTCCGGCTCCTCTTCGCGCGCGCCGGACGTGCCCACTGCCCGACGTGCGGGCGACCGGTCGTCGAGCAGACCCCGCGCGAGATCGCACAGAAAATCCTCGCGATGACCGCGCGTCATTCCGTCACGTTGCTCGCCCCCATGGTGCGCGCGCAAAAAGGGGAACATAAGGTCGTGCTCCAGGCGGCCGAACGCGCCGGCTACAAACAGGTCCGCTTCGACGGGACGATCGCGGACATCGACGAACTGCTCCGCGTGAAACCGGACAAGACCAAGCCGCACACGATCGAGGTCGTCGTCGCGACGTTCGAGCACGGGACCGGGATGGTCCTCGAGGCGCTTCTCGAGACGCTGAAGCAGGCGCTCGACCTCGGCAACGGGCTCGTCATCGCGCTCGATGCCGAGACGGACGAGGAGACGCTTTTCTCCCAATCCCTCTTCTGCGCGACGTGCAACGCGTCCCTCCCGCCGCTCGAACCGCGTCTCTTTTCCTTCAATTCCCCGCACGGCGCGTGTCCGGCCTGCACCGGTCTGGGCACGAAACTCGTGCTTGAACCGGACCTCGTAATCCCGAACAAACGGCTCACGATCGCGCAGGGGGCGATCAAACCGTGGACGCGCATCGCCGGCAACCAGACGGGCCACGTGAAGCTTCTTGACGCCGTCGGCACGGCGCGCGGTTTTTCCATCCACGAGGAGGTCGGAAAACTTTCGAAAGACGCGCTCGCCGTGATCCTCGATGGTACGGGAGACGCGCTCTACGACGTGGACGGGAAGATGTCGCGCTTCGACGGGATTCTCGCGATGCTGGAAGACAAGTACCGCCAAACCGATTCCGAGTACGTCCAAAAGGAGATCGAGACGTATATGCGCGTCCTGACCTGCCCGGTCTGCAGTGGACGTCGGCTTCGGCAGGAAGCGCTCCGCGTGACCGTCGCCGGACGGGGGATTGCGGACGTGGTCGCCATGCCGCTCGACGACGCGGCCGCATTTTTTGAGGGGCTGGGCCGGGGCCCCGTGAAAGCCAGGCCGTCCAAGATCACGCGCAAGAAGGCGGAACGGCTGGCCGACGCGCAGGGATTCACGGAACGCGAGCGCACGGTCGTGGACCAGATTTCGAACGAGGTGAAACGGCGGCTGAACAATCTGCTGAACGTCGGGCTGGGGTACCTCACGCTCGATCGGAGCGCCATGTCGCTCTCGGGAGGCGAAGCGCAGCGCGTGCGGCTCGCGGCGCAGCTCGGCGCCGAACTTTCCGGCGTGATTTATATTCTGGACGAACCGTCTATCGGTCTCCACCAGCGCGACAACGACAAGCTGATCGCGACCATGAAAAAACTCCGCGACCTCGGGAACACCGTGATCGTCGTGGAACACGACCAGTCGGTGATGGAAGCCGCGGATTACGTGGTGGACGTCGGCCCCGGAGCCGGGGAATACGGCGGGGAGATCGTCGCGGCGGGGACGCTCGCGGAAATCAAGCGCCACAAGGAGTCGCTTACCGGCGCCTACCTCACGGGGAAAAAGCAGATCGAACGCCCGAAAACCCGCCGCAAAGGGAATGGCAAGTTCATCGCCGTGCGCGGAGCGAACGAATACAACCTAAAACACGTGGACGTACGGCTTCCGCTCGGATCCTTTGTGTGCGTGACCGGCGTCTCCGGATCCGGAAAATCCACGCTCGTCCTAGACATCCTGGCTCGCGCGTTGTCGGCCCATTTTTACGGGGCGAAGGAGCTGCCCGGCGCGCATAAGAAGATTGACGGGATCGAACATCTGGACAAGGTCGTCTCCGTCGACCAGTCCCCGATCGGACGGACGCCACGGTCCAACCCCGCGACCTACACCGGCGTCTTCACCGTCATTCGCGACCTGTTCACGGAAATTCCGGAAGCGAAAATGCGCGGGTACGACGCCGGAAAGTTTTCCTTCAACGTGAAAGGCGGCGGACGCTGCGAAGCATGCGGCGGCGACGGGTACGTCCAGATCGAGATGCAGTTCCTGCCGGACGTCTATGTCGAGTGCACGGAATGCCACGGCAAGCGGTACAACAAGGAGGCGCTTGAAATTCATTGGCGCGGGAAGACGATCGCGGACGTCCTCGACATGACCGTGGAAGAAGCGCGCCGGTTTTTCGTGGACCAACCGCTCATCTACGACAAGCTCTCGGTGCTCCACGAGGTCGGTCTCGGCTACGTCCGTCTCGGCCAGCCCGCGACGACGCT
>JACQMO010000012.1 GCA_016203535.1 Candidatus Uhrbacteria bacterium | reverse complement strand
GCGCAGCTCCTGGAGGCGTGCGCCTCGCGTTCCCTTCCCGCCGCGCTCGCGGAAGTCGAGAAACTCGAAACGGAAGGGATTCCGCTCATCCCGTTTTTCGACGACTGCATTTCATGCATCCGGGAACAATTGTTGGCCTCTGAAACGGGTGACGTCCTGTTTTCTCCCGCAGAACTGTCGGACATGGCGCTGCTGTTCATGGAACGGAGACGGGATGCAAAGCAGGGGATTGATCCGCGGTTCGCGTTTGAACTCGCCGTGACCCCGGTCGCATTGGGCCTTTTGCCCAACGCATCAACGACCGGCGCGTCTCCCCGGAACACGGGCGCGAACCCCGTCGCCATCGCGCGCGTTGAACCCGTTCCATCGAACGGAACGTCAACTCCCGAAGGAATCTCGCTCGCGGAAGTCAGGCGCGCCTGGCCGAAGATCCTCCAGCAGGTTTCCGAGCAGAACGCATCGCTCTCATTTATCCTGACGAATGCGCGTCCGGAACGCGTCGAAGGGAACACGATGACGATCCGGTTCAAATTTCCGTTCCACAAGGAAAAAATTCTTGAGCAGCCCAAGAACCGTCAGGCGGTCATGGCCGCATTGGAGAGGGTGTTGGGGATCGCGTCGTTGCGTCTTGAAGGCATTGTCGGGACATCGGACGAAGCTGCGGTACGCTCACCGACCGACGCGGTCTCGAGGTTCATTCACATTTTCGACGGCCAGATGATCGACGAAGCGGCTGAATCTTGACGGACGGACGAAACATCCGTATTCTCGCCGCACATTCGGGGATCGTCTAATGGTAGGACAGCTGACTCTGAATCAGCTAATCGAGGTTCGAATCCTTGTCCCCGAGCCACGTAAAAATCCCATCTCCGCATGGGATTTTTACGTGGAACCGACAGTACGGTACACTCAATATTATTCCTAAAATAATCTATGGGAAAAGTTTGTCTCGCGTGCGGGGTTGCGCCCGTCGAAGTGAAGAAGCCGATGGAGGAGCCGGAGGATTGTCCGGATTGCGGCGGGAAGGAAACCGTCAAGGAAGCTGAAGAGCCGAAAACTAACCAACCGTGAACGCGTTTGACGTTGTAATCATCGGGTCCGGGTCGGCCGGGCTCGCGGCGGCAGAGTCCGCAAAAGAAGCGGGTGCGAAACGCGTGGCCGTGGTTGAGTCTGCGAAACGATTGGGCGGGGAATGTCCGAATCGCGGATGCGTTCCGAGCAAGGCTCTGCTCCGCTCGGTCGAATTGATGATGGAAGCCAGACGGGCGAAAGAGTTCGGTCTTCGGATTCCGAAGACGGGATTTGATTTCAGCGCACTCATGCGCAGAAAGCGGAAGACGGTGGACGCGTTGACCGGCGGGGGAAGAATGGAGCGGATTTTGGAACACTATGGCGTCGATCTCATTAGAGGAGCGGCGCATTTCACGGGACGCCATTCGATTGACGTGGACGGAAGACCCTATGAGGCGAAACGATTTGTCATTGCGACGGGATCCGAACCGTTCATCCCGCCGATTCCCGGTTTGAAAGAATCCGGCTACTGGACGAGTGACGATATCGTGAAGATCCGGAACGTTCCGACATCGCTTCTCGTGATCGGCGGCGGACCGATCGGCGCGGAGTGGGCGCAGATTCTCGCGCCGCTTGGCACGCGCGTGACGATCATCGAAGCGATGTCGCAGCTTCTCCCCCGGGAAGATCCGGAAATCGCCCATGTGGTGGAGACCTCCTTCAAACGACAGGGGATACGTGTTCAACGTAACACGAAAATTTCGTCCGTTCGGCGGCACGGAAAAACATTCATCGTGAACGGCATACGGGCGTCCGCCCTTCTCGTCGCAACGGGAAAGCGTCCTGCCGTGGGATCACTCGCCCTCGATGCTGCGGGCGTCTCGCTTTCGGATCGCGACGCGCCGATCCTGAATGAATACCTCCAGACCTCCAATCCCGACATCTATGTCGCGGGGGATGCCGCCGCGCAAATGATGTTTACGCACGTCGCGCACCTCCAAGGAGAAATTGCGGGAACGAATGCCGTCGCGGGTCCGAAGCGGGCATCGAATCTTGACGTCATCCCGCGAGGGACATTCTGTTCCCCGGAGGTCGGTTCCGTCGGCCTCACGGAGCAGGAAGCTCGCAAACAGGGACGCGACGTCGCGGTCGGCCGGGGAGAGTTTTCGTATCTGGGCAAATCGCTTGTGAGCGGTGAAACGGACGGGCTCGTGAAAATCGTCGCCGACCGAAAAACCAAGCTGATTCTCGGCGGACATATCGTCGGCCATTCCGCCGCAGAACTCATCCATGAAGTCGCACTCGCGATGTTCGCCAAAATTCCGTACACTGCCATTGCAGAGATGGTCCATGCCTATCCGACATATGCGGAAGCGGTCGGCGTCGCGGCATCAGACATCGGAACATGAAAACGACCCTTCGATACGATTCCGCAAACATGCTGTCCCACCGGGTCGGTCGTTTTGGTGCGGCGCCCGAAGATCTCCGCGGATTGAGAAACCGGCTGGCGCGTGCCAAACGGGCGATCGTTGAGCGTTCCGAAGCGGGGGAACAGGGATGGCTTTCCTGCCTTGACGATGCGGCGATGGTGAAGCGCATCCGCGACCTCGTGAAAAAGAAAGCTGCCTATCGCACCTGTCTCGTCATCGGCATCGGAGGATCCGACCTTGCGGCGAGGGCGCTCTCAAAGGCCCTGAAGCCGGGCGAAAAAAAGCTTGTGTTCGCCGGGGCGAATACGGATCCGGACGAGCTTGCGGGGATCCTGTCGGAACTCGACCTCCGGAAAACCCTTATCAACGTCATTTCCAAATCCGGCGATACGGTCGAGCCGATGGCGACATTCCTGATCGTCCGGGATCGGCTTGAACGCCGCGCGGGAAAACGGCAGGCCGCGAATCAGATCATCGCGACGACCGACCGGGAGAGCGGGAGCTTGCGGGAGCTTGCCGAACGGGAGGGATACGACACGCTCCCGGTCCCGAAAAACATCGGCGGCCGGTTTTCCGCCCTGACCGACGTCGGTCTCTTTCCGCTGGCATACGCCGGGGCGGACATGCGTGGGCTTCTCGCCGGAGGTCGGGCGCAACGCGATGCGTTTCTTCGGGGGAAGCCGGAAAAAAATCCCACGGCCCTTTACGCGGCGCTTCAGTATCTCGCATACCTCAAACGGAGACGGATCCACGTCCTCATGCCCTACGCCGAACGGTTGCGTGAATTCGCCTTTTGGTACCGGCAATTGTGGGCGGAAAGTCTCGGAAAAAAAACGGACCGGCGGGGCAACGTCGTTCATGTGGGGCCGACCCCCGTCGCGGCGCTCGGCGTGACGGACCAACATTCGCAACTCCAACTCTATGTCGAGGGGCCGAATGATAAGATCATCACGTGCATCGAAGTCGGAACATTCGATGACGATGCCGCGCTTCCGGATTCCGTCAGCGACATTCCATCGCTCGCGTACCTGAAAGGAAAAACGCTCCAGGATCTCATCCATGCGGAACGAAAAGCGACCGTCACGGCTCTCGCGCGTAACAAGCGCCCGAACGGCACCGTCCACCTCCCGAACATCACTGCGGAAACCATGGGAGAACTGATCGTCTTTTTTGAGCTCGCGACGGCCATGATGGGTGAACTGCTGAACATCAACGCCTACCACCAGCCCGGCGTCGAAGAAGGGAAGCGGTTGACGAAACAGTACCTATGATCGACGACAAACAAACGTGCGACGTCTGCGGCGAAGATTTCAACGAGGATCGGCCGCATCACAAGCACCGCGCGACGAAAAAAAGCAAGAAAAAGGCGCCGCAGGCACCAGCGACAAAAAATCCGTTCCGCCGTTCGTGATGTGCTATAATAGTTTTCTATGAAAAAATCACATCTCGGTCTCGGCATGGTTGTCGGCGCCATCATCGGCGTCGCATCCGCGTCGTTTCTGCGGTCCAAAGAGGGAAAGGTATTCGTGAAGGACGCCTCAAAACGAGCGGCACATCTTCAGAAGATGGTCCTGTCCGAGCTGCGAAAAACGGGGGACATGACGGAACAGCGTTATAACAAGCTGGTGGATACCGTCGTGGCGTATTACGCCGCTTCGAAGGGGATCGCGAAGCACGAAATCCCCACCCTGAAAAAACAGCTCCTTTCGACCTGGAAAACGGTCAGGAAGGAACTGAAGGCGGTCAAGAAATCCTGATTTTGCCGTCCTTCAGGTCCACGGACACCGAATCCCCTTCGGCGACTTTTCCTTCGATGATTTTGAGGGAGAGATCGTCCAGGACGAGGTCCTGAATGGCCCGCTTGAGCGGGCGCGCGCCGAATGCCGGGTCATATCCCTTTTCGGCGATATGTTTTTTCGATTTGTCGCTGAACGTCACGGTAATCCGCTTCGCTCGAAGCCGCTCGACGACGCGTTCCAGCTGGATATCGACGATGCGCGAAAGCTCTTTTTTCGTGAGCGCGTGGAACATGACGATTTCATCCAGCCGGTTCAGGAATTCCGGTCGGAAGTGATCATGGAGGAGGCTCATGACGCGGTCGCGGATCCCGTCTTCGGATGGCACGGACGCCTTCCCTTCCTTGAATCCGATTTCGCCGTGGCGCGTTCCCCAGTCGAGGATCATGTCGGACCCGATGTTCGAGGTCATAATGACGATCGCGTTCATGAAGGAGACGGTCCGCCCCTTGCCGTCCGTAAGCCGTCCGTCATCCAGCACCTGTAGGAGGGCGTTGAACACGTCCGGATGCGCCTTTTCGATCTCATCCAGGAGGATCACGGAGTAGGGGCGCCGGCGGATTTTTTCCGTAAGCTGGCCCCCTTCGTCATACCCCACGTAGCCCGGCGGCGATCCGATCATCCGCGCGACGGAATGTTTTTCCATGTATTCGGACATGTCGACGCGGATGATCGCGTCCTCGTCGTCGAACATGATCGCGGCAAGCGCCTTCGCGAGTTCGGTCTTTCCGACGCCCGTCGGCCCGAGGAAAAGAAACGACCCGATCGGACGTTTTTCCTCCGAGATCCCCGCGCGGGAACGACGAAGGGCGTTGGACACGGCGCGCACCGCCTCTGCCTGGCCCACGACGCGTTTCCCCAATTCGGCTTCGAGCTTCGAGAGTTTATGCGCTTCGGATTCCAGAATCCGCGAGACCGGGATACCCGTCCATCGCATCACGACGGCGCCGATCTCCTCATCCGTGATCGCATCCTTCAGCAAGCCGCGCTTTCCCTGCATCTCTTTGAGTTTCAATTCAAGGTCCTTCAGTATCTGCTGTTTTTGCGGGAGACTCCCGTACCGGATTTCGGACACCTTTTCAAAATCGCCCGCGCGTTCGGCAATATCCGCCCGGTTCTTCAATTTTTCGACGTCCGCTTTCGTCGTTCGCATCTGGTCGATTACCTCCTTTTCCGCCGACCAGGACAGCTCGAGGCGATGGGTCCGCTCGCGGACCTCCGCCAGCCGTTGCTCGAGATCCGTGAGACGCTCCTTCGATTCGTCGTCCTCCTCCTTCGACAACGCGCGTTTTTCGATCTCGAGCTTCGTGAGTTCACGCTTCAGCTTGTCGAGATCCTCGGGAAGCGAATCAATCTGCATGCGGAGCGCCGAGGAGGCCTCATCGACCAGGTCCACCGCCTTGTCCGGGAGGAACCGGTCGGTGATATAGCGGTCCGACAACCTTGCGGCGGAAACCAGCGCGCCGTCCGTGATGCGGATCCCATGATGAAGTTCGTATTTTTCCTTGATCCCGCGCAAGATCGCGATGGTATCGTCCACGCTGGGCTCTTTCACGAGCACCGGCTGGAACCGGCGTTCCAGCGCGGCGTCCTTTTCAATGTATTTCTGGTACTCCTTCAGAGTCGTCGCGCCGATGGCGCGAAGCTCGCCGCGCGCGAGGGCCGGCTTGAGGAGATTCGACGCGTCCATGGCGCCACCCTCGCCCGCGGCGCCGGCGCCGACCAGCGTATGCAACTCATCGATGAACATGATCACCGCGCCGCTGGATTGCTCGACCTCCCGCAAGACCGCTTTGAGCCGCTCCTCGAAATCGCCCCGAAATTTCGTGCCGGAAACCAGCGCGCCGAGGTCCAGACTGACGATCTCCTTGCGTTTCAGCGTTTCCGGGACGTCGCCGGCGACAATGCGCTGCGCAAGTCCTTCCACAATCGCGGTTTTTCCGGTCCCGGCTTCACCGATCAGCACCGGATTGTTCTTCGTGCGGCGCGAGAGCACTTGCATCACGCGGCGGATTTCATCGTCACGACCGATGACTGGATCCAACTTTTCCTGCCGCGCAAGGTCGGTCAGGTTCCGAGAATATTTCTCGAGCGCCTGGTAGCGGCTTTCCGGATCCGGCGTGTCGACTTTGGCCGCGCCCCGGACGTCCTTCAGCGCCTTGAGGATCGCATCGGTGGTCACCCCGTTGCGATGGAGGAGTTCCGCGACGGCGTCGTTCCCGTCCGCGAGCGACAGCAGGAGGTGCTCGGTCGAGATGTACTGGTCTTTGAAAAAAGACGCGGCGCGGTCGGCGTTCGTGAGCACGCGCGCGGTGTCCTGCGACAGGAACAGTTGAGCCACGCCGCCGGACGCGGACGACGCCTTGGGGAGCTTCATGAGGAGCGCATCCACATCCGTCCGGAGGGAGGGGATCGGCGTCTGGAGTTTTTTCAGCACGGACGGGACGACGCCGTCTTCCTGTTCAAGCAACGCCGAAAGGAGGTGGATCGGCTCAAGCGCGGGCTGTCCGTTCGAGACGGCAAGCTGGTGCGCGAGCTGAAGCGCTTCCTGCGATTTGGTCGTGAAATTTTGGGGCAGCATAATCAAATTAGCAGTCTTAACTATAGACTGCTAATTTGGGTTCGGTCAAGTCTATCGGAATTCCTTCGGGATCGTCGGCCGCTCGATCGTAAACAGCGCATTGAAATCGGCGTAGGTGATCGTAACGGTCGTCCCGTCCTTCCGGACCAGGAGCGTCGACGGGAGACCGTTCGCGACGCAGACGGTGAGATCGACCGACGCCCCGTTTTCATCCGTGATCGTCGTGGAATATTCCTCGCAACCTCCGGCGTCGTTGCGGCGTTTTTGGACGACGGTGCCGTCCGGAAGGCGTTCCGTGCGCAGGACGGAATCCCCGGAGACGGAGGAGCGAAGCGCCTCTTTCAGGGAGGCCGAGAGCGCCGGAGACCGGATGGGGATCCAGATGTCCTCGACCTTCACGTACAGCGAATCCTCGACCCCGATGACCGTGGTTTCCTTCGGATCGCTCGCGAGCCGCATCGTTCCGCGGAACCGGTTCGGTTTCACGACCTCCAATTCCCCGGTTGTCGAATCGCCGGGATGGTCGATCGTGATGTTCGCCCGAAAACTCTTCACGTTCGCGAATGCCTCAATCGCCTCGCGGAGCTCGCGGACATTCCGCTCTTCTTCCGTTTCGGGGTTCGGGGTCGGCGGAAGCCATGCCTGCGGACGTTCCGGTTCGCCCGGGGGGACAGCGGGCGGAAGGGGTTTCCTGAAACATCCCGCGCCGGCCAGCGAAAGCGCGGCGAGGACGCCGAGCGTCATAGCGAGGTGGCGGAGGTTCATACGTATCATTGACGTTCGATAACGATCGTCTGCGTGGTCGTCGCGAACCCGTTTCCGGCCACGATCGTAATGCTGTTCGTTCCCGGCTCGAGATTCACGTCCGCCGCGAACCGGCCGTTGTTGGTCGGGATCGATTCCTCTCCGATCCGGACGGATGTCGCATCCGAGCGACCGGCGATCTGCGCGTTCGTGGAGGTCGTCGCCAACCCGTTCGTCGGCCGTTCGATTTCGAGCCGAGGGATGCCGGCCCGGGCCGCCGAGTTCCAATTCGTCCGGCAGCCGACACCGAGGATCGCGGATGACGACAGCAGAAGAACGATCGCCGTTCGTGCCATGACGCTATGGTACCCCTTCCGGCGATTCTGTGGCAATCTATCTCCATGACCGGAACGCTGTTCGTCGTTTCGACGCCGATCGGAAATTTGGACGACGTGAGCCCGCGCGCGATTGCGACGCTCCGCGCCTCCGCGCTGATCCTGTGCGAAGATACCCGCGTGACGCGGAAGCTCCTGCGCCGCTTCGAGATTGCGACACCGACCACGAGCGTTCATGAACATACGCGCGCGGCGAAACTTCAGTCGTTATCGCAACGAATCCTTCGCGGCGCATCAATGGCGTTGGTAAGCGACGCGGGAACGCCCGGGATTTCGGATCCCGGCGCGCGTCTCGTCGCCGGCCTACACCCGGGCGTTCCCGTCATCCCGGTTCCCGGGCCTTCCGCGGTCACGTCGATCCTTTCCGTGTCCGGTTTTTCGGGGGATTGCTACGTCTTCCACGGATTTCCGCCTCACAAAAAAGGGCGTTCGACCTTCTGGAAACAGGTCGCGGATGAAAAACGGACCTCCGTATTTTTTGAAAGCCCCCACCGCGTCGAAAAGGCGATGGGGGAGCTTGCAGCGATTTGCCGGCCGGAGCGGCGCATCGTCATCGGTCGGGAGCTGACCAAAGCATTCGAATCCGTCCGACGAGGGACGGCCGCTTCCGCGCTCTCCCTGCTTCGCTCCGAACCGATCAAAGGCGAATACGTCATCGCCCTCGAGGGGGATCGCCGCCCTCTCGACTCGTACGACGGGAACGGGTACGCTCCTGCCGCATGAAACCTTCCTACTACATCACCACCACGCTCCCGTACGTGAACGCCGAACCGCATATCGGCACGGCGCTTGAATTCGTTCAGGCGGATGTCCTGGCGCGGTTCCATCGGCTGCGCGGGGAAGACGTCGTGTTCAACACCGGAACGGACGAGCACGGCTTGAAAATATGGAAACAGGCCGTCCTGGCCGGAATGGACCCGAAGGCATACTGCGACCAATTCGCTTCGAAATTCCACGGGTTGAAGGAGACGCTCGCGCTGTCCTACACGCACTTCATCCGGACGACGGACCCGCACCATGTCACGGCGGCGCAGGAATTCTGGAAACGATGCGACGCGAACGGCGACATCTACAAGGCGAGGTACGTCGTGAAGTATTGCGTCGGATGCGAACTCGAAAAGACGGAATCGGAACTCGTGGACGGTCGTTGTCCGATCCATCCGTCGCTCGAGATCGAACGGCGGGACGAGGAAAACTATTTCTTCCGCTGGTCGAAATATCAACGCGCGCTGCTCACGCACTACGACGCGCACCCGGATTTCGTCATGCCCAAGCGGCGATTCCATGAAATTCGGACGTTTGTCGAAGACGGGCTTCAGGATTTCAGCATTTCGCGGCTCACGGACAAAATGCCATGGGGGATTCCCGTTCCGGGTGACGACGCCCACGTGATGTACGTCTGGTTTGACGCGCTCGTGAATTACGTTTCAACCCTCGGATGGCCGTCGCCAGGCGATTTCGAGCGGTTTTGGCCGGGCGTCCAGATCGCGGGAAAGGATAACCTCCGCCAGCAATCCGCCATGTGGCAGGCGATGCTCGCGTCGGCGGGGCTGCCGCTCTCGAAACAGATTTTCATCCACGGATTCATCACGGCGGACGGCCAGAAAATGTCGAAATCGCTGGGGAACGTCGTGAATCCGTACGACCTCGTCGCGCGATACGGGACGGACGCGGTTCGATACTTCCTCCTCGGCGGGATTCCCTCGTCGGAGGACGGTGATTTTTCGACCGCGCATTTTGAGGAGCTGTACACGTCCAAACTCGTGAACGGCACCGGGAACCTTGCGGCGCGCGTCACCGCCATGATCGAAAAATTTGCCGGCGGAGCGGTTCCCGAGATGGCGGACGACCGGTTCGCGACGCCGCAGTTCTGGAAAACGTACACGGACGCGCTCGATTCCTACCGGTTTGACGAAACGGTCCGTGCGCTTGAACGGTACGTCGCTTCGATGAACCAGGCGATCGACGTGGAAGCGCCGTTCAAAAAAGCGAAAGATGGCGCGGATGTGGGGCCGTTCATGGCGCAGCTTGCCGAAGCGCTTCGGCATGTCGGAATCGCGCTTCTCCCGCTCGTTCCCGCCACGGCGGAACAGATCCTCCGTCAGCTGTCCGTTGATCCCGGGAGCGTCCGCATCCCGGAGGCGACGGCGTGGGGAATGCTTCCGGCCGGACATCGCGTCGTGAAGGGCGATATCCTGTTCCCGCGTCTCCCGTCGTAACCGACCGGGCCGTACGGTATACTCGTCATGATATGGGATTGACCGTCCTGAACATCCTGCTGGTTCTATTCCTCGTCGGGTTCATCTCCCTTGGGTTTAAGGACGGACTGATCCAAACGTTCGGCCGGCTCGTCGGAGCCGTGATCGGGTTCATCGCCGCGCGGAGCTGGTCGTCATGGATCTCCGGCGTACTCGCCATCGCGCTGCCGATGGGCTGGGCGAGGTTTATCGCCTTCGTCGTCGTGTTCGGCGTCGCCAGCCGCGTCGTGGGAATCGTCTTCCATCTCGTAGACGCCGCGCTCCGCATCGTCACGTTCCTGCCGTTCATCAAGACCGTGAACAAACTCCTCGGCGGGGTCCTCGGGATCGTGGAAGGCGTTCTCATGATCGGCGGGGTCCTCTGGGCGATCTCGACCTATCAGACGTTTCCCGCGGTCGTCGCGTTAATCCAGCAATCACCGCTCGCGAGACTGTTCCTGACGGGATTCGAAACGCTGCTCCGGTTCGTCATGTGACCATGCCGCGTCTCATCGACAGCCACTGCCATCTCCAGATGCATCCGTTCGACCCCGACCGCGGGGAGGTGCTGGGACGCATGCGGGAAAACGGGATTTGGGCCATCGCCGTCGGGACGGGGACTGAAACGAGCCGCGCCGCCGTCGCGCTTGCGGAACAGCATCCGGACGTATGGGCGACGGTCGGTCATCACCCGGAGCATCTCACAAGCGCGTACCGCGACCCGTCCGAAGGCGCGGTGGGAGAGTACCGCATCGAGGATATCGAAACACTCGCCCGTTCATCCAAACGCGTCGTCGCAATTGGTGAAACCGGGTTAGATTTCTTTCGCATCGATGAATCCCTCGACCGGAAAGAGGCGGAGGCCGCACAAGAACGCGCGTTTCTCGAACACCTTTCGCTCGCGCGCGACATGGACCTTCCGGTTGTCATCCATTGCCGCGATGCGTTCGAACGGCTCGCGGAAATCCTGCGCGACCGACCTCCGGTTCGCGGCGTCGTTCACTGCTTTTCCGGAAATTGGGATCACGCATCGCCGCTCCTCGATCTCGGACTTCATATGTCCTTCACCGGCATCATCACGTTCCCTCCCAGGAAATCGGACATCGGAGAATCGCCGATCCACCAGGTGCTCAAACGCATGCCGCTTGACCGCTTGCTCGTTGAAACCGACGCCCCATGGCTCGCCCCGGTCCCGCATCGGGGAAAGAGGAACGAACCGACGTTCGTTGCGTACGTGGCCGACGCCATCGCGGGGATCCGTGGCGTTGAAACGGACGAGATCAAACGAGCGACGACGGAAAACGCCATTCGTCTCTTTCGGATGGTTTTTTGATTCCATTGACACGTTCGTCGAAGGCCGATAAGCTCTTGGCGTCTTTTTTATGGATAAACCGAAGCCAAAGGAACCGGACATAGCTCCGTGGCAGGCCGTCGCGTTCACGTGGGACCTGATCATCGCGATCGCGCTGCCGACCGTCCTTTTCGCGCTTCTGGGCCGATGGCTTGATGCGAGATTCGGCACAAAACCCCTGTTCATCATCCTCGGACTGATCGCCGCGCTCGGCATCGTCAGCGTCGTCATCGTCCGCAAAGGAAAGGACATCGCGAAACGACTCTCCTCATGACCATCCCTCCGCTCGCCGCCGAACCCCTGTTCCACATCGGATCGTTCCCGGTGACGAACGCCTACGTCAATTCCACCATTGCCGTCGCCGGTTTTTTGATCGCCGCCCTCGTCCTGAAACGACGGATCACGCTCGTCCCCGGAACGCTCCAGAACGCCGCAGAGTCCGTCATCGAATTCCTTCTCGGATTTTTTGACCAGGTCACCGCGGACCGCGAAAAATCAAAACGATTCCTGCCGCTCGTCGCCACGCTGTTCCTCTTCATCCTCGTCTCCAACTGGATGGGGCTGCTCCCGGGCACCGGCTCCATCGGACGATGGCTGATGCATGAAGGGCAGGTAGAGCTCATTCCCATCTTCCGACCGGCGGGGAGCGACCTGAACCTCACGCTCGCCATGGCGCTCGTGTCCGTCCTTGCGTCGCATGCCTTCGGCGTCGTGACGTTGGGATTTTTCGTGCATTGGAACAGGTTCATCCAGCTCGGAACGGTCTGGAAGGCCGTCGTGTCTCTCAAACCGATCGCCATCCTGACCGCGCTGGTCGAATTCATCGTGGGGCTGATCGAGCTCTTCTCCGAAGTCGCAAAGGTCATATCCCTGTCGCTTCGTCTGTTTGGGAATATTTTCGCCGGGGAAGTGCTCATCACCGTGATTTCCGGACTTGTTTCGTTCGCCGTTCCGCTTCCGTTCATGGCGCTTGAGCTGATCGTGGGGATCGTCCAGGCGACAGTATTTGCGCTGCTGACGCTCGTCTATCTGACGGTGGCGACGTCCGCGCCGCACGGAGACGAAGAACACGCGCCCTCCCCGAAGGCCGCGGCCGCGCATTAGGGATGGGACGGGGGACCGCCTGCGACGCAGACGATCCACCGCACTCATTCGTAAGCGATTCCACTATGGAACCAGAGGTGATCAAGCTCATCATTAAGGGGTCGACGATCGCGATCGGCGGCGCCGCTCCGGCATTTGCTGTCGGAAAAATCGTTTCCAAGGCGATGGAATCCATCGGCCGCAACCCGGAATCCGCCGGGAAGCTGTTCGTTCCGATGCTCCTCGGCGCCGCGTTCGCGGAAGCCATCGCCATTTACGCGCTCGTCGTCGTCTTTACGCTCTAACGATTCACGGCTTACCGCTCACGTTTCACGCCTCTATGGAATCTCCCGGTCTTTTGGGGACCCTCGGCATTGACGCAAAGCTGTTCATCGCGCAGCTCGTGAATTTTTCAATTCTCGTGTTGGCGTTGTGGAAATGGGCGTACAAACCTCTGCTCGCCAAGATGGAGGAGCGGGAGAAGAAAATCCGCGAGGGTCTCGTGTTTTCCGAGGATGCCGCGAGGATGATGCGTGAAATGGAGGAAGAGAAGGAACAGGCCCTCCAGCGAGCCAATGCCGAGGCGCAGCTCATCCTCGAACATGCGCATGCGCGCGCGGAAGCGGCCTCGAAGGAACGGATCGAAGCGGCGAAGCGGGAGATCGGACGGTTGAGGGACGAGCAGACGGATCAGCTTTCACGCGAACGTCAGAGCGTCATGGCATCCATCAAAACGGACGCCGCGGATCTCATCGCGGGCGGCGTCCGAAAAATTCTCTCGGGGATCGAGCCGGACGTGCGCGACCGGATCGTGAAAAAAGGGATCGACGACCTGAAGCGGTCCGGCGAGCTATGAAACGTTCTCTCCACGTGATCGACGGACTTGCCCGGGCGCTTGTGGCGCGAGCGGAAGAGGAATCGAATCTCCCCCGCGTCATCTCCGATTGCCGCGCCGTCGCCGCGGCGTTCGCAGGACATCCGGAGCTGCGCCACGCCCTTGAACATCCCTCCCTGCCAACCGAACGGCGTCAGGCGCTGCTGCGTTCGTCGCTGGACGGGTCGATCCATCCGTTCGTGTTGAATGCCTTTTCCATGCTTCTCGATCATCGGCTGCTCGCCTCGTCCGCCCTGTTTGTTGACCGCATACGGGGCGTCGCGACGGAACGTGGGACGTACCGGCACGTGCGTGTCGAGAGTGCGGATACGCTTTCCATGGATCACCGGGAATCGCTTGAGGCGACCGTACAGACGGCATTCGGACCGTCCGTCGACCTTGAGGAAACCGTCCGTCCGAACCTGTCTGCAGGAATCATTCTCGAGGTGGGCGACGTCCGGTTCGATGGCAGCCTGACCGGCTGCATCAACCGGTTCCAACAGTCATTACAGACGTAATCCCGTATGACCAAACCGAAAAAAACGACCGCTGCACATGCTACTTCCGCCGCCGAGATCACGGATCTCTTGCGTCGGCAGATCGAATCGTTCGATCCTTCGCTCCTGAAGACCCAGATCGGGGCGATCCGCGACGTCGGGGACGGGATCGTTTCCGTGAGCGGTTTGTCGCACGCGCGGGCGATGGAAATGCTCCGATTTGAAAACGGGACGTTCGGCCTGGCGCTCAACCTGGAACAGGACCGGATCGGCGCGGTGGTCCTCGGGGATACGCGGGGAATCATCGCCGGCCAGACGGTCGAAGCGACCGGACGGATCCTGTCCGTCCCCGTTTCGGAACAGGTCCTCGGTCGGGTCGTTTCGCCGCTCGGCGCCCCGATGGATGGCAAGGGAGTCATTCCGTCCGACACGAACTACCCGATCGAACGGATCGCCCCGGGCGTCATGAAACGTGAACAGGTCAGCGTCCCACTCATGACCGGCATCAAGGCGGTCGACGCGATGATCCCCATCGGACGGGGACAGCGCGAACTCATCATCGGAGACCGCCAGGTCGGGAAAACCGCGGTGGCCATCGATACCATCCTGAACCAACAGGGGAAGGACGTCGTCTGCATCTACGTCGCGATCGGACAGAAGGAATCCAAAGTCGCGAAAATCGTGTCCAGACTCCATGAGCAGGGGGCCATGGCATACACGACAGTCGTGCTGGCCGGCGCATCGATGCCGGCGGCGCTCCAATACCTCGCTCCGTACGCGGGATGCGCGATCGCGGAATTTTTCATGGACCACGGGAAGGACGTCCTGATCGTGTACGACGACCTCTCAAAGCACGCGTGGTCCTACCGCGAGATTTCGCTGCTCCTCCGCCGCCCGCCTGGACGCGAGGCCTACCCCGGAGACATTTTTTACGCCCATTCGCGCCTGCTTGAACGCGCGTGCCGGCGGAATGCGGAGTCGGGCGGGGGTTCGATCACTGCGCTCCCGATCATCGAGACGCAGGCCGGGGACGTCTCGGCGTACATTCCGACGAACGTCATTTCGATCACAGACGGCCAGATTTATCTGGAAAGCGACCTGTTTTACAAGGGCATCCGACCGGCCGTGAACGTGGGGCTTTCCGTGTCCCGCGTCGGGGGCGCCGCGCAGACGAAGTCGATGAAAAAGGTGGCGGGGCAGCTCCGCCTCGACCTGGCGCAGTTCCGAGAGCTCGAAGCGTTCGCGCAATTCGCCACGGACCTTGATGATGCCACGCGCAAACAACTCGAACGGGGACGGCGGACCGTTGAAATCCTCAAACAAGGACAGTATCAGCCGATGGCCATGGAAGAACAGGTTGCGGTGTTGTACGCCGTGACGCGCGGACATCTGGATGACGTTCCGGTTGAACGGATCAAGGCGTGGGAAGACGGGTTCCGGAGGTCCCTTCGGGATTCCAAACCGGACGTCCTGACGGCGCTCGCGGCAGGCGCGCTGACCCCCGAGACGGAGGCGTCTGTAAAATCCGCCATCGCCGAATGGCGGAAACTGTTCTCCTAACCGTCGTATGCCTGCCTCATCCCGCATCCTCAAACGACGCATCCGATCCATCGGAAACACGCGGAAAATCACGCGCGCGATGGAACTTGTCGCCGCCTCGAAAATGCGCCGGACGACGCAACGGACCATCGCATCCCGCGCCTATTCAAGTGGCCTGAAGCAAACCCTGCATGAAATCCTGGAGCGCGTGGACCCGCGGACGCACCCGCTTCTTGCCGGACGTCGGTCCTCCGAATCCGCGCTCGTCATCGTGAGCGCGTCGGATCGCGGATTGTGCGGCGGGTACAACACGCGGCTGCTTCGCACGGCCGCGGAGTTCATCCGGACGCGACCGGAAAAAAACATTCGCGTGATCACGGTCGGAAAGCGAGCGGAACCCGCCATGCGAAAGGAGGCGCGTGAAATCTTCGCCGCGCTTGAATCCGTTTCCAACGCGCCGACCTATGAACGGGTTCGGCCGATCGGCGAGATCGCATTCCGGGAGTTCACCGAAGGGCGCGCGGACCGCGTCTTCATGGTGTACACCGAATTCGTCAGCGGGCTTGCGCAGGAGCCGCGCGTTGAACAGCTGCTGCCGTTCATCCCGGAAGAACGGCTCGCCGTCATGAGACGATCCGACGAAGAAGAGCCGCCGTCGGAACCGGACGTGCTATTTGAACCCGCAGCCCGCGACGTGCTGGATTCCGTGCTCCCGCGTCTTCTCGACAGCCGAGTCTATCAGACGCTCCTGGAATCCTCGTCATCCGAACACGCCGCGCGAATGGTTGCGATGCAAAACGCAAGCCAGAATGCCGGGGACATC
This sequence comes from Candidatus Uhrbacteria bacterium, assembly GCA_016203535.1. Taxonomy (GTDB): domain Bacteria; phylum Patescibacteriota; class Patescibacteriia; order 2-12-FULL-60-25; family 2-12-FULL-60-25; genus JAHJFW01. The sequence continues at coordinate 15,847 of JACQMO010000012.1, read as the reverse complement.
CTTGAGGATCTCGTGTTTACCTATAACCAAAACCGCCAGGCAACGATCACGCGCGAGATGTTGGAAATTACTGCTGGGAAGGCCGCGATTGAATAAATGATGGACCCCCTTATACGATACACATATGAACCTCGGAACAATCACCCAAATCATCGGACCGGTCGTCGACGTCTCCTTCGACGGCGAACCGCCGGCGCTGCTGAATGCGCTCTTGATTGAGCGGGAAGACGGCGCGCTCATCCTTGAAGTCTCCCAACACCTCGGCGGCGGCGACGTCCGCACGATCGCGATGTCTTCGACGGACGGGTTGGCGCGGGGGACGAAGGTAACGGACACCGGGAGTCCGATCTCCGTCCCCGTCGGACGGGAAACGCTCGGTCGGATGTTCGACGTTACGGGAAACGCAATTGACCTCCTCCCGCCATTCACCGCGACCTCGCGGCTGCCCATCCACCGCGCGCCGCCCGGCTTTCAGGATCAATCGACAAAAACGGAGGTGCTCGAAACCGGCATCAAGGTCATTGACCTCATCTGCCCATTCCTGAAAGGCGGGAAGGTCGGACTGTTCGGCGGCGCCGGGGTCGGCAAAACCGTCATCATCATGGAGTTGATCCGCAACATCGCGAGCGAACACGGCGGATTTTCCGTGTTTGCGGGCGTCGGCGAACGGTCTCGCGAAGGGAATGACCTATACCGGGAGATGAGCGCGTCTGGCGTCCTCGGAAAAACGACGCTTGTGTTCGGCCAAATGAACGAACCCCCGGGCGCCCGTGCCCGCGTCGCGCTGACCGGCCTCACCATGGCCGAATATTTCCGTGACGAAGAGAAACAGGACGTGCTCCTGTTTGTGGACAACATTTTCCGTTTCACGCAGGCCGGATCCGAAGTGTCCGCGCTGCTCGGCCGCATCCCATCCGCCGTGGGATACCAGCCGACACTGGCGACGGAAATGGGCGCGCTGCAGGAACGGATCACCTCGACGAACGCCGGGTCGATCACCTCCGTCCAGGCCGTGTACGTTCCCGCGGACGACCTCACGGACCCGGCGCCAGCGACGACGTTCTCGCACCTCGACTCCACGGTCGTCCTGTCCCGGAGTCTCGCGGAACTTGGCATTTACCCGGCCGTGGACCCGCTCGATTCCTCCTCAACCATTCTCGACCCCCAGATCGTCGGCGAACGGCATTATGCCGTCGCGCGCGGCGTGCAGCGCGTCCTGCAGCGGTACAAGGATCTGCAGGACATCATCGCAATCCTCGGCATGGACGAATTGAGCGACGAAGACAAGCGGACCGTCTCACGCGCGCGGAAAATCCAAAAATTCCTGTCGCAACCGTTCCACGTCGCCGAAGTATTCACGGGGAACGAAGGAAAATACGTCCCGCTGCAGGACACGATCGCGGGATTCGAGGATATTCTGGACGGGAAGCACGACGACAAGCCGGAACAGGCCTTCTACATGAAAGGCGGGATCGGCGAGGTGGTATGATCCACTTCGAGCTCATCACGCCGGAGCGGGTCATGTACCGCCAGGAGATTTCACAGCTCACCATCCCGACGACGACCGGCGAAATCACGATCCTCCCGAACCATCTCCCGCTCGTGACGGCGCTTTCTCCGGGAATCGCGCGGATTACTGTCGGCGGCCGCACGGAGGAAATTGCCGTGGCGGGAGGCCTGGTGACCGTTGAAAAGGGAAGTCGTGTGCGGATCCTTGCGGATTCGGCGGAGCGCGGCGAGGAGCTCGATCTCTCGGTCATCGATGAAGCGAAAAAGCGCGCGGAGAAGCTCATGACGGAAGCCGTCCGGCAGGATGACCAGACCTATGCGAGAGCCGCCGCGGAACTGGAACGGGAGTTAGCGCGGTACCGCGTCGCCACCAGGCACAAACGGTCGCATCACCCCTAGCGTCGGAGCGACTTGCGAAAAACGCAGGGTCGGGTAGAATTAATTATGCGTCTCTTTATCGGGATCGTCGTGCCTCCGGACGTACGAACGCGGCTGCAGGAAGCCTGGACGGCCGTGACATCCTGTCCGGCGAATTGCCGTCAGATCGACCCGACAAACTGGCATTTCACGCTTGCGTTTCTCGGCCAGGTCCCGGAACAAAACCTCGAACCCCTGGTCCATCTCATCGAGAAGGCCGTCGAACATCCCCCGAAAGGGTCTTTTTCTTTTACGGAATTCGAGACCTTCCCCTCAAAGCATCCGTCGTACCTCATCGCGCGCGCCAATGCGGAACCGAGGGACAATTGGATGGGATTCATCCAGCATCTCCGCGAGATGGTGTCGGTCGCCGCGCCAAGTATTGACCGGAAGCCGTGGGTTCCGCATGTCACGATCGCGCGCGCGAAAAAGGGGCGGCTCCTGCCGCGGTGGAGCAACCCGATCGCTCCGTTCGAATGGACGCCGCACGAGCTCACGCTCATCCGAAGCACGCCGACGCAAAACGGTTCATTGTACACCGACCTCCATGCCTTCCCGTTCAACCTGTAGCATCTTCGGTCTCGTGATCAGCGGGATCGGGATGAACGACATCGTCGGGCGCATCGCGGACGCGGAACGTCGCGAGGAACGGATGTGGATCGTCACCGCCAACCCCGAAATCCTCCTCGAGGCAAAACGCAATCCACGGTACTGGGAGACGCTTCGATGCGCGGACCTGCGCATCGTCGACGGGGTGGGGCTTCAGTTTGTCGGATGGTTGTTCCATTCGAGCCTCCGTCGCGTTTCCGGCGTGGATCTCGCCGAGCATCTTGCCGGGATGGCGGAACGGCGCGGATGGAAAATCGCCCTTCTGGGCGGGTCCGATGGGGTCGCAGACCGCGCCGCCTGGGCGCTTCGAAAACGGTATCCGGGCCTCCGCGTCGTTGCGGAGCAGGGCGGCACGGTTGACGCGGCGGGAGAAGGGGACCGGGCGTCCGACGAGGCGTTCGCTCGACTGATCTCGGAACGTCCTGATATCCTCTTGGTAGGGTTCGGACATCCGAAGCAGGAAGCTTGGATCGCGCGCCACGCCGAATCGTTTCCCGCCCTGAAGGTCGTCGTCGGCGTCGGAGGAACCTTCGATTACTGGGCCGATCGTTCACATCGCGCGCCCCGCGGGATCCGGATGATCGGCCTCGAATGGCTCTGGCGGCTGGGTTTGGAACCGCGGCGGTTCCCGCGGATCATCCGCGCCGTCATTCTCTTTCCCATCCGCGCCGTCTTCGACCGTCGGCACACACCATCGCGCCTATGAAAGTGAGAGACGTCATGGAAACAGAGGTCTACACCATCCCGGACTCGACGACGTATGAGGACGCCGCGAAGTTTCTGGTTTCGCGGGCGATGAGCGGCGTGCTGGTGACGGACGGCGCGGGGAATCTCGTCGGGGTCCTGTCGGAAAAAGATCTTTTTCGCGTCCTGTATCCGTACGAAAAAAGTTTTTTTGAGACGCCGGAGCTCTACATCGACCGTGAGGCACGGGAACGAAAGGCGTCTGAAATCCGTCGCCATCCCATCGGGACGTACATGTCGCCGACGATCGTATCGGTCGGTCCTGACGCGCCGATTCTCGATGCCGGCGCGCTCATGCTTGCCAAGCATATCCACCGCCTGCCGGTCATGGCCGACGGGAAGCTCGTCGGCATCGTGACCCGATCCAAAATCTTCAAGGCCGTTCTGAAGCAGAACTTCGGCGAGCCGGCTCCAATACGAAAAAAAGCCGCCCCTAGGAAACGCGGGACGGCGTGAAAGAGCAAACTAGGCGGACGTTGCGACGTCGTCGGATTCGTCGCGGGCGGACGCGCTCCGAGCCGTACGGCGCCGGTGCGAACGGGGATCCGGCCGCGTGCGGCGTTCCTCGGAGAAGCGCTTGGCGATCGCGACGACCATCGCGCCTTCCGCGGACAGAAGGTATCCGGGATGGAGCTCCTGCGCGCCGAGCGAAATCGCGAATTCGAACCCGGGCAGATGGACGCTCGCCCGCGTGGGGACTCGTCTGTCGCCGTGGCGACGCATGGCGGTGAACGTGAGCCGGTTCGAACGGAGCCGACGGTCGTCATCCGTGAGGGGCGGAACGAGTCCCGCTCGGAACATCGCTCCGTAGAGCTCCCGCACCAGCTCCCGGCGGCAGTCCGGCGTGGCCTGGTAGCAGCGGTGACGCGGATCGACGTTGAACGTAGGCCGTTCGGCGTCGCTCTCCGGTTTGTGTCCGGAAATGACGAACCCCTTGCGCGCCCGCTTGCACTCCTTCCAGGCGCGCGCGAACGCGCCGCGACCGATCCACGATCTCACGAGGCGCCTCCAGTACTCGTCCGGCGAGAACGATCCGAACAGAGGGTGCGTCTCGTCGCAGAGCGCCCGCGCGTGGACCGTGAGCAGTCGCACGGCGTCCTCCGGCCGCAAGAATCGTTCCGTGACGAGGTTCTCCGGAAGTCCGCCCCCTTGCGCGGCCCAGATGTTCCTCGGGACGCGGACGATGGCGTCCTGCAGTTGTTCGCGAGCCATCGGGGCGCTGAACTGCTCGACGAGTTGTTCGAACAGCTCTTCGACGATTTCGGACTCGCTGATGCGGACGATGATCGCCGCGAGGTCCAGCTTCTGCTCGATGAGCTCCTGGAGCAGATCGAAAGCATCGGCCCGGTCGTCGATGAGCGTGAAGCACTGCGGATTATCAATCGCAAACGCTGTCAGTGCGCTGTCAATTCCCATGCGTGTTCCTCCAGAACGGTTGGATGTTGTGAAGAGAAGGTACGAAACTGGACTGCGATCCTACCCGAATTCGGGTGTTGCGTCAAGCGCGCATGACGCGTACCATGACGTTCAACGTATGAACGTAAAAATCGTGGATGCGGCGAAAATTCGCAATACGATCGATACCGATTTCAGCGGCATCGGCACACACGGGGATTACCCGTACATTCCGCTGGGAGAACTGTGGATTGACCGGTACCTGAAAGACGAGCAGGCGTTATTCGTAAAGCTCTGGAGACTTGAACGCTCGATGCGCGGAAAGTCGTTCCGCTTGATCCGTGAAAAAGCGAAAAAGACCTTCTCCGCACCGGCAAAAACCCCTGTCGCGATCAAAAAATCAATCCGGAAGGGGCCGCTCATGATCCGGTATGTTGACGGAGCCAACGTCCGAAAAGCCTTCGATCCCTATTTTCTTCTCGGCGGGCACGACCTGGTCTATTCGTACATCCCAAAAAAAGAAATCTGGATTGACGTCCGCTCAAACCCGAAGGACTGGAAATACACCCTCATCCATGAACTGGATGAACGCGACCGGATGGCGAGGGGGATGGACTATGATAACGCGCACGATTTCGCGATCGCGACGGAGCGGATGGCCCGACGGAAGGACGGGGTGGCGGATTTTTCTCGCGGATAAGTATGGCGATCACCCTGAACCCCTTCCGGCAGTCACCCGGGTATTGCGGCCCCGCCAGTTTAAAGATTCTTCTCGAGTACTACGGAAAATCGTTTTCGGAAGATGAACTGGCCCGGATCTGCGGCTCGACGCAGGAGAAAGGGACGGACCACGCGGAACTCGTTGCGGCCCTTGAAACCCTCGGCGAGAAACCGGTGGCAAAAGAGCGCGCGACGATCGAGGATGTCCGTTCCTATATTCGAAAAGGGACGCCGGTCATCGTCGGTTGGTGGTCCACGGATGAGGACCACTATTCCGTCGTGTACGACATGCGCGACGAAACGATTTCGCTCATGGATCCGGAAGTCGAGGGGGGGAGCGTGGTCATGCCGATTACGGACTTCGAGAAGGTCTGGCATGATTTCGACGGCGCGCAGAACATTCGCGTCGAACGCTGGATGCTCGCCATCGAGCGTCCGGCGCCGGAACGGCCATGACGAATCCCTTTCAACCACACACGAAACCGGACGCGAAGCCCGGTCGCGTTCGTGTCCGATTCGCGCCAAGCCCGACCGGTTTTTTGCACATCGGCGGACTGCGGACCGCCCTCTACAACGAACTTCTTGCGCGGCGCCATGGCGGGGATTTCATCCTCCGCATCGAAGACACCGACCAGTCGCGCGCCGTCGCGGGCGGCATCGAGAACATCTGTCGTTCGCTTGCCGCGACCGGCGTAATCCCGAATGAGGGCGTCTGGCTCGACGCGGATGACCGCATCATTCAGCGCGGCGGCGTCGGACCCTACATCCAGTCGGAACGCCGCGCGCGGTATCACGCGGCCGCCGCGTCTCTCATCGAGGGCGGACATGCGTATGAGTGCTTTTGCGCCCCGGAGCGGCTGGACGCCCTCCGCGAGAAACAACACGCCGCCCGCAAACCGACGATGTACGACGGACACTGTCGCGAACACGACCGGCACGAAGCGAGACGGCGGGTGGAAAAAGGCGAGAAACACGTGGTCCGACTCAAACTCCCCAAGGCCGGTTCGGTGACGGTATGGGACGCCGTTCGGGACGACGTGACGTTCGACTGGGCCGGGATCGACGACCAGATCATCATGAAGTCCGACGGGTTTCCGACGTACCACCTCGCCGCGACGGTCGACGACCATGACATGGGGATCACCCACGTCATCCGCGGCGAAGAGTGGCTCCCGTCATCGCCGAAACACCTGTTCATCTATAAGGCGTTCGGCTGGACGCCGCCGGTGTTCGCGCACCTTCCGTTGCTGCTCAATCCCGACCACTCAAAACTGTCAAAACGTCAGGGCGACGTCGCGGTGGAGGACTACCTCGCAAAGGGATACCTTCCGGAGGCGCTCGTGAATTTTGTGGCCCTGCTCGGATGGAACCCGTCCGCGGACAGGGACGTCTATTCGCACGACGAACTCGCCGCGGCGTTCGATCTCGCGAAGGTCAATAAGGCGGGAGCCGTGTTCAATATCGAAAAACTGGACTGGCTGAACGCCCAACATCTGCGCACCATGCCGGAAGAACGGTATCTCGAGCTCGTCCGTCCGTTTCTGCCGAAAACGACGCGAGACGAGGATTTCGTCCGCAGATGCCTCCTCCTCGTCCGTGATCGCGTGATTCGGACGTCCGACGTCCGATTGTGTACGGCATATCTGTTCGAAAAAACGTTGACCTACGACGACGTATCGCTCACCTGGAAAACGCAGGAGCCGATCCAAGCCGTCGAACGATTGAAGGCCGTCGATGAACTCTTGCACGGGCTGGACGAGGAAGCCGTCCTGGACGCGCACGCCGTCGAACGCGCGGTCAAACAACTCATCGCGGAGCGGGGATGGGGAAACGGGGATACGCTCTGGCCCCTGCGCGTCGCGTTGTCCGGCCAGGAAAAATCGCCCGGACCGTTCGAGCTTATCGCCTGCTACGGGACGATACGTGCGCGACAACGGATCCGGGACGCCGTCAAGCGCCTGAAGGCCTGATATACTCAATCCATGCCACGGCGATTCTTCTTCAGCGCGCTTCTCGTGATGTTTCTTGCCGGAAGCGCCGGCGCCCGTGTGGCGGCCGACGCGGCGGAGAGCGCCTCGGTCAAAAGCGAGGTGGACGAATTGAATTCCGCCGTGAGCGACAAACGGAAGCGCGTGAAGGAAATCGATTCCCTCATTTCGGGATATCGCGCGAAAATCAAAGCACAGGAAGCGCGGCAGGCGACGCTCGGCAACGAGGTGTTGCTCCTCGACAACCGGATCAAGGAAAAGGAGCTGGCCATCCTCCGCGCAAAGACGGAAATCGAGGCCCTGACGCTCGAGATCGAATCCCTGGAACGCGTCATCGCCGAACAGGAGCTTCGCATCGCGAAGCAACGCGACCTGATCGCGGAATTCATCCGTCGCCTGAATCAGGCGGACGAAGTCCGTCCGATCGACGTTCTGCTCACCCATCCGTCGCTTTCCTCGTTTTTCGACCGCCTCGAAGAACTGAAGCGCCTGGAACGCGACCTGGGCGAAACGATCGAGGGAGTCAAGACGGCGAAGAAGACGCTGGAGGAGTCGAAACGATCCCGCGACGAACGCCGGACGGATCTTGTCGAGGAAGAACGGACGCTTGAAAAGGATCAGGAAGCGCTCGAGAGTGAAAAAAACTTCAAATTCTCGCTGATCGCCCAAACGGAGGAGAGCCAGCAGGAATTTGAACGGATCCTCTACGAATTGCGCCAGCAGCAGCAGTCCACGGCCGAAGACATCCATCGGCTCGAGGAACAGCTGAAGGACACGCTGGCGTCCATCGACGACGCGCTCGCGCGCGGCGACATCCTCCTCAACTGGCCGGTCCCGCCGCTCCGCGGAGTCTCCGCGCATTTCCACGACAGGGACTATCCGTTCCGGAACCTGTTCGAGCACCCCGGGACGGACATCCCGACGCCGGTCGGAACGCCGGTCAAAGCGGCGGCCGGAGGATACGTGGCATGGAACAAAACCGGTCGGATGTACGGAAATTACACCATGATCGTCCATCCGGGCGGGATTGCGACCGTCTACGCCCACCTCTCGAAATTCGTCGCAAAACCGGACACGTACGTGGAACGCGGCGACGTCATCGCGCTTTCCGGAGGGAAGCCGGGCGCGCCGGGCGCGGGACTCTCAACCGGACCCCATGTGCACTTCGAGGTGCGGCAGAACGGGATCCCGGTCAACGCCGAAAGCTTCCTGCCGGACGTCGAGTAAGCGGTCCAAGTCTTCGGGCGTTGTCACACGCACCAGCCCCTCTTTCAGATGTTTCAGCGCCGTGCCTTTGACGTACCACGGCAAATGTTTGCGCAGCTTGATAATGCCGTTGGGAGCGTAACGCGTCGCGTGGTATCGGGCGTGCCGGCGCATGGTCTCGATCCGTTCGTCGAGCGAGGGTTCGCCCGGATCGTGGCCCGTTAGAAGCCAATCTTCCATGCGGCGGAAGATCCACGGATTGCCGAGAGACCCGCGGCCGATGAGCACGCCGTCCGCGCCGGAACGAGCGAGCGCTTCTTTCGCATGTTCGGGGGTCGAAATGTCTCCGTTCACGAGAACCGGAAGCGTTGTCCGTTGCCGCGCCTCGCCGATGCGATCCCAATTTGCCACTCCGCGGTACCCCTGCTCCTTCGTTCGGCCGTGGACCGAAATGAGGGATGCCCCCGCGTTTTCGATCACCTTCACGAACTCGAGCACGTCCGTGTCCTTCGACCAGCCAAGACGCGTCTTCACGCTTACGGGAATGGAAACCGCCGCCCGTATCGCACGGATGATCCCAGACGCTCGCTCCGGCTCCTTGATCAGAAATGCGCCGTTGAAATTCGAGACGATGTTGTACACCGGACACCCCATATTGATGTCGATCCCGTCCGGATGGAACTTCTCCTCGATGATCCTTGCCGCCTCGGCCATGACATGCGGATCGGATCCGAAAATCTGCTGGATCACCGGCCGTTCGCGTTCGTCGAACTGCGCCATCTCGAGCGTCTTCGGATTCAACCGAACCACCGCCTCCGAAGAAACCATCTCCCGGAACATGAGGGACGCGCCCTTCTCCTTGCAGATCAAACAAAACGGAAGATCGCTCATGTCCGCCATGGGCGCCAGCGCGACTATCGGCCGCGGGAGCGTCTTCCAATCAATCATCCGTCGCGTTGTACCACGATCAATCCGAACGATCAATCCTTGAATGCGGGCGCGGCCGTCTGGATGAGCACCTCGAGGGTGTAGCATTTCGGACCGGAAGAATGGTCCCAGAATTTCTGCCCGGGTGGCGCGTAGGCAGGTTTCGGCATTTCCGCCGTATTGTCCGTAGCAAACGCTGCGCACAGCTCGTAGGTCGACGTTGCCACGGCGCGATACCCGTATGCGTCGCCGGTTTCAGGATCCATCACGTTTCCGAGGTAGACGTTTCGTTCGCGTTGGAGTGCGTCGATATTCTCCGGGAGGCGCTTATATAAACTCCAGTACGTATCCACCGAGAAAGAAATCTGCTGGAGATCCGACAGACGCTGCTGGTCCAGGCGGCGCGCCCGTTCTGAACTCGGCGAGCCGGACGTGAGGAATCCCGCAATGACCGCAGAAGCCACCGCAAGGACGACGAGTCCGGTAAAAATCCGAATGCCGTTCAGTTTCATATCAGGACTCTTTTTCTTCTCTCCGCAAATCCCACAGATAATATCCGAAGATCGTTCCCGCGATTCCGCCGACGACGATCACCTTGAGGATGAATCGCGTGGTGATCTCGCCCCCGAGCAGATTGAACACGAGCGTGATGAGGTCGCCGATAATGACGCCCGCCGCGATGAACAGGGTGATGTACGTCAGCCATTTCCGGATTTTCGAACCGCGCTTGTCCGGATCGCGGGCGATCGCTTTTTGTAACAGCCATGTCACATAGAGGAACACGGGGAACGCGATCACGAGCGACGACGTGCTCCAGCGGATGGATTCCGCCGTGCCATCATACGGGTAAATGCCCTGAACGATATCCGGGAATGCCCGATTGATAAACTGGAACAGCAACGTGCCGAAACTCACCGCGCTGATGTACAGCGTAAGAAAAAGCACCAAATACAGGAACGCCTCGCGCGCCGAGAGATAGGGCCTTCGTTTCGGGACAGGGATCCCGAACACGACATCTGAATACGCATTCAAGGCGTTGGCGGTTTCGTCAGATGGCCAGCCTGCTTTTTTCAGCGCCGACTCCACGTCCTTCCGCGCCGCCCCTTTCGCGAGCGCCTCTCGGACAAACCGGTTCAATTCATTCGCCATAGGTTGGAGGAACCGTACCATTTTTCGCGATATTGTGCCAGAATTGGCGTCTATGGGGGACTTCAAGCTCCACCTTCCCTACAAGCCCTCCGGCGACCAGCCGGAGGCGATTTCATCGTTGATCGAGGGGCTCAACGCCGGCGAAAAACACCAGACGCTTCTCGGAGCCACCGGAACGGGCAAGACGTTCACCGTGGCCAACGTCATCCAGGAGATCAAAAAACCGACGCTCGTCATTGCACACAACAAGACGCTCGCCGCCCAGCTCTGCAACGAATTCCGTGAATTTTTTCCGGACAACGCAGTTGAGTATTTCGTCTCGTATTACGACTATTACCAACCCGAGGCGTACATCCCGAAAAGCGACACCTACATCGAGAAGGAGGCGATGATCAACGAGGAGATCGACCGTCTGCGGCATCACGCAACACAGGCGCTTCTGACGCGGTCGGACGTGATCATCTGCGCGTCCGTAAGTTGCATCTACGGTCTTGGCGCGCCGGAAGCATACGAGAAAACCGTCCTGCATCTTTCGGTTGGCGATCTCCTAACGCGCACGGACGTATTGGCGCGGCTCGTCGAAATGCAATTCACACGGACCACCTCCGACCTTACGCGCGGTTGTTTCCGGATCCTCGGAGGCGTCCTCGAGCTCATGCCGGCGGATGAGGAAACGCTCTACCGCGTCGAGGCGCCGCGCGGAACGGTCGAGACCATCCGGAACATCGACCCGGTGACCCGGAAGGACGTGCGGGAGCAACAGGAGCTGTGGGTGTTCCCCGCAAAACACTTCATCACGCTGGGTCCGGATCGCGACCGCGCCATCGCCGCGATCCGCGAGGAACTCCGGGAACGTCTGGCGTGGTTCGAGAAACAAGGAAAGCTTCTCGAAGCCGAGCGGCTGGAACGTCGCACGCATTTCGATCTCGAGATGATCGAAAACCTGGGATATTGCAACGGGATTGAAAACTATTCCCGTCACCTGTCCGGACGCGCGGCGGGGGAGCCCCCGGACACGCTGTTCTCCTACTTCCCTAAGGATTTCCTTCTCGTCATCGACGAATCGCACGTCACGCTTCCGCAAATCCGAGGGATGTACGAGGGGGACCGCGCGCGCAAAGACACGCTGATCGAACACGGGTTCCGGCTCCCGAGCGCGCGGGACAACCGGCCGATGACCTTCCGCGAATTCGAGGGACGGGTCAATCAGGCCGTGTTCGTTTCAGCGACCCCGGGACCGTACGAAGCGGCGCACGCCGACCGCGTCGTCGAGCAGATCATCCGCCCGACCGGGTTGGTCGATCCGGAAGTGGTTATCCGACCGATCACGCCGCAAAAAGGAATTGACGCGGCGCCGAGCCAGGTCGAGGACGTCATCGGACGCATCAAGGAAACGGTGAAGCGAGGCGACCGCGCGCTCGTCACGACGCTCACGAAGAAGATGGCGGAAGATCTGAACGGGTACCTGGCCGAACAGGGGATCAAAACACGATACCTCCACTCGGACATCAATACGGTCGAGCGGTTGGAAATATTGAGCGAATTCCGGAAGGGAACGTTCGACGTCGTGGTCGGGGTGAACCTCCTCCGCGAGGGACTCGACCTCCCCGAAGTGGCGCTCGTCGCCATCCTCGACGCGGACAAGGAAGGATTCTTGCGCTCCGACGTTTCGCTCATCCAGATCATCGGCCGTGCGGCTCGGAACATCCGCGGCCGGGTCGTCCTGTACGCCGACCGTCTCACCGGATCGATCGGGCGCGCTGTGCAGGAAACCAACCGCCGCCGCGAAAAACAGTTGAAATACAACGCCGAACATGGGATCACGCCGCAATCCATCGTCAAGGCGGTCAGGGATACGCGGGAAGTGCTTGGCTTGTCCGTTTCACCCAAAGACGTCTCCGAAATCCTGAAACTCGAACTCAAGGCGGAAACGGACGACCTTCGTGCCGTACTGAAGAAAAAAGAGAAGGAAATGAAGCAGGCGGCGCTTGACCTGGAGTTCGAACTCGCCGCGATCCTCCGCGACGAAATGTCGGAAATCCTGAAGGAGATCAAGCGACGCGAAAAGGAGACGGGGCCGAAAAAAGAAAAACGGCTGCGTCACGGACGGACGAGGTGATATCATGGCGCGTATGACGTTTGACCGACGATTCCTCCTCCCGGCCGTCCTTGCGGCCCTCTCCGTCGCCATGGGCGCGTATCTCCTGGTCCAATTCCGAAAAACGTCTGCGCCCGGCCCCATCACGTCCGCGCAGCCCACGGAACCGGAGCCGCCGAAAGAAACGAACCGCGCGTTCGTGACCGTCGGAGCGTATGAGAACCGTGCGCGACGGGGAGGGGCATGGACCGTCGACATCACGGCGCCCACGTGGTCGAAGTGCATCGCGGACGTGTACGATCCGGCCAACGCGATACGCATGTTCGACGATCCGAAACGCGCGGAAGCGGCCGTCCTCTCCCCGGGAAAACACCGGTGGACCTGGAACGTCCCGTCAGATGCGGTCACCGGCGCCTGGACCATCCGGCTCCTGTGCGGGACGTTCGACAACCTGGCCACCGCGGATGTCGCGGTTTCGGTGGAGTAGTGGTAGGTTGTAGGAATGGATGCGGTTGAAGACATCAAATCCCGGTTGGATATCGTCGATGCCGTTCAGGAATACGTGCCGCTCAAGCCGGCGGGTTCCGGCAGTTTCAAGGGGATCTGCCCGTTCCACCAGGAAAAATCGCCAAGTTTTTTTGCGAACCGCCCTCGCCAATCCTGGCACTGTTTCGGATGCAACCAGGGCGGGGATGTGATCTCGTTCGTCATGAGGGTGGAAGGAATGGATTTCCGCGAGACGCTCGAGTTGCTCGCCCAAAAGACCGGCGTCGCCCTCCCGTCATACGACCCGGCGAAACAAACAGAGAAAAAACGGCTGCTCGAGGTGAATGACCTTGCGGCGAGATGGTTCCATGCGAACCTGCTCCAGGACCCGCGAGCCGAACCCGCGCGCGCCTATCTCACCACCCGCGGAGTGGACGACCTCACGACGGATCTCTGGCGCCTTGGGTTCGCGCCGGAGTCCTGGGACGGACTCGCAAATGCGATGAAGGAGAAGGGCGTCACGGAAGAGGATCAAGTGAAGGCCGGTCTCGCCGTGAAGCGCGAACAGCCCTCAACGGCCTCCGGCTCACGGCCCCCGGCTCACGGTATCTACGACCGTTTCCGCGGCCGCCTCATGTTCCCGATCGCTGACGCCCATGGCCGGGTGGTTGGTTTTACGGCACGGTCTCTCGCCCCGGACGCGAAGGAAGCCAAGTACGTGAACACCCCTGAAACACCGGTATACCGAAAATCCGCCGTGCTGTTCGGCCTCGACAAGGCGAAAGGGGAGATCAAACAGCGCGATCTGGCCATTCTCGTCGAGGGAAACATGGACGTCATCTCGTCGCACCAGTTCGGCGTTACGAACGTCGTCTGCACTTCCGGAACGGCCCTGACCCAGGACCAGCTCGCGCTCCTGAAACGCTATACGAATAATCTCGCCATCGCCTTCGACCAGGATGCGGCCGGGATGACGGCGACGCTCCGGGGCCTCGATCTCGCGCGGCAGATGGATTTCAATATCCGGATCATTTCGCTCCCCGCGGAGGCCGGAAAAGACCCGGACGAAGCGGTCCGGAAAGACGTCCGCCTGTGGACATCGGCCATTCAGGGCGCCTCCGGAATCATCGACTGGCTGTATGCGCGCGCCACGAGGGGGCGGTCTCTCGACCGTCCGGAAGAAAAAAAGGCGGTCGCGCGGGAGCTCCTCCCGGAATTCGCGCGGATTGCGGATCCGGTCGAACGCGACGCATGGATCTCGCGCCTCGCCGAAGACCTCTCGGTGCCGCCGGACGTCCTTCGGGCCGCTATGCACACATCCCGCCTTGACACAACGTCGAAAACCCCGCATGCTTCCCCCCGAACGACCCACATTCCCTCCGCCGAGAGGGATCCCATACGGGAACGGTCGCGCATCGATCTCCTGGAGGAACGGCTCCGAGCCATCCTCACCCTAAAACCAGCGTTCCGGCCGATCGCCGAATCCCTGATCGGTGACGGAACCCCTTTCACATTGAACCCGACACCGGAAGAGCTCGACGTCCTTGCCGTCATCGCCGACCGTGAATTCGAGGACCAGTCGACAGACGTCCTGGAACGCGAGCTGCATTCCACCTGTTCCGCCCTCCGCCTCGCCTATCACGCGAAACGGCGCGAGCGGCTGGAACGGGACATGCGCGATGCGGAGCGCGCGAACGACCGCGAAAAAATCGCGGAGATCCTTTCCGCCCTGAAGGAACTGATTTAGCCATGTCTCATCCATCCGAGATGAAACCGGGCGCTCACGCGTGAGCGGCCGTTCTTTACGTCCACGCAATTCACCACCGTATGCCTAAACCCGCGCAAAAAAAGAAACACCACCGTCCCCATCGGCACCTCCGGAAACCGACGCCGCGGAAGCCCGCCCGCCCGGAGAAAAAAGGCGCGAAGACCAAGCCGACCGCGAAGGCGCGGGCGGTCTACGTGCGCGCACCGGCGCCGTCCGCGGAGACGCTCGATAAATTGTTTGAAAAGGCGCGGACGCGGAGCTTTATTACCGAACAGGAAATCCTGTACAGTTTTCCGGATATCGAGGACTACATCTCCTCGTACGAGGCCTTCATCGACCGCCTGGACGCCGCGGGAATCGGCGTCGTAGAAATAAAGGAGGGGAGTCTCGGCCGCGGCAAGGAGCGCCAGGAAGTGATGCAGTCGCTCCATAGCGCGGACGACAAACGCGGAAAAGTGGACCCGTTCGACCTTACGGCGGATTCGATCCAGATGTACCTCCGTGAGATCGGGAAAATCCCGCTCCTCACCGCGGAGGAAGAGGTTGCTCTGGCCAAACGAAAGGAAAAAGGTGAGAAAGAACCGGAAAAACGGCTGATCGAGGCGAACCTCAGGCTCGTCGTGTCCATCGCGAAAAAATTCATCGGAAAGTCGTGGTCCCTCCACGACCTGATCCAGGAGGGGAACATCGGTTTGTTTCGCGCGGTGAAAAAATTCGAATACCGGAAGGGATACAAATTTTCCACCTACGCAACCTGGTGGATCCGGCAGGCGATCACGCGCGCATTAGCCGACCAGAGCCGAACCATCCGCATTCCGGTCCACATGGTGG
>JACQMO010000011.1 GCA_016203535.1 Candidatus Uhrbacteria bacterium | reverse complement strand
TTCGCTTATTCGTACGAATAAGCGAATGATACTATTATGGGTAAAGTAGATTCATAAAAATTTTTATTTCTTTATGGCGCCTCCAATCAACTATCTAGCCGTGCTTGTCGCGGCCTCGGCGAGTATGGTGCTCGGTTTCGTCTGGTACGGTCCCCTCTTCGGAAAGCCATGGATGGCCATTATGGGCTATACCAAGGAGACCGCGGAAAAAATGAAACAGAAAGGGATGGAAAAAACCTACGCGCTTATGACGCTCGGTTCACTCGTGATGGCGTATGTCCTTGCTCATTCCACGGAATTCGCGATGACATACACAAAAACATACGGCGTCGCAGGCGGGCTTATGTCAGGTTTCTGGAATTGGCTCGGGTTTATCGCGCCAATCCTGATCGGTTCCCAGTTGTGGGAGGGTAAGCCATGGAAGTTATTTTTGATCACCGGCGGATACTATCTCGTCTCACTTATGGGGATGGGAGTGATCCTGGCAGTTTGGAGGTAGGAGGAAAATAAAAAAAACCGCCCGGAGTGGTGGGCGGTGTCATTGAGATTCCTGCAGAAGCAATCCGATCGCGTGCGCGAGGCGTTCCGAATCGTGGCGCAACAGACTGCGTCGCAAACGGTCGCCGGATGCGGCTTCGCTGATTTCGGAGGAAATGAGCGGTTTCCGAAGGACGCGGGGGTCGCGGCGCGGGAGATCATCCTGGATGAGCGTCTCCCCACCCTGCCCGTACCGTTCCAGGATGAGCGGATTCGGCGTGAGCGTGTTGATCAGCATGACGTCCACCGTCGCCGGCGCGATGAGCTCCTCGACGCGGCGCTTGAAGTCCGACGCCGCGTACCCGTCCGTCTGGCCGCGTTTCGTTACGAGGTTGCAGACGAAATAGATGCGCCCGCCCGCATTTTGCAGCGCGGCAAGGGCTTGCGGGATGCCGGGGACGATCAGGTTCGGCACGATGCTCGTCCAATAGTCCCCCGGCCCGACCACGATCGCATCGGCATTCTCGATTTCGGCGACCGCTTCGGCATTGACTTTCGGATCCGGTTCGAGATAGCACCGACGGATGCGGGGCGCGGCCTCCCGCCGCTCCTCGATGTGATGTTCGCCGCGGATGACGGTGCGGTCTTCGAGTTCGGCGCAGAGCGTGGTCGCGTTGAGCGAGACGGGTATCACCTGTCCGCGGACGCGCAGTAGCCGATGCGCCGTCTGGATGGCGGACAGCGGGTCGCCGTAAATCCCTTCTAGCGCGGAGAGGATGATATTTCCGACAGACTGTCCGGTCATTTTTCCGCTGCCGTCCGGAAACCGGTGCGAGAACAGCTTGCGCCAGGTGTCGTCCTGGTCGTCGGACAGCGCGACGAGGCATTGCCGCAGGTCGCCTGGAGGCAAAACTCCAAGGTCGTCGCGAAGTTCCCCAGTATGTCCCCCGTCGTCCGACATAGTCACGACGGCGGACAAATGTACGCCTTTTTGGCGTTTCAGACCGGTCAGCACGGTGTAGGTTCCCGTCCCGCCGCCGATCACGACGATTCGTTTCGTCATGCGTTACGATTCCTCTGCAAGGGTTGAATGAACGAGGTCCGCACAGCCTAATACAAAAACGCCCCGATGACCATCGGAGCGTGGAGCGTTGCCCGTCAGATGACGAGCGTGGCGAGCCAAATGAGACTCGGCTTGATCACGTCACGGACGTCCGCGAAGAGTCCGGGGATCCGGAGATGTTCCGCCGGCTGCTTATCGAGGAAGGTGAGCATCCGATCGGACCACACGAGGTACTCGCTCATCGCGGTCCGGAATCCGCAGGCCCAAGCGCGCTGAACGTCCGGATCGAGTACGTGGAAGCTGAGCGAGAGGTCCTGCGCGGCCATACGTCCGATCGGGCTGGGTTCGATGGCCGAGCCGAGGAAAAGCGTCCACGCCTTCATCGTTCTCACCGGGTTGACGTCCGTGGGCTGCACCACACGGTCGATGATGTGTTCGAGCGAGGCGCGATATTCGTCCCGCAGGACGCGCATCACGCCGCGGTCGAATCGGCCGTAGGGCGAGTCGTCGGCCTGTGATTCCGCGAACATCTGGAGATGTTCGAGAAAGGTCCGCTTGCCGCCGGCAGCCCGGATCTCATCCGTGCCGCGGAGCGAGGGAACCATGTGGTCGGCGAACGAAACGGAATAGAAGCCGTCCGAGCCGAAGTCGTGGTGGTCGCGGTGGAGCGACAGGTAGTGCCGCGCGGGAAAGCACGGGCCGTTGCAATCCAGCCGGTCGGCCCAGCGTGTCATCCAGACGGGAAGAAGGGGCGATCCGTCCGCGGTGTCGATGTACGGATGCACCGTCCGCGTGACGCCATCGGCGCATCGAACGTCCTCTGATTTGAGGTAGTTCGTATGCGCAGCCATGGCATACGCTGTCGCGTCCGCTTCCTCCGGGGTCAGGACGTTCGACTGTCGCAGCGCCGCGCGCGCCACGAGCGCTCCGGCTTCGGCGTGCCGCACAGCCCGGGTTCGGTCCGCGTATCGGTCGAAAAAGAGCGTTCCGATGTCATGCAGCGTCCCGCTCACGAGCGCGGGGACGATCGCGGAAACCGGAATTTCCGGATCGTGTACGAGGCGGAGTGCGTGTGCGAAGTCCCGACACCAATGGCCTGACCCATGTCCCGCTTCGCCCGAGAACGCGTCGCGGTGAGGCAGGATGTTCGCGAGAATGACGCCGATTGCGCGTGTCCCACGGTCGATTGCGCTTCGGCGATCCCCGGTTCGGTTCGGCGGGTTCTCGCGGAGCGCCGCCAGTCCGTCCCGGCGGAGCTCCGCTGACATTTCGTAGAGTTGTCCTTCGGCGCTCGCGTCGCTTAGCGCTCGAATCACATCAGTCACTGCAATTCCAGGAGAATCCATCCCTCTGTCCTTTCTTGGCAATGTGCCATCTGCTGCATACCACGATTTTTCAGGAATATCAAGAGCCGCTACCCTCTTGCCATGACCGAGAATCCATGGCATCCTGATGGCCCATTTCAGAGGAGGATTGAATGGGAATGATCATTGATCTCGAAGACAAACGGCAGAAAAAAACGTCGCTGGAACCCCATTCATTGGGGTTTCTCGACCGCGTCGTACTGATCTCACGGGCGGCGTCCGGGCTGCTGGAAGACGAGACGCTCTATCGGCTGGATCGAGCCCGAGAACGCGCGGAAGCGGCATATCTCGGACTCCGCCAGAGGGTCGCGAAGCTTCTCTCTTGACGAGATTTGCGCGAACGCATATACTCGACTCCCTTCCAACCCCTTCAGGAGGAATCGTGTTGAACATTCCAAAGAAGAACGCACATCCATTCGCCTCCCGCCCGATCTGGCTGGAGCGCGCGACCGACGACTTCCGTCTCTTCGCGATGCACATCTCCGAGAGCCGGAACATCGATCTGATCGATCGGTTCGCCATCGTGAGCCGCCGTCTCGTCTCGTTCCTCGAGGAACCGTCGCCCGTGAGGTCGCAGAGTCTCCGCGACGCCATCAGCTTGCTCGACGACGTCCGTCGGCGGAGCGGCATGCAGGGAGAGCTTCCCGTGGCGCTCTGGACCATCATGCGCGCGTCCCATCAGGACGTCGTTCGCACGGCCGCAGAGGCCCTCGAACAGGTCGCCCGCGAACGGGTCTACGTCCGCATGAGCGCCCAGGCCTGACATTTCAACCCTCCTGACATCTCAACCCTCAAGACCCGCACCGGGTCTTTTTTCTTACAAACAAAAACACGCCAACCTCGGTTGGCGTGTTTTCCCTCTATCAGACCGTCAGGATGGAATCGGGAGAGAGTCATCCTTCCTTACGAGCTGGTAGCGGCCGGGAAGCGCGAGTGCGCTTCCCGCTGAATGATGAAGTAGGAACGCTATTTCTTTCCTCGAAGAAAGGGACCGATGATGAGTCGGAAGCCGACCCACATGATCGCGATGGTGAACGCCAAGCCAACGAGCGGACTCGCCTCTTCGACGAATCGGGACACCGCTTGCGCAAGCATCCCTGGATTGGCCATCACGACGATGAAACCGATCACGCAGAACGTCAGGAGGAACCGTTGCGGTGTCCCGACGAAAAACCTCAACTGTCGCATTCTATCCTCCTGTTTCCCGTATTCACCCGATCGCATCCTCGAACTTTTTTGTCCAGAATCAAGAATTCGAGAATATGATCGGGAGAGAAGCACGTGCTTCTCCCGAGAGAAAGAATTTTTCCGGCGAAATGTTTCAGGAGTCGCCGGATCTCCGTTGTCGGGGTCAGTAGGCGAAGGGATATCCACCATGCTCTTCGCCGACTTCTCGGGTTGCCATGCGCCAGAGCAGCGTCTTGGCGCCGCAGTACCCATCGCTGAAGCGAGACGTTCGCCCGAAGACGAATACGCTCTTGAGCACCGCGGAGAAGGAATCGAAGAACGCGTCTTGGCTTGTGCCCTTCATCCGGATGGTTTCGACGATGAATCTTGCCGCCTGATCCAGGTCGAAGAACTGGATGAGGTACTCACGCCCTCCATCGGTGGCGATCCTCCACCCGAGCGCGGTCCGGATGTCCGGCGCCACGTTGAAGTTGAAGAGGCCATCGCTGTTGATCTCGCCGACGGTCGTTCCGTTGACCTCGATGGTGATGCGCATGTCCGCATCCTTGACCTCGATCTCCAATTTCTTGGCGAGGCCGTGGTAGCGGAGGCCGCAGAGATCCGAGAGGAGCATCTCGGCCCTTCCGAGCTCATTGCCGTTCCTTCCCTTGAGGACACCGGTCGCCACCATGTCGGTGAGGCCAAGGTTCTCGAGGTTGGCGCGGATAAGGTGCGAGGACAACGCATCCATCTTCCAGTACAGTCTGGACGCGATCTCATAGAGCGCCTTGCAGTCCGGATGCGCCATTGCATCCTCAAGCTTCTTCCCAGACTGGAGGCAAATTCCATCCCTGCGATCGAAAGCGCGTTGGGACGCGGTTCTGTACTCGTCGCGAGCCGCGAAGAACTTCTGAACGCTCGAATCCATGTTTTTATCTTTCCCACGTTCTCTTCATTACTCGCTTGATTGCGAGGTAACGTAGAACGTGCAACTAGAAGAGGCGTCTCATGATCCCCTGCTCTAGTCGGTCAATTGTCAAAGTAACGAAAAAGGTGACAAAGATTGACGGTTTTCTGGGAAGAAAGCTCGCCAATCCCTATCACCTTTCGGATCAATGGATTTTGGCGCATTTTCGCTCTCTCCTTCGAAAATGCCTGTAATTCGCAAAGATCACCTTACAAGAAATAATATAGCACTTTTTTGGCTATTTGTCAAGGGAGCTTGGCAGTAGCCCTTCGACAAGCTCAGGGACTATACCGGCGGTTTTGGCGGGAGGACGTTCACGTCCCACCAGGCTTTCACGCTCGCGAATACCTCGCGGATCCAGAAGTAGTTGATATCCTCGTAGTTGGAGGTTCGATCCTCGCCCGCGTCGACCCCCACTGCTTGGACTCCGAGTCGGTTGCAGAGATAGAGCGCACGTCCAAGATGGAACCGCTGGGTGACCACAATAGCGGTTCGTATGCCGCGAGCGGCCGCGTGCTTGCAGCTCTCATATGTGCGGTATCCTTGTCCATCCACCGGCATGGCCGTTTCCGGAATCCCCTGCTGGACAAGATACGGGACCATCACGCTCATTTCGTCCACGTGATATCGGCCGTCGTCGCCGGTTACGAACAGCGTCTTCACGGCGTTTCTTCGGTAGATAGCCGCGGCGGTTTCCAATCGGTCGCGCAGGGCGGCTGATGGGGTCTTGTCCGACCGGACGCTCGCGCCGAGAACGATGGCCGCGTCGGCCTGCGCGGCTTCGGAGATCGCGTCTCCGTGGATGCTGAAAATGGCGTGGCGGTATCGAAGCTGAACATCCGCGACCATCGTGGTGATGACGGCTCCAGCGAGAAGTCCGATCGCGGCGAGGCGTCTGAACCAGGAAGGGAAGGTCATACGAGCTCCGACGACGGCTTCTCGATTTGCGGCAGATCGAACTGGTTTGAGACGCCGGTGACGCGCAACACATCCTTGTCGATTTTCAAAAACTCTTTCGTCGCCAGATTATATTGGCTCACGGTCGTGCCGAGATGCTTCCCGACGCTCGTGTAATAGCTCTCATACGCCGCGAGATGTCGGTTCAAGTCGGAAACTCGAACGCGAATTTCTTTCGCCTGCTCCTCGATTTTGAGCGCCCGAAGCCCTTGGAGCACGGTTTGCAAATACGCCAAAAAAGAGGTCGGCGAGACGATGATGACATGGTACTTCCCGGCCGCGCGCTGGATGATGCTCTCGGTGTCGCCCGTGACCGCGCCGATCTTGTTGATGAGCAGGTCGTAATAAATCGCCTCATGCGGGATGAACATGAAGGCGAAATCCATGGTCCCCTCGTCCGGCCGGATGTACTTTGCGGTTTCCTGGATGCGCAGCTTGAGATCGTTCACAAACGCCTTCTCCAGCTTCTCCCGCTCGACGGGGTTTTGTTCTTCGATGATCCGGTTGTAATTCTCCAGGCTGAATTTGGAATCGACAGGCACGATTTTGTCCTTGATGAACACGGCGGCGTCTACGATTTCTCCGTCCTTGAAGCCGTATTGCATTTGGTATCCGTCCGGCGGCAGCACGTTTTTCAGGAGCGTTTCAAGGTAATACTCGCCCAAAATCCCGCGCTGTTTTGGGTTCTTCAGCATGTCCTGCAAATTCTGGAGCTGACTCGTGACGTCGAGCACCTGCTTCGCGGTTTCCTCCATGCGCGTCAGTTTTTCCGTAACGTCGCGCACGACGCCGGTCGAGGCCGCAAAACTCTGCCGCACGGCTTGGTGCGTCTCCCCCATCCGGTCGCCGAGGTCCTTCTGAAGCTGGGACATCTGCTGTTGGATGAGGGTCAGGGACTGCATGTCGGACGCGCCCGGTGAGGCCATCCCTCGCAATTTCAGGATCAGATAGACGATCCCGACGAGAGCGGCGAGCGCAACGATTCCGATGAGCGCAAGAAGCAATTCCATAATCGCTGGAAGGGTAGCAGACACCCTCTTGACGGGCAATTTCAAAAACTGTTTTCAACGTTTTATACTTCTAACATTAATCCCTTAGATCACGAAGCGACTATGCACGCGTTCGATCCCCAGGATTTTGAAGAAGAAGCCGATGCCGGCCAGGAGGATTTGGCCGGGCTCGGCATGACCGTTCGGGATGGCGACGAAGATGTTGAAGACGAAACACTCGTAGAAAAAGCGGGCGCCGTCGAGGGCGACGAAGAGGAGCCGGACATGCCGCCCTACGTCCCGGAAGACGAGGAGGAATAGAAGCGAGAAGCTATTTCCGTAGCCGGAATTCCATTCGGAGCTCGTCCCCTTCCGGGATGAGCGCCTGCGTGATGTTCAGCGTGACGGTTTTGAGGGTGACGGCGATGAGAATCCCCCAGAATAGGCCGATGATCGCCCACGCGCGCCGATACCGGGCGCAGTAGGCGACGCCGGCGCCGAATCCGAAGACGGGAAGGGCGAGCGACACGATCCAGTCGTTCCGGTCCATCGCCGAGAGGTCGGTATTCCTGGCGAGATGGAGCAATGCGGCAAGGCGGAGGAGAAGCGGGAAGATAAGCAGCGCGGCGATGAGGATGACGAGACGCGTGCTCCCGAGCGCGAATAAGACATTCGTCGCGGCCGTGGCATCGGCCTTGCTTAAGAGCGAGCGGACGACGAACGGCAACGAGACGAACGCCAGAAGGACCGGCGTGAACAGGGTCCAAAACGCCCAGCGCTTCCAGATGTACCAGTACCAGATCGCCGTGGAGGGATTTACGATCAGGGCGATCCCCCAGAGCGCCCGTTGGGACGGGGTGGCTCGCGGGGTCTCGACCGCATGGACGATCCCCCATCCCCAAAAACCGGCGTACAATACGATGGACGGCCAGAACAATGCGTGGGCGACGGACGTGGCGGAGATCATACGGACGATGCGCGCGGATTTCTCGTCCGATACCATGACACGGCGGCAAGGGAAAGGCCGAACGCCAGGATGCCGACCATGAGGATGAACACGGTTTGTTTTGATTCGGCGAGCTGTTCGCCGAGAACGAATCCGGAGAGGAAGAACAGGGCGTTATAGACCGCGATGCCGGCGCCGGTCAGGATCAAGAACGGGCCGGGATCGAATCGGAACACGCCGAGGATGAGACTCCCCGCATTCCGCAGACCGGGAAGAAATCGGACGATGAACGGCGCCCGCTTGCCGTATGATTTGATGCGATCTTCGACGGCTTGAAGCCGCTCCGTGTCCATGAAGACGAACTTCCCGTATTTCCGGAAGAACGGCCGTCCGAATTTCCATCCGATGAGATAGGAGGCGAGATGGCCGGTGAAACTTCCGAAGAGACCCGCGGCGAAGGCGGCGACGGTGTTCACTTCGCCGGTCCGCGCCAGATAGCCCGTGAACGCCAGGAACAGCTCGTTCGGGGTGAAGGGAATGTTCGCGCCGTCGAGCGTCATGATCAGGAAAATCGCAAGATACCCGATGTCTTCGATCGGGATCGTCGTAAATCCGAGGTTGATCACGTCCATGCAGTGTCACGCCCAGTCTATCATCCGTTGACAAACCGCGCGAAAAATGTTAACCTCGCCCTGTTCGTTGTCACAGCCCAAGGAGGTGTTCGATGTCCCAGAGCGTGTTCATGAATCTCGACCTTTCCCAGTTGGCCAGCCTTGCCGTCCACTCCCTGATCGAGAAGCACTTCGGCCGGAGCGCCCCGCTCCCGCTCATCATGAGCTTCTCGACCCTTCCGCGCGAGCAGGAGGATCACGTCCGCCGGATCGTCCTCGCGCTCGGCGGCAAGACGGGGTACTACCGGACGAACATCGACGGCGCCGACCGCGTCATCCAGGTGATCCGGATGGAAAACGGCGGGATCATGCTCCGCGTGGAGACCAGCCCGAGGGTCGTGGCGGACTACGAAGGCGATCATCCGCCAATCTGATGTCCGACGTCGGACGTCCGACGTCCGCGCCCTTCCCTTCCCCCCGCTTCATTCCGAAGCGGATTTTTTTAACCGTGAACCGCGAGCCGGTTTCCGTTCACTGTTCACCGATCACGGTTTCCGGCTCACGATTCCATCACTGGCAGACCGCGCACTCTTCCGTCGCCACGTCTCGCTTCTGCGTTTTGATGTCGATGGAATCCGCGTGGATGGGCGCGCAGGAGCGGAGATAGTAGAGCGATTTCACGCCCAGCTTCCAGGCGAGGCGATGGACCTCATCAAGGTATTTCCCGCTCACCGGCGTCTCGAAGAACACGTTGAGCGATTGCGCCTGGCTGATGTAGGGCTGCCGATCCGCGGCTTGTTGGACGATTTCGCGCATGTTCATTTCGTACGCGGTCCGGAATGTTTTTTTCTCGTCATCGGAGAGGATGTCCAAGTGCTGGACGCTCCCCTTTGCCGCGATGATGCTCTTCCAGACCTCCGTGGTGTTCGCGTCTTTTGATTCGAGCGCGCGCTCCAGATGCCGGTTTTTTACGAGGAAACTTCCGGACAGGGTTTTTTGGAGATACGCGTTTCCAGCGATCGGCTCTATGGACGGCGTGGCTTCGCCGCAGATGAACGCGGTCGAGGCGGTCGGCTGGATCGAGGTGAGGTAGCTGTTCCTCATGGTTCCTCCGTCCTCCGGCAATCCCCGTTCTTCCGCGAGACGCGTCGAAGCGGCAACGGCGCCGGTGTGGATGTTTTTGAAGATGTCCTTGTTGATGAGCCGGGCCTGGAGCGACTCGAATGGCACTTCTTTCGACATGAGGTAGCCGTGGTAGCCCATGGCGCCGAGCCCGATAGACCGCTCGTGCCGGACGGAATTGATCGCTTTCTTGAATTCGACCGGGTCGGCCATTTCGATGAACGTTTCGAGGTTGTTATCGAGCGCCTTGACGCACACGTACGTGATCTCGGCGATGTCGTGCTTCCATTCGTCGTAGCGTTCGAGGTTGAGCGACCCCAGGCAGCAGACGGCGGTGCGGTGCTCGTCGGTCGGAAGGACGATTTCCGTGCACAAGTTGCTCTGACGGACGAACAGCCCCTTCTCGCGGTGGTGCGGCGGGACGGCGCGGTTCACCGTGTCGATGAAGAGAAGGTACGGCTCACCCGTTTCCGCGCGCATCTTCAGAAGTTTCCGCCACATCTCGACCGCATCGAGTTTCTTGGTCACCTTTTTGTAGTGCGGATCGATGAGCTGATAGCCCTTCCCCTCTTCCACCGCTTTCATGAATTCATCCGTGATCACGACGCCGTTGTTGATGTTCAGGCACTTGCGGTCCATGTCGCCGCCCGTCGGTTTGCGCATCTCGAGGAATTCCTCGATGTCCGGATGGTCGATGCGGATATACGCGGCCGCGGCTCCGCGGCGGGTGGAATTGCGTGAGACAGCGATCGTTTCCGAATCCATGATTTTGAGAAATGGGATGACGCCGGACGAACGCAATCCACTTTTTTGGAGCGGCGCGTTCTGCCCGCGGAGCTGGGACCAGTCGGTGCCGATGCCGCCGCCGTACTTCGAGAGAAACGCGTTTTCGCGGTAGATGTCAAAAATTCCCTCCAGCGTATCCGAGACGGTGTTGAGGAAGCAGGAAATCGGCAGTCCCTTGTTCGTGCCGATGTTCATGAGCGTCGGAGTCGCGGCGATGAACCATTGTCGGATGAGGAGGTTGTACAGTTTTTGGGCGTGTTCACGGTCGCCGCGCGCCATGCCCGTCGCGACGCGCGCGTAGAACGTCCGGGGATTCTCGCAGATGTCCCCGTTTGTGTCGCGCAGAAAATAACGGTCGCGCAGGTTTTCCAGCCCGAAATACGAGATCGGCGCGGCGGGGACGGCGTCGAGGTCGATCCCCTCCTGGACGGAGCGGTCCGCGCTGTAATGGGGACAGTCCCAGCTGTGTTTTTCCTTGGTATCCCGCAGGATTTCCTCCAACAGGAGGTCGCGCGCGCCGAACAAATCGTTGGCGGAGAGCGCATCGATCACGGTGCGCGCAGGCGCAATGAGGGTGGCGGTGGACATAAAGATCGGTTTTGTATTGTTTTAAGAATTCCAATCCTCGACGATCGCGCCTTTCGCGTATTCCGTGGCACGGTTTTCAAAAAAATTCGTGTGTTCTTTCGCGTTGATCATGACATCGAGCCAGCCAAGCGGGTTCGAAAGGTTGTAGAGGGCGTCGAGGCCCAGGTCGTTCAGCCGCCGGTCGGCGATGTAGCGAATATATTGCTTGACCTCGTCGGGTTTGAGTCCCGGGACGTCGCCCATGGCAAAACAGGTGTCGATGAATGCGTCTTCGAGGTTCACCATGTCGCGGCAAGCGCTGTAGAGGGTCTGCTGCAGGTCGTTGGTCCAGATGTGCTTATTTTCCGTCACGAGGTCGCGGAACAGTTGGCACACCGCCTTGCTGTGCAACGATTCGTCGCGGATGCTCCAGGAGACGATTTGTCCCACGCCCTTCAGCTTGCCGAGGCGCGGGAAGTTCATGAGGATGGCGAACGATGAGAAAAGCGACACCCCTTCGATGAACCCGCCGAACACGGCCAGATTCACGGCGAGGTCCTCGACCGAACGCACGTCGAACGATTGGATGTAATCGTACTTTTTGCGCATGGACTCGTATTCGAGGAACGCCGAATACTCCTTTTCGGGGAGCCCCAGGGAATCGTTCAGGTACGAATACGCCCACACGTGGATGCTCTCCATCTGCGCGAACGACGATAGCATCATCTTGATTTCGGGCTTGGGGAACACGGGGATGAGCCGCGTATTGTAGTTGTTGTTCACTTCGATGTCGCTTTGCGTGAAGAACCGCAAAATATTCACGATGAGCGAGGATTCGGCCGGTGTCAGATGATTTTTATAGTCCACGATGTCGTTTTCCATGGGGACTTCGGTCGGCATCCAATGCGCCTGGTTCTGTTTGGTGAAGTATTCAAAATAGTGCGGATATTCGAACGGTTTGTAGACTTTCCGCGGGGTGAGGATGGCGGAGGCGCCGGTGAGCGGCATCGAGGCGATCGACGGCTGGGACAATCCGGTCGCGACGGATGCCTCGGTTCCTTCTTCCTCAAGCGCCTCGGGTTCCGTATCGGGAAATCGATGTCCCAGCCAGCGGAAGATGTAATCCACCACCGACTTCGCCATGCGGATGTTCGGGTTTTGGGTAAAGCCCGACGGTTCGAAGCGGACATGCGAAAATTTCCCGACAAGCGTTTTGAGTGGCACGCCGTACTGCAAGCCGATCGAGACGGACGTCGCGAGCGCGTCGAGAAGTCCGGCGAGCGTGCTCCCCTCCTTGCTCATGGTGATGAACACCTCTCCCGGTTTCCCGTCTTCGTAGAGGCCGACCGTAACGTAGCCGGTGTGAGCGCCGATCTCGAATTTGTGCGTGATGGACTGCCGTTCGTCCGGAAGCCGCCGCCGCCGCGCCGCCGCCGGCTTGGCGACGCGCTTGTGCGTCACGGGGAGCGCCTGGATAGTGTGCGCCGGAGCGTTTCGTGGGTTCATATCGTTTGAGAGGTAGTGCTTTGCGACATCGAACAGGTCGCCGTCGATGAGGGACGCTCCCACCGCCTCCTTGACATCCTGGGTTTCCGGGATGGTGTGTCCGTCGAATGACTGTTGGAGCCGCTGGATCGCATTCTGCATGACCCCCTGAATCCGCGCGTGCTCACGTTCCGGATGGAGTCCGGCGGCTTCAAATCCTGATCGGATGGAACCTTCCAGGGTCTCCGTATCGAATTCCTCGATGCGACCGTCGCTGCGGCGGACGGATTTCACGGACGTGACGTACGACCAGACGGCCTCAGCCGCGGCTTTCGCTTCTGATTTGAAACCTTCCGACTTTTTCATAAAGACGGATGCAAGAAGTGCGTTTTGATTAAATTTTCGCGGAAACCCACCCGTCACCCACGCGCGTATGTTATGGGCGACCTGGACCCGCGACCACTATATCTTGTGGTCGCATAAGCGATTATACCACAAGATATAGTGGTCAATGGTTCAGGGTGTGGATAAAGGTGCGGCGGGTCCTGCCATGGCTCGCGTCTCTCGTCATGCTGCCGCATGACTCAAGGCGTTCGCCATGTCACCCGCCGTTTAGTGATAAAAATGTCATAGGCCGAGACTTAGGTTTATTGAGGGTTTTTTTTCTGGTTCTGGGGGGATGATGGGCATGGGGACCGGACGTTTCTGGCCCAGCCGGTCGAAAAAGCTGATCTCCTGGTGTTCCAGCGCGAACTCATACACGTCGCGGGTGATTTTCACGTCCTGGAGGCAGTAATCTTTCAGTTTTTGGATCTCCCCTTTTCGCCAAAACTCCACGGCCTGGAGGCCGTGGCCGCTCTTCCCGATGCCGAGCGTCGCCTGCGCGACGTCGTCAAGCTTCACGCGGAATCCGATCCGTTTTTCAATCTCGACGAGCAGGTCGATGGTGGGAAGGTTCATGAGGTTCCCCGTGTAATACGACTGCATGCAGGGATAGTCGAATCCGAACAGGTTGTATCCGACGATGCGATCCGCGCGTTCGAGCCGCGGCCACAATTTCGGGAGGTCTTCTTCAAGGAATGTCTCGAACGAATCCGTGTCGTAAAAATAACATCCGATGAGGGAAATCTCGAGGCGCGACGCGTCGTAGGAACCGATGTCCGCGAAGGTGTTTTTCGTTTCGATGTCGAGGACGATTTCCTGTCTCATAGCGCGTGAAAAATTTTTTCGGAGTTTGAAATGTAACATGGGGTCGGGATCTTGCCAAAAGACCCGATGCGTGTTTAGGTGTGGACAGTTCTTTCGGAGGCATCATGGCCATTGAACGGAAGATTGTTCTGCTTCCGTTCGGCCTCGACGGGCTTACGGAAGCGTCTCGTCTCGCGTGCCAGAGCCACATCATCAAATGCGGAGGCGACTACGCTCGATGGTTCGAAGGGGATGTCCCTCCCGACTACGCGCCGCGTTGTCCGGAATTAGCCCGGTTCCTTCGCATCGCCCGGCATGTTCGGCACATCGGGAATGACGGGCTCACGGCGATGGTCGTCGTGACCGTGACCTCGCCCATCTCCGCGATTTTCCGGATCCGCGCGGATCTTCTAAACGTCTTCCCGTCCCTCCAGGAAACGCTCTGGATCATTTTTGCTGACCGGAAGGGTCAAAAAGAGTTTGCCCTGGCGCTCAACATGTTCGGACGGCTTCAGGGCGAGCTGGGCGAGGCCCCGATCTGGACGGTGAACGGGTCCGCACAACGCTACCTGATTCTCACGCCGGACGCGCACGACCCGCGGTCCCTCCGTTGGAAGGTCAGCCAACTGACCGGCGAAATGGATGACGGGTAGCCCTCCCCTTCCGATAGCACGGCTATCGGTTTTTTTATAGCAAGGCCCCCGAACCGTTTTTACGATTCGGGGGCGAGGCGCCGCGTGGCGCGCGTGACCGGCGGTTATCCGCCGATCTCCTTCATGAACTTCGAGAACCAACTCGGGTCCTCGGTTTTCTCGATCGCGGTGTCGAGGCCCTGGTTGGCCTTCGGGCCCACCCAGGCCGCTCCGAGATAGATCGCGTACGCCGCGATCGGAATGGCTCCGAGGAAAATCAGGACAGAAAGTGCGGTCTTCATGCGTAGCTCCTTCCCCACGAAACGCCGAATTTTCGCTGTTCCTTGGGAAAAAAGCTACTTTTTACTCAAATGAAATATAGCACGAAACGGCCAATCTGTCAAGTATACTAGGCAAGTCTTTTTATTGGCGTTTTCGCTCGTATTCCTTCAAAAACACCTTGCGGAGGCGTACGTTTTTCGGGGTCACTTCCACGAGCTCATCATCGCCGACGAATTCCAGAGCGTCTTCGAGACCCATGGTGCGAGGCGTGTCCAAACCGGCGGCAACACCGTCTCCTTTGGAGCGCATGTTAGAAAGCTTTTTTTCCTTGCAGACGTTCACGACGAGGTCTTCCGCTTTGGCGTTCTGGCCAATGACCATGCCTTCGTACACGGCGACGCCCGGACCGATGAATAGCTGGCCGCGTTCCTGTGCGGCTTGCAGGCCGTAGGAATTGGATTCTCCGTTCTCGAAGGCGATGAGCGAACCGTGCGACGTCGAGCCAAGATCGCCGGCATACGGGCGGTATCCCAGGAACAACGTGTTGATGATCCCCTGTCCGCGCGTGTCCATCATGAATTCGTTGCGGTACCCGATGAGCCCGCGCGTCGGGATGGTGAATTCCAGATAAGAAATACCATTTTCTGAACGGAGGTCCTTCAATTCGCCTCGGCGTTTACTCAATTTTTCGATCACCGAACCGGACATGTTCTCCGGCGCCTCAATCGAAACTTCCTCGTACGGCTCGGACTTCTGTCCGTCAATGTCCTTGAAAATGACTTGCGGCCGCGAGACCTGGAGTTCAAACCCTTCGCGCCGCATTTTTTCGATCAGAATGGCAAGGTGAAGTTCGCCGCGACCGGACACGATAAAGCTTTCCGCGGACGCTCCCTGTTCAACGCGCAAGGCCACGTCATTCTGGAGCTCGCGCTCCAAGCGTTCCTTGATGTTCCGCGAGGTCGTGTATTGCCCCTCTTTGCCGCTGAACGGTGAGGTGTTCACGCCGAAGGTCATCTTGACCGTCGGTTCTTCGATTTTCATGACGGGGAGCGCTTCCGGCGTGTTGGGATCCGCGATGGTTTCTCCGATGTTGATCCCCTCGATTCCAGAGAACGCGACGATTTCTCCGGCGGGGGCCTCCGTCGCCTCGCGTTTGTTCATTCCGTCGAACACCATGACGCTCGTCACTTTCGCCTGGGACGTTTGACCGTCCCGGTTGATCCACGCAACCGGTCCCGGTTTGAGCGTTCCGCGGACGACGCGCCCAATGGCGGTTTTTCCTTTGTAGTTGTCGTAGCTCACGTTCGCAACGGAAACCTGGAGCGGCGCCGCCGGATCGGCTTCCGGCGGCGGGATTTGGGCGATGATCGTCTCGAAGAGCGGCTTGATGTCCGTCATGGATGAAAGATCTTCGGTGAGCCCCGCCTTTCCCTGCTTTGCCGACGCGTAGACCACGGGGAAATCTGTCTGCCTATCGCTTGCGCCGAGCGTCACAAATAGGTCGAACGTCTGGTTCAACACCCAATCCGGACGCGCGTCCGGCTTGTCGATCTTGTTGATGACGACGATGATGCGATGGCCGGCGGCGATCGCCTTTTTCAGAACGAACCGCGTCTGCGGCATCGGGCCTTCCTTGGCATCAACGAGGAGCAAGGCGCCGTCCACGAGGTTCATGATCCGCTCAACCTCTCCACCAAAGTCCGCGTGCCCGGGCGTGTCCACGATGTTGATTTTGACACCGCCATACGCAACAGCAGCGTTTTTCGACAAAATCGTAATCCCGCGTTCACGTTCGAGCTCGTTCGAATCCATGATCGTCTCCCCCTCGAGCCCGCGCTCGCGGAACGTCTCCGATTGCTTCAGCAAAGAATCCACGAGGGTCGTTTTCCCGTGGTCAACGTGGGCAATGATGGCGATGTTACGCAGCTCCATAGCTGCGCGAGGTTATCGCGTTTTTGCCCGTTCGTCAAGGAATCGCTTCGCCTCCTCCCAAAATTCCGGATGGCCTTGCGTTTCTTTCATCCAATACCACCACTCGATCCCCCAGAAGTCCACGGGGGAAAGATGCATGCGTTCGGCAAACCGGAAATTCGACCGCATCTGCGCGAGATCGAACGTTTTGAATTGTTCATCGAGCGGCGTGTCAGGAAGACGTCGGTTGCTCCAGGGTTCCATCTGGAATTCGCTGACGTACACCTTGCGTACGCCGAACGGTTTCAGGAGCAGCGCCTTTCGTTCGTAGAGATAGGGCGGGACGAACCAATATCGCCAGATACCGAAGATCGGACTCTGGACCACGCGATACACGCTCACGCCGAGCGCATCCACCTCGCGCCCAAACGTCGCCCAGAGCGACAGTTCGCCGGAGTCCGTCGTGACGACCGGCCGCGTGGGGTCCAACGCGCGCGCAAGTTCGATTTCCTGCCGGATGAACGATCTCTCCGGCGTCGGACAGTCGCCATAGGTGAAATGCGGTTCGTTTTCAATCTGCCAGGCGATGACGGTCGGGTTGTCGCGATAGCGCCGGACAACCATCTCGATATATTTCAGCGTGGCCGGGCGTTGGACGGCGCGCGGCAGCGTTTTCCACCATTCCGGACCCCAGCATTCCGGCCACCGCGGCAATTTTTCGCCGATCGCCAGGACCACGCTCCCCTCCCGATCGCCGATCGCGCGGATATCGCGGTCGAGTTCATCGAAATTCCATTCGTGTTCCGACGGTTGGAGAATTCCCCAGTACGCCGGGATTCGAAATCTTCGTATGCCGAGATCATCCAGCGCGGCTGCGAGAACGGTATCGGGATCCAACCCAAAATCATCCCGCGCATAGGGACGGCTGAAAGTTGCGCCGTATTCGACATTTTTTGCGATGCTCGGCCAGCCGAGGATGAGAAAACTTGCGATGAAAACCGCAAGCAGAGCGATGACGATGAAGGCATAACGCAGCCCCCGGGTGAAGTGATTCATACGACCAATGCCAGTCCGACGGCGGTGAGAGCTAATGCGGCGATTTTTACGAGTACGACGCCTCGATCAAGACGCTCCCCCAGCAGCTGCGGCGCGCGGCGATGGAGCGCGAACGCCGCCAGCACGAGGATGGCGTATTGGACCGCTTGGAGGGCGTTCACGAGCGAGGCGCTTCCCCGGGCGGTCGCAAGCTGAACGAAGAAAAACCCCACGGCACCGAGGGACTGACCGAGAAGCGCGAGGCCGGCCGCTTGCGCAGCCGTCTTTTTTCGACTCGCTTGGTTCGGCCGAATAATCGACCATAATTCGCGGCCGGCAGTCGGGTCAAACGCACCGACCACGAGAAGTGCCGTGATGGCCGCCGCGATGCGCGTGGAAACGAAACCGGGAAGGAACCCTGCCGCATCATAGACGGCCTTTCCCGTCACGGAGCTCATGGCGAACAACAGCGCGGACATCGTCGCCAAACCGAGCGTCGCGGCGGATGGGCGGGCGTTGCCGCCCGTTGATGAAAGAATGACGGTTGCGATAACGAGAACGGCGAACCCGACGAGTTGCGGTGCCGTGAGGCGTTCTCCCAAAAAAAGAAATGTTCCGACGAGGGTCAGTATCGGGATGAGCGAACCGACGATCGGCACGACGCGGCTTGCTTCCGCCCGCGCGAGCGCTCCAAAAAACGCCCAGAGCGCGAGGACGAATCCCGCGCCGGATGCCGCGGCGATCCAGATGACCCATCCGGACGGCCACGTTTTAATCCAGGGGATCGCGACGAGCACGAGGAGCGACAGCAGTCCGACGAGTCCGGCATAGGTCCCGCTCCGCTTGAACGCGGTCGAGAGCAATGCTTTGTCGATGATGAAGGCGACGCCGTTCGAGACATGCCCGAGGATCGCGATCCAGAACCAGTTCATACCGTAATCGTTTCCCCGAATCGGGGGACGTCCGACCTCACGCCAAGTTCCTCATGGACGCGCGACGCAAGCGCAGCCGCCGCCGCTTCCTCGCCATGCGTACAGAACACCCGTTCGGGCGGTTTCGGAGCGGCGGAGATCCATTCGACAAGTTTTTGTTGGTCCGCATGCGCGCTGTACGCGCCGATCGAGACGATCTTCGCCTTCACGTGCACGCGCTCCCCGAGAACATCGACGGTTTTCTCGCCGGAATACAGTCGCCGTCCGAGCGTGCCGGACGCTTGGTATCCGATGATGAGTACGGTGGTCGAGGGTTTTCCGAGATATCGGACCAGATGGTGCTGGATCCGTCCGCCATTCATCATCCCCGCGCCGGCGATGATGACTTTCGGCGGGGAGATCTCGTTGATGACTTTCGACTCATCGCGCGTCTTGCACAGCGTGAGCCCGGGGAACGAAAACAGATCGTCGCCGTGGGAGACATGGTGCAGCGCTTCGGCGTCGTAGTACCGCGGATATTCCTTGATGACGTCGGTGACGGCAATTGCCATGGGGCTGTCCAGGAACATGTCGACCGGCGGGATCTCGGCCCGGTTCACCATGGCGTTCAGTTCATACAGCAGCTGCTGCGTGCGTTCGATGGCAAACGCCGGGATCACCAGCACGCCCCGTTGCATGACGGTTTTGACCACCGCCTCTTTCAGCCGGGTCGTGCGGGTGGATTCGTCTTCGTGCAGCCGGTTGCCATACGTCGATTCGACGATCACGGCATCCGCGTTCGCCATCTGCGCGGTCGGTTTGAGGATGGGGACGTTCCGGTTCCCGAGATCGCCCGAGAAGACCGCGCGCGGACCGCCCGTTTCCGTGATTTCGATGAAGGAGCTTCCGAAGATATGTCCCGCGTCGCGGAAGCGGAAGGAAACGCCCGGGAGTCGCACCGTCCGATCATAATCGACCGGCACGAATTGCCGAACGACGTTCTCGACGTCGTCCTTGCTGTAGAGCATCGGACGGGCTTCGCGCCGCCATTCGTCCTGCATGATCTGTTCCGCGTCATCAAGGACGAGATGCGCGATTTTCGCCGTCGGCGGAGTGAGATATATCCGTCCTTTGAATTTTTCTTTCACGAGCTTGGGCAGACGGCCGACGTGATCGAGGTGGGCGTGCGTCACGACGACCGCATCGATTGCCCGCGGGTCGAACCCGAATTCCTGGAAATTTTTCGCTTCCGAAAATGCCGATCCCTGGAACATCCCGCAGTCCACCAGGATGCGGTTCCGTCCAGCTTCGACCAGATAGCAGGATCCCGTGACTTCGCGGGCCGCGCCGAAAAACGAGATCTTCATAGCGGCAAGTGTATCACGGCGTGATATACTTTTCGCCTATGCAGCGAAGTCATTTGTGCGCGCGGCTGGGCGTGGCAACGCTCTCCGTAATGGCGTTCGGCGCGGGGTGCGCCCAGACGCCCGTTCCGCCGCCCGTCGCCCCGACCGGCGAGCTCCGGCAGCCGGCGCCGCCGAAATCTCCGGTCGGACAACCTCAAATTCCAAACGAGGCCTCAAAGGTTCCCCGTCCGTATTGAATTATCTTGTGAGGAGGTCGCATAGCCGCGCCGCGTCCGCTTCGTAGGCGCGCGCGGCGCATTGTTTGCGTGCGACAAGGCCGAGCAGAGACAGATCAAACCGGCGGTCGCTCGCGACGAAAAAAATCAGCGCGGATTCCAGGATGAGGAGCGTGATCCCGAGGACGAGAACGAGACGCGCGGGCATTTCCGGGTGGCTGATGTGGTCGATGAACCCTTTCTCGAAGATCCAGAGACGTCCGCGCACGGCGGCTTCCAGCACAATGACGAATGCCGTGGCAAGCGCTGCGACCAAGAATGGCCACAATCCCTCGATGCCGAGCGAATCGGCAGTCACGAGCACGATCGGGAAGGTGACGATCGTCAAAAACGCCCAGACGTCGGGATGTCCCTTGATCCTTGTTCCTCCTCGCATGAGGTCAGTATACCACAACCGGAGTTCCGACGTCGGCCCAGTTGTAGATCCATTCGGCGTCGCTCAATCCGGTATTGATGCAGCCGTGGCTCATCCGGTTGCCGAAGTTGTTGTGCCAGTAGGCGTAATGGATGTAGATGTGCGGCAGGATGTTCAGATTGTATTTCACGTTGGGGAGGAAATAGTTGTCCGGATGACCGACCCCATACGACCACCGGTAATCCATCACCGGGATTTTTTTCTTCACGGTCGTCGTGGAGACCGGCGTCGGATGCTTCGCCGTCCCGCTGGAGATCAGGAACGTCCGCGCTGTCCGGCCGTGTTCAAAGGCATAGAGCCGCTGTTCGGTGAGATTTACGGCGATGGACTTGTCCGTGTCGACGGGACCGGTGACCACGGGATGCGTCGGCATGGAGACGAGCCGTTCGCCCGGCCCATCGTCGAGCGAGGCGAAGGAAAGGCCGCCGCGGTAGTCCGGATCGAGGAGGTGTGCTTCGCGGAACGGCGATCCGAAGCGGTCGAGGATCCGGACGAGAGGCGTCGTGCCGCCATTGCGCGCGACGACCAGTTCGTCGAATCCGTCGCGGTCGTAATCGAATCCGGCGAGCGTGACGCCGTGCCGTGACGCGGGGTCGAACGCGAGGAATTCCGTGGCGAGCGAAAAACGGCCGCCGCCGCGGACCCAGGTTTTTACCAGCGGGAGTTGCCAGCTTTCCGGCGCCGTCGCGATCGCCGGACCTTCGTTCGTGCTGATCGCCGCGAGCGTGACGCCGTCGGTCATGCGCGCGTCATACGGAAAAAAATCTTCCTGCCCGTCCAAATGGCCGTTCAGGACCCGCACGTGCGGTCCGCCGCCGGGGCCCGGCGCCGTGACAACTTCGGCCGTTCCGTCCCCGTCCAGATCCGCCGCCGCGACATGGATTCCGCCGATGAACGTTTTTGTGTATATAAGCGCCTCGCGCCGCAGCGCTCCCTCGGCGGAAAAGATACGGACGATCGCCGGGATTCCGGGGCCGGGGGCGGTGATGATCTCATCGCGCCCGTCCCCGTCCGTATCCTCGGCGGCGATACGGACTCCGCCGCGGAACCCGTTGGCGTACGCCAAGAATTCCCGGATCGGTTTGCCGCTGCGTGAAAAGACGCGGACCTTCGGTTCGGACCCAACGGCGGCTCCCACGATGATGTCGTCCTCCGGGCCGTCGATCACGTCGCCCGTC
The DNA here is from genome assembly GCA_016203535.1 of Candidatus Uhrbacteria bacterium. GTDB lineage: Bacteria > Patescibacteriota > Patescibacteriia > 2-12-FULL-60-25 > 2-12-FULL-60-25 > JAHJFW01. Next base: position 4,654 of record JACQMO010000011.1, on the reverse strand, counting down.
GCGAGCTGTCCTCCGTTTTTCACGGACCGGTCGAATACCGGAACGTTTTCGGATGACGCCAGGTTCGGACTCCAGATGCGGACGATCGGCTCGCGGGCGTGTTCTGCCCGAATCGGAACGGGCCGCACCGCCGCCGACGTCACAAGCGGAACGGAAACGCCGCAGAAAACGGTCACGGCGAAACGAGCCAGACGGGACATGGATTCTACGCTTTATGCCCGCCGAACTGCTCTCGGAGCGCCGAGAGCACTTTGCCGGCATAGCTCGGATGTTCGGCGGATTGTTTCCGGAACTCCAGTGCTCCTTCGATGATCTTCGTTTCGATGCCCATGGCTGCGGCGGTTTCGACCGTCCAAGCGCCTTCTCCGGTATGGGCCACCGTGGACGTGACGCCGTCGAGACCCTGCCCGTGCAGCCGGAACGCGCCGGCCAACCACTCCACGAGACGGGATTCGATCACGCTGCCATGGCTGTAAATGTCGGCGACGCGCGAGAGGTCGAGGGAATAGTCGGAGCGCTTCAGGATTTCGAACCCCTCGGCGATCGCCTGCATCATCCCGTACTCGATTCCGTTGTGGATCATTTTGACGAAATGGCCGGCGCCGTGTCCGTCGAAAAACTGGACGCCGTCCTCCCGCGCGAAATCCCGGTAGAGATGTTCGAACCGCTCGAAATCCGTCCGCGTCCCGCCGACCATGAGGCAGGCGCCGCGCCGCGCGCCGCCAGGACCGCCGGACGTCCCGCAATCCATGAACCGGATCCCTTTTTCGTCCAGGAGTTTCGCGCGCCGCGGCGCGTCCTTGAAATAGGAATTTCCGCCATCGATCACGATGTCCCCGGGGGAAAGATGCTGTACGATCCCGTCCGGTCCGAAGAGCGTCTCGTCCACAACATCGCCGGCCGGAAGCATGAGCCAGATCACGCGCGGCGACGGGAGCTTCGCGGCGATCTCGGCGAACGACTCGGCCGGTTCGATCCCTTCGTTTGAGAGCGCTACGGCGACGTCGTGCGTGCGATTCCATCCGACGACGCGCCATCCCTGTTCGACCATGCGCCGCGCCATGTTACCGCCCATTTTCCCGAGTCCGAGGATGGCGAGCTCTTTCGCGATACGTCCTGCCGGGTTCGTCTCTTCCAGCCGCGCGGATTGTTCCGTCGGCTGATGCGTGTCGGGCGGGTACATATCGAGCGGGACCTCGTTCCGTTGCCAGGCCTCGACGATCGGATCGGTGAACCGCCACATCGCCCGAACCTCGTCGGATCCGAGGAAGAGCGTCTGATCCCCCGCGATGCAATCCAGCAGGAGTTTTTCGTATTCCTCCACGTACTGCATCCGTTTCTCCTGGCGCCGGAGCAGCATGTCGAAACTCCGCTTCTCTACGGCGTTCTCCAACCCCGGTTTTTTGAGCCAGGCCTCGACCATGATGGATTCTTCCGGTTCGATGCGGAACGTGACCGTGTTTTTCAAGTGCTCATCGGAATCCGAGGGACAGAGGCACGACGACGGCGTGCGGTACGTGACGACGATTTCCTTGCGCTGCTCTCCCATGCGTTTGCCGCTTTCCATGATGACCGGCACCCCCTTCCAGCGCGGGGTGTCGAGCTCGGCGCGGATCTTGAAATAGGTTTCGGTCTTCGATTCCGGCGCGACGCCAGCGATGGTGCGATACCCGTCATACTGCGCCCGGTAGGTCTCGGTCCTGATTGCTTCCGCCGTCGGGATGCGGAGGCCGTTCAGGAGTTCCGCCCGTTTCGCTCGGATCGCCGCGGCGTCGTAGTTTTGCGGGTGATCCATGGTCACGAACGCCAGCATCTGGAGCAGGTGGTTCTGGCCGACGTCGCGGAGCGCGCCGAGGCCGTCGTAAAACGCGCCGCGCGACTCGACGCCGATGGTCTCCCAGAGGCGGATGTGGATCCGCTCGATGAACCGGGCGTTCCACGCTTGCTCGAACAGGCTGTTCGAGAAGCGGAAACTCAAAATGTTCTGGACCATTTCCTTTCCGAGATAGTGGTCCACGCGGTAGATTTGCGGTTCCGTAAAGGTCGCGGAGAGCGCCCGTTCGATTTCTTCCGCCGTCGCCGTGTTCACGCCGATCGGCTTTTCCACGATCATTCGCGTTTGGCAGACCGCTTCCCCGCCGTCGGCACCGAGACCGGAATCGCGAAGTCCCCTGAAGATCATCGTGAGGAGGTCCGGGGGGACGGCGAGGTAGAAGAGGCGGCACGCCTTCACGTTCCGCGCCGTATCGAGGGCTTCGAGCGCCGTCCGGAGCGACGCATAGTCCGCGGGGGAATCGAATTGGCCGCGGACGTATTCAAAGAGGCCCAGGAACCCGTCCGGATCGGACGCGTGGCCGAACCGCGATGCGAGGATGTCCGTGACGTGCGCGCGATATTGTTCCGACGAAAGCGGACGCCGCGCGAACGCGACGATGCGGAATTGCTCCGGGAGTTTCCTTTTCTGGTGGAGGTTATAGAGCGCCGGAACGATTTTTTTCGCGACGAGATCGCCGGTTGCGCCGAAGAGGATCAGGACGGTCGGGTTTTGCATATTCGCCCCATCCTAACAAAGGACGACCCGTTAGGCGAGTTTATCCATCTTGTGATGCGTTCCCAGCTCCTTTTTGAGCATCTCGACGTTCTTTTTCAGGTCGGCGCGCATTGTTTTCAGGATGCCTGGACAGCCGCACTTGGATTTTTTCGCGTCCTTCAGATAGTGCTTCTCGATCCGCCACAGGTCGTCGAGTTGGTTATGGAGGAGCTTCAGCACGTTGTAGTTGGTGTTTTTCATAGGGGGTGTAAGGTGAGTGACGTGATCATGATACCATGCGTCTCGTCTATGCGCCTTCCGAAACGGAGATCTCAAACATTAAAGCTCCATCAGGATGAAGGCGAGATTCTTCTAACTCCGGAAGGACTAGCGCGCTTGGAACGGGAGCTTGACCGGCTTAATCGGGACCAACGGCCAAAGGCGGTGGCGGATGTCGCGGAGGCGCGTCAAAAAGGCGATCTGTCGGAAAATGCAGAATATCAGGAAGCGCGGGCGCGGTTGTCGCGGATTCAAAGCCGCGTATTTTCGCTCACGGAACGCCTGAAGCGCGTACGTGTTTTCGAACGATCAGCGACGGGAACGGTCGCCCTGGGTTCGACGGTCGTCGTGCAACGCGCGAACGCGCGGGCGACCTACGTGATCGTCGGCCCGTTTGAAGCGGACATTTTGCGGGGAAGAATATCCCACCTCTCCCCTCTCGGATCGGCGTTGATCGGAAAGTGCGCCGGTGACAAGGCGGTCGTCCGTTCGGAGCGTGGGGAAACAACCTATCGAATCCTCGATGTGTGGTGACTTCAGGAGATCTCAAATGTTTTTTGTTTTGAAGAAAATCCGGACACGAGCCGAACGCGCGATGCGGCGATCCCGAAGTGATCGGCGAGAGCGCGGGCGATGGCCTGATTCGCCAAGCCGTTCCGAGGCGGTTCTTTGACGGACACCTCAAAATTCGCGTCGTCTATCTTTTCGACATGCGTCTCCTTCGCTGCCGGTTTCGCGCGGACGGAAATCCTCATCCGCGGTTACTGATTTTTGTTGTCGATTTTGCAGGCGGAATGGATCCAGCACCAGCCGATGAAGCTTTCGAGCAGTGCGATCCATCCGACGATGAAAATCAGCCAGTTCGCGAGGTCGGACGCATAGTGCGGCGCCCAGGGGCCCAACCACCAAAACGCGAGTGCAAACCGGAGAACGCGGTCGAGCTTGCCGAGATTCTGTTTGAACATATCAAAAATAGAAAGGAGTTATATTGCAGCCAGTGTAACACGCCCTTTCATCCCTCCCTATTCCGACAAAAAGCCCGCATTGCCGAGATCGAGCGCCATCTCTGACGTTTGTTGCTGGAAGACCTCCGGATCGGATGTAATTGCTCCGTCCGCGGACCATTCTTCGATGTACGCTATAAGACTCGCCCGCAAATTTTCGTCGCTAACTGTTTCCATTTGGGTTTGGATCTCCTGCAAATCGCGCACCATCGCTTCCGCGTGCATTTCCGGTTCCGGTAGTTCAAAAAATGACAGAATTTCGCTGAACGCTTCGTTGAGTGACATAGACGAATATCTTGGTTATTCTTGATTGAATGCTTGCTGTAACGGCGCTATATCAAATCAACGATGAATGCAACCGGCCCAGCAACAAGGCCGGCGCATTCCGCTCTCAAGCTTTGAGAGAGTCTTCTTGATACGGATATTTCTCGTCTCCGCTTTCTTGGCGGAGGTAACCCAGCAAATCCATTCGTTGCGTGCGATCGGCGAAATATCTTCCCATGCCGTTCGCGCCGCCGGAGATGACGTAAGGGCTATTCGTACATCAGCCGGAACTTCATGTACCGCACCAGCGGCGATTTTTTGTTTCATGAATTCAATATTTTTTTCATTATACGTATATTTCCATCGCAAAGTTAATAGCACCGCCGGCAGGTACATATTTTGGTCTCGCATAAAAAATCTAAACCCCCGCTCTTAGCGGGGGTTTAGCTTGGCTCCGGGGGTGGGATTCGAACCCACGACCAATGGATTACACGTGTCTTTGCGTTTCCGCGAAGGGTGGACTATATCATCGCCTTAGCTTCATGCCTTAGGCGTTCTGGTATCTAGTCTCTACGGC
>JACQMO010000002.1 GCA_016203535.1 Candidatus Uhrbacteria bacterium | reverse complement strand
CGTTGAGCGAACGAAAGTGAACTGTGCGCGGTGTAGGACTCGAACCTACGACCCTCTCGGTGTAAACGAGATGCTCTAACCAACTGAGCTAAGCGTCCATGTTTGGTTGCCATCCTGACACATTTTTCCTGCCGTGTCATCCTTTCACTATCTATGAAACGTTTTTTCCCCATATCGTTTTTTTTGTTTTTCCTGCTCGGAACGGGATGCGCGAAACTGACCGCGCCGGTGGCTGAAATTCCGACGCCGTTCCCGCCTTCTTCCGTTCTCATTCAGGAAGTTTCGACCGACGCCGTCCGCGGGCAGTACATTCTCCCTTCTGAACGGACGGGGAAACTTCCCGGAATTCTCGTGATTCACGAATGGTGGGGATTGAACGACCAGATCAAGGAGGAAGCAAAGAAGCTGGCCGCAGAGGGGTATGCCGTCTTCGCCGTTGATCTCTATGACGGGGAGGTTGCGGCGGATGCGAAACGCGCCGGCGAATTGGCGGGCGGCGTCCGTCAGAATCCCGAGGCGGCTGTACGCAAGATGAAGGCCGCGCTCGATTACCTCGCGGCGCAGCAGGAAGTGGAATCGGAGAAGCTCGCTTCGCTCGGCTGGTGCTTCGGCGGGGGGCAGTCGGCGCTCGTCGGGACGACGGCCGATCCGCGACTCAAGGCGACGGTCATCTATTACGGAACCCCGATCACCGATGTCACCGCGCTCGCGGAGATGAAACAGCCGGTTCTTGGGATTTGGGGCGAGACGGACCAGTCCATTCCGGTTGCGAGCGTGCGGTCATTCGAGGAGGCGTTGAAAAAACAACAGACTCCCGTCGAGTTTCACTACTACCCGGATGCCGGCCACGCGTTCGCGAATCCGACGCGCGGCGACGCGTATCGTCCCGAAGCGGCAACGGACGCCTGGCAGAAGACGCTCGACTTCCTTTCCCGTACGCTCAAGCGCTGAAGCGGTGTGTTACGATACGAGGATCTATGAAGGTCGTCGCGCTCGGGACCGGCGTCTGCGCCAACGGATATGTTCCGAAGGCCGACCGCCAGCCGCCCGGATTTTTGGTTGACGTGGGCGGATTCCTGGTGCTCTTCGATTGCAGCGAGGGGATCCGGTACCGGCTCACGGCCGCCGGCTACGATTATGGCCGCGTCGGGCATATTGCGGTGACGCACGGCCATCCGGACCACGCGGCCCTCCCGCAATTCATCCAGGCAAAATCCTGCCGCCGCATCTGGGCGAACGATCAGCCGTCCTTCGCGACGTGCAACATCTACCTCCCGCGGAAACTCGCGGAAGGATTCCCCGCCGTGTGGGATTGGCACCAGCCGGAAAATAACGGCGCGTATTGGCCGGAGCTCACGCCGACGTTCGTGTCCATGGACGACAAGAGCGAACAGATGCTCGCCCCGGACATCATTCTCCATTCGTTTGCCGTGCCGCATGGGTTCGGGAAACACCCCGCGTTGTGCTATCGGCTTGAAACGCCGGAGGGCGTCATCGCGTATTCCGGCGACAGCGGGATGTGTGACGCGCTGGTCGAGGCCGGAATGGACGCGGATCTCTATCTCTGCGAGGCATCGTTCCGTATCGGGTTCGTGGATGCGAAGAAATACGGCCATCTCACGCCCCGGGAAGCAGGAGAGGTCGGGAAACGTTCCCGCGCAAAACGACTGCGGCTCACGCACTATCTCGACTTGGACACGCCGGAGGCGATGCTGCACGACCTTCGAGAATCCGGATACCACGGCGATGCCGATGTGGCACGCGACGGAGACGTCTACGAGATTTGATTCATCCATGATATACTTTTTTTATCTATGGCACTCATCATACGTATTTTGATCGGCTTGGCCCTTGCCGCCGCCGGCACCTTTTTTGTCATTAAGACGCGGAAGATCATGGATTTTTTCGGACCTATCGCCTGGGCGGACGCCAAGCTCGGCGGCGGCGGGACGAATCTGATGTATAAGCTGATCGGGATCGTGCTGATTTTCACAGGGTTCATGGTGGCGACGAACCTCTGGAACGCATTTTTGAACGCGACGCTCGGTTCTCTCTTCGGGTTTCAGCCGCAACCGGGGGAATAAGCCGTATGACAGTGCGGAGCGGCACGGAGCTCATCAACCCCTTCAAGCTCCTGGAGCGGGTGGGGATCCGCGCCGGTCATTCCGTTGCGGATTTGGGCTGCGGCGCGCTGGGGCATTTCGTGTTTCCCGCAGCACAGCTCGTCGGCGGGACGGGGATGGTCTATGCCGTCGACATCCAGCGGAGCGTGCTGGAGCAGATCGAAAAAACGTCGAAGCAGGAGCAGATGATGAACGTCAAAACCGTCTGGTCGGATATCGACGTGCCGGGCGCCACGCGCATCCCGGATGCGTCGCTCGACCTCACGCTCCTCATCAACAACCTGTATCTGTCCCAAAATAGGCCGCAGGTCGTGCGTGAAATGGCACGGCTCACGCGTCCCGGCGGACGCGCGGTCGTCGTGGAATGGAAAACCATCGCGACGCCGATCGGCCCGCCCCCGACCCAGCGCGTGGATAAGGAGGAGGCGAAAAAGATCATGGCGTCGCCGTCCTTCACGTTCCTCGATGAGTTCGAGGCGGGGCCGTATCACTACGGACTCTTGTATCAACGAACGGAATAGGGCAACCTATCCGCCGTATGGAAATCCCTCCGTTGCTTCGTCCGTCGTATTGGTTCAATCCGACGCCGCCGCCGTTCGTTCCGACCGTTGAACGGGGGCTCCTCGTGGTCTTCGGGGCGTTCGTGTTCATCGGCATTCTCGGGCGCATCGTGACGCTCCGTCCGGGCTGGGAAAAATTTTCGAAACGGCTCGTCATCCGTTCGGCGGATACGTTGGCTGTCTTCGGCGCCTTCGGCCTGCTTCTTCTCGGCCTGGCGTATGAGCGGATTCCCGTGCTCGGAGCGCGTGGATGGTATCTCGTGTGGGCGGCTTGGTTCGCCTGGGAGATCTGGAAGATTTCGCGGTATGCGCTCGTTGAGATCCCCGAGTTGGAACGGAAGCGGACGGAGCGGGAAGCGCAGGAAAAATGGCTCCCGAAGCCAAAGACGTAAGGCGCCGGTTCGGCGACCGCGGCGAGGATCGAGCCGCGGCGTTTTTTATCGTGCGGGGTTTCCGCATCGTCGCACGGAACTGGTCCACGCGGATGGGGGAGATCGACCTCATCTGCGAAAAGGACGGCGTGACGCATTTCGTCGAAGTGAAAACGCGGCGCTCGACGACATACGGATATCCGGAGGAAGCGATCACGCCGACGAAACTGCTCCATCTGCGTCGGGCGATTGAGTGTTATGTGCAGATGTCGAACGTCCGAAATTATCAGCTCGACGCGTTAGCAATAACGATCCTGCCAGGCGAGCCGCCGGAGTTTTATTATGTTGATAATATTTCAGAGGAGTAGCATCGCATCGCCGAAGGAATAGAAGCGGTAGCCCTCGCGGATGGCTTCCTGATAGCAGTCGAGAATTCGTTCTCGACCGGCAAACGCAGACACGAGGACAAGTAAAGTTGATTTCGGCAGATGGAAGTTGGTGATGAGACCGTCAATGACCTTGAAGTCGTACCCGGGCGTGATGAACATGTTCGTGAAGCCGTGGCGGACGCCGGACTCCAATGCCCGTACCGTGGTCGTTCCAACGGCGATGACGCGGCCCCCTCTTTTTTTCGTTTCGGCGATCGCCGCGAGCGTCTCTTCCGGTACGGCCGCCCATTCTTCGTGCATGACGTGATTCTCTAACATGTCGGTTTTGATCGGACGGAAGGTTCCGAGGCCGACGTGGAGCGTGAGGGACGTGAACCGCACGCCGTGAGCTGTGAGCTGCTCAATGAGCTCGGGCGTGAAGTGGAATCCGGCGGTCGGCGCGGCGACGGAGCCGATGGTTTTCGCGTACACGGTTTGATAGTCGGAGCTTTCCGAGAGCCGTGAGCCGTGAACGGCGTGCTGTTTGGAAATGTACGGCGGCACGGGGACTTCGCCGACCGCATCCGTCCAGGAAAAAACGTCCTCTGGCGTTTTATGAAAATCAATCGCAACGGTTCCATCCTCGAATTTTTCGAGGACGGACGCCGATGTTCCGTCGGAAAACGTCAGGAGTGATCCCGTCCGGATTTTTTTGCCGGGCTTGGCCAGCGCGATCCAGCGGTTTCCGTCAGGGCGAAGAAGGAAAATTTCGATGCCCGCCGTCGTTCGCAATCTTGCTTTGAACACCTTGCTTTCGTTCACGACGAGCAGGTCGCCCGAGCGCAAGAATGCTCCGATGTCGTTGAAATGGACGTGCTGGCGTTCACCCGTTTTTCGGTCCAGCACGAACAACCGCGAGGAATCGCGAGGAACTGCCGGTGTCTGGGCGACCCGATCCGGTGGGAGAACGTAGCTGAAATCCGCGGTATTCATGGTTGGCCCACCACTCTACGAGGACTTGCCAATCCGGGCAACTCCTGATATTCTACCGCCGTTATGAAAACCGGCATCCATCCGACGTATCACGCGGAAGCGAAGATTGTCTGCGCCTGCGGCAACACCATTGTTGTCGGTTCGACGATGCCGGAAATCGCCGTGGAGCTTTGTTCCGCCTGTCATCCGTTCTTCACGGGGAAGCAGAAGCTCGTGGATACGGCTCGCCGCGTGGAGAAGTTCCATGAAAAAACCGCCGCCAAAGCGACGAAGGGGCATGTACTGGGCAAGAAGGTGAAGGCGGAGAAGCGCGCGCAGCAAAAGGAAGCGAAGAAGGCGCAAAAGAAGCCGACGCGGCTCCACGAGGAATAAGAGGTGGAGAACGGGTCCTGCCATGGCTCGCGACGTTCGTGAGTCCGCTGAAGGCGGATCACTCACATCGTTCGCCATGTCACCCGTTTTTTCTTTATACTGATTGTATGGATTTATTCAAAGTTGCGAATGATGCGCGTGTTTCTCTCGCGGAGTTGGAAGAAAAAATTGCCGCGCCGGAGACACTCGCGGACCCGAACAAGCTTCGGGAGGTTTCGCGCGCCTATGCGCAGGCGAAGGGCGTCGCGGAGGCGGCGGATCGGTTCCTTGCGGCCAAACGGGCGTTGGATGAGATGACGGAAACGCTCGCCGCGGAAGACCCGGAACTTCGCGCCATGGCCGAATCGGATGCGGATCGCGTCCGACGGGAATTTGAGGAGGCCTCCGTGTCGTTCGAATCGGTGAGTATCCCGCCGGAACCGCACGATGCTTCGAACGTGATCGTGGAAATCCGCGCCGGAACGGGAGGAGAGGAAGCGGCATTGTTTGCGCAGGAACTTTTTCGCATGTACGCGCGCTTCGCGGAACGTTCCGGGTGGAAAACGTCTCTGATCTCCGAATCGCACGCGGAGCAGGGGGGGTATAAGGAAGTCATTTTCGCGATTCACGGAGAGGGCGCGTACGGCGCGCTCAAAGTTGAGCAGGGCGTTCATCGCGTCCAGCGGATCCCCGAGACGGAGAAGCAGGGGAGGATCCATACGTCCACCGTGACGGTCGCCGTGTTGCCGGAGATCGAAGAAACCGAAGTCGTGTTGAATCCGAACGATCTTCGCATCGACACGTTCTGTTCCGGCGGCAAGGGCGGGCAGTCCGTGAACACCACGAAGTCCGCCGTGCGAATCACGCATCTTCCTACGAACACCGTCGTTTCCTGCCAGGACGAACGTTCGCAATTGCAGAACAGGGAGCGCGCGATGCAGATTTTGCGTTCCCGAATTTGGGAAATGGAAGAAGAGAAAAAGCACCGTACGCTCGACGCGGAACGGCGAGCGCAGATCGGGCGCGGCGACCGGTCGGAAAAAATTCGCACGTATAACTTCCCGCAAGACCGGATCACGGACCATCGAATCAAGCATTCCTGGCACAATATCGCCGAGGTGCTGGACGGAGGGTTGGAGCCGGTGATTTCAGCGGTCAAAAGAGGACGCCAAGGGGATTCGAACGAGGAAACTGAAGACGGGGCTGAATAAAGCCGTTTTTGCGATCCTCCCTTGACAAAACCCAGAAAAAATGGTTTTGTGATACCTTCTTCGTGGCCCTGCCCACGGTGGGCTTGGACACGGTGAAGAAACATCCAAACCAAAGGAGCGTGGCATGCGCCACTTTTCGATCCTTTTCATTCTGGCGGCCGTGATTGGCTGCCTGGCAGCGATGAGCTGCGCGACTGATCCGGCCGAGAGCGCAGCCACGACTACGACGTCCGATGGCGGCGCGGGCGGCTCGGGAGGAGCCGGCGGCGCTGGTGGCAGCGGCGGCATGGCTGGCGCCGGCGGCGGAGCGGGAAGCTCATCCGACGGCGGCGGTGGCGACACCGGTTCCGGCGGCGGTGGCGGTAGCGCGCCCAGCTTCGTCTTCAACTGCAGCGACGTGGGAACGTACCACTTCGTGATCAAGGTGAGGGCGAAGTTCACGCCGAACGGCTGCGTGGCCGCGGACGGGTGGCTCGATGCCCCAGACGGCAAGGGCGTCTCGGATATCTCGTGGCGAGCCCTGTACATGGGCGCGTCCGGCGAGAAGAACGCCCAGCTCGACTTTGGCGAGGTCCCGTCCGGGACCAAGGGCGAGACCAACTGGGGCGTGTCGGAGGACTGCACCATCGCGGACGGATCGCCCATGTTCGGCTCGATTCCAACGAGCCCGAGCGACGCGGACGCGGACTACGAAGGCGGCATCCATGCCGTGAAAAACGGCACGACCTACTGTCTCTATGGAGACTGCGAGGGCGCCGATGTCCTGGGGTGCTACGGCACGACCCAGATTGGCAAGTCCGTGAACAACGTGCAGACCGGCGACATCATCCTCGCCGGCCCCACCAATGCCAATCCCGTCTTCGTCACGCCTTAGCGTGGCGCGGACAACACCTCGCCCTTGGCTTGCGGAGCGATCCGCGAGCCGAGGGCATCTTTTTACCCGGGTAACGCCCATGCTTTACGCGGGTACAAGGAAATGGAATGATAAACACGGGAATAGTCCCGCTTTGCTTTTTCGACAACATCATTGGAGAGGGTGGAACATGAAGAGAACCTGTTTCATGACCGCCAGCAGTGTTCTCTTGCTGGCAGCATGCGGTGAAGGATTTACGACCGGATTCGGGGATGGAGGCGGCGGAACCGTAATGACCTCTTCGGGCGGCGCCGGCGGCACGACAACGTCCTCGGGAACGACGACGTCCTCGGGTGGCGAAGGAGGATCCGGTGCCGGAAGTACGACGACGTCCAGCGGCGGTGCCGGAGCGGGCGGCGGTGGCGGAAGCGGACCTCCTCCATGCGCCCTGATCGCCACCGGGTTCTGGCACGCATGCGTGCGAGACGACGGTGGGGTGACGAAGTGCTGGGGGAGGAACGACTACGGTCAACTCGGCGATGGGTCGACGACCAACCAGCCGTCAGCTGCGTCGGCGGTACCGATCGTTGATTTCGCGAACGCGGTGGACATCGCTGCCGGCGCCTATCACACGTGCGCCGTTCTGCCCGCAGGTACCGTGCGCTGTGCCGGCCGGAACAACGACGGTCAGCTCGGTAACAACTCGACGAATGACTCGCCAACGCCCGTGGATGTCATGGGCCTGACGAACGTTGTCAAGGTGGCGGCCGGAAACGACCACACCTGCGCCGTGAAGTCGAATGGCGACGAGTACTGCTGGGGTCGTAATCTGTACGGCAACCTGGGCCTCGGAAATACGGCCACACCCCAGACTACGCCGCAGAAGGTCAATGACCTTGCGACGAAAGTCGAAAAGGTAGCCGCTCTGGCAGACAACACCTGTTCTCTCAACAAAGACGGCTCGTTGTGGTGCGTAGGGAGAGATTCGTCAGGCGAACTTGGCAATGGTATGCCGAACGCACAGGTGAATTTACCGACGCAAGTGACGTCTCTTTCGACAAGCGTCGTGAGCGTCTCCGCGACGTACTATCATGTGTGTGCGATCAAACAGGACGGTTCCCTCCGTTGCTGGGGAGCGAATGAGTCTAGTCAGCTCGGCGACGGAACGAACGTTGCCAAGTCAACCCCCGTGGAGATTCTCCCTAGTGATGTCATCGATGTTGCGGCGGGAGGTGTACATACCTGTGCAGTGAAATCCGGGGGGGATCTTTGGTGCTGGGGAGCTAACCAGTTCGGTCAACTCGGTGACGGAACGACGACCAACCAATCCTTACCTACGCTCATCCTGTCCGCGGACTTTCTCAAGGTCTCCTTGGGATACGAGTACAGCTGTGCCTGGAAGACTGACGGGTATCTGTACTGCTGGGGGAAGGACGATTTCGGCCAGCTCGGCAACGGCTCGCCGGTCGGCCCTCAATCCCAGCCGCAGCAGATCATGCAGCTCTGCACGACGAAGCTCTAGCTCTTTCATCTAGGCCCTCCGGCATCCGCCGCGAGGGCTTTTTTCTTACTATTGCCCGGTTGTCCGACCCATGATACCCTCCCGGCACTAATCAATTCCGCATCTTCTGCATTCAATTCCGTCCGCAACCTCCCCGATGAGCCGTTCGCGGCGACATAGGGGCGCGGTCGGCGCAGAAGAGAGGTTAAAAGGTATTCTATGAGCAAAATTCCAACGCTTGCGGAGCTTCTGCAGGCCGGCGCCCATTTCGGGCACCAAACCGCCAAGTGGCATCCGAAGATGAACAAATTCATTTTCGGATCCCGTCAGGGCATCCACATCATTAACCTTGAAGAGACCCAGAAGGCGCTCGATCAGGCGCTCGCATTCGTGAAACAAACGGCGGCTCGCGGGGGGATCGTGCTGTTCGTCGGCACGAAAAAACAGGCCGCGCCCATCGTCGAACGCGAGGCGATCGAGGCAGGCATGCCGTACGTCAGCCGTCGCTGGCTCGGCGGGACGCTGACCAATTTCGCGGTCATCAACCAGGTCATCCGGAAGTTCAAGGATTTGAAACGGAAACAGGAGAAGGGCGAGCTCGGCAAGTACACGAAATTCGAGCAGCTGAAATTCGACGAGCAGATCGTGAAGCTGGAACAGAACGTTGGCGGCATCAAGGAACTCGGCCGCATCCCGGAGGCGATTTTCATTCTGGACATCCGGAAGGACAAGACCGCGTTGCAGGAGGCGAAGCGCCGCGGGGTGAAGATCGTCGCGCTCGCGGACACGAACGTGAATCCGGTCGGCATTGATTATCCCATCCCGTGCAACGACGACGCCGTGAAGACGCTGGAACTTATGACGCATGTGATCGCCGCCGCGTGCAAGGCGGGGCGCGAGGAATGGGAAGCGGCTCGAGCGCGGTTGGGTGCGACGCTCACGACCGAACAAAAGGAACCGACAAACGTGTAAGAAGTTCCCATCGAACATTCCTATGATTGACGCAAAACAGGTGATGGAGCTCCGCGAGCTCACCGGCGCGGGAATCGTGGACGCGAAACAGGCGCTCGTCGAAGCCGGCGGAGACAAGGAAAAAGCGCTTGAGATCCTGAAGAAAAAAGGCGCGGCAAAGGCCGCGAAGAAGTCAAGCGAGCGCCAGACCTCCGAAGGGGTGGTCGCGTCATACATCCACCACACGAAAAAACTCGGCGCCATGGTGGAGCTCCAGTGCGAGACGGATTTCGTCGCGCGCAACGAGGAGTTTCAGCAGCTCGCAAACGATCTCGCGATGCAGGTCGCGGCCATCGATCCGTTGTACGTTTCGCCGGAGACGGTCCCGATGAACGAACTCGAGAAGCAGCGAGAGATTTTTAAAGCCGAGCTGGTGGAAGAGTATAAGCCGGAAGAGATCAAGGCGAAAATCATCGAGGGGAAAATGAACAAGTGGTACTCGGAGGTGTGCCTCCTGAAACAGCCGTTTTTCAAGGACGAGGACAAGACCGTCGAGGGGCTGATCAACGAAAAGATCGCGAAGATCGGGGAGAAGATCGTTGTCGTGCGGTTCGCGCGGTACGTGATGTCCCCACCGGAAAAGATTTGTTAAAGCCGACCCAGTAACCATTCTTTTCCGCACCGCTCGGCTCGCGTTGGGCTCGCCTCACTAAGAGTCCTCGGCTACCGCCTGCGGATTTGCTCCAAAGAATGATTACCGGGTCGGTTTTTTGTGATATTCTATAGGCACATATGCCTCGTATTGCCATCAACGGGTTCGGACGGATCGGTCGGAACACGTTCAAAGCCGGATTCGGAAAAAAAGGGTTTGACGTCGTTGCCGTGAATGATCTGACGGATGCAAAGACGCTCGCGCATCTCCTGAAGCACGACTCGTCGTACCATGCCTGGGACAAGAAGGTTGGGCATGATGAGAAGAATTTGATCATTGAGGGAGTAAAAATCCCGGTGCTTGCGGAAAAGGATCCGGCCAAGTTGCCGTGGATGGACATGAAGGTGGATGTCGTCCTTGAATGCACCGGCCGGTTCACGAATGAAGAGGGCGCGGGGCAGCACGTCACAGCCGGAGCCAAGCGTGTGATTATTTCCGCGCCGGCAAAGGGTGGGAACGTCCCGACGCACGTGATCGGGGTGAACGAGCAGGGCGCCGGCAAGACCGCGAAGGTGATCAACAACGCGAGCTGTACCACGAATTGCATCGCGCCGGTTGCCGCCATCATGAATGATCTTTTCGGCGTGAAGAAGGCGATGATGACGACGATCCATTCATATACCGCCGATCAGGTGCTTCAGGACGGCCCACATAAGGATTTGCGGCGCGCACGCTCGGCCGCGCAAAACATCATCCCGACGACGACCGGCGCGGCCATCGCGACCACCGAAACGATCCCGGAACTCAAAGGCGTGTTCGACGGGATTTCCATCCGGGTTCCGACGCCGTGCGTCTCGCTGTCCGATTTCACGTTTTTGCTCAAACGGAAGACGACGAAAGAGGAGGTGAACGCCGCATTGAAAAAAGCCGTGAAACATCCTCGGTACAAAGGGATCGTCGAGGCGACGGAGGAAGCGCTGGTGTCGTCTGACTTCATCGGAAACCCCGCCTCCGCCATCGTGGATCTGCCATTTACGCAGGTGGTCGGCGGGGACCTCGTGAAAGTCCTGGCGTGGTACGACAATGAGTGGGCGTATTCCTGCCGATTGGCGGAATTGGCCGTGCAGGTCGGCAGCGCGGCGCGCGCATGAGCATCCCGACGATCCGCCGTCGCGAGCGCATCTTCGATACGCTCCTCTTTCTCTTGGCGGTGTTCGGGGCATGGGGCGCGACCGCGTCGTTTCGTTCCGGCGGCGCGTGGAATGCGCTCGGCGTCGCATTCCTCCTCGGGCTGATGCTCCTCGCGTCCGGCGTCTTTATCGAGCCGCGATTTCTTCGGATTGTGCGGTATCGGGAGCCGCTCGTGAAGCATCCGGGCACGTGGGTGCGATTCGTGTTCCTGTCCGATTTCCATGCCGGCGGGTTTCGCAATCGGGAGTGGTATGAGCGACTGTCCGTGGAAGCGCAAGCGCTTGATCCGGACGTGTTGGTGCTTGGCGGTGATTTCGTCGTGGATGCGGCCGATGCCGTCCGTGACATTGAGCCGCTCACGCGCGTTACGGCGCACCACGGCCGGTATTTTTTTCTCGGGAATCACGATTTTCTTGACGACCCGCGACGCATTCGCCGGACGCTCCGTGAGTGGGGGATCGCGGATTTGACGAACGCGCATGTGTCCATCCGGAAGGACGGACATGAACTTCAGATAACGGGACTTGACGATCACTATTATGGGAGGCCGATCGTGCCGCCGTTCCGTCCCTCCGTAACGCTTCCCCATGTCACGATTGCGCATGAACCGGATGGCATACGGGATTTGGAGGCGGGACAGACGGACCTCTACCTCGCCGGTCACACGCATGGCGGGCAAATTCGGTTGCCGTTTCTTGGATCCCTTGCGCCGATCCCGAGCACGCTTGGCCGCCTCGCCGACCGCGGAAGAAAGAATGTTCGCGGAATCCCGCTCATCGTGACGCAGGGGTGCGGTGAAGCGGATTTGCGTGCGCGACTCTTCTGTCCGGCGGAGATCATGGTGGTGGAAGTTGGGATTTGACATCACGTCCGGGGAACGGTTCTTCGCAGACGCTCGTGGCCGCTCGGCCATGCTTATGCTGCTCAAAACCATTCCCCGGACGTGATGTCAATTATGGTATGATAGGCGGTATGAAGCTCCGTCCGATGCCGGGGAAAACGTCGCTCAAGGGGAAGCACGTGCTCCTTCGCGTTGACTGGAACCTGCCGCTCGAGGGGCCGTTCGCTCCGGAGGATTCATTGAAGCTCGACCGGAGCCATGCGACGATCGACTGGCTGTCGCGCTCCGGCGCCGTGGCGATCCTTCTCACCCACGTGGGCCGTCCGAAGGGACGCGACCTTCGTTTTTCAACGGAGAAGCTTGCACGGCTCGCGCACCGCGCGACGGACATTCCGATTCATTTTCTCGGAGCGAATCTCGGTGCGTCCGCGGGGATTCACGAGGCGAAAAAAACGATCGAACATGCCAAGCCGGGGACGGTTTTTTTGTGCGAGAACGTGAGGTTTTTGAAAGGCGAAGAAACGAACGCCCCGTCCACCGCAAAAACGCTCGCATCGCTCGGCGATCTCTTCGTGAACGACGCGTTTGCGTCGTGCCATCGGGCGCACGCGTCCGTCGTCGGGATCGCCAAGTTTCTGCCATCGTTCGCCGGTCCGTCGCTTGTCGAGGAAGTCCATGGATTGGAACGGCTGATCGCAAAACCGAAGCGGCCGTTCGTCGCCGTCATCGGTGGGGCGAAGCTCTCGACGAAGATCGGCGTCCTGAAGTCGCTCCTCGATACCGCGGACCGGGTGCTCGTCGGCGGCGCGATGGCGCACGCGTTTTTCAAGGCCATGCGGATGGAGATCGGAAGGTCCTTCCTTGAGAAAGAGAGTGTTACGATGGCAAAGACGCTTCTCAAACATCCGAAGCTTGTTCTCCCACGTGATGTTCTGGTCGCGACGGCGCTGAAATCCGGCGTTCCGGCGCGTTCCGTTCCGATCGCGAAGGTGCGCAAAACGGATGTCATCGGAGACATTGGGACGGAAACCATGATGGCGTGGGCGAAGGAACTCAAAACGGCGAAGACGATTATGTGGAACGGGCCGGTCGGCGTCGCGGAGATTCCAACCTTCGCGCACGGATCGCTCCTTTTGGCGCGCGTCATCGCCGCGCGGAGCAAAGGACCGACGTACGGCGTCATTGGCGGCGGGGACACGCTTCCGATCGTCATGCAAAGCGGGATGAGCGAATGGGTGGACCATCTCTCCACCGGCGGGGGCGCGATGCTGGAATTTCTGGCGTTGAAGGGCGAACTCCCCGGACTGATCGCCCTTGAGGAGAAGAAGACACGCGCAGCCTCAAAGAAGAAAAAGGTATGAATATGATGAAAAAGAAAACGGGAGAGACGGAACGGGAAATGAGTCTTCGCCTCACGGTTGTCAAGAAGACGCTGGAACTTCTCACGTCCGCGTTCGCGCTCGTGGCCGCGCTTGCATGGAACGATGCGGTCCAGACGCTGTTCGTCCAACTCTTCGGACCGTCCCAGGGCGTCGCGGCGAAGTTTTTGTACGCGCTCCTCGTGACCGCGCTGGTCGTGTGGATCGGCATCCGCCTCTCACGCCTGACAAAGATCATCGACAAACGAATCGGATCGCCAACCAACTGATTTTTAATCCGTCAATCTATGCTTCTTCGCTCTTCACGCATCGCCTCCGTTACGGCTCGGGAAATCCTCGACTCCCGCGGGAATCCCACGGTGGCGTGCCGCGTCACGCTTTCCTCCGGAGCGTCGGCGGAAGCCAAAGTCCCGTCCGGAGCGTCCACCGGCAGTCATGAAGCGCTGGAACTTCGTGACGGCGGCAAGCGATACGGCGGCAAGGGCGTGCTCACCGCCGTGAAGAACGTGAATACCCGGATCGCCCCCGTGCTTCGCGGCGTGGACGCGTCCCGGCAGCAGGACATCGACCACGTCATGTGCGAGCAAGACGGCACGCCGAACAAGGCGTCGCTCGGCGCGAACGCGACGCTCGCCGTTTCTCTGGCGGTCGCACAAGCGCTTGCGGTTCATCGGAACATGCCGTTGTGGAAGTCTCTCCGGCATACGTTCCATTTTTCCAAAAAGGCAGCGCTTCCCATCCCGATGATGAACGTGCTGAACGGCGGCGCGCATGCGAATTGGTCGCTCGACGTCCAGGAATGCATGCTCCTGCCGAGGCAGCGGTTGTTTCGCGAACGCGTCCGCGCCGGCGCGGAAACGTTCCATGCGCTCGCGAAACTTTTGAAAGAACGCGGATTCACGACCACGGTGGGGGATGAAGGCGGATTCGCTCCGAAACTTAAGAACGTGGAGGAGGCGTTCGACCTTCTCCTTCTTGCCATCAAAAAAGCCGGGTACAAGCCCGGAAAAGACATCGCGCTTGCGACCGACGTCGCGGCCAGCGAGTTTTATGATTCAAAAAAGAAGCGATACGTGTTTCGGGCCGAAGGCGGAACGGAATACCGATCGGCCGAATTGTTGAAGCGGTATGAGCGGTGGCAGACGGCGTATCCGCTCCTGTCGATTGAGGACCCGTTTGCCGAGGACGACTGGGCGGCATGGAGGGCGGCCGTCCCGGCGCTTCGAAAAAAATCCCTCATCGTCGGCGATGATTTTTTCGTGACGAACGTGAAACGGCTTGATCGCGGCATCCGCGAGAAGGCGGCGACGGCGATTCTCATCAAACCGAACCAGATCGGGACGCTCACCGAGACCGTTGACGCCATCACTATGGCCCAGCAGGCGAAGTTTTCCGTTGTCATTTCCCATCGGTCCGGCGAAACGGACGACGCGACCATCGCCGACCTTGCCGTCGCGAGCGGCGCGGAACACATCAAGACCGGATCGCTGTCCCGTTCCGAACGCGTTGAAAAGTATAACCGCCTCCTGGCGATCGAATCGGAACTCGCCGCGTGACCGTCAGGGTTGCTTGAGCGCCTGTCGGATCCGCTGCTTCCGTCGCAGGTCAGATTCGGCGAGAAGTTGTTTTGCCGTATCCCGGTGTTTCGTCACGGCGGATCGGAGGTGGACACGATAGGCCTGCATCAGGTGCTTCATCTGGGCGATCTGATCGGCGGTTGGGGGCATAGGGTAGCTGGTAGGTTGTAGGTGGTAGGTATTATAACAAAAAAACCCCGCCGATGGCGGGGTTTTTCTTTCGTCAAGTTTATCGCGAGACGTTGATGGTCACGCTCAGTTCCGCGGATGGCGCGGAGACGACGATGCGGGGGTTGGTGCTCGTCGTGACGTAGATGAAGTATCCCGTGCCTGTTGCGCTGGAACCGGTCGGATCCGTCGGTATCGCTGTGAGATACAGTTCGTTGTCCGTCAACGCGGAGAGATCCACGCCGCCGCCACAGTTTGCGACGGAGACGCCGGTCCGACAAATTTCACCGTCCACCGACGTGATCGCCGTCGGATATGCTCCGCGGTTGTCGACCGCGTATTGGCCGACCGCATTCAGGACCGTGTTTACGTCGCTGCGTCGCTGCGCATTGTTCGCCTGGGCGAGCTGTCTGGCCGGGTTGATCGCGATGATGACGATCGCGGCCAGGATGGCGATGATGGCGATGACGAGCAGGAGTTCAATGAGGGTGAACCCCGGTCGTTTCGCCCGCGGATAGAAGGTTCGCAGGGACATAAGAGAGATTAAAAAATAATAACTGTTAAGTGGTTTCGATTATACCACCTGCTAGGTTTTTTGGATAAAGTTTATCCCTGGGGATAACTTTTTTGCGCGCACGGCGAGACCGGAGATCGTCGCAATCTGATGCAGCTGAAGTCCTCCGACGGTAAACGGAACTTTGGCCATCGTGATCTCGCATCCGAATTGCGTTTTCAATTCTTCTGCCAAGCCGGGCATGGCGCTTGATCCGCCGGCAAGGATAATGCCGCCAAGCGAGCATCCGGACGTCCGGCAGGCGAATTCGTGCGCTTTTGCGAATTCTTCCAGCACGGGAGAAAGGGCCTTCCGCACGGCCTCTGCAACGACGCCGTCGGAAAATCCCTGCTCGCGCTTCACCTGTTCTGCCGTTTCGGAATCGAGGTGTTTGGCTTCGGCGATCGCGGCCGTGAACGCCTGGCCGGCCGCTGGGACGCTTACGGACAATCGGACCCCGGTCCGTTCGACAAATACCATCGTAGTCGAACGTCCGCCGATATCGATGATCGCTTGGATGGATCCCGCGGGAATTTTTACTCGTTCGACGACCCCGCGCGCAAGGGCGATGGATTCGGGTTCGAGGAGGACCAATTCAAGGCCGGCGAGCGTGAACGTGTGGACATAGATCTCGATGATGGCCTTGGGAGCCGCGGCAAAAAGAATCTCCATTCCCTCCGCGGATTGCTCCGTGATTTTAAAATCCCAGTAGGATTCTTCCAGGTTTAGCGGCACGTGTTCTTCCGCAATCGTCCGGATGTGTTCGCGCATTTCCGTGTGCGTGCGCGTCTCTTCGCAGCGGATGTGGTGCAGGAACGTTTGCGTATCCGGAAGCTCGGCGGCCGCGCGCTTGGTACTGGGCGGTCCGGGCTTGCAGGAGTTCATCCCCGCCCGGATGGCTTCGGCGAGTTTTGCCTGGTCGAGAATCCGGCCGTTTTCGATGAGTCCGGGCGGGATGTCCTGATGGGTGAACGCGCCAACCCGTCCGGTCCCGCCGCCGCGGACTTCCATGATTTGGAGCGTCGTGTCCGACAAGTCTACAGCAAAGGCCTGCGGAGTGCCGAGGAGGGCGGAAAGAAGCTTCATACGTCCAGCACTGTATCAGAAATCCGCGACGTCTTCCCAGGAGCCGATCTGCATGGTCGGGTTGATCGTTGTGATTTGGATACGGATTTTTCGGGAGTAACCGGACACGGTGCTGGTCGTTTGGACAGTTCGCGACGACCCGGACCCCGTGATCGGGAGGATCGCGCAGGTATCTCCGTTTACGTCCAAGATTTCATTTCCGGAATAGAGATCGTTGTCTTTTAATCGGATGAGCGCCATTTCTGCGCACGCCTGCGCCGCGGAGGCCGCGCGGTCCCGCGTGTCGCTGGCCACGACGATTTTTCCGCCGCCAGCCGCGCGGACGAGGAGTCCCGCCGCAACCACGACCATGATGGCGGAAATGATCGTGAGCGATACGAGAGCGATGTATCCAGGTGGCCGCATATCACCGTCGGACGTTTGCCGTGCCGAATAACCGCACGCCGAATTCGTAGTTCGGATCATTGCCCGGGTTGGTGGAGCTGACGGCGAGTTCGATTCGGATCGTGGCCGGCGTGCTCGTGCCGCCGACGTTCGTGAATTGGAGAAACCGCACCGTCACGTCGTTCGACATGAGCGTTGTTGTGGCCGCCGCGCCTTCTTTCATATACAGGATGCCATTTTGCGCGACGAACGTCGTCGGGCTCGTGGTGGCGGACGTGTTTTGGAGGATGAGAGAGGTGCCGGTAGCGCCGACCGCCGGCGTCGTCACGGACGCCGCGTTCCGCACCGCGCCAGACATGCGGTCCATGCCCACGCGCACGTTTTGGGACACTTCTTCCACGGCCTGCAGTTTTGCCTTGCCCTGGAGCAGGGTGAAAAGCACGTTTGAAGCGACAAGCAGCACGCCGGAAACGATTCCGATGTAGAGGAGGAATTCCAGCAGGGTGTAGCCGGGCTTCGACGGTCGTCGGACGCTCATGTTCCGGTTTTTAGGATATACAAGCCGGCGGTCGAGCTCGCCGTCGAGACGTACGCATACGTTCCGTCCACGGACAGCGCGACGTCCGTGGCTTCGCCGACGAGGTCATAGGATCCATAGAGCGTGGGATTCGCGGGATTCGTCACGTTCAGCACGATGAATTCCTTCGTGGACGAGGCCGTCGCCAGGAAAACGAGGTTCCCCCAGACGGCGATGCGATTCACGTCGGCATTCACTTCGAATGTTCCGAGCACCGAGGGGTTCGCCGGATCGCTCACGTTGAACAGATAAAATTCCGGCTGCCCACCCACCGCTTCCATGCCGCCGAACGCCCAGGTGCCGGACACGGCGACGGCGAGGAGCTCCTCCTGGAGGTTCAGCGAACCGACGACTCCCATGGTTGCGGGATCCGCGACGTTCACGATCTGAAACTCCTGCTGATGGTCTTCCCCGGCGATGAACGCATACGGCGGATTGCCGTTCCGAACGGCGACATCATACGTATCGTCCCCCGTGTTCATGGACCCGAGGAGCGTCGGACTCGCGCCGTTCGTCGCGTCATAGATATAATACGTGGCCTGTTGGCCGATCTCATCCCGCACCAGATGGACGATCGTGCCGCTCGCGAATACCCCGTTCACGTTTTCGTTCGCGGTAAGTTTCATGGACCCGAGTTCGGAGGGGCTGGCCGGGTTTGAGACGTCGATGACCTTCACTTCGTCCGGATTGTTGTCGCTCGCAAGGTACCCGCGGGAGCCAACGGCATCGAGCACGAACAGGTGCGTCCCGGTCTCCAGACCGCCGAGGTACGACGGGGAGACGGGATTCGTCACGTCATAGACGCGGAACTCGGTCCCCTGGGCGTTGTTCGGCGTCGTGACGAAAAGTGTGGTCCCTTCCACGTCCACCGCATTTGCCGAGATGTTCGTGAGCGTGCTCGAGGACACGACGTCCGGCGAGGCCCAGGTCGTCGGCGTGACCTTGCGCCAGTTCGTGATCCGGGTCGTGAAGGTGACGCTGTCGGTGATTGTGGGACTGAACGCCCAAGTGACGGTCGAGGTGACGTATTTCGTGTCGCCGTCCGGCCCGCTGATCTGCACGGTGCGCGTAAACGCATCCTGCGTATCGCTCGTCCCGGAGAGCGTCCATTGGTTGTTTAAGAGGAGCAGACCGTGCGTTCCGGTTGCGAGAGATGCGAATGAGCGATCACGGATCGACCGGACCGCCTCCAGGCCTTCGAGCGCGTACGCCACACCCTTGCCACGATCCACGCCCTTGCGATGCGTCGCTGTGGCGTCGAGATAGAGCACGCCGAGCGTCACGACGCCGAAGAGGAAGACGGTGATCGCGAGGAGGATTTCAACGAGACTTTGACCGCTCCGAACGCGAGACATCATGACGATATGGTACCGCTTCCGTTACTCCAGGTCGATCACGCCTTGGGCGTTGATTGACACTCCGAGAGACTGCGATCCATGCGTGACGGTCCACGTTTCGCTGATCGTCGAGGTGCCGTACAGTCGCGAAAAGACGGCTTCCGTGGACGTCCCGGTGATGACCACGGTCGAGGGATAGTCGAGGATTTCATCCTCCAACGCGATCCGTCCGGAGAAGGATTGCCCCTGAAAGAGGACGAGCGAACTTGAAGCGGTCACGACCTTCACGCCGTACGCGGAATCATTCCGGCCGCTCTGGGCGTAGGCGCGTGCGCGTCGGAGCGTTTCGACGAGGAGCCGCGAGGTGTCATCCACGAGCTGTGCGCGATATAAACGGAACCCGACCGGGATGAGCATGGCAAACAGAAGAACCGTGCCGGCGATCACGAGGAGCATTTCCGGGAGCGTGAACCCGCGCGTCCTCCTATTTTTTAGAAATGCCGGACGTGAGCTCATAAATCGGGGAGATGACAGCGAGCGCGATGAATCCGACGACGAGGCCGATGAAGATCAGCATGAGCGGCTCGATGAGCGTCGGCAGCTGCTTGGTCTGGACGTCCACCTCATTTTCGAAGTAGACGGAGAGATACGTGAACGTCTCTTCGAGTTTCCCGCTTTGCTCGCCCACGGCGATCAGCGCGATGACGTTTTTCGGGAAGAGTTTCGGATATCCGCCCAGGATGGTGGCCAAGGGGACGCCGGCCGTGAGCCGTGACGTCGCGCTCACGAGCGCCTGTTTGTACCGGACGTTGGTCATGGCTTCGGCCGTGGCCGTGAGCGTCTCTTTGATGGTAAGGCCGCTCTTGAACAGCGTGCCGAAAATCTGGTTGAACAGCGCGAGTTGGTAGTTGCGGAACAGCTTCCCGAAAAACGGCATGCGGATGGATGCCGTGTAGTAGACCCAACGGAAGGCGGGGATGCGGTTGCTCAACGCGAACAGGATGACGACCGCCGTCACGCCGATGACGGCGACGATCCCACGGTCGCGGACGAACTCGGACACCCATAGGAGGATTTTTGTCGCGAGCGGAAGTTCGATGTCCACCGATTTGAACAGCGGGATGAGCTTCGGCAGGACGAAGAGCGAGATGCCGCTCCCCATGAAAAACGTGAGTCCTAGCACGATCTTCGGGTAGAGAAGCGCGGAGTTGATTTTTTGCTTCAACTCCTTGTTGTGCGTCATGATGTCGGCCAGATATTTCAGATTCGTGTCGAGCGTCCCGTTGATTTCTCCGGCCTTGATGATGTTAAGCGACATGTCGCCGATCTGTTCGCGGTACGTCTCAAGCGCTTTCGAAAAGGCGCTGCCGCGTTCGAGCTGCGCTTTGATGTCCATGAGGAAGGCGGTGAACGCCTTGCTTTGCGACTGCTGCACCAACACCACCATCGCCTCGTTCAGCGGGATCCCGCTTTTCACCATGAGCGCGACGTTTTTGAAAAAGTCGACCAGTTCCTTCTTGAAGTTCGACATACCTATACCTTCGTAACCCGGATGATCTCTTCGAGCGTCGTGAGCCCTTTGAAAACTTTGAGGATCCCGTCTTCCACCATCGTCCGCATTCCCGCGGCGACCGATTGTTTCCGGATGTCATCCGAGCTCGCCTTGTCGACGATGAGCGGCCGAAGCTCTTCCGTGACCTGGAGGATTTCGAAAATGCCCAAGCGGCCGGTAAATCCCGTGTTATGGCAGACGGAGCATCCCTTTCCGTGGTACAGCCGAAGATTTTCGATCTTGTCCTCACCGCTCATCCGTTGGACCAGTTGGAACATGGCGGGGTCGGAGCGAAGGGCTTCCTGGAGGTCTTTTCCCGGCGCGTAACTTTCAAGGCAGTTCGAGCACACCCGTCGGACGAGACGCTGGGCGATGATGACGTTCACCGACGACGCGATCAGAAACGGCTCGACGTGCATGTCGAAGAGCCGCGGGAAGGCGGTGGCCGAATCGTTGGTGTGGAGCGTGGTCAGCAGCAGGTGGCCGGTGAGCGCGGCGTTCACCGCGATGCCGGCGGTTTGCGGATCGCGGATTTCACCGACCATCACGATATCCGGGTCCTGGCGCAGGATCGAGCGCAGTCCCATCTCGAACGTCAGGTTGGTCGACGGGTTCACCTGGATCTGCCGGATGCCGCGGATGCTGTATTCCACCGGGTCTTCGACGGTGATGATGTTCACGTCCGGCTGGTTCAGGATGTTCAGCATCGCATAGAGCGTCGTCGTTTGTCCGGAACCGGTCGGTCCGACGACCACGATCATGCCATAGGGCAGCTGCGCGGCGCGCTTCACCTTTTCGAGGTCGTCATCCAGGAGGCCGAGGTCTTCGAGCCGCAAGCGCGAAAATCCCTCCGACAGGAGCCGCATGACGATGTTCTCCCCGTGCGTGATCGGCAGGATGGACACGCGCAGGTTCACGCGCGCGTCCGGATATTTCATCTCGAACCGGCCGTCCTGCGCCTGGGCGTGTTCATCCGTGCGGAGCCGCGACAGGATCTTGATGCGGAAGACGACCTTGTCATGCGATTCCTTGGGATACCGCAGCGCCTCGCGCAGGTCGCCATGGACGCGGAACCGGACGACGACGTCGTCCTCTTCCGGTTCGATATGGATGTCCGACGCCGCGCCGCGATAGGCGGCTTCGACGAGCAGGTTGATCAGCTTCACGACGTCCTGTTCGTCGGGCTTTTTTGCCATCCGGGCGACGAGGAGGCGCGCCTGGTCGAGCAGGTCTTTCTGGTATCCCTTGAGGGCGTGGCCTACGCCCGCATGCGTCGTCTGCACCACCTGGACCGGCGCGTTGAAACTTTTTTGGAGGAGGGCGATGAATTCGTAATTATTCGTATCCACCATGGCCACCCATACGCCGTCCTCCGTTTTTTTGTAGGCCACGGCGTTCCGTGCCCGCGCCACCCGTTCGGGGATCAGAAAGAGGACGGTCGGGTCGATGCGTTCCTTCGTCAGGTCCACGAAGCGGAAACCCTGCTCTTCGGCGATGAGCGAGAGCGCCTGGAGTTCGGAGAGAAGCCCAAGCTCGACCACCGCGTCGGTGACCGGGATATGCTTGTTTTCCGCGACCGTCTTGACGCTTTCGAATTCCTTCTTGGTCAAGAATTCTCCGTCAACGAAGAGCTTCTCAAGCTGTGCATCGGTGAGGGCCATGGAGGGGGTCGCTAGGCGAGCTGTTTGTTGATGAGATCGATGATCTGCTGGAGCGTGTAATTCGCTTTGATGAGATAGGTGTCCACCCCGAGTTTCTTGATGTGCGCGATGTCCGATTCCTGGCCGAGGTTCGAAAGCACGATGATGGGGGTGCGTTTTTTTGCGCCGGTTTTATTGATGTCCTCGAGCACCTCGAACCCGCTTTTTTTCGGCATGACCAGGTCGAGGAGCATGAGGTCCGCCGTCCCCTCGGTGTATTTTGCAAGCGCTTCCTCGCCGTCCGTCGCCGCGATCACGTTGAAGCCGGAGCGTTTGAGTTTGGCCTGGAGCGCCTTGAGGAGGAAACGGTCATCTTCGGCCACGAGGATGGTCTTGGACGGTTTTTGTTCGGTTTTTTCGGGCATATTCGTTCGAAGTGTAGCGTATCTGCCGCCGTCGAACAAATGGTTTCCTCGCATGACTCAAGGCGTTCGCCGTGTCACCCGTTGATCCTATTATTTTTTCATGCTAGCCTCTGCCGAAATGAGCGGGCCCAAATTCCACCTGGTGACCTACGGCTGCCAGATGAACAAGAACGACTCCGAGCGGATCGCGGGGCTTCTGTCCGGGCTTGGATTTTCGGAGACCGCGACCGATGATGATGCGGATCTCGTGCTGCTCAACACCTGCTCGGTCCGGCAGACGGCGGAAGACCGCGTGTACGGGAAGATGAAGGAGTTCGCGGAACTCAAAGCGCGTCGTCCCGAGGTCATCGTCGCGGTGACGGGCTGTATGGCCGGTCGTGACACGGACGGTGCGATCCGCGAGCGCCTTGCGCCGGTTGACCTGTTTTTCCCGACGCCGGAGATGGTAAAACTGCCGCGGTGGATCGCGGAGCTGCGGCCGGACCTGGTCAATTCCGCCGACCTGGCCGAGGATTACTTCAAGATCGCGCCGCTCCGCGTGCCGTCCGCGCAGGCGTTCGTGTCCATCCAGACGGGATGCAACAAATTTTGCACCTATTGCGTCGTGCCGTACGCCCGGGGTCTCGAAAAAAATCGACCGGCCGCGGACGTGCTTCAGGAAATCCGCGAGCTCGCGGCGCACGGCGTCGTGGAAGTGACATTGCTCGGCCAAACCGTCAATTCCTATCGCTCCTCGGATCCCGAAGTTTTTTCATCCGAAAACCCCTATCGTGAAACGCGGCGCGGAGGTGACGTGTTCTGGAACGATTTCGCCGCATTGCTTTGGGAGGTGAACCAAATGCCTGGAATCGAACGCATCCACTGGACCGCGCCGCATCCGAACTCCATGACGGACAAGGTGATCGACGCGCTCAACCTACCCAAGCAGGTGAACTATCTCCATCTGCCCGTTCAGGCGGGTTCGAACGCGACGCTGTTCCGGATGAATCGGAAGTACACGCGCGAAAAATATATGGAGGTGATCGAGAAGGTGAAGGCCGCGCGGCCGGGCATCGCGCTCGGGACGGACATCATCGTCGGATTTCCCGGCGAGACGGAACAGGATTTTGAAGACACCGTGTCCCTGTACCGGGAAGCGGATTTCGACATCTCGTACACCGCGCAGTACAGCCCGCGGTCCGGCACGCTGGGGTTCAAGCTCTACGAGGATGACGTGCCGCGGGAGGAAAAGAAGCGGCGATGGGAGCGCCTGCAGCGGATGATGGAAGGAATCACGCTCCGAAAAAACCAGGCATTCGTCGGGAAAACCGTTTCGGTCCTGGCAGATCGGTGCGACGGCGCTTGGGCATCCGGGAATACGCAGGAAATGAAGCTCTGCCGGTTCCGTTGCGCGGATCCCTCCATTGTTGGTACGATTGTTCCCATACAGGTGACGCAGGCGCTCGAATGGCAGCTGGTCGGGGAAAGAGAAATGAGAAGCTAGAAGCCAGAAGGTAGAAGCATCCACGCTCTACAATCCAGCTTCCAGCTTCTCCCCTCGCATGCCCCCCATTCGTCACCACCGTCCATCGACCTCGGGCCGCATCCCCCGGATCGCGTGTGTCGTCGGCCCCACGGCGTCCGGAAAGACGGCGCTCGGCATCCGTCTCGCGAAACAATTGAACGGGGAGATCATCAACGCCGACGC
Organism: Candidatus Uhrbacteria bacterium; assembly: GCA_016203535.1. Taxonomy (GTDB): domain Bacteria; phylum Patescibacteriota; class Patescibacteriia; order 2-12-FULL-60-25; family 2-12-FULL-60-25; genus JAHJFW01. Next base: position 1,150 of record JACQMO010000002.1, on the reverse strand, counting down.
GCGCCAGTGCTTCACTGATTTTTCGATCGGGACCGGAAAGCCGCCGGGGGAGCGCGGACTGTTCGAGGGACGGCGGGCGTTTGTGGTTCACGGCGTCCCGCATTACCTCATGGATTTTTTGCCGCCGTCACAGGTATACACGGTGGCAGAGTGGCGCACCGCAGCCATGCACGCCATCAAGGGAATCACGCGGCGGCACCGGCTGCCGGTCGTCGTCGGCGGGACGGGGCTCTACGTCAAATCGCTCGTTGATAATTTTGCGTTTCCTCGGGTCGAACCGAAGCCGCATCTTCGTTCGGCATTCGAGGCCAAATCCCTGGAGGAGTTGGTGGCGCACCTCCTGAAACTGGATCCGGCCGCCGCGGAGGTCGTTGATCTCAAAAATCCCCGGCGTGTGATTCGGGCTATCGAAATCGTGACATTCACCGGAAAACCGATGCGCGAGACGCGGAAAATCGGAAAACCGGTGGTGGAAGCGTTTCAGGTGGGGATCAAATGGAACCGCCACGACCTGAACGCGCGGATCGACCATGAGATCGAACATATGATCGAGCGCGGATGGATCGATGAGATTCGGGAGATCATCCGGAAGGGCGTCCCGCTTGACGCGCCAGCGATGACCTCCATCGGGTATCGCGAGCTGGTTTCGTATATCAAAGGGGAGAAGGCGCTTGAACAGGCGATTGCCGCCTGCAAACTGGCCGTTCACCGCTACGCCAAGCGACAGGAAACCTGGTATCGCCGAGACCCCCGCATCCACTGGGCGCATTCAGAAGACGACGCCGTCGCGATGGTGGGGGAGTGGGTAGCGAAGGAGAAAGAGCGTCCAATCTCCAGTTAAAGTCCCAGCTCTTTCATCACCAACTCTTTCGCCGCAGCGGGATTTGCTTTTCCTTCCGTCGCTTTCATCACGGCGCCGACGAACCACATGATGACGGCGGTTTTGCCGGCTTTGGCTTGAGCGGCTTGGTCCGGATTTTGAGAAATGATGCGTTTGATTTCCTCTAGAAGTTTTTTCTCGTCCATTTTTTGTCCGAGGTCGTGCGTCTCCATGATCTGCGACGGATCGGCGTCCGTGCCGACCATGAGCGCAAGCAGTTTTTGTGCGTTCGCGCTGCCGATCTCGCCCTTGTCGAGCAGGAAGATGAAT